>NZ_JBXWOE010000013.1:0-136561 GCF_059610725.1 Ruegeria sp. CDSC045
CGGAAAGAACCTTGCAGGTGGTCGATACCGGACTAATCTCACCGAGAGCTGCTGCTCAATTAAAGAACGTATATCAAGGTGAAAGGTTCGTGGGTTTATCTCTATCGAGCGGTCGACAAATACGGCAAAACGCTCGATTTCATGCTGTGCCCACGTCGAAACAAACCTGCTGCGACAAAGTTCTTCGTCAGGATGCTAGAGGTCAACGGCCTTCCCAGAAAGATCGTCATCGACAAAAGTGGCGCCAATACTGCTGGCGTAAAGGCGATCAACAAGATGCTCAAAGGCTTTGGTTGTCCGATTCCAATCGAGATGGTGAGGCGGAAATACTTGAACAATATCGTTGAACAGGACCACCGTTTCATCAAGAGGCGCACGCGGCCGATGCTGGGGTTCAAGGCCTTTGCTTCAGCATCGGCGACGCTAGCAGGCATCGAGGTTTCGCACATGATCCGCAAGGGGCAATTCACACCCGGACTCTGCCCATTTCAGCAGTTCGCTGAGCTCGCAGCTTAACTCCCGAGCAATTGCTGAAACTGCTCGGCGGGCTCAAAGCTTTGCAACAGAACCTCCAGTAATCGCTGATTGCTCTCAATCGATCATCAGCAGTTTGGCAAGCCAAGATTGTCGATGACATTCGAGGCACAATCTATTTGTGTACTCTAACGAAAAAAATGTGACGGCCTGAAGGTCAATGGCGTAGTCTTCTTGCCTGTAGTGACCTCTGGATAATTCGGCTAACGGGGAACGAGATGAAAAAATTTGAATACCGAGATCTACTGATCAGAGAAGATAAAACTGCACAAAAGAGGTTTGCCCAACTTGGCAAAGCAGGCTGGGAATTGATCGGCATGGTGAGTGTTGAATTCGGCATCCGGTGTTTCTTCAAGCGTAAGCTGACACAAAATAAATAGATTTGTTCACAATGGTGTCAAAAAGCGAGGGCGAATTGGCGGCATTGTGGACTTAGGGCGCTTGTGATGAAGATATGTAACTGAACGGTATGATCAGTCCCAAGCGTTCAGCGCTTTAACGTTGCCATCGTTTCCTGCCTGATGTGTTTGCCTATGCGATTTGGCTCTATGTTCGATTTTAGCTTAGTCTGCACACGGTCTAAGATCCATGCCGTCGCTGTTGTGTTAATCGCGCCCCATAACCTGTGCTTCTTGCGACAGGCTGTGATCACGAACTCGTCTGAGTAACACTTATTGCGCAGCAGCGGCCTATCTCTGCGGATGCAAACTGCAAAGTGCTGACCAAAGCAATTGACCCACAGCCGAACTGCTTCCTGGCTAACGATCATACCCCTTGCTACAAACAAATCCTCGACGTCAGCTGAGCCCAACGCGAAGCGATAGTAAGCCCAATCCGCAATATTAAGGAGCTCAAGAAGATAGTGAAAAAGCTTCAAGCGCGGCATAATCGTAGAGATGTTCATATAGGCGGCATTGCTAGGTCACGCAACCTCGCGCTAATCAGACTTTCCAAATTAACCTGTTACATCCCAATCAGCATGAGACCTGCATAGACCATCACACCAACAGCCATCGTTGAAATGACATGGTTGGTCACGATTGCAGCGCCAAGCGCTGCACTCGCAGCAACCCAAGTCTGTACGGGCTGATCTGCCAATGATGCCGCGACCAGGCAGATGACAATCAAGCCAGGCAATTCATCTAGCACCCACGCTTGGCGTGAGGCTCGGATGCGCCCGCCGGCGATCAATCCGATAACACGAATGGAGAACGCGGCAAGGGCCAGAACGCCAATGACGGCCCAGTGTGCTCCGCTCATACCAGCACTTCTTTCGTCTGACGAAGGACAAACAAGACCACCAGCCCGGACATCGTCCCAGCAACGATGGCATAGGCTTTTGGCAAACCTAGCGCCACAATGGCGACGGTCGCGGCTGCTGCTACAATCCAAGGAAGCATTTGTGAGCGGCTGCGCCAGAGTCCTCGCGACATGGCGATGAAGGCCGCCGTGAACGCAAAGCCCAAGCCAAGCTTTTCGAGATTGGGCAGCACTGATCCAACCACAGCTCCGGTTGAGGTCGAAACTGCCCAGATACTGATCATAACAAAGCCAGACCCCAGCAGAAACGGAGCGCCAATGTCAGGGGATTTGGCGCGTTCTGTCATTGTCAGCGCCCAGTTTTCATCGCCTGTTATGTGGATCGCCAAGAGTTTGGTCCGCAACGACAACCCTTCCAGCACGTCTGACAGGCTTGCAACGATGCCGATGTAGCGCAAATTCAACGCCGCCCCTGCCAGTGCAGCACCCAGGACCGCTTGCGTCGAAGCAAATTGCTCCACGGCGACGATCTGCGAAGACCCGGCGTGGACCGTGGCGCTCATCAGCCCGACACTCCACCATGGGAAACCAACTTGCGCGGCGAGAAGACCAAAAGCGAAGCCATAAATAGCGGCTCCAAGAGCGAGAGGGAGAATTGCAATAGCACCATGTTTCATAACAGAAGAAATAGACTGTTGTCTTGATGCGGAATATACCGAAGAGGGATAAAAGTTGATGTGCTTGCATCGGATTACGACGAAAAACAGGATATTGATGATCATGGATGCTACAGATCGAAATCTGCTTGACCATCTACAGAGAAATTCGAAGATTTCCATTCAAGGCCTTGCAGACGTGACTGGCATTTCGACCGCCTCAGTCCAGCGACGGATACGGTCACTGCGTGAAGCACGTGTAATCAAGCGCGAGGTGGCGATTCTCGATCCTAAATCCATTGGAATAGCCATCACCGCCATCGTATCGGTTGAGCTGGAACGCGACCGCCTCGACCAGATCGATGCATTTAAGCGCAAAGCGCGCGAAGATCGTCAAGTGACCCATTTCTATTGTATCGCGGGCGACGCGGACTTTATCCTTGTTGTGATGGCAAAGGACATCGCAGGTTACGAGGCCTTCACACATCGTTTTTTCTTTGCCGACAAGAACGTCCGGAAATTCCGCACCTCTATCGTGGTCTCTACCGAAAAAGCGACCTCGGAGTTGCCTATCTGATAACGGTTTGCAGCGCGTAGGTGGTGAAGGCTCAGGCTGTCCGCTATGTCGACAAGGAGCGCGCGTTAAAGCGCTCTCCCAGTCATCATGCCGCTCCTCGTAGCCACGGTCGCTCCAATATGTATCATTGTTCGGGTTCAACTGGTCCGAATGAGTTTCATTCTCGTCCTGGCTGTGGTCGTTTCCGTTTTAGTGTCCCATGTGCTTTTCTTTCGATGTTTGGGTAGCTTCAACAAAGGGAAGCGAAGGATTTGTGAGAGTAGGAAACTGTGGATAATGAACAGCGGCCTGATTAGGTTCGCGTTCAGGCGCGGTATCGTCGTCGGGATGTTCATAGGCGCGACCCAACTGGTTGAATCAGCCTGAGTAACTTGGCAATACCGTTCAGTTTAATCCTCAATTTCGGCAATTACCTGACCCCATGCGAGCATTGTAAAGATAGCTGTTCCACCAACGATATTCCCGAACAAAACTGGAACGAAGAAACCGAAAACGGCCTGGGTTACAGATAGTTGCTTCTCAAACAGCATGTACCACATTTCCACCGAACCCGCGATCACGTGAGTGAAATCGCCGGCAGCGATCAGCCACGTAAACAGCACAATAACCACAACGTCGTTGCCCGGTTGGCCGGGCAACATCCAAACTATTGATGCGATGAGGATGCCTGCTGGTATTGCACGGGCAAACGCTTCTATCGGCGTAAAACTGGTTGCATGAGCGGATAGTTCAGCGACGTTAGCCAGAAGGTTCTCTGAAAAGGCCCCTGAAAACGCGATGAACCCGGCCGCCAAAGCTGCCCCGACAACATTTGCAGCGAGCACAATTCCCCAAAGGCGCAGAACACCTAACAAGCATGACAACGATCTTTGATTTACCAGAGGGAGAATTGTTGTGATGGTATTTTCGGTGAATAACTGCATGCGCCCCAGGATGACGAGTAGGAATCCAAAACTGTAGCCAAAATTCTCAATGAGTAAGCGCCATGACGTATTCGGCAGGTGTGTTCTTAAAATAGCTTCACCAAGCACTGAAAAGCTGATGAGTATACCGGCTGCTGTACCTGACCAAATCAGCGAGTTTGTCGGGCGCCCAAGTTCCTCATCGCCTTCGCGCCGTATGACTTCGTAGACCTGTCGTGAGCTCAGTGACGATGCTTCGCGAATTTCTTGTTCGTCGGTCACTTTTTGCCTCCAAGCTCTATCCCTTCTGTGCATTCTGCCTGCTCGTCTCCGTAACAATACATTCCACCTTCAGTGGCGCATACCTCAACTACCACAGTTAGAGCCGGCAAATCGACCGCGCGACTGTCAACGTCAAATGACCGAAATTGTTCAACTCTCAGTTGGAAACTTTGATTGAACCAAATGACAGTTCGCACGTTGACCACCGGACAAATCAAAAAAGGAAAGACCATGAATGTGATGAAATCAACGGTTATCTTGCTTGCTCTCGCAACGCCCCTGAGCGCCGAGACCACCTATGATCGTGCGGAGATGATCCGTACCCGGGACATTATGGGTGCTGCGGTTTACACAACCAATTCCGATGGCAGCACCGCTTGGGACATCAGCCAGGCTTTCGAGAAGGTTGACGATAGCTGGAACAATATTGGTGAAATCGAAGACGTGGTGTTGGACCGCGACGGACAAATGATCGGTGTCATCGCCGAGGTCGGGGGTTTCCTGGACATTGGCGATAAGCATGTGTTTATCGAGGTTGACGGCGTGAAATTGGTTCCCGTCGACGACAAGAATTTCAGCCTGGTAACTGGCTTGTCTAAGGACCAGCTGATGGAACGCAAAAACCTGGATGAAGGGTTCTGGGACTAATCCGATCTTGGGCCGCCCGCACGGTTGGGCGGCCCGAGTCTCCTGCCAGCGTACATCAACTGAAAAACAAGGCTCATACGATGCGAAACATCTTTTACATCATCGGCGTCGTCGTAGTTGTCCTCGTCATTATTCAAATCGTTCTTTGAAGAGGATCCTCCAATGACCAACAAAAAACGCACCAATGAAGGTAGAAGTAGCTTGTCCGATTCTAAACGCTCCACCCCAGCCAAAGAAACTGGAATCCCTGCGGACCGGGGTGTGAAAAAAACCCAGCAGGTCGCGGCAGACGCGGCTAAAACCGCAAAAGATGCTCTGTCATCCGGTGCGTCAGAACTGGCGGAGCAAACACGTGAAACTGCTGAACAAACTGCTGCAACGGTAGGCGACGCCGTCGACCGAGTCAGCCACAGCTTGCGCGAAGTGGCGACGTCCCTGGAAGACGGATCGATTCACGAGCGTACGTTTGGACAATTGGCCCAAGGGTTAGCCGATGTTTCAGATGCGATCCGTGACCAAGATATCAGGGAGTTGAGCACCAGTGTAAGCGGTTTTGCCCGTCGTAACCCACTGTTGTTTGCCGGCGCGGCGGCCCTGCTCGGCTATTCCCTTGCGCGGATGGTATCAAAGGATGGGGGCGAGTCATGAGCTCGCCGTCCGAGCCATCAACATCTGAGTTGGTCGGGCAGGCCTTGTCGCAGTCCAGTACTCTCATAAGGGAAGAAGTGCGTCTGGCGCGTGCCGAATTGGTGGAAAGCGCGAGCCAGGCCGCAGTTGCCGTCGGGCTACTGGTCGGTGCCATCGTTGTCAGTCTGGTGTCCCTGAATGTGCTGGCTGCTGCGCTTGTTGCAGCCCTGACGGAGCTGGGCATAGCCGGCGGTTGGGCCGCACTGATCGTGGGCGTTTTGTTCGCTGCTGTTGCTTACCTGATGGTTCAGAAGGGCGTCCATGATCTTAAAGTGTCGAACCTGGCACCCAAGCGAGCAATGGACAGTGTGAAGCGGGATGCAAAAGCCGTAAAGGACGTAGCAAATGAATGAAGATACCAGGACGCCAGATGAAATTCAGCAAGGCATCGATCGCGAACGGGAACAGCTGAGCGATACCCTCAGTTCACTGAACCACAACCTTTCTTTCGATGGAATCCGCGAGACTGTGTCAGGTCAATTGCGCGGTGTCAGTTCAGACATTCTGGATGACTTCGCGGGTACTGTGATCAAACGCGCCCGCGAAAAACCAATTGCAGCTGGTCTGGTATTGGCAGGGCTGACCTGGATGGCTATAGGTTCGCCCAATCGGCGCGACGCACGTCCGATCGCGCCAAAAGAACCCGAACCGCGACACGCGCAAGAGACATACAGGTACCAGTCTTCCTCAGAACTAAATCAAGCTCGGGCCTCACGTTCTCAAAGAGTGTTAACAGCAACCTCCAATCGGATTGAGAAGCTTTCAGCGGATGCCCAAACGCTGCGTGACCGTATCACGGAAGGCACCGAGAACCTGTCAGAGGAAGCACGTGATCGAGTAATTCAAGCGCGCACAACGGCGGTAGATGCAGCGGAAACAGCCATCGACACCTTACGGTCCGGTGCCAGAAAAACCAAACGCACTGTGCAAGATAACCCATTTGCGGTCGGCGGAATTGCCCTTGCGGTTGGTGCCGCAGTTGGTGGCGTGATTTTACTTCGCAAACAAGAAAACGAAGCGCGAGATGCAAGAAACAAGCTGTTTCGCGAAGCCGATCGCATCATGATAGAAGAAGCATCACATGGCACCGCCACCGATCATTCTGTTGGTGGCAGCCCCAGCTCTGAGTAATGGAGAAGGAACTGTGAAGCGAGGTCGTACCGCAGAAACGCCAGCACAAATCCCGATAACCGGCTGGATTGATATTGTGTGGCGCATCAAGAACCGACTTGTCGCCAACCGTATCAGTCTGGTGGCAGCAGGTGTCGCTTTTTATGGTCTTCTGGCGATTTTCCCGGCATTCGGAGCGATGCTTGCACTGGGTGGGTTGGCGTTCGATCCACAATCCATTCTTGAACAGATGACGGATTTTGATGGCCTCGTACCAGATGAGGTGCTCTCAATCATCACAAACCAGGCAACTGAAGTGTCCAGCGCAGCCGACAAGGGACTGACCTTGGCGGCGATATCCGGGATGCTTTTGTCCTTCTGGTCAGCCTCTCGCGGGATGGCAAACCTCGTGATGGGATTGAATCTGGTTTATAGTGAAGAGGAGAAACGCGGGTTCCTCATGCTGAACCTGCAATTGCTTTTGCTGACGATCATGCTGATCTTCGGCGTATTGATTGGTATTGCTTCGATTGTTGCTGTCCCTGCCGTCCTCTCAATCGTTGAATGGCCGTTGATCGGCGAATGGCTGGCGATCGTTTTTCGCTGGGTTGTCATGATTGTCGCGACGCTTGCCGGACTTGCCATAGTATATCGGTTCGGCCCCTCACGAAGTACGGCAGAATGGAGCTGGGTAACTCCCGGCGCCCTGGTTGCCTGCGTTGTGTGGATTATCGCTTCTGTTGCGTTTACCTATTATGTCGGTAACTTCGCGTCATACAACGAGAGCTTTGGCGCATTAGGCGGTGTAGTTATCATGATGATGTGGGTTTGGATCTCTGCTTTCGTCGTGCTGTTGGGAGGTGAGATCAATGCTGAGATGGAAGCACAAACCAAAGTTGACACAACAATCGGTCCAGACCAGCCTATGGGCGAACGCGGAGCTGTCAAGGCAGACACGTTAGGTGAGACGCGAGAGTAGAGGCCGGAATGAGAGCTGATGCGAATTGGGCCATAATTGGCATCTTTCTGTTTATGCTCATCCAGGCACTGGCGTGGTCAGCGGATTTTCTAACGCCGATCACGGCTGCCGTTCTCGGGTACCTGACAGTTGGTCCGTTTCAACGCCGCTTGTCTCGTATTGGCGTTCCCAGTGTTGTCACGGCCTTAATCGTGATCCTGATCGCAGCAGTGGGCCTAACTTACATCCTATTGACATTTGCCGAACCCACGGCCGATCTACTTGATGACCTTCCGCGGCTAATCCAGAATTTCTCGAACGAAGTTTCAGGGCGTGGAGGGGCAGTTGAAAAACTCAACGAAGCGGCTGCGGCCGCGCAAGAAGTGCTAACTCCAGAAGCAGATCCATCTGCGCTAGAAGTCAGAGTTGTCGCTTCGGGCAATTTCATCGCACAAATCATGGGACAAGCCCCGGCGATCGTGGGTCAGATAGTCTTTGCGATGATCTTGCTGTTTTTCTTGATCTCATCAGGCGACTTATTCATCACCAAAATCGTGGAGTGTTTCGGCAAGTTTGAAGACAAACGAAGTGCGATCTCAGTCGTCAAGTTGGTGGAAGAAAAGCTGGGCCACTATCTGGGCAGCATTGTTCTGATCAATGCCAGCCTCGGTATCACCGTTGCGATTGCGATGTATCTTTGGGGTTTGCCGAACCCGGAGATATTTGGCTTCGTCGCATTCGCGCTGAATTTTATTCCGTTTCTTGGCGCCATCGGAGGCGCGGCCTTTGCGGCTTTGGCAGCTTTTTCGGTTTTTGATGAATTGTGGTCGTCAATCGGCGTGTTTCTGACCTATATGGCTCTCACCAACATTGAAGGGCAATTCATTACGCCCAAATTGCTGTCAAACAGACTGAAACTGAACACGACGGTTGTTTTTGTCGCCGTCGCGTTTTTCGCGTGGATTTGGTCTGTAATCGGCATGATCATTGCTGTTCCGATCCTGATCGTTGCCAAGATAATTTTGGATGAGATTGAAGCCACAAAACGAGTGGGTGCCTTTCTTGGTGGTGCTGCGGACCCTTAGACTACGTCAAGGCAATGTTGATCAAAAGCGCCACGCAAAGGAAAGACACACCATGGCTAATGGTGGAGTGGATTAACTTCCGGCGTCAGTACCGCTGTCATTAGGTCGAACAACTAATTTCAACGGCTCCGCAAAGGTCAAAGTGCGATAAGGGTAGGGGATTTCAATTCCTGCATCGTCGAGCGCTGTCTTGATGGCAATTACGGCCTTGTCACGCGCGGCATGTTCATTGGGCGGGGCACTTTTCGTCCACCAGCGCACCAGAAAATCGATTGATGACGAATTGAACTCCTTCGCGAAAACCTGAGCTGGTCGATTGGAAACGGATTTACTGATCGTTCCGATGGCGTTTTCGATCACTTCCTTCGCGGCTGCTGCATCTTCGTGGTAGGCAACGCCAACTGTTAATGAAATCCGGCGCAACTCCTGATCTGTCAGTATTTTGACAGGGTTTTTAAAGAGATAGCTGTTTGGAACAATCAACAATTCGCCTGACCGCTTTCGCAAAAACGTGTCTCGGATCGAAATCTCCTCAACTTTGCCAGTAAGCCCCAAACAATCTATGTCGTCACCTATCCGCATTGGTTTACGCAGAAGTATTAGGAAGCCAGCGAGAAAATTCTCAAATATGTCCTTGAATGCCAACCCAATCGCAATGGAGCCAATGCCAAGACCCGCAACTAGTTTGGTTGGCGTCAAGCCGGGGAAAATGACCGTCGCGGCAATCAATATACCGGTGATCCAGATCATTAGCCGAATGACGGCTCCAATTGCTCTCAGCAAAGAGGGTCGCGCATTGGATCGGCTAAGGATTTTCCTCGCCGCCAATCTGGCAAATCGCGCCAGAACAAATGTCATGCCGATTATCAGCGCGGCGACCAGAAGATTTGGCGTCAATGCAATAAATGCCTGCGCAAAGGAGGTCAGCTGCTCGGTCAGGATTCTGATGGGTTCCACGATGGCTTCCGATCAAGCTAGTGTCACCTGCTGACACTGAACAAACGGGTCAAGGAACACGGCAACTGCGGCCAATGTTCAGGCGGCGGACCGCGGCCCGGCGAAAAACCAAATAATGAATCCCAAAACCGGCAGGACTATCACCAGTAGTGCCCAGATCACTTTTTGACCGGTCGTAGCCCCAGATCCGAAGATTGAAATTAGAGCCCAGATATCAAGCGCCAAGATGATAATCCCGCCAATACCGGTAAGTTCAAACATTGATTGGTCCACTTCTGTTGTGCTTTGCTCGCTCATCGCGATAAAGCGGCTGTTTCAGGTTCCTACTTAACGATCCGACGCCAGAAACAACTCTGGACGCCGGTCGCCAACGAGGTATTGAAGTAACGGACGAGCCGCATAAAGGTTCCAATCCAATCGCGTTTTCTCGACCAAGCCGTACTTCCACCGTATTTGTGGTTACGCAGTCGTCAGAACCTGCCCCGGTCGCCAGGCTTTGTGATCAGTTCTACGGGTAAACTGGAGATAGCCGTTTTCATAGCCAGCTTCGTGTTCCAACTGCACCCTGTCCACGACCCTCAATACCGCATTCCGAAACGATATCACCGCGTCACGCTCAAACGCTCGAAGAGTTTTGTTTGTATGCACGACTGAGATGCCAAGGATGTCGGCAAATTCCTCTTGTGACATTGGGATAAAGAACTGTTCAGGGTCGGTTATACCAATGATCTCCAATCTCGATATCAACTCACACAGCACATGGGCCGTCCTTACTCGTGCTGAACGGCGCCCAAGAGAGACAATGCGCTCTGCCAAAAGGCTTTCCTCGTGCGCATTCACCCAAAACAATGCCGCGGCCAGCATTGCGTTACGTGTCAACGCAGTTCCCAACCGATCAGCCGGCAAACGATAGGCAACGATGTCTGTTTTGCACCTTAGTTCGAAGTCAGACGTTGCGAACAGCAACGCATTCATAGCGACGAAATCACCCGGAAGTGCAACGTTCACAATCTGCCGTGCCCCGTTTTCTAGGTGACGCGACCGGACCACCCAACCCTTCTCCAGCAGAAAAATGTCTCCATAGTTTCCACCCTGAGAAACGATTACCGTGCCTGCATCAAACTCAACTAATTCGGTGCAAATCTCGGTGAACGTCGACTTAACGTCCTCGGTTACGTCGAAGAAACCTGAGATCTTGTTGAGCAGTATTTCGGTCAATTGGATAAGTCCCGCTTCTTGGCGTGCATCCACTACGAAATCCAGTTCATGGCCACAATTTGATCGTGTATTCTACATCGCATTGAAGCACGGACACCTTTACAGGTCCAGTCGCACGGAATTTCCTTCAATTCTCAGCTTGCTGAGAATACTTGCCGCCATCTGGTTTTCTGACGCGGAATGTGCCGCATGACGATGCTTATGAGCGGAAATGGCGGCATCGAAAGCCTCATCCACCTCGTCGGCCGATAGAGTACCACGTTCCTGCAACGTCAAGATAATAGCCTCAATCAATGACAGTGCAGCGATCCCATAAACAATTGAGGGATCGGCCGGTCCGTTTTCGCCTTCTGTGCGGCTCATTCCGTCTACCTCTCGTTTTTTCTCCGGAGACATGTATGACTGAAGAGCTTCATTCCGACAGCTGTTCATATTTCTGGGCCAACGGCGATCGTGCCATATGCGTAGTTATCCCTCGGACAAATGTGTCTATGTGAACGCGTTCCCAGTGGTTTTGTTCCACTCTCCGTCTCCAAGTGACCAGGGAATCAATTAGAGCGACTATGTAAAAGTTTAGGGATTCTGGATGAACAGTCGCGCGACGCTCGCAAGTAACTTGCAATTCTTGCGACGCGGCAACTGGGTTTTCAGGCCGCCTCGCATTCTGGGGGTCTGATGCCAGATGGAACTTTTACCGATATTGAAACATCTTCGAATGTTGGCGGCGTTGCCAAAGAGATTACCGACAAGGAGCGCTTTGATCGAGGCCTGTTAAAGTACCAAAAGAACTTAAAGGCATACGCCTGTAGCTTGACGCGTGATACTGAAGCCGCAGACGATCTGGTCCAGGAGACCATGCTGCGGGCCTTGGCAAATCGGGATAAATTCGATTGTGACACAAATCTGAGAGCGTGGTTGTTCACGATCCTGAAGAACCTGTTCCTAACAAAGATGAGGCGTGGTCAACGGGAAATCGAATTAACGGATGCGATGGCGAACGGACCGATGTTCTCTGTACAGGGCGCGCAGGAGGACACACTGCTTCTCAAAGAACTCATTCAAGGTATTGGCAAACTTCCCAGATCGCAGCAGCGTGCCGTCGTCCTGGTCGCCGCTTTTGGATATTCTATTGACGAGGTGTCTCGACACGAGAAATGCCCTTCAGGCACTGTCAAAAGCCGTGTGAATCGCGGGCGCAGCGCTTTGATTGGCCAATTCAAAACGGAAATTCCCGGTTGTTCCCGCGACGCAGATCGTTAATCCTGAGAGCCTACCAAAACTCTTGTCGCTAGCGCCCATGTGCTCGCTCGGTGCAAAACAAAATTCGAACAGGACATCGCGTGGAAGACGTATTCACATCCGGTTTTCGAAACATCGGTTTTCTGGATTATGGGATGCGTTTACTCTGTGCTTTGCTGACCGGTGGCCTTTTGGGCCTGGATCGGGAAATCCGCCATCGTAAGATCGGCGTAAGAACCTATATGCTTGTGTCGCTTGGGGCTGCCGGATTTTCCATGCTGACCATTGAGTTTGCCGCAATGTTGGCAGAGAGTGACATAAACTCAGATCCAACCCGCATTGTTCAGGGGCTAATAGGTGCCATCGGTTTCCTAGGGGCAGGCGCTATCATCCAAGGCGACAAAAACGTCGGCGGTATGGCCACTGCTGCCAGCCTTTGGGTGGCCGGTGCAGTTGGTATGGCATCTGGTCTTGGATTTTTTGTGCATGCCCTGACGATCTCAGCCTCTGCTGCGCTTGTCCTCGCAATGAGCCGTTTTATGAGCAATCGTGGTTCGGTCGATCGTCCCGATGAGTGATCTGGGAAATGCCCCTTTTCGACCTGTCGAAGAGTTTTGCCCTCTGATCACCGCTGAGCAAGGGTTCCCTGCAATGGAGCGGCTGGCGTTTAGGGCGCAGCGTCATCTATGGTTATCCTTTCGCGTATTTGACCCGACTACGCGCCTCAGGTTCGCTACTGATATAGGTAACACGTGGTTGGACCTACTGCAGAACCGGCTGGCTGCGGGAGTAAAGATCCGCGTTCTGCTGACTGATTTCGATCCTATTGTTGCACCTGATCTACATGAAGCCAGCGCGCGTTCGGCAGCTTTACTTGGGGGCTTGTCGGACAGTGGCGATTTGGAAACTATGGTCGTTCGTCACGACGCACGGGTTGGCAAAGGTCTTCGTTTTGGATTCTGGTTGCCTGCTGTGCGCGAGTTGGAGCAGCAACGCAGAGAATTGAACTCCTTACCGCTCGATGATCGTGCTGACATCTTTTCTCATCGACCGGGGATCTGGAGGTATTTGTGGCTGCGAGAGGACGGAAGAATTGCATGGCGTGCGTTCAAACTGCCACGTCTTTTTCCGGCAACGTTTCACCAGAAAATCGTCGTAGCCGACCATCAAAACGCAGTTATCGGAGGTCTCGACATTGACGAACGGCGGTATGACAGCCCCGCCCACGACCGTGAAGCAAGCGAGACTTGGCACGATGTAGCAGTTGATCTGACCGGCGGTGTTGTTGGTGACATTTCACGTCACATCGCCTCGTGCTGGAACGAAAACAGGCTTCGCATGCAGGCATTGTATCGTGAGCAATCTCGTCATGCCCCGCCAGAAGGAGTCATTTTGCCCTCGCAGATCAGCCCGCTGGAAATGGATGAAGTTCCTGACGTCCGTGTTGCATCGCAAGGATTTCGCCTTCTCCGGACGAAATCCGTCCAAAAAAGGCGGGTCGGCTTGCAGCTTTCTCCACGCAATGTTGTAGACGAGATCGAACAGGCCCACATAGCTGCCATCAGCTCATCGCAGAAAACGATTTATATCGAAACCCAATTCTTCCGCAGCCAGGCCATTGCTGATGCTCTGGTTCAAGTCTCTCAGAAGAACCCGACCGTTAATCTGGTCATGATCCTGCCCGCAGCTCCGGAGGAGATTGCGTTCGAGGAAAAATTCGGGTTGCCGGAGCGAATGGGTGAATACCTCCAATCTGAGTGTCTTGACGCTGTACATCGCGCATTTGGAGCACGGGCCGTGGTTTTAAGCCCGGTTCGAAAAGTCGCGAGCAAATCGACTTCCCGAGATCAATTGCACGGTTCGGAGATCATCTATGTTCATTCCAAGGTATTAATCATAGACGACGCAAGGTTTATCGTGGGATCGGCCAATCTGAACGGCCGCAGCATGAGGTGGGACACAGAAGCCGCCGTTGAATGCACAGATGCGCCAACGGTTCAAAAGCTCAGGCAGGCTGTTCTCAAGCATTGGCTGCCCAACGACCCAGATCCCAACTATTTTGATGTCGCAGAGATGGCCAGGCATTGGGGTTCTCTTGCGGATAGCAACGCGTGCCAGCTTCCGGGTCAGCGGGCGGGGTTCCTCGTCCCACATGATCCATCTCCGGCGAAACAGGCCGGCGCGCGGTTGCCAGGCGTTCCGGACGATCTGGTTTGAACGGCTTGGGCAGGATACGCGTGTCTAAGAAGACCCAGTGAACCGACAATAGCCGGAAATCTCTAAGAGCGAACAAGTCGCCGTGAATTGTCGGCCTTCAGCGCAGCAGGAGGTGCCATTCTACACCCCAGCCACGCTGCTCAAATAGCCGTTTCAAGGCCAAAGCTTCGCTCAAACCTCGCTGGTTACATTTTCCCTCACATTGAGGACAGAAAATCATCGACTTCCTTCTTCGCTTCTTCCTTTGTTTTTCCGTATTTCTCCTGGATTTTACCTTCCAGTGCGTTTCGATCGCCGTTCACTTGGTCGACTTCGTCATCTGTGAGTTCGCCCCACTTGGCTTGAACACTCCCTTTCAACTGCTTCCATTGCCCTTCGATTTGATCCCAGTTCATTTTTGATTCCTATCTATTGTTTGCTTCTGTCCAATGACAACAAGTACACCAGGGATAGGTTCCAAGCTAAATTCTGAGACCGGTACTATTGGCCAACTCCGAAAAAAGTAGCTCATTTGAGAGATGCTTCAGGAACGACCAATTTCTCATTCAAAGCAGTGGGTGCATCAAATCATTGAAAATACGGGTATGCGCAACAAAGACCAGTTTGGTAGAATTTACTGTGTCAAAAGGAACGTTTTTGAATATCGCACGTTATCAAGCGGAACATCCTGACTTAAACTGTGACGATTGGCAGAAACATCGCGGGAAACGACAAAGATCATGGCTGTGAACAAAAAACCAAGACTCAATATCGCCTTGCTCGTCATAGGTTTTTTGTTCTTATTGTGTGTACCTTCGATAGTTGTTTCACAAGCAACCGCTCCCGTGGGCGAGGAAGTCCCAACAGCGCCAGAACAGCCTGTCGAAATTGACCCAACTGCTTCAGACATAGCGATCAAAAAACGCATCGAGAATATCCTGAATGCCGCTGGTTGGTTTACAGGAGCATCCGTGCGTGTTGATGAAGGTGTGGTTTTTCTTGACGGTCAGTCTGGATCAGATGCGCATCGCACATGGGCACGCGATTTGGCGCAAAAAACCTCTGGTGTGGTTGCTGTAGTCAACCGCATCACGATAGACGAAAGACCGGTTTGGACGCTCACCCCTGCGTTCAATGAAATGAAATCTATCATTAAGAAAGCTGTCTCGGTATTACCATTGATGTTGCTTGCAATACTGGTGCTGCCTCTGGCCTGGTATGTGGCGTCGCTTCTCTCAAAACTGGCGCGCTGGTTGCTCAAGGACCGTATCCGATCTCCTTTCCTGAGACAGGTTGTTGCGCGCGCGATTGCCTTTCCGGTTTTTCTTTTGGGTCTTTACATTGTTCTACAGGTCGCAGGCTTGACGCAGCTTGCATTGTCCTTGGTGGGTGGCGCCGGTGTGATCGGTATCGTTATCGGTTTTGCTTTTCGCGATATCGCGGAAAACTTCCTCTCCAGCCTTATCCTGAGTGTGCGCCGCCCGTTTCAGCGCGGTGATTTCATCACCGTGGCTGGCCTCAGCGGAACGGTAAAAAGCATGACCACACGCAGTACGCTGCTGACATCGGTAGAAGGCAACGAAATTCATATCCCTAACTCGACTGTCTTTAAGAATGTGATCGTGAATTTCAGCTCATCACCTGATCGTCGTGGTGAGTTTGTAGTTGGCATTGGATATGATGCAGGTATAGCGGACGCTCAGTCGATCATTCTGGAGACCTTAAATGCTCATAGTGCTGTGCTCAGGGATCCCGAACCAATGGTTCTTGTAGATGAACTGGGTGCTTCAACTGTGAACATCAGAACGTACTACTGGTTCGATGGTCACACTATTTCTCCAATAAAACTGAAATCGTCCCTGTTGCGCGCGGTGAAGTCGGCGCTCACAGTGGAAGGTATCTCAATGCCAGATGAAGCGCGTGAAGTCATCTTTCCCGAAGGTGTGCGCGTGCTGGATGGCTCTTCAGACAATCTTAAGGACTCAATTGTTGCTCCAGAACCTGCCTCGCGCACACCAGAACCTGCTTCCAGTGAAGCTGAAGGAGATCTGTTAAGCGATCCTCCCGTGGACAATAGCACATCGGTGCAAAACAACGAGGATGATTTGCTAGGTAGTAAGTGACCCAGTGATCGTTGGCGCTGAGTGCGTGACGGGCTGAGCGAGACTTTTAGCTTAGCAACTTTATTTTAGGAGAGGCTTTGATCTGTCCCATCCACGCAGAGGGTGAATTTCATTCGTCTACGACACGAAAATCGCCGGATGGCGCATCTGTAGGTGGTTCTTCAAATTCATTTGTGATCAGACCGCGGCGAATGAGTTCGCGAATGGCAGCAGCTCTTGATGGCAAACGGTTCTCGAACCTCCAGTCATCAATTGCCTTGAGCTCGTCGAGATCCAACATCAGCTGGAGTTTTTCGGTTCGTTTGGGCGGTCGGCTTTGGTCAGACAATGGGTTGGTCCCTATCACTTACGTCACTTACTCCAATCATGTATGCCACTGCACCTCCATGTCTACAATAACATAGGCAGGCAAGGTGGGACACAGCGGATCATCAACACAAGGAATGACCCTATTGTGGGTTACATACGTACCTTAACAATATGATTTTATTTGATTTTTTGTAATTCATTCCTATAATTAACCATGTACGAAGTCGTGAAGGAGAGAAAATGACACACCAAGTCCTGAAACCCGAAGCGCAAGATGAAACTCACGACACAGGTATCGACAAGAATGCGTGGATCTCCAATGCGGTGACCGAAGTCTTGTCAGACAGCATGGTTTTGATGGTTAAGACGCAAGGCTGCCATTGGAATGTCGTGGGTCCTTTGTTCCTGCCAATCCATGAACTGACTGAGCGGCAATATCGCGACCTGTTCGAGTCAATCGATGATCTTGCTGAGCGTATCCGTGCTCTGGGTCACGTGGCACCAATTTCATTTACGGACATGATCAGCCAAGCCACTCTGGTCGAGGAAGAGTCGATCAAAGACGCTGACGGCATGATAAAGCAATTGATCGCCGACAATGAAAAGATTGCCCGCAAACTGCGCGAGACCGCGACACTCGCATCGCGCCACGGCGACGGTGCGACCGAAGATCTGATGAACACACGAATGGCCAAACATGAAAAGGCCGTTTGGATGCTCAAAGCTATCGTCGCGGCCTGACAAGTAGCTCTCGAATGCGGGAGTTCACCGAGCCGGAAAGAAAGGAGGACAAATGACACGCGTGGGGTATGAAAAGAAGGCAAAATTGCAACTGGACGCCTGGAACGCTCAAATTGATCTGTTTGAGGCGAAGTTAAACGTGGCCGAAGCGGATGCTAAAAAGGAGTATGAGGAGCACCTCAAAACCTTGTACTCCGCCAAAGCTGACGCAGAGGCGAAGTTGCGTGAGCTAAAGGCCGCCAGTGATGAAGCCTGGGAAGATATGCGAGAGGGCTATGAAGCGGCTTGGGAAGATATGCAGGCAACGATCAAGAAAGCTGCCAGCCGCTTCACCTGAACAACTGCGCGAGGTCACACCAAACCCGGCGTTTTTAACAGCACTGAATCAAAAGAAAGGAAATTGCTATGAACTGGGATCAAATCCAGGGTCAATGGAAACAACTCAAAGGAAGCGTTAAAGCCAAATGGGCCGACCTGACAGATGAAGATTTAGAGTCGATCGAGGGTGATGGTGAAAGACTGGTTGGCATACTTCAGGAAAAATACGGCAAATCGAAAGAAGACGCGAAAAAAGAAGTCGACGAGTTTCTTTCGTCTGTGTGAGTTCTCTCCCACCAGTTGGAAAATCGACCAAACCCGTGTGGGTAACCTGCGTACAGAAATGGTTGCAACCAAACAAGGAGCGGCTTCAGTAGAGAGCTGCATGAAGCAAAAGGGGGACGGTCTTGCGGACACCAAGAGAACTTCTGAGGTATTTTCGTGGTTTCCTAACAATCCCCGCGGCCATCAGTTTGTCAGGACTAGTGGTGGCGTGGGTAGTGTTTTACGCAGAACAGGTGATCGTAGAAGCGGGTTGGTCATTGCCCTCGATTCTCGTTGTTCCTCAGCGCACTGCAAGCGACGTACTGGGTGCAATTTCGGCAGCTTCCATGTCAGCACTTGTCATGGTCTATTCGATTGTTCTGTTGGTCTACACATTGGCGGCAGGATCCATTGGCCCCAGACTCTTACAGCGTTTCGGTGAGGATCGGGTAAATCAGGTTGCGGTTGGTTCTCTCGGGGCCACATTTCTATACAGCCTTTTGACTATGTGGTTGATCCGTGACAACGCTTCAATCAGTTTGGCGGCCGGCGTTGGCATGCTTTACTCAGTAATTTCAGTCCTGTTGTTGTTGTTATTTGTTCACACGGTTTCGACGCGAGTCACAATTGATCAGGAGGCCGCACGAATTTCCGAAGCCCTGGATTGCCAGATCGACGCAGCGATAGAAGAAAGCGCTGATTTGCATTCGTCTAATGTGGTCCCATGGGAGGGAGCGGAACACCAAATTCAATCTTCGGGCACGGGCTACGTCAATTCGATCAATACCCGAGAACTGATAAAAACGGCGCAGGATGCAAACTGCGTTGTTGTTTTTGACGTTCAGCCTGGCGATTTCTTAATTCCTACTGATATTCTGGCCAATGTGCACGGCGATTCAGAGGAAGACCTTAACGCTATTGTGCAAGCGGCGGCTCCACTCATTCCAGCCCGAGATCCGAATGGTGATATTCGGTTTTCCGTGCATCTTCTTGTAGAGATTGCACTTCGGGCTTTGTCGCCTGGCGTCAATGATACATTCACGGCAATTGTGTGCGTTGACCGGTTATCCGCTTCACTGGCACGGGCCTGGTCGTCTAACCTTTGCGCCGGCGTGTATCGCGACGACGCTGGCGCCATTCGAGTGGTATATCCATCCATCACCGCAAAATCGTTGTTTCATGACTCCATTCCGCCGCTTCGACGGGCCGCTCGTGGGAACGGGCTTGTCACTAATGCTCTCATCAGGGCGATGACGCGTTTGGCACAAACAGCGTTGGAAGAAGACCTCAAGGCCATCAGCGATGAATTGGCGGCGATTGGCGACGAAACCCGCCAAAGCGACATGTTGGAAAGTGAGGTCGACAAGTTCTGTTCAGATATCGAAACGGTTATTGCGCGGATCAAAGATAAGGGGGGGGGGTAACTCCAATCATAGTACCAAAATCACAATGCAAGAGAAAAGGCCCGAAAGCGAATTGTCCACGACGTGCGGCATGTATTTTGAGCCATCATGGGCAAAGTTATAGCCCGAAAATGGCAGCGGGAAATACTCGGCTGGGTCGCAAAGCTGGTAAACGCTGTGTTAAACGGTTCTGTTGCAAACTTTTGACCATTGGAGCTGGTCAGGTTAGGCGGTGGCTGGCCAACCGTATTCACCAGTTGAAAGCCAGCTCATGATCTCCTTCAAAGGCGTACAATATCCGAAGGATGTTATCCTCTTTGCGGTGTTCTTCTACGTTCGATACGGCGTCTCGTACCGTGATCTGGAAGAAATCATGGCCGAGCGTGGCGTTTCGGTTGACCACACCACGCTGAACCGTTGGGTGACACGATACTCCGGCGCCATTGCCGACGCCGCGCGCAGACGGAAGGGATCGTGTGACCGATCCTGGCGAATGGATGAAACTTATATCAAGGTGAAGGGCGCGTGGGTTTATCTCTATCGAGCGGTCGACAAATACGGTAAAACGCTTGATTTCATGCTTTCCCCACGCCGAAACAAACCTGCTGCGACAAAGTTCTTCGCCAGGATGCTAGAGGTCAACGGCCTTCCCAGAAAGATCGTCATCGACAAAAGTGGTGCCAATACTGCTGGCGTAAAGGCGATCAACAAGATGCTCAAAGGCTTTGGCTGTCCGATTCCAATCGAGATGGTGAGGCGGAAATACTTGAACAATATCGTTGAACAGGACCACCGTTTCATCAAGAGGCGCACGCGACCGATGCTGGGGTTCAAGGCCTTTGCTTCAGCATCGGCGACGCTAGCAGGCATCGAGGTTTCGCACATGATCCGCAAGGGGCAATTCACACCCGGACTCTGCCCATTTCAGCAGTTCGCTGAGCTCGCAGCCTGACTCCCGAGCAATTGTTGAAACTGCTCGGCGGGCTCAAAACTTTGCAACAGAACCAAGCGGGTGGTCGTTAAAGATGGTGCGGGGCGTGTTATGCGCCCCGCGTTAATGACTAGGATGCTCTACGGAGAAGCACGAGAGCCTGTGAGGGAAAATTAGAACAAAATATCTGCTTTGCGGGTCTTGCCCTAGCAACGGGAGAACTCGCTGGGTGGTAGATTAAGGCCGTCCTCATCGCCGCGATCTGAGCCCTCCAATAAGATGCCGCGGTTGCTCCGATGGCGGCAACGAGCCCTTCTTGACTGATGCTGCGGGGATGATGAACGTCTGATAAAGTAGCATTTCGTTCGTCGGCATTAGGCGCTCAGTCATTCTCAGTCTCGCGTTTCCATCACAACGATCATTTGGGTATTAGGCATCAAGGCTTCGTAAACATGGGTCCGGTCGGCAGGATAACGGTAGTAATCCCCGACGTTCAGAATCTCTTCGGCCCCAAGCGGTCCAACTCTGGCTTGACCGACACAGAGGACAGCATGTTCAAAGGTTCCAGCGGGGTGCGGGGCCGAGCGACGGGCGGTGTCTGGTTCGAGTTCCACGCGGTAAAGGTCGCGACGCCTACCCGAGGAACAATTTGCCAACAGCGTTGTCTGATAACTTGCATGATCTGATCTTACGGTATCGCCTTCACCAGCTCGTATAAGGCTGACATCAGGCATACTGACCTCAAATAAAGTAGAAAAAGTGACCTCTAACGCGGCGGCAATGGCCCAGAGAGTTTCAATGCTTGGATTTCCCTTGCCAGATTCTAACTGTGACAGAGTAGATTTAGCCAACCCTGCTTTGGCCGCCAATGCCGAAAGGCTAAGCCCCTTGCGATTGCGTTCCCTTTGAATTGCGTTGGCAATTAGATCATTTGGGGTCATATTTTATCACCATAAAGAACAGTTGTATCTTTTGTCGAACAGTCATAGGTTCGTCATAGTGAACAATGTTCGACATAAAAGGTCAATCATGTCTGAATTATCTACATCAATCATGTCTAAAATGGCATTGGGGGCGCGGGGTATGTTGCCTATGGCTCTGGCAGCCGCGACCTATGGTGCAGCCTTTGGCCTGTTGGCATCGCAATCAGGGTTTTCACTCGCGCAATCCCTCAGCATGAGCGCATTCGTATTTGGCGGATCGGCGCAGTTGATTGCATTGGATCAGCTGATGGCTGGTGCCGGTGTCACAGCAGCGATTCTTGCGGGTGCCGCGCTGAACATGCGCATCCTGCTTATTACAGCCAGCATGCAGAATGCTCTGATCAACCGTCCATGGTGGCAGATTATGGCCGGCGTATATTTTGCCACAGATGCCTCCGTGGCTCTGATGCAAACCGCCAAGAGCCGTGGCGCACTTGCAAGCTATTGGTATCTCGTTGGCGGGGGAGCGTTCCTGCTGATGACTTGGATTGCAGCAACTGGCATCGGTGCGTTGCTGTCTCAAGGCATACCTGATCCCACCCGGTTCGGATTGGATTTTGCAATCATTGCAGTTTTTGTTGCCTTGTTGCCTGACCTTTGGCGCGGGCGCAGCGATTTATTGCCTTGGGCCGTGGCCGCAAGTCCGGTCATTATCTGTACGCTGCTGTTTCCCGAACAAGCCAGTTGGGCATTGATTTTGGGGGCTATTTTAGGCGCAATCACGGCAGGAATAGCCCATGACCACTGAGATTTGGTTAACCATTCTGGGCCTTGCGGCCGCCAGCTATGCCATTCGCCTTGGTGGCTGTCTGCTAGCACTGCGCTTGCCGCATGAGGGCGGTTGGGCGCGCGGTATGGAGGCGCTGCCGGGTTGCCTGATTATCGCGCTAGTGGCGCTGATGATGATAAATGGTGGAGCTATCGAATGGGCAGCAGGGGCGACCGCATTTCTTGTTGCCGCAAAAACCCGCAATCTACCCATTTCCATGCTGGTGGGCATGGTGACTGTGGCAACTCTGCGTACTCTGGTGCTGTGACGCCAAGGTACATTGAGACATACACATGTTGGCCAGTTGATTAACCCGCAAGCATTTGTCCCATCTTATAACAAATCTGTAGAAACTGTCCCAACTTTCAACAGCAGTCATTGGACCTGTCTTGGCCAAAGTCGGGAAAGCCCGCAAACAGTGAGCACAATGGCCTTTGGGCTTTGCTCTCGCGGCGAAGGGCAGCAATGTGGGCTGCGACGGCAGCATGTAAGTTGGCTGATGGATGTCGGCTATGGGCCCGTCCAGGACAGGGCTTACCTAGGCTTGGCGAGTCATTCTGCGCCGCATCCGACGGCAGCAGTGAGCCCAGTTCGCGGATGCTGCATTATTATGAAACGACTGCAGCGCATTACGAAGCTGGCATTGACGTAAGCATCTTACGCAGGCATCGTTCTCTCCGTGGTTGCAATTAGTCTTGAGCGGTTTAGTTGCTTTTCTAGGATCGGATTAGTCTACCAAAGCGGCGCCATGTTTGTGGGCGCTCAAATAGCTAACGAGATTACATGGTTGGGCTCGACACATGCAACTGAATTCACGTCTTCTCGAGTGTTTCCACGCAACAATGACAGTAGGCACAGTAACTGGTGCTGCCGAACTGCTTAATACTTCCCAACCTGCGGTAAGCAGATCGTTGAAGCAACTGGAAGATGCAACCAGGATGACGCTGTTTGTTCGAACCGGCAACCGGGTTACGCCCACTCGTGAGGCGCAGTTGCTGTATGAAGAAGTCGACCGATCGTTTCGCGGCCTTAAACGCATCAGCCGGGCGGCTGATGAAATTCGAAACCTGCAACAGGGGAAAATCCACATCGCCTGCGCACCTGCTTTTTCTCAGGGCTTTCTGGTCGATACGGTCAAAGCATTTCGTATAAGCAGGCCTGGGGTGCAAACCGTCGTCACGACCCGCATGACGCCGACAATTGCGGAACTGGCTACGTCACAGCAATGCGACCTAGGGCTGGCGGCTTACGCAATTGAACCAGAGGGTACTGAATTCGAAACCTTCACCGATTCCCCGGAAATCTGCATTCTGCCTGTTGGGCACCACCTGTGCAAAAATAGCGTCATTTCTCCCGAGGATTTGCATGGTGTGGATTTTGTCTCACTCGGGCAGATTGATCCTTATTCGCAACGCCTTCAACGGTTGTTAGAAGAAGAAGACGTAACAACCCTAAACGTGATGGAAGTTCAAAATTCTCTGATGGCAGGTGAGGCGGTCGCGGAAGGTCTGGGTGTCACGATCATTAACCCGTTCTCCGCGCTCAGTTTCCGGCATCGTGCAATTGTGTTTCGACGCTTTTCCGTGAAACTCCCTTTTGCCACCACGTTACTGCGCTCCAAGTTTCGACCGGTAAGCGCGCTGATCGGCGAATTTGAAAAATGCCTGGCTGAGACCCGTAACCGCTATCTCGATGTGCTTGAAGATCTTTTGAACAAGTAGCCACCCGCCAGAGCACGGAGCCAAATCTAAAGCAACAAAACTAATGAATTGGGGGAAGCTATGGCCACCCCAACCAACTTGGAATTCGAAGTAGCTTATTCCCAGCATATCAAAATGGAATACTAGACATCAGTATTTATATTTTTCACATGCTCACCGGCATGACATGACTCCCCCTACACAACTTGTAACGCGCCCGGCATCAAAGCTTCGACGGGCCTAGGGGAGAAGACCGCGATGTACGATTTCTACGCTGACACGAAGACCAAACCGACGCTCGAGATGCGCCGGACCGTGTTGGATTGTGTCGTAGGGGACGAACAAAAGGATGAAGATCCCACAACGACCGAGCTTTGCGCTCGGGTTGCAAAGCTTCTAGGGAAAGAGGCAGCTGTCTTTCTACCGTCAGGTACGATGTGCAACGAGATTGCGATCAAAGTGCACACTAACCCGGGTGATGAAATCATCTGTGAGCAATCCTGCCACATCATCAATTTCGAAACCGGCGGACCCGCAGCAATTAGCAGCGTGATGATTAAGGCATTGCATGGTCGCAATGGCATGTTCACACCCGATCAGGTGCTGGGCGCCATTCGTCCGGATTCTCGATACATGCCACAAAGCACCCTGCTTTGTGTTGAGCAAACGGCAAACATGGGCGGTGGTGCTATCTGGCCGCTTGAACAATTGCAGGCCGTTTCCGCTGTCGCGAAAGACGCCGGATTGGCCACGCATATGGACGGTGCACGGCTGATGAACGCCGTTGTCAAAACGGGCATTCCTGCTGCCACCTATGCCGAAGGCTTCGACACCGTTTGGATCGATTTTACCAAGGGGCTTGCCGCACCGGTGGGGGCCGTGCTGGCCGGATCACACGAGTTTATCGCAAAAGCGTGGCGCCTGAAGCAGCAGATCGGCGGTGCGATGCGCCAGTCCGGTATTGTTGCGTCTATGTGCCTCTATGCGCTGGATCATCATGTGGACCGCCTGGCCGACGATCATACGCTTGCGTCGAACCTGGGGGATCAGATTTCGCAGCTTGCCCTGGTCAAGGAAGTCCTGCCGGTCGAGACTAACATCGTCATTTTTGACCTGAAGGATGCGGCACCTACTGCCGCGGAAATCGTCGCACGGCTTCGCGCCGACGGAATTCTGGCGGGTGCGTTTGGGAAACGCCGCATTCGCATTGTCACCCATATCGACGTCAACGCCACCGCAGGTGAAGCGCTGATGGAGTTATTGAAAAAATATCTTGGCACAGACGCAAGGGAGGTCGCGTGATATGGACAACGGCTCTGCACAAAAATGTGATGTACTGGTCAAGGTGGAAGGCCTGTCGAAGATCTTCAAAACCACCGACGGGCGCATAATCAACGCGCTGACAGATGTGAACACAACCGTGGATCGTGGCGAGGTTGTTGCCATCATCGGGCCCAGTGGCTCGGGCAAAAGCACACTGCTGCGGACCTTCAATGGGCTCGAGACGATCTCGAAGGGTCACATCTATATCGATGGGATCGACCTTGCGGACAAGAAAACCGACATGAATGCGTTGCGCGCTGATGTTGGCATGGTCTTTCAGCACTTCAATCTGTTCCAACACAAGACATCTCTTGAAAACATTACGCTGCCGCAAACCCTGGTGCGCAATTGCACGAGTGCCCAAGCGGATCAGATCGCAATGGATCTTTTACGTCAGTTGGGGCTCGATCATCTGGCCAACAACTATCCGTCGCAGCTCTCGGGTGGTCAGCAGCAACGGATCGCGATCGCGCGAGCTCTGGCGATGCAGCCCAAACTAATGCTTTTTGACGAGGCGACGTCTGCGCTCGACCCGGAAATGGTTGGCGAGGTGCTTGATCTCATGAAGGGTCTTGCGACCGACGGCATGACGATGTGCATCGTGACGCACGAAATGAACTTTGCCCGGGAGGTTTGTGACCGGGTGATCTTCATGGATGCCGGTGAACTGGTGGAAACCGGTCAACCTGCGGAATTTTTCCAGAATCCGTCCACGGACCGCGCCAAGCAGTTCCTGGACAAAGTTCTCTAATCATCATCAACCAAAGGGAGAATCCTCTGATGAATTTCTTGAAAACCCTCGCTGTCGGGGCGGTAGCATTTGCAGCTGCCCACACAGTAACACCGGCCCCTGCCAGTGCCGATACGGTGCAGGACATCGTGAACAGCGGCACACTGAACGTCGCTGTGCAAACCCAAGGCCCGCCGTTCAGCTTTGTCGACAAACATGGGGAGCGCACTGGTTTTGCCGTTGAAGTTGTCAAACTGATCGCACAGGACATGGGCGTTGAAATCGAATTCCACGATTACGAGTGGAAGGGCCTGATCCCATCGCTGCTGGCGGAAAAGGTTGATTTCATCGCCGCCGACATGACCCCCACACCCCAGCGCGCGTTGCAGTTGGTCTTCACCGAACCCTTCTACTATAGCGACGTGGTCGCCTATGTTGCTGGCGGGTCAGATGCGGCCAAATGGGAAGACCTGAACGTCGAAGGCGTCAACATCGGCGTTCCGCAAGCCAGCTCGCACGTCAAGTTCGTCCGCGACAACATGCCCAATGCCACAGTTGTCGAACTCTCTGGCGGCAGCCCTGCCGTGGCGCAGGCTCTTTCGGTTGGACGTGTAGATGCAGGTGTCACGTCGCGCGAAATCGCGACGCAGTTTACAACCGAATTTGAGGGCGTGCGGCTTCTGGATGGAACCATCGTGCAATCGCCGCTCAGCTTTCCTGTCCGTCCCACCGATACGCATCTTGAGGCGTGGCTGAACAACTGGTTCCGCATCAAGAAAGCAGATCGGACAATCGAGCGCATGCTGGAGTATTGGGTGCATACCAAAGCCTGGGAAGCAGATCACAAATAATAAATGTAGGCCGTGAGGGACTATACCTCTCACGGCCAGCCTAACAAGGGAGGTGCACCATGAGTTTGATAGAATTTTACAACTACAGGGTTGTTCTACAATACCTGCCCGAATTCGCCTGGGGGCTGTGGGCGACGCTCTGGATTTCTTTTGTCTGTCTTGTCGGGTCGCTTATCCTTGGCACTCTTGTCACCGTCGCGCGCCGATCTCAAAAGCGTTGGATATCAACCCCAGTGGCGGCCTATGTCGAAGCAGTACGCAGCACACCATTGCTGGTTCAGCTTTACATTGTCTACTACGGCCTGTCGCAAATCCCGGTGCTGAATGTTCCGGTTCCGGCGCTTGCCTGCGGTATTTTTGCACTGACAATCCACACTGCCGCTTACATGAGCGAAATCATTCGCGGCGGCATCGAAGCCGTAGATCGTGGCCAATTCGAAGGCGCTAAAGCAGTCGGAATGAGTGAGCGGCAGACGATGATCCACATCATCTACCCGCAGGCCTTCGCGAAAATCATCCCGTCGCTTCTTGGACAGGCGGCAGTGCTTGTGAAAGACAGCTCCATCCTCAGCTTTATAGCTGTCTTTGAACTGCTTGGTGCCGGGTTGATCATACTCTCCGACCGCGTCATGCCGACCGAGGCGTTCATGACCGCGGCCTTTGGGTATCTGCTGATCTATCTGCTGATGCTGGTGGCGTCGAATAAGATTCAAAAGAAGCTGTCGGGCAATGCCTGGAACAGCAGGTAGGAGGTCACAATGCTTGAACTCACGCTACAAACCATGCCCTTCTTGCTTGAGGGTTTTCTCAACACGATCCTGATTTCGCTTGTCGCGATCTCATTGGGCAGTTTCGTAGGCCTTGTGCTTGGACTTGGCCGCACGGTCGGGCCTAGGCTGGTTTACAACATCATCGGACTTTACGTGCACCTGGTGCGGGCGACACCATTCCTGGTGCAAATCTACATCGTCTACTACGTACTGCCGACGACGAAACTGCCGATTTTTGACTTCTCGAACTTCACGGCAGCCGTGATTGCGCTGACAATCTATACATCATCCTACACGGCCGAGATTGTGCGCGGCTCATTGGAAGCCGTACCAAAAGGGCAATGGGAAGCGGCCGCAGCGGTTGGCATGAATATGCGCCAGCGTCTTCTGAACGTGATCCTTCCCCAGGCTTGGAAACTCACCTTGCCGCCCCTTGCCGGGGTTTATGTTCTGGTCATCAAGGGCACGTCGATCCTGACCGTTATCGGCGTGGTGGAACTTATGCGTCAAGGCGAAGACGCCATTCACCGGCATCCGGCGCACATCATGTGGATACTCTTTCTCGTCGCGAGCCTCTATTTTATCTACTGCTTCCCGATCTTGCGCGGCATCAAACACATGGAAAAGCGGATTGCGGCCAAAGGTGCACGAAGCGTTGCCGGAGACGCTCAGTGGTAAGGCAAAACGTCACATGATTTTGATAGAGCAGCATCCTAGATGCCGCTCTATCACAAAGAACCCTCCCTGTGAGGCAATAATATGGGCGGCCTGTCGAGCAGGCAAACCAATCAACTACGGGATCTAAAGCCATGACAAAGACAGTAGATAAAACCCTGTTTATCGGCGGCGGCAACATGGGGCGTGCTATCTTAAGGGGGTACAAAACTGATGGCGGCGACATGTCGAAAATCTCGATTATCGACCCCTTCATGGATGCGCAAGACGCCTCTGAACTCGGGATCGGAGCGCTCCACAGGGCGTATGACGACATTCCCAGCGACCTGAAATTCGCAACAATTGTTCTTGCCACCAAGCCACAGGTTTTCGAGGACGCCAGCCGCCCGGTGGCCAATGTCCTGAGTGAAGATGCACTTGTTATTTCCATCATGGCCGGCGTGACCAGCGCCAGAATCATTCAGAATATTGGCAGACAAGTGCCTGTCGTGCGTTGCATGCCTAACATGGCCGCAGCGGTTCAGAAATCCGTCAACGTGGCCTTTGCGACGGATGCCTCCCGCAAAGACCAGTTTGAAGCGCTATTTACTGGGTCTGGCCCAGTCAGTTGGGTCGACGACGAAGATCATATACACGCAACAACAGCCGTTTCGGGAAGTGGCCCGGCCTATTTCTTCGCCTTTGTCGAGGCCATGGGGAAAGCCGGAGAACATGCAGGATTGGATCCCCAATTCGCTTTGGACCTTGCTACCGACACGCTGATTGGAGCCGCCGAACTTCTGAAACAGGACCGCGTGCCATCTAAGTTGCGAGAAAGCGTGACCTCAAAGGGTGGGACAACTGCAGCGGCGTTAGAGCAGTTTGCCCTGAACAACAACCTGAATGCGATTGTGTTGGAGGCCGTCAAGGCAGCACAAAGCAGATCGAAAGCGCTTTGAAGTAGTAAGGCTTTGATTTTTCAAATTGTCAGCCTGATGCTTTTTTGCGGTGGTGCACAATGCAAGATATTCTGACTATCCTTGACCGGCTCTGCGCTTTTGATACGATCAGTCACAAATCCAATCTGGAGTGCATAGATTATTGTCGTCATCTGCTGGTGTCCGCAGGGTTCGATGTCACCATTCTGCCCAATGCTGACGGCACCAAGGCGAACCTGCATGCTGTCGCGGGTCCAAGGGACGGTCCTGCTCTGGTCTTCGCAGGGCATACTGATGTTGTCCCTGTTGACGGTCAGAATTGGTCAACGGATCCGTTCAAACTGACGCGAAGGGATGGCAACCTCTTCGCTCGCGGCACAACGGATATGAAGGGGTTTGTCGCGGTCGCCCTTTCCACCGCGACAAATCTGGATCTGCACGCGCTTGGGCTCTCGCTGCATCTTGTTCTGACCTATGACGAAGAAACCGGATGTTTCGGCGCGCGGGATATCTCCGATTATCTGCGATCGGCGGTCCCCGCAGGAAGTTTCTGCATGGTTGGGGAACCCACAGGTCTGCGGCCCATCGTGGCGCACAAGGGAATTATCGGCCTGCGGGCAACGGTGACCGGTTCTGAAGGGCATGCAGCCACCATCGCGACCAAAACCAACGCCATTCACTTTGCATCCGATCTGGTGCAGTACCTGTTGCAACAGGCTCAGGTCTATGCAGCCAAACCCAACAAAAATGACTACGTCACACCCTTTTCAACGATCCAGATCGGCCTGATGAACGGGGGTCAGGCGCGTAACATGATCGCGAAACAGTGCGATTTGGAGTTTGAATTCCGGCACCTGCCGGATGATCTAAGCGTCGAATTTTTGGAGGACCTAGAGGCGTTCCTGTCGTCAGACCTGAGGCCGAGATTGATCAGGAATGATGAACTCTCATCGGTTCACATCAAAACGATGTCGCATGTTCCCGCATTTAGAGCCAGTAAGAACAGCCCTTTCCTCAGCGCTTTGAAAGCAAATCTGGGGTCGGTCGACATAGGGTTCTGGGATGGTGTAACCGAGGCTGGGTACTATCTGGATGCTGGCCTGGATACCATCGTGTGTGGACCAGGAACCATTTCTCAGGCGCACCAGCCGAACGAGTGGGTGTCAGTGAGTGCCCTGAGCGAGTGTAAAGATCTCCTGCGCCGTTTGACGTCCCACTTAGCTGCTGCTTCATAGGATAGACCGGACATTGCGAAGGCAACCACGAGTTCACAGTTTGTCCGCGTCTTTCCAGTTCGGGCTTGGCGCGGTGAAGGGTCGGTTACGTACCAACCTTTTCAGAAATCTCCTTACCACCCTATTTTGCACTCAGCCTGAATCGACCCCACAAGCTGATGGGCCAGATCAACCTTGTCCGCGTTGGACAGAGACATATCAGCGATGCTGGATCGTTCACGCTCACTGCCGGCATACTGTCACGAGAACCGATGCAGGGCTCGGTGGTGATCAGCATCGCCAATGGGGCGCTGGAATCCTTTGCCAAGGCAGCAGCACTCGAACTTGATCGCGAACTACGGGTGAACACCGTCAGCCCGGTCTTCGTCAAGGAAACGATGGAGATGATGGGCATGGATTCAAGCACGGGCTTATCGGCGGCAGACACTGCAAAGGCCTACGTCGCTGCCGTCGAAGGGAACATGAACGGCGAAACGTTGGATGTGCCTGATTACGTATAACGCTATGAGCTAAGCAAACTTGCTTGGAATACAAACCTGCCGTTCGGACCGCGAGGCCGAATGGCAGATTTGTCCGCGATCTGTGAGTTCATGAACCATGCGGTGAATGTCCGCACTTGGCGGTTTGCAACGCGCTGCACACGCGAAGGTCTGTCAGGTGACCAAAGTCTGCAATGGGCTCAAAGCCCCACAACCTTGGGTCCCCTCTAGGAAGTTGCTGTACCTGGCTTTCCTTAAGCACAGGCCGGACGGTCTATATCCTTCTGGCGTCCACACAGCTCACGGGTTATTGCCTTTATTATGACTGAAACTCCGCCTTCGTGCCCCGAATGTTCCTCTGCCTACACTTACCAAATGGATGCCCTGCTTATCTGCCCAGAGTGTGCGTATGAATGGGTCGCCGGTTCGTCATCTGACCACGCTGCGGAGGTGCTTGATAGTGTGGGCAACGTATTAAGTGACGGAGACACTGTAACTGTTGTCAAAGACCTGAAGCTCAAGGGAACGTCCTCCGTCATTAAGGTCGGAACCAAGGTCCGAGGAATCCGGTTGGTTGACGGTGACCACGACATCGATTGCAAGGTGCCTGGGATAGGTCCAATTGGCCTGAAATCCCAATTTGTGAAAAAGGTGTTCGGGTAAAGTTTGAACTGTGAACCCCGTAGCTGAGAAGTTTTAGTGTCCGGGCGATTGAAACGCCAGCACTTAGGCCGCGAAGGTTCGCAAGCTGCCTTTTGCAATTGCAGCATTCTGACTATCAATTAGCGGCAGTTCGGGGCTCTTATCCCAATCGATGAGAACCGCAGAGAACGACGGTTCTGAGCCCAAGTTGCTCCATTCTTGAAGCTATGCGACACGTTGGAAAAGGAGAACCGAATTGCCGACACTCATCGAAACAGTTCGCAAAAAAATGAGTGGCGGTGATCGACCTCTCGCAGAACTCGTGCAACCCGAAAGCGAATTAGTTGCCGTTGCCGCCCGTGACAGCCTTGGTACTCTCATCGCATCAGCTTTAGCTTCTCGAAAGCAGGGACGAATGAACGACGCAATCTCTCAGATCACGCGGGCAAACCGTGCACAGCTCGATGCAATCGAAGGTATTATGCGCACGTTGGACGGAGTGTTTGAACGCCCTAAAACCGAAGTGGTATTTGCCAAATATCGACAAACGCTTCCATTCGAAATGGGTATCGAAAATGCTGACGATGTGATTGATCTTGTTCAGGCTTATCATCGAGATATGCACCCTGATGATCCCTCAACGACCGAGATACTGCACAAATTGGAAACCGCTCGGTCGGAAGAAACTGAAGCCCTTGAATTCTTTAGAAATCGATTTCGAAACGGCGGTGCCGAAGCAGAGATTGAAGAAGCTCAAGACAAGCTCAAATCCATAAACAATGATCTAGAAAGAACAAAAACAGCAATCTTGGGTGCGGTAATTTCGGTGGTATCTACATTGTTGAAAAAGCACAGGAGCGGCAGGATGGCTTCTTCAGCAGAATATGAAATCTCGGGGTGGCTTTACCAGATTGTCACAAGCAAAACCCTCACTAAGGCCGCGAAAAATGTTAAGGCAGATTGATCCAGCCGGTAGTCGCTTCGTCCGCATCACAGTCATATGCGACCCATGCAGGCAATGTCCGGTTTACACGGTTCGCGACCCGCTGCATGTGCGAAAGACCGGAGTGTGATCAACGGAAGGTTAGGGCTCAAACCGGTCATCTGACGGTTTCAATAGGTCATCGGGTCGGGTCAGACGGCATCAAGGTCAGCAACGCGGACAAAGCTGCCTTATAAATTGCCTGAAAAGTGGTTCTGTCGCAAACTTTGTCCCTACCTGTCAGGTCGAGTGCATTTCTGGTAGCGCGCACTAGAACTTGACAGGAGCAGGCCGTGACGATCTCATTTAAGGGCGCACATTTTCCGAAAGACGTCATCTTGCACGCGGTCTTCTTCTACCTGCGCTACGGTGTTTCATACCGGGATTTGGAAGAAATCATGGCGGAACGTGGCGTTGCCGTGGATCACACGACGTTGAACCGCTGGGTGACGCGGTATGCAGGCGCAATCGCAGAAGCGGCGCGTCGTCGAAAAGGGACCGTGCGACCGCTCCTGGAGAATGGACGAGACTTACATCAAGGTGAAAGGCAACTGGGTCTATCTCTATCGAGCCGTCGACAAGCGCGGCAAGACGCTTGATTTTATGCTTTCCCAGCGTCGAAACAAACCCGCAGCCACCAAATTCTTCGCCCGAATGCTGGAGGTCAACGGCCTTCCGAGAAAGATTGTCATCGACAAAAGTGGAGCTAACACTGCTGGCCTCAAGGCCATCAACAAGATGCTGAAAGGTTTTGGTTGCCCGGTCCCAATTGAAATGGTCAGGCGGAAAAACTTGAACAACATTGTGGAACAAGACCACCGTTTCATCAAAAGACGAACCCGCCCGATGCTCGGCCTCAAGTCTTTTGCTTCGGCTTCTGCGACTCTGGCAGGCATTGAAGTCGCGCACATGATCCGTAAAGGCCAATTCACACCAAGACTCTGTCCATTTCAACAATTCAAAGAGCTGGTCGCTTAACACTGCTGGTCAGATGTATTTCTCTGAGCTTCAGTAAACTTCGCAACAGAACCCAGTCGATATGCCGGCCTCATTGCTGAAGCAGCGCGGTATAGAAAGCGTCCCGCAGACCGTTCGTGGCGAATGGATGAGACCTATGTGCGGGTCAAAGGCAAGTGGATGTATCTTTATCGAGCGATCGACAAACACGGGAAAACCTTGGACTTCATGTTGTCCGAGCGCCGGAATAAAGCCGCTGCGTCGCGGTTCTTCGCCCGCGCGCTTGAGGTGAACGGTTTGCCAAGCAAGATCGTCATCGACAGAACCCTCAAATGTTTGCGACACAATCGTTTGTTGCAACCAAGTAGAATCGGACCACCAAAGGTGTGTTAATATTTAATTCAAGTAATGCCTCGTATTCCTTGTCTATCCGTCTTTCAAATCACCGGAGATCAAGCTAATTTCCGTCAATCTGCCAATGTGACAGCATCAGAACCCATTGTAAGACACTCATAACGTACAGTTTCAGGAGTGACTCATGCGCGGCGCGGATATTCTGGTCGAAATGCTTTTGGGATACGAAGTTGATACCATTTTCGGTGTACCTGGCGACACGAACGTTCCGCTCTATGAAGCGTTGCAACTCAGAGAAGACCGGATTACCCATGTAATGGCCCGTGACGAGCGGTCGGCCGGGTTTATGGCGGATGCCTACGGACGATTCACAGATAGACCGAGCGTCGTAGAATGCCCATCAGGGGCTGGTGCGATGTACACGCTGCCACCAATCGCGGAATCTAACGCATCTTCTGTACCCGTGATCGTGTTGACGATCGACATCCCCTTGCCCGGTGAAGGGCGTGGGGTCTTGACGGAATTGGACTGCGCGCGCCTTTTCGAGCCTGTAACCAAGATGTCCGTTCAGATCAAATCCGCGGAGAAGCTACCCGAAATCATCCGTCGCGCCTTTCGAACAGCCTGTTCGGGGAAACCTGGGGCAGTGCATCTGCAAATTCCAGAGGACTTGCTTCTGGCGGAGGTCGATCCGGAAAAGGTGTCGCTGCATGTGGAAGACGAGTGCAAGCGGTTCCCGGCATTCCCGATGCGCCCGGCTCGAGACGTGACGGAACAATTGCTTGACCATCTCACTGCCGCGAAACGCCCGCTAATCGTATCGGGGGGCGGTGTCATCCGGTCGTGCGCCGGGGACGATGTTTTAAGTCTGGCCGAACGGCTGAATATCCCTGTCTGCACCACCATGACTGGCCAAGGAACAATGCCCGACGATCACCCCCTGTCGATTGGTGTCATTGGAGATAACGGTTTCCATCCCCATGCAAACCGCGCGATGGAGGAAAGTGATTTTGTGCTGTTTGTGGGCTCTAAGATGGGGTCGGTTGTCACCATCGGTTGGACCTTTCCCAAGATCACGCTGAACAAACGCGTCGCCCAAATCGACATCGATCCTGAGATCATGGCGAACAACTACGAAAACGTTCTATCGGTTGCAGGGGACGCGAAATTGGTGTTGCGCGATATACTGGCTTGCGTGCCGACCGATTTCAGCGGGACGAGATTTACGCCATGGGTTGATAACCTGAACAAGTTACGCGCCCGGTTTTGGGAAAGTGCCCAGAGCCTTCTGGACAATGATAGCACGCCGCTACGACCCGAACGCGCCGTGCGCTGTTTTAACGAAGCGCTGGAAGCGTCTGGCGCGCCCGCTCTGATCTACTCGGATGCGGGCACGCCGACACCGCACATGACCCGGCTTCTCAAAATTAACAATCCCCGAACGCGCTTCGCGATTCCCCGTGCCTTTGGCGGTCTGGGTTCTGCCCTGCCGGCCACTGTGGGCGCTTGGCGGGCCGATCCAACGCGGCGCCCAATTGGAATGTTTGGCGACGGGTCGTTTGGGATGTCAGTCGGCGAACTGGAAACGCTCGTCCGGTTGCAGATCCCCGCCATTTTGCTTTTGTTTAACAACGGCCATTTCGGCTGGATCAAAGGGCTTCATCGTTTAAACGGGCACAATCAGACATTTGGCGTCGATTTCATGCCCCCACGAGGTGCCGCCATCGCTGAGGCCTTTGGCGTCAAGGGTTGGACCGCCAAGACGGCGGTGGAACTGGATTCTGCACTGGCCGAGGCCTTCGCCTACAAAACCGGCCCATGTCTGATCGACGTTTGCGTGGAATCCATCGCCGACCGTGTGCCCCCGGTCTATTCGTGGCTTACCAAAAAGGGCGAAGACCCTTTGCAACTGGACGCCAAAGACGTCGCTTACCTGTAGGGGTGGCCAGAATGGCGAAGGCTCACACCGAACACCAGAACCTAAATGGGAAAGACGTGATCGTAGTGGGGGCGGGCATGGTCGGGGTTTGTGTCGCTATTCATCTGTTACGCCGGGGCGCAAATGTCAGTCTGCTGGATCGCAGCGCGCCGGGTTCCGAAACGTCGTTCGGTAACGCTGGAGTTTTGGCCCGCTCGTCTTTGATGCCACTCAATAACCCGACGATGCTGCGGGACCTGCCTGCTCTGATTGCCCATCGCCGCAATGGACTTCGATACAGCTGGCGCTATTTGATGGCCAATTTGAGTTGGGCCCTCCCTTTCGTAGTAAATGCGCGAAGGTATCAGTTTGAACGCACAGCCTGCGCACTCGATGCATTGATTCAGCTTTCGTTGACGGGGCATAAGAAGCTGATTGGTCAAGCCGGACAGGACGCACTATTGTCCGAGAGAGGTTGGCTGTTTCTCTACCGGTCCGATCTGGCCTACGCGAGATCAGTTCTATTGCGCGAATTGCTTGGACAATTCGATGTTCGCCACAAGACGATTGACCGCAATGTGCTACAGCAGATGGAGCCGAGCCTTGCTCCAATCTTTCCCAAGGCTGTTTGGATACAGAACAGTGCTTCGATCAGCGATCCCGGGGAACTTGTGACCAGCTACGCACGGCTTTTCGCTGCCGAAGGCGGACATCTCCGTCAAGCCAATGTCAGCCACCTATTGCTGGGTCCCCATTCCCCCGAGCTCATTCTGTCAAACGGCGAACGTCTCACCCCCGATCATCTGGTGATCTGTATGGGGCCCTGGAGCAAGGAAGCCCTTTCCTCTGCGGGTTTCTCTGTTCCGATGGCGTTCGAGCGCGGGTATCATCGGCATTTCTCTGGTGCTAGCGGCAGAAATGGTCCGGTGCTGAATCGTCCTGTTTATGATACCGGTGGCGCCTATGTTCTCTCTCCGATGCATCGGAGGCTGCGCCTCACTTCAGGAGTTGAACTCAATAATCTTGGGGCGGCTCCGCGGGCTGGTCAACTGGATCTCGCTGAGACTGCGGCGCGCCAGGCCATCGACTTGGGCCATCGTTACCCAGGACCTGACTGGATGGGAGCGCGACCAACCTTCCCTGATAGTTGCCCTTGCATCGGTATTTTGCCTGATGCAAAAGGGGTTTCAGTGGCCTTCGGGCATCAGCATATTGGCTTTTCAACCGGGCCAGGAACGGCAAGTATTCTGGGTGATCTGATTGAAGGTAACACTCCGCAGATCGACTCCTATGCTTTCCGTCCGGAACGGTACATCAGGCGCATACATGCGTCATCTTAAGCTGCGGGTTTCCGCCATGATCCAGTCCCGAAAGGCAAGGATCTGCGCCGAGGGACGCGCCGTTTCAGGATAAACCACATAGTAGCTAAAGCCGCTAGAAACAGCTTCACCGAAAGGCGTATGTAGTCGGCCATCAGCCAGATGATCTTGGATCATGAAGACTGGTAGTATTGCTAAGCCTATACCCGCAACTGCCGCTTCAATCACCATGGTTGTCTGAGAAAAACGCGGCCCGGAAATTGGTCCTAGATGGGCGATCTCCTTTGCCTCTAACCAACGAAGCCATGAATCTGGCCGGTGCGCGTTCTGAATCTTGGCGAATTTTTCGTGGTCGGCAAGTTTAAGTGTAGCACCTGGCGAAACAAGGTCAGGCGATGCTACGGCTGCAACTTGTTCGTCAATCAACTTGAATGACATGGCGTCACGCCAGGCGCCAGGCCCGCGCACAACTGCAATATCCGGGCTGCCCGCGTCAAAATCGACCTCGCCACGGATGGGCAATACGTTGAACGGTTTATCTGGGTGGAGTTTCATGAAGTGCTTCATTCGCGGAACCAGCCAACGGCTGGCAAGGCTGTCCTGCACGCCAATCTGCAGCGCATCTGTTGACCGGCTTCCACGCACAACGTCAATTGACGCTTCTTCCAACTGACCCAGAATATCCGACACACGTCTGGCATAGCTACGCCCTGCATCCGTCAGCACAAGCCTCGGCCCGAACCGCTCGAAAAGATTGATTCCCAATAGGTTTTCCAGGTTAGAGACCTGTCGACTGATCCCACTTTGTGTACGTCCCAGTTCTTCTCCCGCGCGTGTGAAACTGAGCGTGGTCGCAGAGGCTTCGAAAGCCTGAAGCGCAGAAAGAGAAGGAAGGTAACGACGCATGTCATGATTTTAGTTCATGCTTATGCGTATAAACAGCATTATTTGCATGGTCAGTTTTCTGCCAAGCTGCCTGACGACACTTACTTAGTCTTGGGGGAAAAATGCGAAAACTAGATGCCATCGACCGAAATATTATTGCACTGCTGACGGAAGATGCACGGCTTTCCACGTCGGAGCTATCCCGACGTCTTGGCACCGCCCGCACAACCGTCAGCGAGCGGGTGGCGCGGCTGGAGCGCGAGAAAGTAATTCTGGGCTATGCCGCAATAGTTCAAGAAGAAGAAAACATCTTTGAGACACGCGCAATGGTGCATTTGATCTGTGATCGAGCCTTAAGCCGAAACGTCATCATTGCCTTGCGAGCATTTTCCGAAATTGAGGAATGTTTGAGCGTTACTGGGCGCTACAATTTTGTCTGCATGGTGCGCACCCCACATCAAGAGGATCTGGATGCACTGTTGGACGAAATCTCGTCAATCGCTGGTGTCAAAACCGCTGATGCGACCATTGCGCTGGCTAACAAGTTTTCGTGGCCCAACACGATTGGAAGCGCCCAGCCAAGGCATCTACGAGTAGCTAGCTAATGCCTGCAGGTGTGCTGCGCATCAGCAATTCTGCTGCCTCGACAATTGAATAGACCGGTTTGCCGGTCGCAAGTCGAATATTGGCAGCATAGGGTGGCAGATTCCCGCATTCCAAAACAAATGCACCAAGATCGGAATGTGTCTCGGCCAAGCGTGTCGCTTCGCCGACGACTATCTGGCGCATACTGGCGACATCGAACTTTCTTGGCTGCCTTGCTTTGGGCACCAGAAAGCACTCGCGAAAGAGGGTATGTCGGTCAAGGCCCGCAATCACGGTATTGCCTTGCTTGATCCCCGCCTGCATCTTGATATTTGGTCCAAGTGATGTTTCCGACGCTGTAAGAATCCCGATTTTACCTGGGTGAACAGCGAAAAGCATCGGAACCAAGGACAATGCAGACATCATGACAGGAATGCGAACCGCCCTTGCGATGTCATGTTGAGCTAGGATCAAGAAGCCACAGGTCGAAACGATGGCCCGCGCGCCCTTAGCCTCCAACTCCTGGGCAGCTTCGGTAAAACCCTGCAATAAACGGCTACACGGCGGCGTATCAGCGACAATCACATTGCTTTCAGCCTTCGGGACAATCTTCACTATGCAGTCGAACGGATACGTTTCTGGACAGCCCGAATCACCGGGGATCCGATCAAATGCAGTATCGAGCGAAAGGATTCCGAGTTTACCATAGTTTAGGTGTTTCATCAGGGGCGAGACTAGACCTGTTTCAACGGCGCGAGAAGCTCCTCCATAACCGATTTCAACAGAAAATTGCACGTGCACCAAACGAACCCGTCAGTTTCACGGATTAGATAAAAAACCCGTCAATTTGACGCTGTTCAGCGACCCTGCTTAGTCTGAGGATCAAGTTAAGAAACATACCATGGGAGCTTGCGAATGAACCTTACAAGAACAATTCTGGCCGCTTCGGTCACAGTCGGCGCTGTCGGTACTGCAGCAGCTGAAAAATGGGATATGGCGCTGGCGTATTCTGCAACCAACTACCATTCGGAAATAGCGGCCGAGTTCGCGGCGGAAGTGACCGCCAATTCTGATCTTGAAATCGTGACGCATCCAGGAGGCTCGCTTTTTGGCGGATCAGAAATCTTTGGCGCTGTGCGAAAAGGCTTAGCACCGATCGGCGAGCGTTTGATTTCGGCACTTGGCAACGATGATGCACTGTACGAAATCGACAGTGTTCCGTTTCTGGCCTCGGGTTTCGGGGATGCCAAGCGTCTTTACGAAGTGTCAAAGCCAGCGCTGGTAGAGACCCTGGAAGACGCGCGGCTGCACTTTCTATATTCCTGCCCCTGGCCACCACAGGGCTTCTATTCCGTTCAGGAGGCCAACAGCCTTGACGACGTTGCTGGCCTGAAGTTCCGCGCCTACAACGCGACGACCTCAAAAATGGCCGAAGGTTTGGGTATGGTGCCGACCAAGATCGAAGCGGCTGAACTTGCGCAGGCTTTTGCCACCGGCGTGGCGCAATCGATGATCTCTTCAGGCTCGACCGGCTATGACCGCAAACTCTGGGAGCATGTCGATTACTATTATGACGTGAAAGCCTGGCTGCCACGCAACATGGTAATCGTGAACGGCAAGGCTTGGAACCGGCTGAGCGATGAGACCAAGTCTACAATAGAAACTGCAGCCGCCAACGCAGAAGAGAAATGCTGGGCCAAGGCCGAAGCGCTTGACAGCTGGTATGTCGAGCAATTCCAGGCCAACGGCATGCAGGTTGCTCCTTTAAACGACGCGATGCAGGTCGAATTCGAGCGGGTCGGCACAGAGTTGCGCGACGCCTGGCTGGAACGAGCAGGTGAAAAAGGGCAACAGGTTCTGGACGCATATTCGACCACAAACTGACCACAACCAAAGCGCAACCTCTTTTTCCTCCGGGGGGGTTGCGTTTTATCTTTTTGAAAAGGAACCTGCCGTGCAGCGACTGTCTTCCATCATGGATCAGGTCTACAAAGTTGGCGCGTTTTTCGCTGGCGGATTGTTGATCCTGCTTTGCGGGTTGGTGCTATATAGTATCCTAGCACGCGCATTTGGGCTTTATGCCGGTGGTGCCACGGATTTTGCCGGCTACGTCATGGCGACAAGCACCTTTCTGGCGCTTGCCTACACATTCCGAAGCAATGGGCATATCAGGGTTCAACTGCTGATCCAGCGGATGGGCCACACGCCACGCAGGGGTATTGAGATCTTCTGTCTCGGCTTTATGTCCGTTATCACGGTCTTTGTCGCATACTACATGATCCGCCTCGCATATGACAGCTACGACTTTGGCGAACGCAGCGAGGGCGCGGACGCTGTGCTGTTGTGGATTCCACAAACCCCCGTCGCCATTGGCGCCATACTGCTGGCCATCGCGGCATTGCACACATTTTTGCAATCGCTTTTCGACTACGAAGCGATCAATCCCGAAACTGCCGGGCATGAAGGGCCGAACGAAGTATGAGCGAAACAATCTCCATTATCGTTTTCCTGTCAACCCTCTTCATACTGCTGGGGTTCGGCGTTTGGGTGGGGGCCGCGCTATTGGCCACTGCCATCGTGGGCATGGCCCTCTTCACATCCGCACCCATCGGCGATTCGATGGCCGTCACGATTTGGGGAGAGCAATCCTCTTGGACCTTAACCGCACTACCACTTTTCATTTGGATGGGTGAGATTTTGTTCCGAACGAAGCTAAGCGAAACGTTGTTCAAAGGGCTGGCCCCGTTTCTGAAAGGACTTCCAGGGAGCCTTCTGCACGTCAATATTGGGGCCTCGGCGGTGTTTGCCGCAATCTCAGGGTCTTCAGCGGCAACCGTGGCGACAGTCGGCAAGATGTCCATCCCCGAGCTGCGCGCCCGCAACTACCCCGAACACATGATTATTGGGACCCTGTCAGGCGCAGGCACACTAGGGCTTTTGATCCCGCCTTCGATTTCTATGATCATCTTTGGCGTCACGGTGAACGAAAGTATCTCGAAGCTGTTCATGGCGGCGATGATTCCCGGACTGTGCCTTGCATTGTTGTTTATGGCCTATGTCGCAGCGTGGTCATTGATCAACAAAGGCACATTCAAGCCCGTACTTGATGTGGATGTCTCTAGCCTGGGTCGCAAGCTTGCGGACCTTTTGCCTGTTCTTCTACTGATCGGAGCCGTGATCGGTTCGATCTATTCTGGCATAGCAACCGCCACCGAGGCGGCAGCGCTTGGTGTTGTTGGTGCATTGCTGCTGTCCATGGTGCAGCGTAGTTTGAGTTGGGACAGCTTTCAGGAAAGCGTGTTGGGATCGGTTAGAACCACCGCCATGATCATGCTGATCCTCATGGGGGCTGGGTTTCTATCCTTGGCCATGGGGTTCACCGGCATACCAAAAGCCTTGGCGGAAGTCATCGCCGCATGGAACCCATCTCCGCTGGCCCTGATTGCAATCCTCACCGTCTTTTATATCATCCTTGGAATGTTCCTTGATGGGTTGTCCTCTATCGTGCTGACGATGGCGGTGATAGAGCCGATGGTACGCGCCGCAGGATTCGACATGCTGTGGTTCGGTGTCTATCTGATGATCGTGGTTGAAATGGCACAGATTACTCCGCCGATCGGCTTCAATCTGTTTGTTCTTCAGGGCATGACTGGCAAGGATATTGGGTTTATCTCGAAGGCATCATTCCCGATGTTCCTCGTCATGTGCCTGTTCGTTGTCATCCTGGTGATATTCCCAGGACTTGCCACCTGGCTGCCTGAAGCTCTGAGCAAATAGGAGATTGATGAGATGGCACCCAAAATAGTTCTTGTCCTCGTTGATATTGCCCATGCGGAAAGTGGCAAGGGTGTTGTACGCTATGCCTCAGACAGCTTTCCCGAGGCCGAATTGCACGTGGCATATGTGATGCCATATGGGTTTTACAGTTATGTTGAACCCTTCGTTTCGGATGAAAGCCAGAAGGCCGCGAACGAGCGTGCAAGGGCCGAATTGGCTAATCTTGTGGCGACAGCCGGGGTCGAGGCCAAACGACATGTCCTACGCGGCGGTATAGGAGAGCAGTCTTTGCTGGAAGCCAAAGAAATAGGCGCGGATCTGATTGTGCTGAATGCCGCACGCCCTGACAGCAAGCTGTCTACATTGGGCACGCATGCAGCGCAGATTGCCCGCCATGCCGAGATCAGCGTTTTGCTCCATCGCTGATCCCGATTGCAAAAAAGACAAGGGTTCCGCATCAGCCCTCTGCGGGTTTTTTGTATTGGCATATCTACTGTGCAAAGACAAAATGACCAACGCTGATCTTCAAGAGATGCAGCGTGCCCTTCTCCTATTCCTGAACAACAGATTTTCCGATTGCAGGGTTTTGTCGCAAACTCGTACTCAGCGCAAAAATATCCTAACGACTAGACACGGTTATCCAGCGAGAGCCGCAAACTGCGCGAAGCCGTCGCCCTCCAGTTCAAATTGTTTCTTCCGGATCATTTGAGCAACTTCGATGCCATCGAGCGTCGCTGCCGCTGACGTGAAGGATTTGAATCCAAGCATCGGACGCGTTCGCCGTTTGATAAAGCGATGGTCTTGCTCAATTCGATTGTTTAGGTACTTGGATCTCACTACGGTGATCTTGGTTGGGCAACCAAATCGCTTGAGGATCTTGTTTACTTCATTGATTCCGGCAGCATTTGCTCCGCTCTTGTCGATCACGATCCACAATGGAATGCCGTTGTTGGCCAATGCCTTCGCAAAAAACTTCTTGGCCGCTGCAGTGTCCCGGCGTTCAGATAGCATGAAGTCAAGGGTTTTCACGTCACGATCAATCGCACGATAGAGATACATCCACTGGCCGCGCACTTTGAGATAGGTTTCATCCATTCGCCAGGAAACGGCGCCGGACTTCTTTCGCTTATGCGCCTCGATCGCGACCAAGGGCGAGAATTTAACCACCCATCTGCTGAGCGTTGCATGATCAACAGTGACACCGCGCTCGGCCAGGATCTCCTCCAGATCTCGCAAGGACACCGAGTACCGCAGGTAGAAATAGACTGCATGAAGAATGGCCTGCTTGGGAAAATGGCAACCTTTGAACGAGATCACGTCGGGCACCTGCTCCACAAATTTGCCGGTACATTATGTCGGTTGGGGGAACTCCAAGCAATCAAGCAAAAAGTTTGCGACAAAGCCAGACGGGTTATGCTGTCGCATTCAATCGCCCCAAGAGCCGTTCCATCATTGGATTTTTTACTGTCAGATCTGCAAGTGTTACCTCTTCCAGAACGGCATAAAACGCGTCCTGCGCCGAGCTCAGTAAGGCCGTAAGGCCGCAGGAGGGGGCCAGCTTGCAGCAGCCGCCATCCGGTCGCATACATTCCACCAATACAGACTGGCTTTCGAGTTTGCGGACAAGTTCGCCAAGATTAATCTCATTTGGTTGCTTTGCGAGCGAAACGCCCCCAGCGCGACCTCGGGTGGATGCCACATAACCCTCTCTCACCAGCCATTGTGTGATCTTCGCGAGGTGATTGTATTTTGCTTCATGGATTTCGGCGATCTGCCCAGTGGTCAGAGAATGACCCTCGGTGACGGCCAGGTGCATCAGGGTCCTCAATGCGTAGTCGGTAAATTTGGATAGCTGCATGTCAATCTCGTAACATAGTTTATTTGGTATCTGTAGTGCAAATTTAAATTGACATTTAAAATACCAATTAATAATCGTGACCTAGCAAATGAACGATGCGAGGGAACATGCAACCAACGATTCTATTGATCAGCCTTGTGCTGATGGCCGTCGTGGCCCTGTTTTATTGCAGGGCAGTTTTTGCCACAGCCGGCCCCTCGGCAGACGCCGGCGTAAACAAAAGGCGCACTGTGCTGCTGTGGGGACTGATCATTTTTGGAATCATTCTATCGGTGGGAACACTCAGAGAATGGCCGAATAAGTCAGCTGGCGCTGACGCTTTGGTGGTCAATATTTCTGGCGGTCAGTGGTGGTGGGACACTGACACGGTTGAGATCCCGCTTGGCCGGCAGGTCGCCTTTAATGTGACAACCGAGGACGTGACGCATGGCATGGGCATTTACACACCGGACATGCGTTTGGTCGCGCAGGTTCAGGCTATGCCCGGATACACCAACACCTTAGTGCACACTTTCGATGAAACGGGCACCTACCAGATTCTTTGCATGGAGTATTGCGGCGTAGCCCACCACGACATGGTCAATGAATTCGAAGTCGTGGAGACGAACTGATGACAAATGTAGCATTCAAATCTGATATATCGGCACAAAACCCACAGGCAGGACTGATAAAGCTGACGATGGGTTTGGCCGGTGTCGTGTTTTTATTGATGATGATTTTTGGCTTGATCATGCGTGCCGCTCAGGGTGGGCTGTTGGAACTTGATCCCGAGTTCTTCTATCAGCTTTTGACAGCGCACGGAGCGGGAATGGTTGGTTCGGCCGCCTTGTCCGGCGCAGCTATCATGTGGTATTTCCTGGGCCGCCACATCTCATTGAACACAAAGATTTATGTGGCGTTTCTGGGTCTGTTCCTGTTGGGAGTGGTCTTTATTCTCACCTCAATCTTTGTCGGTGGATTTGGCGGGGCCTGGACGTTCCTGTTTCCACTGCCCGCCATCTCTGGCGGCGTTTGGGAAGCAGGATCTGCTATCGCCTTTTGTCTGGGCTATGTGTTCATCGGGGTTGGCTTTCTACTGTACTACCTTGAAGTCGGCTACAAGATTTCCAAGTCATTCGGTGGCCTTTTCGGCGGGCTGGGCTGGAAATTCCTTATTAGCGGGGATACCAGCACTGCTCCTCCGCCCACGATTGTCGCGGCGTCCAGTGTTGTGATCTTCAACTCGATCGGGATTGTTTTCGGCGCGATTGTCCTGGTTGCAAGTATCGTAAACCTGCTATTCCCGGATTTCGCTGTTAATGCGCTTCTGGCAAAAAACGCAATCTACTTTTTTGGTCATGTCTTCATCAATGCGACGATCTACATGGCCGTTACCGCAGTTTATGAGTTGATCCCAGAGTACACCGGCAGGCCGTGGAAAACGACCCGTGTGTTCGTGATGGGTTGGGCCGCCGTAGTTGTCTTTGTTCAGATTGTTTACTTTCACCACCTGCTTCAGGACGTCAATATGCCGGTCTGGGCGTTGGCAACTGGGCAGATCATCTCATACGCATCAGGCGTGCCGCTGCTTGGGATCACGGTTTTTTCTCTGGCTGTTTACGTCAAAGGTTCGGGTCTAAAATGGGATCTCGCGTCGAAGCTTCTGGTTCTTGGCGTCGGCGGTTGGGGTCTGGGATCAATCCCGGCGATGATCGACGGAATGGTTTCGGTCAACAAGCTGATGCACAACACACAATGGGTGCCAGGCCACTTTCACACCTATCTGCTTTTGGGTGAGGTCGCGATGGCGTTTGGTTTCTGTGCGTGGCTGGTCCGCGATGCAAAGCGCTCAACTCCGTCCAACTTGGACCGTTTCGCTTTCCTCGCCTATGTTTTCGGTGGCGTTGGGTTCGTCTTGATGTTCTTGTGGTCCGGCGCAAGCTCGATCCCACGCCGCTGGGCTGTGCATTATGAGCAGTGGCAGTTCCAAAGCCAACTTGCCACGGTCTTTGCGACAATCGTCGTATTGGCAACCGCATTGTTGGTGCTGGGCTACATAGCCGGCCTTCTGAGGAAAAGGGCCGGAGAATGAGGCCCACAATCCCACTCACACTTAGCGCCGCGTTTCTGGGCGGCGCCAGTCTTTACCAAGCAACGGATGGGCTGCATGCTTTTACCGCCGAAGGAGCGCGGCGCTACGAGGTGTTCCAGACCCAGCCAATTGTGCCCGAGTTTATCGTTGAGGATATGGCTGGGTCGACGCAATCATTGCGGCCTCTGAGTAACGAGATCGTATTGTTGGAGTTCATTTACACGACCTGCCCAACAATTTGTCAGACCTCCGGCGGGGAGTTTGCCGAATTGCGCGATGCTTTGTCAGAGACAGATGTTCGAACGCGCATGTTGTCGGTTAGCTTTGATCCCGAAGCCGATGATCTTGCCGCTTTACAAACATACGCCGAAGCGCACTCCGCGGCAGGCGATCCTTGGACCGTGGCCCGGCTGGCGAATGCTGATTTGGATCTGGTGCTGGATTTCTTCCAGGTGACGGTGATCCCCGACGGCTGGGGAGGTTTCCAGCACAACACTGCTGTGCTGCTGATAGACAGAAGAGATAGGTTGTCCGGTGTCTTTGATACAGATGCGATAGATCAGGTTGTTGAGGCGGTCGAGCGATCGTCATGAGCCGGTATCTGAACATGCTTTCTGCACCGGCCCTGTTCGTGGCAGCTTTTGCTGTACAGCCGTTTGTAGCAGCGGATCCGGTTTTGCACATGCTTGTACAATTCCCGTTGTTGGCCGCCGCGGGATATGTGTTGGGGGTCAGATTGAGAATCCCTGATGAATGGATCGGCTCGGTTCTGATTGGCGGTATCACAGTCCTTCTGTTCTGGATGCTACCCAGATCGCTGGATGGTGCCCTGACAAGTTGGTCGATGCATTTCGCCAAATTCATCACTTTGCCCCTTTTTGTAGGGCTACCTCTGGGACTGACATGGCCAGTGTTGGGACCGATCCTACGCGGTTTCCTAAAAGCACAGTGTGTTTCGATGACCGGTGTTATGGGGTTTCTATACACTCATGCGCCCATACGGATTTGCAACTCGTATCTGGTGGATGACCAGATACGTTTAGGCTTTGGGTTCTTTTATCTCGCCACCGCACTTGCTCTCTTTTGGAGCCTACCAGTTTTGGTCGGGCATCCGATTTCTGTAACTCGTTTACTTCCTGGAAAGTTCGAACATGACCTTCGTTGATTCAGTTTATGGTTTCGCCAACTCAGCGGTCACCAAGCGGGCACATCTTCGCGATGATCCCATGGGATTCCTTGTGCTGGCGATGATGGCTGGCGCGTATGTTGGGCTTGGCATCTTGCTGATCTTTTCAGTGGGGCAGAACGTCGATCCGGGACTTCGACCGATTGTCATGGGTGCCAGTTTTGGACTGGCGCTGATCCTGGTGATCTTTGCCGGATCAGAGCTGTTTACCGGACACACAATGTATATGACACATGGACTGCTGACCGGGCGGACTAATATGGGAGACCTCGCCGCTTGTTGGGCAGCAAGCTGGGTAGGGAATCTGTTTGGAGCGCTGCTGCTTGCAGTTTTCTTCGTCTATGGCGGCGGAGGCGTTGTATTGGGGGCTGAAGGAAAGCTACTGATCCACGCAATCTCCGAAAAGAAAATGCATGGCTCCGCCTTGCAGCTGTTCCTGAATGGCGCGCTGTGCAACTGGCTTGTCTGTCTTGCCATTTGGGGTAGTTCGCGTACGCAGAACGAAATGGCCAAGATCGCAATAATCTGGTTCTGCCTCTACGCATTTATCGCCGCAGGGTTTGAACATTCGGTCGCAAATATGACCGTGTTCTCAGTTGCACTTCTTTCCGAACACCCGGGCTCGATTTCGCTTGCCGGCGCCGCGCGCAATCTGGCCTTTGTCACCGCCGGAAATGCATTTGCCGGGGTGTTCATTATGGGTTTGGGGTACTGGCTCGCAGCTGGTCGGCCGCGGACCACTAGAACCGAAGTGGCGTAAGTTCTCATCCTGAGATCTTTGTTAGTCACTGCAAACAGGTAAACAATATACCATAATAGGAGATCTAATATGAATCGTTACTGGTCAACAAAACTTTCCGGGCCACTTGCAGCTGTTTCGTTTATCGTGACTTTGTCTCAACCGGTACTGGCGCAAGACATTGAAGCTGGGGAGAAGGTCTTCAAAAAATGTAAAGCCTGTCACGCGGTCGGCGAGGGGGCCAAAAACAAAGTCGGACCCGAATTAAACGGCATTGTCGGAGATGCGGCAGGGCAGAGAGAGGGCTTCAAGTACTCGCCAGCAATGATGGAGGCCGCTGAGAATGGGTTGATTTGGGTTGATCAAAGCCTGGTGGCTTTTCTGACTAAGCCCAAGGAATTCCTTCCCAAGACAAAAATGAGCTTTCCGGGGCTGAAAAAGGAAGAAGATATTCTGAACCTAATCGCGTATCTGAAGACCTTCCCACCCGAGGGCTGATCGCGTCCATTTCATGATATGTTTGGAAACTGGCAGCTGGACTAAGTTCCAGCCGCCAGTATCTGATTCTTTACTTCTCGGACAGGCGTCGCCCGATTCCGGCCGCATAAATGCCTGCGCGGACCTGAAGCATGGGATCCTCTGAAGGCTCAAAGCCGTCGCTCAGCAGAGTCGGGTCAAAATTCATTTCATCACAGATTCCATCTTCTTCACGAACCGCCGATGTCACGACCAGCTTGGCTGCAATGATCTTCGGATTGTCGTCGTTCCAGCGGATAGCCGGATTGAGGATGTCGTCCCCTTCCTGAGCAAACGTAACCACCATATCCCACGCCACTTCACCCTTTTTGAGGTTGGCTTGCATATTTTCAAAGAAGAAGTTCTCCGTCGGTTCAAGTATCACGCCTTGATCGTTGGATGGTACAAATGCCCAGCGAATTGGCGTGCGCGTACCCACTTCGTCAATGAGATAGAAGCTGTTGATACTGTTGTAGGTCGATCCTTCATAGGGCACCAGCGTCTTGTCGCGCGCTGAATGGAATGCGGTATAGGTGGCCAACTCCGGATGGTTTTCTTTGAATTCGGCGACGGCTTCTTTGCCGATCCCTTTTACGCGGATGAGCTCGATAAAGGCGTCTGAAGAAGACACTGGAAAGAATGACTCGGTGTTCATGTTGATGATATGGTAGTCACCCTCTGGCGTTTCGATTTCAAAGGCAAGGCCGTAGTCTGCAAACTTATTATCCGGGGGGTTGCTTTTGCCGCCCTTGTGCGACACGCGCCCGTTGATTGTAGAGACCTGCGTGAAGATCGGACTGTTTGTGTATTTTAGAATTTCCTTATCCTGAGGCACAAATTGGCCGATTATGCAGTAGCCTTTGGTATGATTGCGACGTTTGCCTTCCGTGACACCAAAAGTTCCTTCAAAGATTGTCAGAACCCCGTCTGGGTTTTCGGACATAAGGTGGCCATCCGCCAATGCGGTCATGGGCAACAATGTAGCGCAAAGTGCAAGGGACGTGATCTTGATCATGGGTCAATCCTCAATATAGTTAGTACACTAACAGTTAATGTACATACACTTTGCAAACGTACAATCAAGCGTTATATCCAAGTAGCGTCAAGTTGCCGTTTTCGGGGGATACAAGATTTGAACGACCAGCCGACTAAATCACTGCCGGAAACGCTCAGGTTGGAAGAGCAGCTGTGTTTCGCAGTTCATTCCGCATCAAATGCGATTGATCAACTATATAGGCCGCAGCTGTCAGAACATGCTCTGACCTACAGCCAGTACATTGCGCTAATGGTATTGGCCGAGGAGAGCGGACTTTCCATAACCGAGTTGGCGCGCAGATTGGGTGTCAGCAAGGCCACTATGACACCTCTATTGCGTCGTCTAAACGACAAAGGCCTGATCACCAGGGAAGTGGAAGAAGGCAACGAGCGCCAAAAGGCTGTCGTGATAACAGATTTAGGGCGCAAGGCGTTGGCAGCGAGCTGTCACGTCACAGACAAAGTGTTCGCAGACACATCGCTATCGTTGGATGAGGCTGAAATGCTAATCAGGTTATGCAAGCAGGTCGTGAGGGCGGCAAAATCCTAATCACCTGGTAACCGCATGTGACACAGCCAATGCTCTCGCGCTCCTATGGTTCAGCTTCGCCTTGTCTGTAGCGCGTCAGGTTCTGGGACAGGTCGGTCAGTTCGGAAACGATGTTGTCCAGAACTCTAGGATCCAACCCTGACGCTTCGACGATACAGGACGTGATATCCTTGGCCACTGGCTTAATCGCCCGGCCAGAACCGGTGAGGTGTACAAAAACCTGCCTTTCATCCTGTTGCCCCCGGCGTCGCTCAACGTGCCCCATATTCTCGATGCGCTTCAATAACGGCGTTAGAGTGCTGGATTCCATGCCCAGCTGCGCCGCCAGTTCGCCTACGCTCTGCCCATCACGTTCCCAGAGCAATGTCAGCGTTATGTATTGTGGGTAGGTCAGACCCAGAGGCTTTAGCAATGGCGCATAGGTCCGGTTGATCGCATGCGTGGCCCCGTAAATAGCAAAACAAAACATATCACGGGCGTTTTCTGGGAGGTCCGACAAGTTTTCACCTTTGTGCGCTGCAATTAAATCGTGTGCGATACTTATCTATTGACAAGCAGTAGGTGTCAATAATATATAGTTAGTACATATAATCGTGCACGATCTTATGCCAATACTTGATCGCATGCACTCGCCACGCGAATAAAGCTACAGGAGATGACAACCGTGACCCAAGCTGCAACACTCATCGACGCACTCAACGGGACGTTTGGGCGCCACAAGGGCTTCCGCGCTTCACATGCTAAGGGTATTGCTGTGAAGGGACGTTTTATTCCATCCGAAGATGCTCATGAAGCGGATATCCCTCTGCTCGTATCGGAACAGCCTGTATCAGCCCGGTTCTCAATCGGAGGCGGCAAGCCAGGTATCAGCGACAAAAGCCCTACTGTTCGTGGTATTGGACTTACGATAGGCGAGCAGGATGATCGGTGGTCGATGGCACTGATCTCGGCACCGGTGTTTTTCGCAAACTCGGCGGAGCAATTCCTAGCCTTTCTCGCGGCACGTGTTCCTGATCCAAACATCGGCGGGCCAAACCCCGAAAAGGTCGCGGCTTTCAACGCCGCAAACCCCAACACCATAGCGCATCAGGTCCATCTTAAGTCGACAGCACCCTGCCGCTGCTACTCGACCGAAGAGTATCATTCGGGTCATGCTTATTGCATCGCAACGACAAAGGGTGACCTATCCGCCCGCATCTACCTGGAACCCATCGCAGGACGTCAGGGTCTGTCCGAACATGAGCTGGCAGCGCAGTCAGACGACTTTCTACAGGACACATTAGCGCAAAAACTTGCCGCTGGAGCAGTCAGCTGGATGGTCAAACTGGTTGTCGCCAATTCGGGAGACACCCTTTCAGATCCAACCGTTCCATGGGAGGGCGCACACCGGGAAATCACTCTTGGCGAGCTGCGAATTGAAGCGCTGGACAACAGTGACCACGGTCAGGTCCAGGTATTCGATCCATCACTTCTGTCGAAGGGTGTTAGCGCCCCACAAGATGAGGTCTTCGCACTACGAAGCCCGGCGTACGCAGTCTCTTGGTCACGCCGCAACGACTAGCCTGCCAGGCAGTCGCTAGGCCGTCCCGCCACCAAAAACACTCACGGATCTGAGCGGGGCGGCCCCTCACAACAGCCACGACCCAATGCAAGCTTACCTTTCAAGCTCGGAGACCCCAGGACATGGATTTTGAAGCATTCTGCGCGGCGGAGCTGGAGACGTTGAAAAACGAGGACAACTATCGCTACTTTGCCGACCTTGAACGGAAGATGGGAGAGTTCCCCCAAGCCAAACGATACCTGCCTGACGGTGATGCCCGCGAAACAACCGTCTGGTGCTCAAACGACTACCTCGGCATGGGCCAGCATCCCGCTACCTTAGCAGCGATGCATGACGCCATTGAAAAGTGCGGGGCGGGGGCGGGCGGCACCCGCAACATCTCGGGCACAAATCATTTCCACGTTCTCCTCGAGCGCGAGTTGGCGGATTTGCATGCTAAGAAGGCTGCGCTGCTGATGACATCGGGTTACGTCGCCAATTGGTCCGCACTTGGCACGCTAGCAGCGCGGCTACCGAACTGCATCGTATATTCTGACAGCGACAATCATGCATCAATGATCGAGGGTATTCGCCATTCGCGTGCTGAAAAGCGAATATGGCAACATAATAACGTAGAGCATCTTGACAAGTTGTTGCGTGAGTCTGACCCCGATGTGCCGAAGCTTGTGGTCTTTGAATCCGTTTATTCGATGGATGGAGATATTTGCCCGCTGAACGAAGTTTTGGATGTTTGTGAACAGTACAGCGCTTTGTCGTACCTTGATGAAGTCCATGCAGTCGGGCTCTATGGGCCGCGCGGTGGTGGTATTGCCGAGCAGGAAGGCCAAATGGGCAGGGTTGATATTATCCAAGGCACGTTGGGTAAAGCATTTGGCGTAATGGGGGGGTATATTGCAGCAGCTGATACTGTTGTTGATTTCATCCGCTCTTTTGCCTCGGGTTTTATCTTCTCAACCGCCCTTCCCCCGGCACTTGCTGCGGGCGCGTGCGCATCAATACGGCACCTTAAAAACAGCCAATCCGAGCGTATGGCTCAACGTCGGCAAGTTTCGAAGCTAAGAGCACACCTGGATGAGCTTGGCATTCCGCATCTGCACAATGACAGTCACATCGTGCCCATCATGATTGGTGATCCGAGAAAATGTAAATTCATCTCCGATTGTCTTCTAGAAGAATTCGGCATTTATGTTCAGCCGATCAACTATCCGACGGTTCCCAAAGGGTCTGAGCGTCTACGCATAACGCCCGGTCCAGTGCATTCCGATCACGATCTAGAGCGGCTCTGTTCTGCACTCAGCGAGCTCTGGTCTCGATGTGCCCTTTCGCGAGCTGTTGCATAAGGCGGCATGGGTCAGGCACCGTCTGAAACTGACGGTGGAGATAGCCAATCAGGAAAGCACGACATGGGTCTTAAAATTTTGGAACTTCGGAAGCTGTTCGATAGTGATCAGAGACACCATAACTCAGACCGTGCCCGTTTCGGTGGGCCAAGTTTGACCATGCCTCTGCCAATTCCGCCGGAAGCTGGTCATGAAGAACTGTGTCGAACAGATCCAACCAGATTGCGAAGTGCCCGCGCTCTACGTTCCCGGCAGCGAGGTGAACTTGCATTGGATTGCCGGAGTAGGACCTTTCGTACAGTAACGCGCTTGCCCAGAAGCTTGCGATCTTTGCTTCGTGTTCATCCCTGGACGATACGTGATCAACAAAAATCGGGCCAAGTACGTCATTGTGCCGAACATGCCCATAGAACTGTGCGACGACCTGTTCGATTTGTGTCCGTGACAGTCCGATCCTTGGTTGATCGCTCATGCTTGCTCCATCCAATTCAAACGATGCAAAGGGTTGATGCCGATTTTCGACTTGATCCGTTACGCGTAGTATTTATAATAGGTATTATAAATACCAAATATAAATCGTATGTGATCGGAAACCTCTGAGAGTTGTGCTATGCCTATTGAAACCAACACCGCCTCTTATGCTGAATTGAAAAGGCTGCAGTTACGACAGCGGGCAAATGGTTTTGGCGTGACCGAATTGTTTATTCACGTTGTGGTAGCGGCCTTTTACACAAAGGTCAGGAGGCATCCGGTCCTTCGGCCGATATTTGTGGAAAAACTGGGCAGCCATTGGCAGAACCATCTTGGGAAAATGGAAAGGTTCTGGTGCTCGGTTGCACTGAATGCTGGAACTTATTCTGGCAAGCCAGTGCAAGCCCAGGCGGTGCTTCCCGTAATTATGCCGCAACATTTTGGAATTTGGATAGAGCTGTTTGAGCAGACACTGGATCAACTCGCGCCAACTGAAGAAGCAAAGCATCATATGATGTTAAGGGTGCGACGCATGTCCAAAAACCTAGAGAACGCAATAGTAACCGGTAGGGTCGACGACAATGCAGCGTAGTCTAAGCATAGCGTTAGTTGCCACTGCTCTTGTTTGGGCCGGGGTATCCCTTGGCGGCAATTTGATAGCAGCCCCTGCTAAATTCAGCGTTGAAGGTCTGGCTTTGTCGGAACTACTGCAAGTTGGTCGAGCGCAATTTAGGTGGATTGGCTACGCCGAATTCCTGCTGACGGGAATCGCGTTTATTGTGGCATATTGCTCAAATTCATTTGCGCCAAAACTGATCTTTATCGCCATTTTGGCATTCGCAGTGCAGCGCGCTGTGATCATGCCGGAACTCTCTGAACAAACGGATTTGGTCATGAATGGGCAAATGGTAACGAGCCGTGTTTTGCACCTCGCGTTTGTCGGTGCAGAGTTAATAAAATGCGCGACCTTACTGGCGCTGGGTCTGTGGACTGCCTCTCGTTCTAACGCCTTTAAAGTACAGGTGGAGGCCTGAGGATGGATACGCCTGAAGTCCCAAATGAGTTTCAAAAAGCCCGGATCGTTGTTGAACCACCACATGAGGTCGTGCGCCGCTGGCTGACTTTGGCAGTAGCTGATTTCCGCGACCATCTTGGGGCGTCATTTTTCTACGGCGCTTGTCTGTTTGCCCTGGGTTGGATCCTACTGCTGGGGCTGTGGTTGTTCGACCTGGGGTGGATGATACTTCCTGCGCTGGCTGGTGGTATGCTGATAGGTCCGCTTGCGACGATCGGACTGTATCGGATCAGCAGTCGGGCGCAGGGCAGGGGAGATGATCGCGTCGCCTCACCTGGCCAAATATTTCTGGCCGGTACTATCCTTATGGTGTTTGCCTTGACATGGATAAGAGCAGCAACGCTGATTTTCGCTGTCTTCTTCGGTCTGGTTCCCTTTCCAGGTTTCGGCGAAACTATGAGAACCCTGTTTGCAACTCCTCAAGGCATCTCGACTGTTATTGTAGGCGGCATCATTGGAGGGCTGTTCGCGGCACTTGGGTTTGCGATTTCAGTTTTCTCCATCCCTATGTTGGTTAACAGAGAAATGGACTGCTTTTCGGCAATGGGTCTCAGTTTCAACGCCACGACTTACAATTTTAAGCTGATGATCTGCTGGGCGTTTGTCGTCTGTGTCGCAATCTTGATTGGATTGCTGACCGGCTTGGTGGGGCTGATCTTCATATTCCCAATCCTCGGTTATGCGACCTGGCATGCGTATTGCGATCTGTTTCAAGGATAATGTCATGAATCTCTCCCTGCCCAAAAACGTCGAGAAATATGCGCAGACAAAGGTCTTTACCCAGGAAACGGTTCCTGCCGCACTGTTGAAGGATCATAGTACCAAGCCCAAATCCTGGGGGTTGATCGTCGTATCTGAGGGTTCGCTTGATTACACGCGTATCCACCAGCAGCCCGAGCGGGTCGTAGAGGGCCAGACCGCCGTGATTGTCCCGCAAGAACTGCACAAAGTGAACCCTGTTGGAAAAATGAAGTTTCATGTCGAGTTTTATCGTGAGGTTTCGACCGTGCAGGAGACTGGGAAATGATCAGATCAGTGAGGTACTTTTCCCACGTTCCAAGTCTGCTAGCTGTCTCAGCAGTATTCATACTCGGTGTTGCGATCCTTGGTTGGGGGGTTCCGATCGGCTACGTTCTGCATGGATGGATCATTGCGATCACAGCAGGTTGGGGCCTTATTTATCTGATCAACAAGTTGTCGGACCCCGCTCCAGATATCCCGCTGGCTTATCAAGACGAGGTTATCAAATGGGGCGTTCTCGCTTGCTTTGCTTGGGGGTTGATTGGTTTTACAATCGGTGACGTGCTGGCATGGCAACTGGCGATCCCAGCACTGAATGGTGACATGTACTGGAGCAACTTTGGTCGCATCCGCCCGATCCATACCACAGCAGTTATCTTTGGGTTCGGCGGTAACGCATTGATTGCGACCTCGTTCTACGTTGTTCAGCGTACCTCACGCGCACGTTTGGCCAGTGAAACTTTCCCATGGTTCGTGTTTGGCGGGTATAATCTATTCGTTCTGCTTGCAGTGACCGGTTATCCGTTGGGCATCACCCAATCGCGCGAATATGCCGAGCCTGAATGGTATGCGGATTTGATCCTACTGGTCACATGGGTGGCCTATCTGTGGCTATATCTACGCACGCTTGCCCGCCGGGCAGAACCGCATATCTATGTTGCGAATTGGTATTATCTGGGCTTCATCGTTGTGATTGCGATGTTGCATATCGTCAACAATCTGGCGATACCCGTCTCGATCTCATACCCTAAAAGCTACTCGTTGTTTGCAGGTGTTCAGGATGCCATGACGCAATGGTGGTACGGTCACAACGCCGTAGGTTTTTTGCTGACTGCTGGCTTTCTGGGGATGATGTATTATTTTCTACCCAAGGCTGTCGGAAGGCCCATCTATTCATACCGCCTGTCGATCATTGGGTTCTGGGGTATTACGTTTCTCTATTTGTGGGCCGGATCTCATCACCTGCATTACACCGCTCTTCCAGACTGGGTGCAATATCTGGGCATGACAATGTCGATTATCCTACTGGTGCCCAGTTGGGGTTCGGTTTTCAACGGAATTCTCACACTGAACGGCGCTTGGGACAAAGTCCGTACTGACCCTGCCGTGCGATTCATGATGGTGGCGATCCTGTTTTATGGTCTCGCAACGTTCGAAGGGTCATTTCTGGCAATTCGACCGGTGAATACGCTTAGCCATTATACCGATTGGACAGTGGGGCACGTGCATGCCGGTGCGCTAGGATGGGTGGCATTTATCACCTTCGGAGCGATGTACAAAATGGTCCCCTGGGTCTGGCAACGCGAGGGCACCTATTCGTTGCGGCTGGAGGCCTGGCACTTCTGGCTCGCCCTATCCGGTACGTTGATTTACGTTGGCGCTATGTGGAACAGCGGCATCACGCAATCCCTGATGTGGCAGACTTACAATCCAAATGGCACCTTTGTTTATGCCTTCATAGACACTGTGGATGCGATGCATCCCTACTATGTGGCACGTGCGGTCGGTGGTTTCCTCTATCTGCTAGGTGCCTGCATCGGGGCCTACAATATTTACCGAACCGTTAGCGGTCCAAAAAAAGCAGAAACCAGCCCGGCCCAACGCCCGCTAATGCAGCCGGGAGAATAATAACATGAGCACACGCCATCAGAAACTAGAACGCAATTCCATTGGCTTTGCCATGGCGATCCTTTTCGTTGCTTCGTTGGGAGGGATTTTTGAAATCGCCCCGCTATTCACCATCGAAAACACGGTTGAAAAAGTTGACGGCATGCGACCATACACACCGCTGGAACTTGCGGGCCGGGACATCTATGTCCGCGAAGGTTGCTATGCCTGCCATAGCCAGATGATCCGGACTCTACAGTCAGACGTCGACCGTTACGGTCATTTCAGCCTTGCGGCAGAAAGCATGTACGACCACCCGCACCAATGGGGTTCCAAGCGAACTGGTCCAGATCTTGCGCGTGTCGGCGGCAAGTATTCCGACGACTGGCATGTCCTGCATATGGAAAATCCTCGAGAGGTGGTCGAAGGTTCAGTCATGCCTGGTTATGCATTTTTGTCGAACACCCGGCTTGCAACCGGGCATCTGTCCGCTTCACTAACCGCGCTGCAACGTACAGGCGTTCCCTACACGGATGAACAAATCGCCAACGCAGAAACAGACGCTAGAAATCAAGCCGATGTCGACGCCTATTTCGAAGATGACCTGAACGAGCGTTATGGCGGGCTGATTCAGGTCCGTGATTTCGACGGCCAACCGGATCGACTGACTGAGATGGACGCGCTTGTCGCTTATGTTCAGATGCTCGGTACTCTGGTCGATTTCGAAGCTGTGGACGTTGAGGAGATTGCTCGATGACACATGATGCGGTGCTTGTTTTCTCCAAGACCTGGGGGGCCATCTACCTGGCAGTTGTGTTTTTTGCGGCAGTGGTTTGGACTTATTGGCCTTCTCGAAAAGCCATGTATGACAAAGCGTCGGTTTCGCCACTATCCTCCGAGGAGATCGATAGATGACCTCAGAGTTAGACAAGAAAACCGGGCAGCACACTACTGGCCACGAGTGGGATGGTATCAAGGAACTGAACACCCCGGTACCACGGGCCATATCGATCTGGTTGTGGCTGAGTATCGCGGTCGCTGTGATACTGTGGCTCTTGTACCCGACATGGCCATCGATGAGCGGATATACAAAGGGTCTGCTTGGGTATTCTTCGCGCTCGGAAGTTTCTGCGAAGGTAGCGGAAGGACGATCGCTCAGGCGAGAAGCCTTTACCCTAGTTTCGCAAAGTGAATTGGCTGAATTGGTAGAAAACAGAAGGTTAAGGGATCGATATAGCGATACATTTGGTGTCCTTTATCGGGACAATTGTGCGGCCTGCCATGGGCGTGACCTGAAGGGTCAATACAGTTTCCCAGATCTCACAGATGGTCACTGGTTGTGGTCGGGAACTCCCGAGGAAATTGAATTCACAATTCAACACGGCATAAATCACACAAGCGATGAGACGCGGTACGCAGAAATGCTGGCGTTCGGGCGGGACGAGATGTTGCCATCCAACGAAATCGACGATGTCGTTGAATTTGTTCTGAACATCTCCGGGCAGGAGCATGATGCAGAAGCATCGGTACGTGGCACAGAGATTTTTGCGGATAATTGTGCGAGTTGTCATGGTGACAATGGCGCCGGAGGTTTGGAAATCGGTGCACCAAGTCTGACGGACCACGCCTGGATTTACGGCGGTTCCCGAGAGGCCCTACATGAAACGCTCGAATATGGGCGTGCAGGTGTGATGCCGGGATGGCAAAGCCGTCTGACGCCCGAAGAAATCAAAATGCTGACCCTCTATGTATTGTGGGCAGGTCAAGATGACCGACAGAACTGAAAAGGAGCCGAGGTTTCGGACTGCGATGTACATTTTGATCGCATGTCTGGCGCTAGCGTACTTTTCGATGAAAATCTGGCATATCTGGCTGGCTTTTGAAGCGTTTGAAGGTCAGGAACTGCATCAGGACACCAATGGGGCGGCCAAATGAATATGACGGCTCTCCCTATCAGGAACCAGTCCGATGGGTACAGACTTGGTTCATTGTTTGGTCCAAGGAAACATGTTCGCCAACAGTAGATCACGTTAAAGGATTGGGGTCAGTTCGGCTGCAAAATTTTTGAGTTGCTTGTTTGAGTTAGCTCTGAACGACATAATGTACGGAAAATCTTTCAAGCTGGCGCCTTACATGATCTCTTTCAAGCGGCGTTATTTTCAAAAACATGTTGTTCTGCAAACAGACTATTTCTACTAACGATATTCGGTCTACCGATTCTTAAGGCGATGAGTTAGGTTGCCGGCCGTATGTCCTTTCAGGTTGGCGCATCGGCTTTGGAGATATCTCACGGCGGTCGCGGCGTTTTATTGGGTGGTGTGCCTATGTCCGTCGTCAGAGTTTTTGGCACTAAGAGCGGCGTAAACTAAGGGAGGGTTTGGTTCATCTGGTTGATTTAATTATGCGGCGTGCATGCGGTGATGCAAGCGTCGCGCTTAGAGTGTCATTTCGCCCCGACCTACAAACGGAGCCTAGTTTTGAGTGCGCCGAAGTTGACATCGTTGCGTGTCGTCAAGACGGATGTATTGCGGTGGGCCTAGTAGGCGTTATCTTTGACAGCTTCCATTGAAATATGCGTCGAAGTGTTGCCGACAAACGGTAAGGAAGACACGGTTTCACCCAGAACCTTGCGATAGTTCTTCATATCTTTCGTTCGCACTTTCAGTAGGTAGTCAAATGCACCTGCAATCATGTGGCACATCTCAATCTCGGGCACATCGCGAACGGCATTATCAAACGCCTTTAGTGCAGGTTCAGTGGTATCTGTCAGTTTGACTTCTATGAAGGCCACTTGCTCGACCCCAAGCTCACGCGGGTTCAACACCGCGCGAAACCCTAGAATGACGCCATCCGCAATCAATCTTTTTAAACGCACCTGGCAGGGGCTTTTGGATAATCCGACTCTGTTGGCAAGCTCACTAACCGTTAACCGGCCATTTTTACTTAAGATTTTCAGAATCTCTATGTCGTGACGGTCAATTTTCCCTGAATTATCCACTTTTCAACCCTCTTAGTCTGCAAACTCTAGGAGATAAAACACTCTTACCCTGATTTTGCAAGAAATAAGGCACAAATACTGTTGAGTGGGCGGTATACAGAACATCACACCGCAAGGAGGGATGATCATGAGTAATTTGCCTGCAATTCGCGACGCGATCCGCGACGCGAACCTTCAAGACGACGCAAGAATCATTCAAGTCTTGCTGGACGAAGCCAACATATCCGCGGGCGAGAAAACAGGGGCGCATGTAAGAGCGGTTGAGCTGGTTCAATCCATTCGCTCCGATGACAATCCAGGCCTGATGGAAGTGTTTTTGGCCGAATATGGGCTATCTACGAATGAAGGCGTTGCATTGATGTGCCTGGCCGAGGCGCTGTTGCGGGTGCCAGATGCGGAGACCATCGATGCGCTCATCGAAGACAAAATAGCGCCTTCGGCTTGGGGAGAGCATCTCGGGAAATCAAACTCTTCTTTGGTGAATGCCTCGACATGGGCACTAATGCTCACAGGCAAAGTTTTGCAAGATGGAACCGGTGTCACCTCAGCGCTGAGGGGAGCGGTCAAACGATTGGGTGAACCTGTCATTCGTGTGGCCGTCGGTCGTGCCATGAAAGAAATGGGCGCGCAATTTGTGTTGGGCCAAACCATTCAAGAAGCAGTAAAGCGAGGGAAGAAGAAGGAAAGACAGGGCTATACCTATTCCTACGACATGTTGGGAGAGGCAGCGCTGACCGCAGGGGATGCGGAAGATTTCTTTACCTCTTATAAAAATGCGATCCAGGCTTTGTCGGGTGAATGCACATCCGCTGACATTCGCGAAAACCCTGGAATTTCCATCAAACTCTCTGCGCTGCACCCGCGTTATGAAGTCGGGCAGAAAGTGCGCGTGTTACAAGAGTTAGTCCCTCTGACTCTGGAGTTGGCGCAACAAGCCAAGTCGGCGGGCATGGGATTAAACATTGATGCTGAAGAAGCGGATCGTTTGGACCTGTCGCTCGACGTAATTGAAGCTGTCTTGCGTGATCCATCACTAGCGAATTGGGATGGTTTTGGCGTGGTGGTGCAAGCCTACGGTAAGCGTGCTGGAAAGGTGATTGACTGGCTAAACACATTGGCGACTGAACTTGATCGTAGAGTCATGGTCCGCCTGGTGAAGGGCGCATATTGGGATACAGAAATCAAACGTTGTCAGGTTGAAGGCCTGCAAGGTTTTCCTGTTTTCACCCGAAAAGTCGCCACCGATATTTCATATATTGCCTGTGCCAAAAAGCTACTGGGCATGACTGATAGAATTTATCCACAATTTGCCACTCATAATGCACACACCGTCGCGAGTATTTTGGAACTGGCGGATGATACCACTTGTTTTGAGTTTCAGCGCTTACATGGGATGGGCGGGTCCTTACATGATTTGGTGCTGTCACAACATGGCACACGCTGTCGGATTTATGCTCCGGTTGGTGCCCACCGTGACCTTTTGGCCTATCTAGTTCGCCGGCTGCTCGAAAACGGTGCCAACTCATCTTTTGTGAACCAGATTGTTGATGAGACAGTTCCAGCTGAAGTAGTGGCAGCAGATCCATTTGAAGAGTATTCCGCAGATGCCAAAAACGCGGCTGTGATCGAGCCCAAGGCGCTCTGGGGTGAAGAGCGTTTGAACTCCAGAGGTTGGGATTTGCACGATCTGGACGATATTGATGACATTGAAGCAGCCCGCTCGCCATTCCGTTCGCATATCTGGTCGACGGGCCCGATTATTGCAGGGGAAGTGAAAGGTGCCTCGACGCGCCAAGTGATCAACCCAGCTGATCACACCGATACGGTTGGTGAAGTCGTTCAATCTGCCCCTGAAGATGTAGAAATTGCGCTGGAAAGTGCGGCCAAATGGGATGCGCCAGCACAGAAACGCTCAGAAGTTCTGAACAAGACTGCAGACCTTTACGAAGAAAACTTTGGCGAGCTTTTTGCAGCTTTAACTCGAGAGGCTGGTAAGACTCCACTGGATGCTATCGCAGAGCTGCGCGAAGCAGTAGACTTCCTGCGGTACTACGCTGCCCGCGCCATTGAATTGACGCTGCCTGCTCGCGGTATCATCTCATGCATCTCACCGTGGAATTTCCCCTTGGCGATTTTCACGGGTCAAATCTCGGCCGCACTGGCGGCGGGCAATGCGGTCCTGGCAAAACCAGCGGATCCAACGGCAATTGTTGCCTCAATCGTCGTGCGCCTAATGATAGAAGCGGGCGTTCCGGCATCAAGTATTCAACTATTGCCGGGTCGTGGGTCGGTGGTCGGTGCGCGGCTGACTTCAGATGCGAGGGTCAGTGGGATCTGCTTCACCGGGTCGACAAACACTGCGATGACAATCAACAAGTCGATGGCAGAAGAAATTGCCCCTGCCGCGCCTTTGATCGCTGAAACAGGCGGGTTGAATGTCATGGTCGTGGACAGCACTGCGCTGCCGGAACAGGCAATCAAAGACATTGTCGCTTCGGCTTTCCAGTCTGCTGGGCAGCGTTGCTCGGCACTGCGGCTTCTATATGTGCAAGAAGATGTCGCGGCAACATTTGAGGCCATGCTCTATGGCGCGATGGATGAACTGGTGGTGGGCAATCCCTGGAATTACAGCACCGATGTTGGTCCAGTAATCAACGAGGGAGCCCAGATTGAGATCAACAATTACATTGCCGCAGCCCGTGCTGAAAGCAGCGTACTCAAACAGCTGGACGCCCCACGGGAAGGTACTTTCGTGCCCCCAACTGTTGTTCGCGTGAACGGCATTGCCGATCTGAGTAAAGAGATTTTTGGTCCGGTGTTGCACATTGCCACCTATCAGGCTTCCGAACTGGATGCAGTGATCGAGGCAGTCAATGCCTCAGGGTATGGTCTGACTTTTGGTATGCATACCCGCATTGATGACCGGGTCGAGCAGGCAACCTCACAGTTGAATGTGGGGAATATGTACATCAATCGAAACCAGATCGGGGCCATCGTTGGGTCTCAGCCTTTTGGCGGCGAAGGTCTTTCAGGCACCGGACCTAAAGCGGGTGGCCCGTCTTACGTTAAACGATTTGCCCAGCCAAAAGTTCGCAGCCTTGATGTTGGAGATGCTCCCGTCGCTAACCTTGCCGCTGTGCAAAAAGCCCTTGCAACAGCTCCAAGACCTGCGCGCACCCCACTCAACCGTCAAGAACTGCCGGGACCAACAGGTGAAAGCAACGTCTTATCGACCTATGGGCGGGGTGTGTTCCTATGCCTTGGGCCAACAGCTGAGGCCGCAGCAAAGCAGGCTAAAATGGCTCGGGAGAACGGATGCTCGGCGGTCATTGTGGCTCCTGGAGCGACAGGCTTAGGTGCAGCGGATGGCAGGCTTGATCCCGCTCAGTTGGCACAGTTGGTCGGGTTTGATGCTGTAGTGAGCTGGGCACCAGAAGATGACTTGCGCCAAATGCGTCGTGCATTGGTGAACAAAAAAGGTGCCCTCATTCCATTGATAAACGACGAGAATTTTGCAGACCGATGCCTGTTGGAGCGTCATATCTGTATCGATACCACTGCAGCCGGGGGCAATGCCTCACTGCTGGCACAGGCAAGTTAGGAAAAACCCAATGACTGAGACAGCGGCGAAAGCAAACTCGTTTCTGGAGAATGTAAATGCAATGTACGCTAAAGCGGAGGTTCTATGCGACCTTCCCGATGGCGTCTCGGAAAAGATCCGTGTGTGCAATTCGACCTTTGTAACCAGGTTTGGCGTACGCCTGCGTGGCAAGCTGTTTACGTTTGAAGGTTGGCGCTCTGTGCATTCCGATCACACAAACCCGTCCAAAGGGGGGCTACGGTTTTCGGCTGACGCCAATATGGATGAGGTCGAAGCGTTGGCCGCCCTGATGACCTATAAATGCGCATTGATGCGTCTGCCCTTTGGCGGCTCGAAGGGCGGATTGGCGGTCAATCCAAACGATTGGGATGAGGTCGAGATGGAAAAGATCACACGGCGTTTTGCCCAAGAGTTGATCAAGCATAACTTCCTCAGTCCAGCCATGAACGTTCCTGCTCCTGATATGGGAACCAATGAACTGAATATGATGTGGATCGCGGATGAATACCGCCGTCAGCGACCGCAAGATATCAATGGGCTTGGCTGCGTGACCGGCAAGCCCATTGGCGGCGGCGGTATCGAAGGTCGAACAGAGGCTACCGGGAGAGGTGTGATCTATGCCATCAAAGCATTTTTCAACTCGCAGCCAGATCGGGAGCGTGCCGGGTTTGCTAACGCTGAGTTGTCCGGACGTCCGGTTATTATTCAAGGGTTGGGCAACGTGGGCTACCACGCTGCGCTTTTCTTGTCAGAAGAAGAAGGCTGCCGCATTATAGGTGTAATTGAACGTGATGGAGCGGTGATCAATGAAGATGGTCTCGATATTCAGACGTTGAAAGCGCACATTACTGCAACCGGTGGGGTATTCGGATTTGAAGGGGGGAAGTTTGTTGAAGATGGAGCATCAGTTCTAAACCACAGCTGCGATATCCTGATCCCGGCTGCCAGTGAAGGCGTGATCACTTCTCATAATGCGCCGCACATAAAGGCACGGTTGATTGTTGAGGCTGCCAATGGCCCCACGACTTTTGCAGCAGATGAAATCCTGCGTGAACGTGGGGTCGAGATAATTCCCGACCTGTTCGCCAATGCTGGCGGTGTTGTAGTCAGTTACTTTGAGTGGGTCAAAAACCTGACGCATATCCCTTTCGGCCTGATGGAACGCCGTCACCACGCACAGGACCATCAGCTAATGGCCCGAACCATGGAACAAATGACTGGCATGGCATTCCCAGAAGAGCATTCTCGCGCGTTTCTCGCGGCCCGCCATGAGATTGATTTGGTGCGATCGGGGTTGGATGACGTAATGCAAACTGCCTTTGCAGAGATCTCGCGGCTTCGCAATGATGCAACGAATGGCGCACATGATTTCCGAACGGCAGCTTATGTGATGGCGATCAATGAAGTGGCGATGGCGTACAAGGCCAAAGGGCTCTGATGGCTTCAACGAATTTGGTGAGGATAGTTCGCGGGGCGGAGGCTGGAAGTTGCTTCTGTCCTCTGCTCATACGTTAGGGGCAGAAAGCGTCAGGGTTTTCAGTTTTTGACCACCCGTCGCGCGTCAGTGCCGCAAACGCAACGCCGCAATTTGGCTTCAAATTGCGGCGCCTGGATCAGCAAATTTTCCAAAAACGGCAAAGATCCTAAGCCCTTGAACTTTAAGGGTTACATTTAAGATTTGCGGCTACACGTACAGCCGATGATAAGGGAAATTATGTGAAGTCTGCACATCCTCACTTTCCAATAGCGCGAAGAGGGCACCGCCGACCGCGATCAAAGATATCTGATCCATAGGGCTTGATCGCCTGAGTCTCCGACCACTTCGGAAATTTCAGCTGGGTTTAGGCCAAATTCCACTACCAGATCCTCGGCCTGAGCCGATTGGAAGCTATCGAGACTTCGTACAATCCGGCCATCTTCGAATGCGATCAATTCGTGTGATCTGCCAGACCACCGGACGATCCCGCCGCAAAGCGTCCGGTGTTCCATATCAACCAGTTCTGCCACGGGATCGGCAAAGAAATCACTCCATTTGAGAAACCCCGTACTGACTGCACGCGCAACCGCTTGTTCGCTCGTCTGGCTCTTCAACTTGGTGGTGATCGAGGATATCAGCACATCCACCGTTCGGGAGGGCTTGCCCGTTTGGCTGGCAATGACAGACGGCACCAAACCCGACGCGAGCATTTTCAATACATCCAGCTCATCCCCAGACAGGGAGTCCGACGGGAAATTAAAAACGGTTTCGATGACGTCCAGCGCGAGCAGATGCAGAATTTGGGCTTCGTGGCGAAGGGCAGGGAGCATTCTCGTGATCAATGCCTCCCATTCGGGGCGAGGTGCATTGGATGTGACGGTAAACACACCACGCTCGCCAAAAGGATTGATGACCGGAATAGTCATGCCATTGCGACCAACGCCAAACCGTCTGGCAGCCTCAAAAAGCGCTGCATAGTCAATTTTGTTGTCGAATGCTGTCCAATCAATCGGAGCGATCATAGTGGCACCGAACCGAATGAGGGGATCGGCAAAGATCAGGTCGTTTTCGATATAGTGTCTGGTCCATTCAGCCGGAAACGTGGCGCAACCGTGAACGATGTTTTGCGACTTGTCGATATGGGCATAAGAAGCATTCTCAAATCCATACCTGCTGCAAATCTCCTGAAGGCGTGCCTCGCCGGTTTGCCTGAAATCCAGTTCAGAAGTGCCAATATCTGCAATTTTCATAGATCGTCTTTCTGTTCCGCGTTGGCGTCGAGGTCGCATAGCAACCTAAAGCTGAACAAACTACTCGGGAATTCCCGTAGCCAATCACAGATTTGAATACAGTTCTGTTCTGGAGACGGAAACAGAGCGGAAACCTGCCGATGAGGTACGTGAATTTGAGCATCGAGCGGTTCAAAAACCCGACACGGCTAAATTCGGTTCTTGTGGTCTTGCCGTTGCCCGTCTTCCTCCTCCCGGGCTCTTCGCGCCAGCAACCCTATGAAACTGGAAATCAGGTTCAGTTCACCTCGTTCATCGGCCTTAACCATGCCCCGGAGATATCCTCCCGGATTAACCACCGGTGGCAGTTTCGGGTCACTCAGCCTCGCATCCGTGATCACCCCAGCCAGGATTGCCCCCATGATGGTCAGACGATCAATCGCCGTAAGCCAGGCGGAGACATTGGTGCCAATCTCCGACAGCCGGGACCAAACACCGGTCTCAATTGCATAGAGGCTTGGACAGGAATTCTGCTCTCCACCGCCGGCGATATCGATGTGCATGCGCAACTCGGTTGATGCCAGTTCATATAGAACACGGTTATTCACCCGCGGTAGCTTTTGGGCCTTGCGCGGTTCAGTACCCGCCGGATGATTGCTTTCTAAGCAATGCGCAGGGCTGTGAGGCCCGGAGCCAGAACAAATTGGTTCCGAGGCTTCAGCCGCGGGCATTGTTGCTTCGCCATCGGCGTTACAGGACAAAATTTCTTCTTCAATTTGATCTTGTATATGGGACCCGATACCGGCTTCGGGCCCACCCGAAATTTCACCACGTTTAGCGACATGCCCTTCGATCCTTTTCCAAAGGTTGTGAGCTGCCTGAACATGTGCCCTGAGCTCATCCAACGACAGGTATTTAAGCTTGTCAGAACGTGGCCATGATCGAAATTCAACCATCATGCCCTCGACCTCTTCAGATGGGCAAGGGAGTGAATGAAGCACCGCCAGGCTGTGTTTAACATAACGGTAAAGCCGTGATCGATCCCCGCGCAACGCATCATGCTCTTTCTTCTCAGACCTATATTGCACCTCCGCGTCGAGCATCTCGGGAAAAAGGTTCAGGGCTGGGGTCAGGAAGAGACCAAGCCCCTTGCGCTTGCATCGCGCGCCATTTGCGCCAAGCCTACGTTCGATCAGGCCAAGCTTTTCTAGCTGGCGTTCGTGATTGTGAATTGTCCGATCTGTTAAGCCACGCCCGGCGATCAGCGTTTCCTGGCGCGCGTAGCAAAAGGGTTCCAGAGACGGGTCACGAAACGCGGAAGGAGCGATCATATCGATGATGATTTCGAAGGTGCGAATGCACTGGGCCGACACGCCTCTGATCTGGGCATAACTCACGCAGAGCTGCCGAAAACTGTCACGGTTCCAGCTCTCAGGAAGGCCGTTGTGGAAGCGCATTTTTTGGAGATTTCGGGCGGATGAGATGTGCCGAAAGCTCATGGTTTCGACCTCATTGAGCAGGGGCTGGGAAATTCACTGTCGCTTCTTGAAGTTGTGTTATCGGATTGGGTGAGATTTTTCATGGTGGGCTTCTCATTGTGGAAGCAAGGCGGGTCGAACCTCAGCGAAAGACAAAGAAATACCGTTCGCACAGGTGCGTTTATCCTTGTCAGAATTTTGGGAACTTCCTATAAATCAGGTGATCAAACGTGACTTAGGAAGATCCCCGCTGAGGCCCCGCCTTGCGGGGGTTTTTTGTTTTGGGATTGGGGGTTTCCTCTGGGCAAGACGGCCTGGTTTCCAACTGTGGCTGGCAAATTCACTGACATTTGCAGGCGAAACACGTCGTCCCGCTGATAAGCATGTCAGTACCGGATGAGTTCGTAATCGCTGAACCCAAATGTGTCGGTCCACTCGACACCAACGCCGCGGAAGTAGCTGGGAGGCTCACAGCGATTGCCAAGGGGCAGCCATGCTGGGATTGGCGCAGGAGCGCGATCTGACCAGTGAAAGCTCGCGTTGTCGTCATATGTGCCAACCACAAGATCAAGCGAGCGCTCGCAATCGCCCTCTCGCGAACGACGGCGATAGCTATAGTGGCGCACATCCCAAACTCTGATGGATCTGAAAACGTCGAAATCGGGTGAGGAAAGATCGACGCTGATCGGAGTAACCTGCGACGACGTAGTGCTTTGCCCGTAGACGGCTCGTGCAGCTTCCGAAGAAATTGAAACGTCCAATATCCTTGGCCCCAGAGCACTGTCAGATGGAAGCTCTGGAACAGGATTGGCACTATTGCGCTTGATGGCTTCCAACCTTTCCATAGGACTCACGCCTGAGGAGCTTTCTGACGCGTTCATCGGACAGCGCCACAGTTGGAGCGGGGGTTCGACCGGGTAGGGTGTGATGCGCCGAATGAACTCCGCCTTGGCTGCGACGCAGTCGGGCGAAGCGGGCCAGCCTCCGGCGAGGCAAAGGAATATGGCACAGTCAATTGGATAGGCACTGGCCTGCGTGGCCGGCAGTGCAGCGAGTGCAACTGCAAGGGCCTTTGCGCGAGTTCCATTTCCGGATTTTGAGTGTTTCAAGATGGTTTCTCCTGATTGCGAATCGCTTAAGCAATATCCGGCCGATATATTTCTGACAATCCTATATCGTATATTAGCGTACTTTGTTATATTGACGTAGATTGTGTTTTAGTCCACAACTTTTGGATGTAGAAGACGGCCCATAGGGGGTCGTCATGGCGGACAACAAGAGACAATACACTGTGGTAACCATCGAGATGGTCCGGGGCCTGAAAGAAGATCAGGTTCCCTTTACGTGCCGCTACGAATTTATCGGACTCGCTTCCCTTGGACGACCTAAGTACCACTGCATTTACAGCTCTCCGAACTATGTCGGAGCCTTGTGCAAGTCGAAGATCTCTCGAGCGGGCGCTGAGCCCAGAGAGTTCGATCTTTGGCCTGGGCTTTTTAAGCATCACCAGGAATTTGGCGACGGGCGTATTCTCTGCGTCAAATCAGATTACACGATCGAGTCGATTACCCCAGAGGGTCTCGAAGCAGCTCAGGCCTTGGACGCGAAATCCAAAACCTGATCGGTCACGTTCGAGAACCCGGCTCATCAAAATACTGGGGCAGGGCGCATGAAACGGCTCTTGCTTCTCAGCGCTACACTCGCGTCCTTGTTCTTTGTTGCGTTCTGGATTGAACCAACCAAGCGAACAGAGACTCTAAGCTCATCTGAGGTGATCGCCGTTGACGGTGACACAATCGACCATGGTGAAGACCGGTACCGGCTCGTTGGGTTTGATGCACCTGAAACCTTCCGTGCGCAATGTGAAGCCGAGAGAGCTTTGGGTCTGAAAACCAAGGACCGCCTGACGGAGATCATTCAGGCCAACGGGTACGTGGAACTGGAGATTGAACCGGAACTGGACAAGTACGGCCGCTTTCTGGCGATCGCACGCGCCGGCGGAAAACAGGTTGGATCCATCCTGATTTACGAGGGTCTCGCGCGACCATACAGCGGTGGTAAACGCCAGGCCTGGTGTAGCTGAAGGAGAGGGTCAAACAACGGCTTGATGACCAATAAACGAAACTAATGAGCAATGAGCGGTCCTGTCGATTGCGCCAACAACCGACAGGACAAGAAACGCCCCAAATCCATCCGGGCATTCCTCAAACATCAAGAAAGAACTGTACTATGGTAAAAACAGTGGTCCTAGATGCCGATCCTAGATTGGACAGCACCGCGCCAGAGTCAATGGGTGCAACCGCGGACAAAGTATCTGACGTCCGACCGCTTAGCGCTGTCTGACGATTGAGGCGAGCGGGACATCCCCGACACTTTGGTCAGACCTTCAGGCTGATTGATCCAAACTGAACGCTGGCATTCTACGAAGCCCGCGAAGGGCTCAGTGCTGTGTTCCGGCATCCAATTTCCTGCTGCTCAGATGATCTGACTCCGGGCCTCATAATAGTAATTATGTAAACTTTACTGACCCATTTTTGAAAGGCGGAAAGGCGATCACAGTGGCCACTGACACTCCAAAAAACTCCGAAATTGGCCCCGGTTTTCTTCGCGAAGCGCTCTCTTCGATGCAAGTGGTGTTACGCCGAAGAGAGAATGCGACCAGGTGGGGATGGAACTGCACCCGGCACACAACCGCCACTGACTATGAAGCAGGTGCGGTATCTCCAACGCTACTCGAGTCAAACCATTCAAAACAATGTGAAATCAATTCAGATAACATTAATGTCATTTTGACACTTAGGAAGTTTCGCCGGTTCTCAGTCTCGTTTCTCGTGCTGTGGGTCACGACGATGAACCCCGCTTTTTCCCAGGTCATCGAATACGAACCCGATGGCAGCGTGTTTCTGAACGGTGCGCGGGCAGAAATCGTTGATGGCGTGGTTAAACCAATACGGATGCGGGAATACGAGCTGGACGAACAGGCGCAACCGCCCAAAGCCAAGCCACAGGAAAAGATCGAGATTGCGGGCAAGGCACCGCGGCCTCGCAAAGCCTCTGGTGGCTGGTCGCAGGACCGGATCGTCAAAGAAATTCACGCAGCGGCGGAACGGCATGACGTTCCGACCGAATTGTTCATGGCACTGGTCTGGCAGGAAAGCCGGTATCGGGCTGATGCCCTGTCGCCCAAGGGTGCCATCGGTTTCGCGCAGCTCATGCCGGGAACGGCAAAAGACCTGGGCGTGGACCCAAAGAACCCTGCTGAAAATCTCGACGGTGGCGCTCGCTATTTGGCAGCGCAGTACCGTGAGTTTGGAGACTGGAAACTGGCGCTTGCTGCCTACAACGCCGGTCCCCATCGCGTCGTCCAGTATGGCGGCATCCCCCCCTTCACCGAAACCCGCGACTACGTGCGGATCATCCTAAGCAAAGTGAGTAAAGAACTATGAAAAGACCCCCCATGAAACGGCACCACTTCATCCAACAAGTGGCATTCTTTGCGCTGACAATGACCATCGTCAGCGCAGCACCGGCCTCCGCTGGCTGGCTGCAGGATGCCATTGGCGATTTCATCAACGAGACACTGGCCGACTCGAAGGTCGTAGGCGTGAGCCTTGCAGCAGTTGGCTTCATCTGGGGCTGTCTGGCCTACGTGTTCGGCTGGGGTTCGCTGAAAGGCCCCGTGATCGCAATCGTCGTCGGTGCAGTTATCGGCCTTGCTGACACCTTCATCGGAGCCTGATTCATGGCGCGCCGCAATACGGTCTTTCGCGGCCTGAGCCGCCCCGCAGAATGGGGCGGCCTGCCCGTGATCTATCTCTTGGTGATCGCGGGTATGACCATGCTTGCGTTCTTCTCGTTCGGAGTAGCGCCAGCAATCATTGCGGGCTTTGTTTTCTATACCGGGCTGCGCCTCTTTTACGAATGGGAACCGGCATTCTTCCGCATCCTGTCCGTGACGCTCTCCAAGACACCACGCACCAAAAACCGTCAGCACCACGGGGGAGATTTCTATAGTGCCTAAGCCTGCTTCAAAGGATCTGTTTACCCTCGCTCGCTCGTTGCTTGAGCCGAGCTGGCGTAAGGATGAAATGCACCTCTTTCAGATGTTGCCATATGGCTATGTCGTGGACGATGAGGTCATTTCCACACGTAACGGCGGACTGATCGCCGCTGCCGAAATTACCGGAATCAACGCAAACACTCTGGACGAAAACGAATTCGAGTTTTTGGCCGAGCGTTTTGAACGTGTATTGCGGACCACTCCAATTGAGGTCGCATTCTACGTTCATCGAGTGACCGTGCCCGCTGAGACAGGGCATGTCATCACGGACACAACCGGCTTTGCTGGTGCTGTGGCTGAAGCCATGCGGTCAGCCTCGCTCGATGCAGAGTTGAAAGAACGCAAGATCATCATCAGCGCCATTCTCCAAAAGGGGCAGAATGAGCGGGCAAGACAGATGTTCGGCATGTCGTCTGGAACGATAGACGAGGAACGCTGCGAAATGATCGAACAGCTCGACGGTGTTTTCACGACATTGGCGGGCACGTTGGGCGAGGCCCGTGTGCGCCGGCTGAAGCTCAGCGAGGGGCGTTGGCTGGGTTACTATGGAATGCTGTTGAACGGTCGGTATCAGCCGATCATTCACACGAACATTGCAGAACCCATCGCCTTCAACATGCCGCAAGAGGATGTGCTGTTTCAGGGCAAGACCGGCAATCTGGTCACGGGCGACGATCAGGAACGCTCTATCCGTGCGTATTCCCTGAAGAATTACCCGATGGCGTCGTTCCCCGGTATTTTCGACGGGCTGGACCTGCCGGTTGATGTCGTGATTTCCCAATCGTTCCTGCCGATCAGCCGCTCACAGGCGCAAGAAATGGAGCGCCGTAAATCGGGTCAGATGCGCTCAGCTGGTGACAAAGCGAAGTCGTTGGAAGAGGACTTGTCCATTCTGGCGGATGGCATTGCATCGGGCACGATGTCTCTGGGAAAGCACCACCTTTCGATCTGCGTGTTCGGGACTGAGGAAGATCTGAAAACCGCCGAAATACACATCATCGGTGAAATCCAAATTTCAGGCGGTACAGTGAAGCGCGAAGCGATGTCGGCGCGGGCGGTGTATTTCGCGCAGCACCCCGGCAATTTCGCGTTCCGTGCCCGTGAAGAACTGATCACAGATCAGAACTTTGCAGACATGGTTGCGTTTCACATGCGGCCAAAGGGTCTGCCTGAGAACAAGCTGCCTTGGCCTGGGCCTCTGGCGACGTTCCCGACAACGCATGGCGACAGCTACGATGTTTCGCTGCATTTGCCCAAGACAAGCTCGGATGCGGAAAACCTACCATCCGGCCATACCATCGTTCTCGGCCCAAACGGGTCAGGTAAGACTGTGATTGCGATGTTGCTGGCGACATGCGCTGTCGCTCAGGGCGCGCGGATCATTGCGTTTGACAAAGACCGGGCGATGGAATCCCCCATGCGTGCGCTCGGTGCGCAGTACACCCGCGTCCGAGTTGGTGAGCCAACCGGCATGAACCCGTTTCAGACCGAGACGGATGAGGCTGGGCAAAGCTGGCTGGCAAATTGGGTCACGGCTTTGATGAGCTATGACGAAAAGCTGACCGCCGAACAGAAAGATGAGATCACACAAGCCTGCCATACCAACGCAACCCTGCCCCCACAGCTTCAGAACTTCGATTCACTGGTGGATCGGTTCAAAGCCTTTGATGACGGCAAGAACCTATTCAAGCGTGCAAGCGAATGGGCGGGCAATGGGCGGCAGTCCTGGATGTTTGGCGAGGGAGGCACAGATCCTTTCGCCTCTGGCGACCGGCATCTTGTGTTCGACATTTCCGAGGTTCTGGATGACGAGCTGGTCCGGCTGGCGTGGATCAGCTACGTCATGCGGCAGATCGAGCGCCGGTGTGCCTCTAAGGTGCCGACTGTCTTTGTCATTGATGAAGCATGGGTGATCGCTGGCAATCCCTACGGCGCGGACATCCTCAAGAACGCCTACACCACATATCGGAAGCTGAACGTCATGATGATGATGATGACGCAGATCCCGGATCACATCCTGTCATCGGCGGCCAGTAAGTCGATCCTGGAAAACACCAGCACGCAGCTCTTGTTCCCATCCCGATCCGGCAATGAAGCAGATTACCGGGCAATCGGTCTGAATGATGCAGAGCTGGGCGCATTGCGGGCGCATTTTGGCGACCGCGTAATGCTCATGAAAAAGGGTGATGAGAGTGTCTGGCTCGATGTCGATGTCGGCGCACTCGGCCCCTTGCTTCGTGTTCTGAGCGGATCAGACGGCAAGTCGTTCCCTGATCCGGAATGGCGTCAAAACCCCAACTTCTGGAAGGAAATCACATGAAATCTCGTCTTGTAATCGCCCTCGGTGTTCTGGCCGCCGTCGCCGCCTGCACCAACACCTATTCGGGATATCGCAGCAAATGCGCCTGCGACTTCGAGCGCATGAACCCCACTGATTTGGAGCTTGTCTGATGAACGTCCTGAAAACCCTTCGCACCACTGCAACCGTCACCGTTCTGGCCGCCCTGCCCGTCATGGCATCGGCCCAGGGTGTTCCGACCATCGACGCCACAGCCATTACACAAGACGCCGCCAACTCGGCAAAAGAAGTTGCTGAAATGGTTCGCCAGTATGAGCAATTGTTGCAGCAGTATGAAAAGCTCGAACAGCAGCGCGCCATGCTGGAAAACTCCTTTAAAGCCATTACTGGCTTGACTGACCTGGACGAGTTCAACAGCCGCAGCTTTCTGAAACTGGCAACCGCAGCCGACACCTTCGGTTATGCGCTTGATGCGGCAGAGGGTGGTATCTCCGGCCTGCCCGATGTCGCTGCGCAGGCGATGGAACGCCGCTCCATCAATCTGGGTTTGGGCGACGGCATCCTGTCTGAGTTCAACGGCTCGGACGTACCAGCTCGTCGCATCCTCTCAGAACGTGGTGGTGCTGGCCTGATGGCGTCTGCTCTGGGTGAGAACGGTTACGACATGGCCGGTCAGCTTGCAGAAGATGCGGAAGAACTGCGCAGTGAAATCGGCCAGCAAGAAGATCTGAAGGAGGCCATCGACTACAATACGGCGGTTTTGATGAAACTCCTGCAAGTTGAAATTGAAATCTTGCGCGCAACCTCGGCTAATGCTGTAGCGACTGGCACGGATCTGGCTGCAAACGCAGCGGATCTAAAGACGCTTAGCAATTACGCAAGAGGAGAATCCCAATGAAAAGCCGCACAACATTCGCCCTGACCACACTGACGGCGGCGCTTTTAGCGTCGTCGGCCAGTGCTGAGGCCAGACTGCCGTTTCCCCCCAATGTTGATTGGACATTCGGGGAATATCGGACCTGTCTTGGTTACTCGGGCGTCCGAGCGTTCAAAAAGCCTTTGAAGGAATACGGGGTTGAACAACTCGCCAACGCTGGTCAGGGCGCAGATCAACAGTATGTCGTCGGCAACTGGACCGATGCCATTCTGAATGAGCAAGTGATTGCCGCACATGAATTTGCCATTGAGCAATGCCGCCTGCGCAAAGCCGATGAAGCATTCAGCACTGAATGCCCGCTCGGGAACCTTAGCCGCGAAGCTGCAATCGAGTTGGCGGGCGCGGACCAGGACGATTTCTGGTCGAAGCCATCCAGCGAACTCAAAACGCTCAAAGACGCGCAGCAAGAACGCTTGGAAGCGCTGCGCCCTGTAATTGAGGAGGCTTGTGGGCCGTGATTCAGGATTTCGTCAGCTCGATTGAAACAGCAATCAGCAACTTTTCTCAGCAAGCATACACCAGTCTTGCGGCGGATCTCGCATCCGCCCTCTGGGCAATTGCTGCGCTGATCTTCGTGGCGATGCTGATCAACGGCGTACTTCAGATCAGAGAAATAGGGTTCGGTGGTTATATCGGCTGGATCATTCGGGCGACGATAATCATCGGAATGGCCTCAAGCTGGTCCTTTTTTCAGCCAATCTATCAAGGCGTTCAAACCTTGCCGGACAGCATTGCTGGGGCGCTCACTGGCACCACAAATGTATGGCAGGCGCTCGATGAGATTGCGCTTCAATGCTTTATTATGGGTCAAACAGCCATCGAGAACGCCACGTGGGGCTTGAGTATTACAGGCGCGATCTTGTGGGTTGTCGGGGCGGTTATCGTCGCCTTTGGCACTGGCATGGCACTTATCGCCAAAGGCGGCATGGCAGTCCTTCTCGGTTTGGCACCAGTGTTCATCGCAACGCTCTTAAGCTCGGCAACAGCAAACATCTTTGCGGCCTGGGCAAAAACGACCGTGGGCCTCGTCATGGTGATTGTAGTGTTGACCGGGATTGTCTCGCTGATCCAAGCGCTTTTCGCTTCGGAACTTGGTTCCTTGTCTGATGTAAATGACATGGAAGCCAGCGGACGTTTTCTTGCAATCTGCATCGTGGCTATCGTCATGCTCACGCAGATCCCGTCGCTCGCGGGGGGAATGTCGGGTGCAATCGTGTCGGCATCCTCGGGTCTCGCCGTGGCAACCGGTGCTGTTGCAGCCGCAAGAAGTGCGTTGGGCACTGCCAGCGATGGCGCGCGTGGTGCTGTGGCCGGAGGCAAAACCGCCGCCGCAATGGCTTCCGCAGCACGCGACGGGACCGGGGTTCGTGATAGCGCCTCGCGCGCAATGCAAGCGCGTCGGGACATTGCACACAGAGCCCGCAATCAGGATGGGACGGCTCGTCAGAGCTACGCCGCTGATCGTTATCGGCAGAGCATTCGAGCTGCCCGAGAAAAATCTTCGTAAACAGAGGTACAGAGCAAATGTCACACGTGACAGATCACGAAAAAGAACTCTTTCTGGGCGCACGCCGCGATGCCTTCAAATGGCAGCTATTCGGCATGGTCGGCATGGCAATGGGCGTGGCCTCCATGATCGGGTGGGCAATGCTCCTTCCTCTGAAGGAAATCCGCGCGGTGCCATTCTCCATTGATCCGGATTCCAAACTGCCGGTTCTGCTTATCGAGAAGGTCGAGGAATTGGAACCTTCTGAGGCGATGGCGTTCCGCGAGGTTGCAAACTATGTGCGCGACCGGGAAACCTATGATGTCCAGGACAACAACGAGCGCCTGAAATCAGTTTTGCGTCGGTCTGATGAGCTGGCGGAAACGTCTTATCGGGATCTTTGGAACGGTTCGAACGATAGTCATCCCGACGAAATCTATACGCCCAAGACAAAGGTGCAGACCGAAATTCTCGGCGTGTCTCCCGTCAATGACGAGACGGTCCAGGTGGAGATCCGCAAGTCGCTGATCGTTCCGAACCAACCAGCCGCCTCGGCCCGGTACGTGGTCACAGTGACTTACGGGTTTGAGGAGAAAATCGTGACGTCGATGGATGAGCTTCTGGAAAACCCATTCGGCTTCGTCGTCACCAATTACCGCGTAGACGCAATGGGAGACATCTGATGCAGCGTGGTTTCAAGACACTCACAACCGCGACTGCCGCAGCCTTGGCTCTCTCTCTGCCTGTTCTGGCGGAAATCACGCCAACACCGGATGGGAAGAACGCGGATCATCGCATAACGCATTTCCACTATGTCGAGAACCAAGTGTACCGCATCCCTGTGGGCGAACGCCTGATCACATACGTCCATTTTCCGCAGGGTGAAACCGTCCGCAGCATTGGTGCGGGCGACACTGAAAGTTTTCAGATCACCCGCCTGCAGGAAGGTCGTGTGATCGCGTTCAAACCGGAAATCCTCAACTCGGATTCCAACCTTACGGTTTTGACCAATCGCGGCTCGTACAACTTCTATCTGGTTCCTGCTGAAACTACCGCTGAACGCAAAAGGGTGCCGTTCCGAGTCACCTTCTATAACAACAATAAAGGTGGAACCACGACGACCCGTGGCAAGGTGGCTCGAAGCGAACCCAAGCCAACCGGGCGGTTCGTGAACCAAAACTATTCGCGGTCGGGCAAAGCAGATTTCGCACCCACGGCGGTTTGGGACGATGGCGTTCATACGTACATGCAAATCCCGCAGGACGAGGAACTACCGGGTATTTTCCGTGTATTGCCTGACGGTCGGGAGCTGATGGTAAACACCACAGTGAAAGAGCGCGGCATTATCCAAGTGCAGGGTCTTTCCGATCTTTGGACGCTGCGCATCGAGGATAACTCGATTTGTGTTCGCAACGATGGCGACAATTACCAACAGGCAAGCGCACGCGGCCAGACTGGTAGACCTATCACCTCACAAACAGTCAAACCGGGGGGCAGCAAGTAATGAACCGCGAAAACACAATTGCGGCACGTGCGGCGGCTGAACAGCCGCCCCAACGTGTCCGAAAGAAGTTTGAGCCAAAGAAGCTCATGGGCGTCGCCCTCGCAGGTGCCGTATTCTTAGGTTTCGTGTGGTTTGTGCTGGGTGACGAAAGCAAGGGGTCACGTACAGGCGTAACAGTTGATGCCCTGCAACAAGGCGGCGGTGAGCGTTACGGGCTTATCACGGCTCGGGGTCCAGAGGTCGATGAACCGGAACCCGACGCACTGCCTGAGACAATCGCTGTTGCCACCCCGGACGCTGCGCCAGTCCAGATCGACTCCGAAGGGTTGAAGCAAGCTCTGAAAACTATCGAACAGCAGAATGGCCGGATCTCCGATCTTCAAGGCGAGCTGACCGACGCAAAAGTTTCGCTATCAGAAAAAGACAGTGAAATCGCTTCGCTCAATCTGACCAACGAGCGTTTGGAGGTCAGATATGATGAGCGCGAGAAGAAGTTTCAGACAGAGCTTGCCCAAGCTGTTGCTGATGCTGAGGCGCGGGCACTCGCCAGCATGAGCCATCTGCAAACCCAAGGTCTAACCGAGGACGAACGGCGCAGACTCGAAGAACTCAAGCGGATGCGCGAGCGCCAGAACCAGTCGGACGGAATTGTGTTCGATGAAAACCCATATGGCAGAAACTAATGGAGCTGACGATGAACAGAACAGCACTCTCCCTCGCCCTGGTCACGTTGGCCTCAAGTGCAATGGCCCAGGAACAAAATTACCAACCCATCAACAGCGGTTCGCAGCCGATCATTTTCCAGCCCGCGCAACCGGCACCGCAGCCTGTGCAGGTTCAGCCGGAAAGCACTCGCCTGCCTGAAGAACAGCGCGGCTATCAGGAAAACCCGAACACGACATGGCAAAACAACTTGGTCGAAGAATACCCGCCCATCGTGGGGGCCTCGATCATTGACGAACCGTCCCGCACGCTGACTCAGGGCACGGTTTTGACTGCCGTGTTTGGCGGGGCCGTAAGCTCGGAACTTCCGGGTAGTGTGGTGGCGACGATCACGCGCGGCGTCTATTCGATGGACGGTACAAGACTGCTCTTGCCACGCGGATCTAAACTCTATGGCGAATACCGCGCTGATACAAAACTGGCGCAAACGCGGATCGCTGTCGTTTGGAGCCGGGTTATCACGCCGGATGGTTTGTCTGCGCAAATCGGCTCAGCCGGGACGGATGGTCAGGGCCGGTCTGGCGCAACCGGACGCGTTGATACGCACTTTGGTGAACGGTTCGGGACTGCAGCGTTGCTCTCAATCATCGGGATCGCGCCGGTCGCGCTGGTGGCCGACAACGATAGCAGCAATTCGGTGCAAACAGATCTGGCAACGCAGGTCGGTTCAAATCTGCAGAATGCCACTGCAGCGGCGTTGGAGGACTATTTGCGGATCACGCCAACTATCTATGTGGATCAGGGAAGCCGCATCAACGCCATCCTGCAGCGTGACGTGGTGTTCGACAACTTCTGAGACAGAACCTCTGATGCGGCCGTATCGTCGGCCCTTCCGGTCGCTCCCTGCACAATTGAATGCTGTAGCGGCCTTTTGACGCGAATTCAGCACTTTTGGGAATCAATGAATCTTATGTGGGTGCGTTCGCGTTCGAGGCAAAGCCGAGAGGCAGCGAAGGCAACCTCCACTGTTCCAAAAAGTGCTCTGCCAAGGATAAAAATATGAGCGGGCGAAACGGCAACGGCCTTCTGGAATACTACACCGAACAGATCGAGCATCTGTTACATGACGAAAACCTGAGCGAGATTTCCGTGAACCCAGATGGAACGGTCTGGGTTGAGGAAATGGGCACTACCCACATGACCAGAACAGACATCACTCTGACCAAGGATGATGTTGAGAATATCGGGCGGTGTGTGGCTGGGTTCAGCGACGTGACTTTCGGAGAAAAAAAGCCAATTGCAACGGCCAATGTCCCGACAAAAGAGGGCAAAGCTCGGGTGCAGGTTGTTATCCCACCTGCGACAACCGGCGTCGGGTCAGTGGCGATCCGCCTGCTCCGCGTGAAAAGCGTTGACCTGGGCGCGTTCAGCTTCGCCAGCCAAAAGGCCGCATTGGCAGAAAACAACGACCACAGCGCACTTGAGAATGCTCGGGCGGCGCTTGCAGCGGGCACGATGGGCTTTGACGAGCTGGCCGACCTCTCGATGCAAAGCAAATGGAATGTGATTATTGCGGGCGGTACATCGTCGGGCAAAACCACCGTCTTGAATGCGATGTTGAAGCGCGTCGATCCAGGCGAGCGGATCGTGACGATTGAGGAAGTGGCAGAATTGGACATCGAGCAACCAAACTCGGTTGACTTGCTTGCTGATCGTTCCGAAGAAAATGGGCCTCGATCCCCGACAAAGCTGCTTGAATCTGCGCTTCGCCTCCGGCCTGATCGGCTGATTTGCGGGGAAATCCGGGGGGACGATGCGAATATGTTCCTGGAGCTGGTGAACACCGGCCACGATGGATCCGTTTGCACCATGCACGCAAACTCGCCCGTTGATGCCATTGGACGCATGAGCAAAATGGTGCGGCGCGGATCTCCGACTGTCCAAAAGTCAGAGGTGGTTGATGACATCAGAGCCACCATTCACATGATTGTTCACATGAAGAAAATCGGAGACGAGCGGAAGGTCAACGGCGTGATTTTCCCGCCTCTGATGACCGCTGACCAACTTATCTGAAGGAGAACCAAAATGAAGAAATTCGAGTGCCGCGACGCGCTATTGGCGGAAAGAGACAACACGCGCGAGACGTTTGCGGAGCTGGGAAAAGAGGGTTGGGAAATGATCGGCGTGGTGCGCGCCGAATTTGGTACCCGGTGCTTTTTCAAGCGTGAGCTGACGGATGGCTGAGTTTCAGGATCTACCAAAAGGCAAGAAGGTAGCGATAGCCGGCACAATGGGCTTTATTGCTACTTCAGCTTGTGCGGTGTTGGTGGTCGGCCTGGTCATCGAATACTTAAACACGAAGGGCTTCCGGGGGCTGGACATCTGGGCGATACCGGAAAAGTTCATGGCACGGCCTGCAGAAGAACAACAGGTCATCGGGCTTGTGGCCATTGTGGCCGTCTGCGTTCTGACATTTGCGTTTGTGGCCGCCGCTTTGCGCGGCCCGTCGACCAAATACGGGGATGCGGTTTTTGCGAAAGCGCCTCAGCTCGTCACAGAAGGATACGCGGCACCTCTGAAGCTGAAATCAAAACTGGACAGTGAAATCGTTTTTGCCAAGTTCGGGCCACCAAAAGAGAAAAACGCGATTTTCTATAAGCCCGGTCCAAGCGTGCAGAAACCACATGCGATGTTCATTGCGCCATCGGGTTCGGGTAAAACGAGCGGCTTTGTGATCCCCAACATTCTGCGGTTCAACGGCTCCTGTGTTGTCCTGGACATCAAGGGCGAGATCTTCCAGGCGACCGGCGCACGACGCGCGGCCATGGGTGATGAAGTCTTTGTGTTCGACCCTGAGCATCCCGAAAAGAGCAACAACTATAACCCTCTGCGCCGCGCGGCGCGGGCAGACAACCTGGACCGGCGTTGGGAAGAAGTAATCCAAGTCGCAACCCAGATGTTCGACACGCCCAGCTCGTCCGCTCAAGGCTTTCTAGGCGGCGTCGAAGGTATGTTTTGCGCAATGGCGATGTTGGCGATCAAGCGGAACCGTCCGTACATTTCCGAGATCCTGCGCCTGGTCAAAACGACCAAGCAAAAGGACTATGAGAAGATGGCCGAAGAAGTGGGCTATGCCCGGGCAGCAGATGAGTTCCTGAATCTTGCAGCCGAAGAATCCAAAATCCTGCGGTCAACGATTTCGGTTATGAACAACTCCGGCCTTCAGCTCTGGCGCAACCCATCTGTAGCAAGAGCCACGCAGGGCAATGACATCAACTTTGAGGATCTGCGTCGGCGCCCCACCTCGATCTACTTTTCTGTGCCGGGGAAAAAGGTCAAAGAGTTCCGGACACTCATTCGCCTGTTCTTCCTCGATCTGGTGAACACAATCGAAACCGTTGAGCCGGGCGAAGATGAGCCGTTCAAGGTGCTGATCCTGCTCGACGAGTTTCAGCGTCTCGGCCACCTTGAGCGCGTCATTGAAGCGTATGACACCATGCGATCGTTCGGCGGTCGGATCATCGTGATTTCGCAAACGCTGTCGCGCCTGCAGGACATCTATGGGCATGAAGGCGTGCGGGCGATGCTGGCAAACGCCGGGACGCAGATGTTTGCAGCTTCTGAGGATTCAGAGGTACGCGAACACGTTTCCAGGTCCATCGGTGACAAAACAGTAGTGAGCAAATCGAAGTCTCGAGCGCTCGGAAAAATGGAAATGGGCAGCATATCGGAACGCGAGGAAGGCATTCGCCTGCTCCGGCCCGAACACGTTGGTCGATTGCCGGAGAATGAGGTTGTGCTGATCCGAGAAGGCAAAATGCCGGTGATTGCAAACAAGATCAGGTACTTTGAAGATCCCTATTTCATGCAGTTCTTGGGTGGCGAAAGTCCGAAGATCAAAGGCACACACCTCAATCTTGCTGCAGAGCAGGCCAGGGACACAGCAAAGGCGTTGGCTGAAGCGAAACCGGCCCCTGCCCCGGTGAAAGAGGTTTCGGAAAAAGATCAGGAACTTCAGGCGGCATTTGATGCGCAGCGCACGGTCGCAATGCGGAAAAGCCGGTCAGCGAAAGATATGGCGATGGAGAAAATGAAAGCCAAACGGCCAGAAAGCAGTGCCTCCGCTTGACGGGGGTGCTGTTTCAGTAAATCTGCGTTTAACCATGATCGTGAGAACATAACGGTCTAACTATCAGAAGGTCATTTAAGATGAGATTGATACTCGCGATTTTGCTTCCGTTTGTGGTGTTCTTTACGATCAGACGCCCATTTCAAGGCTTTTTCTGCCTGCTCCTGCAACTGACGCTCATTGGCTGGATTCCAGCCGCGATTTGGGCTGTATACTCGCTGAGCCAGTACAATACGGACAAGAAGATCAAGGCTGCGACGAACAGGCTGGGTGATTAATTTTGTGTAGAACTATCGAGCTGCAATGACAGGGTAGTAAGGAATTTCTGAATAAGTTGTATTAAGAACCGACCCTTCATCACTTCAAAGACGAATTGGTAAGAAGCGGACAAACCGTTCTTTCGCCGCGTGTCCACCAATGGCTGGATCGGTCGGCTGACGGACATTGCGCGAACTTGTGTTAGCGCGAGCCAAATAAAATGGTGCTTTCTTGAAGACGGAGCATGGCGTGTTCCGAGGTTTCCACATCCGAATACAAATGTGGCTTTGTAGAACTGTCTCATTTGGCGCCGAATGAGACAGTTTCCAGCGAGCCTATGCAATACTCATTTCAGAGGTTTCGCGCTTCTAGGCGCCCGGCAATACTTGTTTAGTAAGATAGGGACAAGAGCGAGGCGCGATCGTATGCAGCGTTCATTTGCATCGTGCGTCTCCTAAAGTTTGATGGAGAACTCTGAAATTGACGGCGACTTATAAAGACAACGCAGTATCAATCGACAAGCGTGTGGGAGCTCTTTTCAAGGCCGCTCCATCAGTCATGACGCCCTACAGCCAGCTCGTTAAGGCTGCTTCCGCTGACAGCGCATTGGACAGCAAAACCAAAGAACTAATGGCGTTTTCAATATCGATTGCAATCAGATGTGAAGACTGCATCGTGTTCCACCTGCGCTCAGCATTGAACCATGGCGCCAGCCAGGATGAGGTGATTGAAGCGATTTCGGTTGCGATTGAGATGGGCGGCGGCCCTTCTGTTGTCTATGGCGGCCGTGCGCTGAAAGCGCTTGAGGATTTGGCATAGTTTCCCGCCGAAGAAGCGCCAAATTGGACAGGGCGCCCATTTTGAACAACAATTGCCCGTGGAGATGAAGTATTTTGAATGGCTGACAATCGAAAGGGTTTCGCCGTGTCAGGGTATATGGACAGGTCGTCGGTAGACAGTCTGCTCCGATCCTCAAAAGATCGGAGCCGGTCACAACATAACCTGTCTTCAAACGCCAAATCTCCTATCTTGCGGTTGCAGGCTGACGAAATTGCCTATCGCAACGAGAAGTTTCTCGATCAAATTGGCGGTGCTGTGTCTGAGGTCGACAATTCCGCCCTGCTGCCAAGTCGTTCGAGATATTGCCTACTGATCACCGACTCCGATGGGATTGTGATCGAATCCTATGTGCCGGAGGGTCTGGAAGCCGAGTTTCAAAGAAGTGGGCTTGTCCGGGGTGGGGTCTGGGATGAGCGTGTCGCCGGAACAAACGGTATCGCGATGTCGTTGCAGAGCGGGCGTGTTCTGACGGTGCTGGGTGATGAACATTTTTACAACTGCTTTCATGATTTCAGCTGCAGTTCGGCACCGCTGACCGATGCGGAAAACAACCTGATCGGCACCATAACCCTAGTCGGGGCCGCGCACCGTCGGCAGGAAGAGCATGCACTTTGCGAACAGGTGGTCAGGCGCGCGTCGCGGCAATTTCAGACGCGGCTTTTCCGAAATTTTCATGCCGACAAGCTAACGGGCCGGGTGTTGTCGCGCGATCTTAAAACACGGAGAAGTTTTGAAACTCTGGTGGCATGTGACGAGGATGGAATAGTGATCTCGCATTTGCCGCTATGGCGCGACAGCGCACTTCCTTCCGAGCATCAGAACCTGGCAGGGCAACACATATCCGATCTTAAAGATCTGGAAATCACGCTGCGAGGACCCGCCACGGTGCCACCACGACGCCGGGTAACGCAACCCAATACGCCACGCATCTCAGCCCGGGTGGAAAAAGAAACAACACTTGGTCGTTTGATTTCAGAGGGCGGTGGCCTTGCAGTTCTTGCCGATCGCGCGCGCAAAATTGTCGCCCATCGTGTACCGCTGCTTATCTGTGGTGAGCCGGGAGTTGGTGTGGATGGGTTTGCAAGAGCCCTGCTAGAAGAACAATCCCTGATCTCACCGATGGGGCTGACACTCGATGCGGCCAAAAGTGGAGTGGAGGCTGACCTGAAAGAAGCCCTAGAAAGCCTGGATTTCCTCAGTGAATATCCCGTCGACAACGTGGTTCCAACATTAATCTTGCGAAATATCGAGAGCCTACCGCCGCAAGCGCAGATCACCCTAGAACGCTTCCTTGATGTTGACCCGATGGTGGCACAAACGAAGGCAGAACCTCCTGTGGTGCTGTTTACGACAGACAAGATCTGGGCTGATCTGGAAAGCGACAGCACGATTCCCAAAAGCCTGCTCTACCTGTTGGGCCAATCGGTGGTGGAGCTGCCTCCGATCGCGGCACGGGACCTTGAAACCGTCCTTGAAAACGTTGCCGCGGAGAGTTTCTCAAACCCACTCGAAATTGCTGACAGCGCCCAGGATATGCTGGTCGGTTACCACTGGCCGGGCAACCGGCGTGAAATGCACTGCGTATTACGAGAGGCGGTGATCTGCGGCAATGGAAGACGCATCAATGTAACCGATTTGCCTGCGCGCCTGCTGGCAGAGCGCGAAGAAAACACCAAAACCCTGACGCGGGCTTCGCTCAAGGATGCACTTGACAGCACCAACTGGAACGTCTCAAAGGCGGCGCGTTTGCTGGGCAAGAGCCGTGCAACGGTTAATCGCTGGATTGCCTCCGAAGGGTTGCAACGGCCCGAATAGTCCTCGTCAAACAAATACGGCCGGGCACGAGGGCCCGACCGTATTCAGGGAGGTATTCTCCGACACTCAGATGTTCTGGGCGTTCATCTCCTGCGCGATGTATTCCGCCTGCCGGATGGCCAGGGCCACGATGGTCAGTGTCGGATTACAGGCTGCTGAAGACGTGAACTGACTGCCGTCCGAGACAAACAGGTTGTCGATATCATGCGCCTGTCCGTAGGCATTGACCACGCCCTTGGATGGGTCGGCATGCATCCGGTTGGTGCCCATGTTGTGGGTCGCCGGATAAGCGGGCAACTCATACACATCCGTGGCACCAACGGCCTCGTAAATCTGGGCCGATGTCTCGTACATATGAGCCGTCATCTCGTAGTCGTTGTTATGCGGTGTCTTTGAGATGATCGGCACCGGCAGCCCGTATTGATCCACCTCGCTGTCGTGAAGCGTGATCGCGTTGCGCTCCTGCGCAAGGTCCTCGCCCAGCACCCAGACGCCCGACATCCGGTCGTAGTTTTCCAGCGCGCCTGCCACGCTGCGGCCCCACCCGGTATTGCCAGGCTCCAGGAAAGCCGCCATGAACGGCAGGCCGAGCGACAGGAATTCGAGGTAATATCCGCCACTGAACCCGCGTCCTGCGTCGTGATAGACCTCGTCACCAACGATGCCAGCGACCGAGGTGCCGCGATACATGTGCACCTTTTCGGGCAGCACGGCGTAAACTCCTCCGGTGGTGTGGTTCATGTAGTTCTTGCCGACCTGACCCGAGGAATTGGCAAGCCCGTCGGGGAACATGTTCGACGCTGAATTCAGCAGCATCCGCGGGCTTTCGATAGAATTGCCCGCTACGCAGATCACCCGCGCCTTCTGGCGGTGTTGATTGCCGTCCTTGTCGGCATAGACAACCGCGTTGGCCTTGCCCTGATCGTCATGTTCGATCTTCAGCACCATAGCATCGGTGCGGACCTCGCAATTGCCGGTGTCTTCGGCGCGCGGCAGTTCGGTATACATGGTGGACCATTTTGCACCAATTGCACAGCCCTGCATGCAAAACCCAATCTGCTGGCAGGCGGGGCGGTCATCGCGCTCGACCGAGTTAATCGCCATTGGGCCCGACCGGTAATCGCTGCGCCCGGTCCGGCGGCAGCCTTCGGCGAGCACGCGAAACCCATTGTTCCAGGGCAGATGTGGCATGCCGGTGGTCTTGCCGGTGACGCCCATCTTCAGTTCGGCTTTTTCGTACCAGGGGGTCATTTCCTCCAGATCGACTGGCCAGTCTTCGACATTTGCACCGTCGATTTCACCGTAGGTGCTGCGGGTCTTGAACTCGAAATCCTTGAACCGCAGGGCCACGCCCGCCCAGTGGATTGTCGAACCGCCATAACCTTTAACCAGCCATGTGGGCAATGTGGGGTGGTTCACCGCGCCGTGCCAACCGCCACCGGAATAGCGTTTGTCGAGCCAGGAAATCTTCTGGAACATTGCCCATTCGTCGTTTTCGATATCGCCCAGATCAAAGCGTTTGCCCGCTTCCAGAACGACCGACTTGACGCCCTTCTGGGCCAGTTCGTTGGCCAGTGTGCCGCCGCCAGCGCCAGAGCCGATGATGACGACAACACTGTCGTCGTTGAGGTCAAATTGTGCCATTTTGCTTCTCCCTTAGCTCTGGACGTCAGCCATGCGCTCCTCAAGGGTCGGACCCTCGGGAACGAATGTGATGTCGGAAAAACCACGGTCGATGTAACCGCCATGCTCTGCGGAAGACCCCTCGTAGCCCAGCAGAGGCCAGACATCCTTGTTGTCGTAAATGCCGAAATAGGCCGTCCAGCGGACACCCTGGAAGAAGCCCTCATGCTGGAAATGCCTTAAAAGACCCTCGCGCGCGTCCGGATCTTCTATTTCGACATAGGCAACCCCGAAGAGTTCCTGCGCCTTTGCATCGATCTGATCTAGACCATCGGTAAGGCCCTTAGCCATGTCTGCATCTGCCTCGGCATTGGTCATGATGGTCGTTGCAATGGCTTCGTAATGCGACAGTTGCAAAATGTCGGGGTGCGGGTAGATATCCTGCACCATGCGCAGCAGGTTTGCACCCTGTGCCTCGTTCAACACGCTTGATGCCGCAAAAGCTGCGCCACTCAGCATGGCATTAGTGGTGATGCCGGCCATGGTTGTCGTCATCAGGAACATGCGGCGGCTCATAGCCACGCGGTCCTCGTCCGATTTGCCTAGCCGGTGGAAACGAATAGTCATTTTCTTCCTCCCAGTGGGTTTTATTGAGCGGTCAGGCCGCCTTTACTTCACGGGGCATTAATGCAGACAGCCGGTCCTCCGCGGCTCTGATCAATGCTCCGGGAAAGCTCTTTTGTTGAAGGGGTGCCCCCGACATGAGGGTGGTGATCGTGGTGTGGGCATCCGGTCGTAGAAGCAGCTCAGATGGGAAAGCCGCCTGATGTATCAGGCAAAGCTCGGCCCAGTGACCTGGATCAGGGAGGCGCAACAGGATCGCGGCATGCAGCAGCGCGACGCGGCAGTCTTGAGTGGCCCGTACCCTTTGCGCCGTTCCGGCAAGTTTGCATCCGTCCACCAACACGTTCCAGGTACCGTCACAGAACGAACCGGGGCGGGCACCTGTCTGTGCATCGATGTCAAAGCGGGTGAGCGTCTCGGCCAAGGTACCACAGATCAGGCGATATCCATCCTCCATGGTGAAGTCCGGCCCGCAGGGCAGAACCATCGCAAGGTTCAGCGTACATGGCCCTTGTGGAACGATGCCGCCACCACTGCCGCGCGTCACAACCTGGTACCCAGCGGCCCGGGTGTCGTGTATATGCGCCTTCATCGCCGCACGCCGCGCCAATGCTGCGGGAAGTACAAGCGCTTGATCTTCGGCCTGCCACAGCAGCATGGCGGGTTTGCACGCCTGAAACATGGCTGTCTCACGTGCGATCCCATCTTCAGCAGTGGCAAATGGGGCAATAATCATGGCACGAATTCCTCGATCGTTGTGCAAAGATCGGTCAGAAACGCGGCGGCAGGTGCACCGTCGATGGCTCTGTGGTCGAATGTCAGTGACAGGCCAGCATAGGGCTTCCAAACCACATTTTCTCCATCCCGTACTGGTGTGTCCACGGTGCGCCCGATACCCAGAATGGCGATTTGGGGCGTGTTGATGATTGGGGTGAATTGCTCCACCCGACTAAGACCTAGGTTGGAAATCGTGAAGGTGCCGCCAGTCATTTCAGGCACGGTCAGCTTGTTTGTTTGTGCTCGCTGCGCCAGATCGCGCCGCGCGGCACGCAGCTCCGGCAGGCTCATGCGGTCCGCTCCAAAGATCGCGGGCGCGGCCAGCAGGTTGCCCGGCAGCGCAATGGCAACACCAAGATCGACAGCATCAGCCAGATGCACTTCACGCCCTTCGACCCTGCCATTGATGTCAGTATGAGTTTTGAGAGTCCGGATCGTCGCCCCCATCAGCAAATCCTCGACCGATAGAGGATTCCCTTCACCCTTGAACTGCGTCTTGGCCGCCAGAAGTGCTGTCATGTCGGCTCGGGCATGGTGGGTCAGCTGGGCGGCATCCCGCAGTGAAGCGCTCATCTTGTCGGCAATCATGCCGCGCGCGCCGCGCAGAGGCACCACCGTTGGCTCTGTGACGGTTTGCACGGTCACGAGACCGCTCCGATCACATCGCCCTTGGCCGCAACCTCATCCTGCGCCTTGGCTATGCCTAGCGTGCCGGTGGCAGGGGCAGTGATCTCGTATTGGACCTTGGCTGTCATGATCTCGGCGATCAGCGCACCCTCGGTGACCTGCGCTCCGTCACTGGCCAGCCAGGCGGTGATGACGCATTCTTCGTCGCCGTCCCAAAGGTCGGATGGAATGATGATATCGGTAGCCAATTGGCAGTCTCCTCTTGCGGCCACCCCGCCATTCCAGGGTGGCATCTGCTTGTAATGGGTTTGTCCGAGGTCAGGCCGGAACCGGCGCTCCACAGATCTCACGCGCGGCGGCGGCGATCTTGTCCGCATTAGGCAGGCAATGCTGTTCCAGAACGCGGGCAAACGGGATCGGCACATCCGGATAGGCGATGCGCTTGGGAGGTGCCTTCAGATCCGCCATATTGCTTTCGGTCACGGTCGCAATGATTTCGCCCGACACTCCGTAGCTGTGGTAATCCTCGTCAACCACGATCAACCGCCCGGTCTTTGCGATGCTGGCGCGGATCGTGTCGCGATCCAGTGGCACCAGAGACCGCAGATCTACCACCTCGGCACTGATACCCTGATCGGCCAACCTTTCCGCCGCTTTCAGCCCGTGATGAACGCCTTGCGCAATCGATACGATGGTCACGTCGCGCCCTTCGCGGGCAATCGCGGCCTTGCCGATTTCGACTTCATAGCTTTCTTCCGGCACATGCACGATAGCGCCCGCTTCGGTGCCAAGCCAGCCCATACCCTGCAGCCCCTTGTGATACATGTAAATCACCGGATTCGGGTCGCGCAGCGCCGCTGTCATCAGCCCCTTGGCATCATAGGCATTGGACGGACTGACCACTTTCATGCCGGGTAGATGGGCAAAGCTGCCATAGAGACATTGCGAATGCTGCCCTGCATCGGAATAGCCACCCCCGGTCGAGGTCATCAGCACCATGGGTACGTTGAAATTCCCGCCCGAGAAATAGGTGTTCTTGGCCATCAGATTGTAAATCGCATCAAAGCAGACGCCGAAGAAGTCAACGAACATCAGTTCGACAACCGGCTTCATGCCATCCTGTGCCGCCCCCACAGCAGCACCGATAAACCCTGTCTCCGAAATTGGCGTGTCGCGGACCCGCTCCTTGCCGAACTCTTCCAGCAATCCTCGGGTGTTGCCAAATACGCCGCCTAGTTCCGCGATGTCTTCGCCCATGACGAACACGCTCGGGTCATCGCGCATTTCCTGTGCAGTGGCCTCGGCCATTGCTCTGGCAATTGTAAGTTTACGTTCATTTTCCATTATCATTTCTCCCTTGGCCTATCAGGCGAACACCGCTGTCAGCGCGTCTTCAGGTTTCGGATCGGCGCTTTCGCGGGCAAAACTGATTGCTTCGTCCACAGCGGCCTGTGCCTTGGCTTCCAATGCATCCAATTCCGCTTCGGTGAAGTCACCGTCAGCCAGGAGCTTGGCGCGCATTGCCGGGATCGGGTCCTTCTCGAAAAGTCCATCCTTTTCACCCTCTGGGCGATAGCCTTCGGCATCGCCCATAAAATGTCCGGCCAGACGATAGGTTTCGACCTCGATTAGCGTCGGACCTTCGCCGCGACGCGCCCGCGCGATCGCTTCACCGGCAACCTCGTAGATCTTCATTGGATCGTTGCCTGGAATGTAATGGCCGGGAATACCGTATGCCGCCGCCCGGTCCGAGTTGCGCTGTATCGCGGTCGAGGCCTCTTTCGACACAGAAATGCCCCAGGCATTGTCCTCGACCACAACGACCATCGGCAATTTCCAGACCGCCGCCAGGTTCAAGGCCTCGTGAAAGGCCCCCTGATTAGCAGCACCTTCACCGATAAACGACACCGCGACACCCGGCTTACCCTGGATCTGACGCGACAGCGCCGCCCCGGCCGCAGGCCCCATGCCTTGAGCGATAATCCCCGAACAAGCAAAGTTCACATCGGCGTCGAAGATATGCATATGGCCACCGCGCCCGCCAGACAGGCCCGTCGCCTTGCCGAAAATTTCGGCGGCCATCTTCTTCAGATCCACACCCTTTGCGATGGCCTGATGATGCGGGCGATGCGTCGCGGTCACGATATCTTCGGGATTCAGATGGGCACAGACACCAACCGCCACCGGTTCCTGTCCGTCTGACAAATGCATCTCTCCGGGGATTGGCCCGTCCGCCATGTTGAAAACCGGCGACTTGCCTTCCATGTAGATTTTCTCGATGGCGTTTTCGAAACGACGGCTGGTCACCATCTTTTCATACATCCATGCCAAGGTGTCTTTTTCTGGCTGCATTGTTCCTCTCCTCCTTGTCGAAGAAAAGGCTGATGCAATCTTTGTGGGTTGAGTATCGTTTTTCTACGGCGACGTGCCTCGTCGGAAAAACTGTCTCATCTAGTACGAATTGAGACACTCATTTGGACAGACATGCGCCAAACAGCATTGCAGTAAAGAGTATTCACTGATGAGTTTGGTCGACTGTTTTGTGAGTCGAGACCGTCCGCCATTCGGCTACGACCACACCACTGATGAGTTTTGTTCCCGCGTTTACAACTGCGTCCGCTGCGCAACGCACAATTCCCATTGGTGCACCGCGCAGCATCCGTTGGTATGGGCTCATTTGCCCCTTTCGCCGCGCGCTGCTTGAACGGCGGCTCTACCCAAATACTATGCTTCCCTAAAGTCTGTGACCGTCATCTTCATGGACGTGGGTGGCCTGTTCGTGGCTATGGGCAATCTCTTGTACCACTGCGGCAATCTTGCTGGATGAAACTTGGTGCAGCTCACCGACAACGGCCTCGGCGCGCTCGTAGCTGTCCGGAACACCTTGGCTGTTAAAATGGGCGGCAGCGGTGGAAATGTCCGCGTCTCGCCAAGTCGCCGTGGTGCCGACTGAAACGCTGTCATGATCGTTGTAGCGGGCCAGGAACTTGTTTCCATCGAGTCCGAAGCTGTTGGCGGTTGCAACAATGTCGTCACGCACTGCCAGCCATTTTTCGGCCTCGGACGGGTCCAGGTTGTCTAGCTCGGCTGCATTCATGGATGTGGTGTAACTGTCGTCAGCAACAGTGTACGCCTGCAGGTCGGTGTCGTATGGGCGTAGCTCGGCAACATCGCCCTTCAGCTCTCCGATCTGCACGTCCATTGCGGCACGCAGATGCGGATCTTCGACCTCTCGTGCAAGAGCCTCCATGTTCTCGATGGAGTTCACGATGTCCTTGGTCTGCTGTTCGTAGTTCTCGAAACCGGCCTGACCCAGAGCGGATTGCATATACTGAACATAGCGATCACCGGGCGACTGGTAGTCGTCGGAATCCTGAAAACCTTTGTCGCCGGACAGATCCGCAAGGGACGAATAGTAGGGGTGATACAGATCGTATTCCTGAGCATCGGTCATGTGCTGAGAAACCAAAGCCTGCATATCGTTCAGATCAACCGGCTCCCCTGACCGCTCCGCAGCCTCCAATTCGATTTTCAATTCTTCGACCAGATTTTGCTGCGCCATGTGTTCGTCAACACGGCGCTTGGCCTGGTCCTCGATGTCGAAGCTGTTTGAAGCGATGGCTGCACGATCATAGCCCATCGCCTGCTGCTCTTTCATGATGGTGTCGATCTGCTCTGAAACGCGATCCTCGCGCGGGGCGGATTGATCAAATTGGGAAAAGGGTGCGAAGTGTTCAACTTCGTTCAAAAGATAGTCTGTACGGGAAACCATAGTTTTTCCTTTGCGAGTTGATGGATAACTCAGTGATGGATCTGCCTACGGCGTTGGCGCACTCATCAGGCAGACCGGGTGATGTCCTATAGGCTGTGACCGTCATCGTCACCGCGCCCTTGCAAGAGCGGGTGCGTTGCGTGGGCGTGAACCTCTGAGAGTTCTTCTGAGATTGCGATGATCTTGGAAGAAGCAAGCTGGTGCAGCTCGTCAACAACGGCCTCTGCGCGGTCGTGGCTATCCGACAATCCTTGAGCCTTGAAGTGGGCCGCTGCGGTCGAAATGTCGTCGCTGCGCCATCCCATTGTAGTGCCCAAAGTGACGTTGTGATGGTCGCCAAAGCGGGCAACGAACGCCTCGCCATCAAGGCCGTAGCTGCTGGCCGTGTCGGTGACTTCCTTGCGGATCGCCGCCCACTTGTCGGCCTCTGGATAATCCAAGACATCCATTTCGGCGGCGCCCATTCCCATCATCGTTGAATAGCGGCGGTCCTCGATGATGAACGCTTGAAGGTCTGGGTCGTTAGAGCGCAGATCCGCGACATCGCCCTTCAGCTCTCCAATCTGAATATCCATCGCGACACGCAGATGAGGGTCGTCAACCTCACGGGCAAGCCCTTCCATCTTGTCGATGGATTGCAACAAATCTTTGGTCTGAGTCTGGAAGTCCTCATAGGCCCCCTCGCCCAAGGTGTCCTGCATATAGACCTCGTAGCGGCGTGCTGCCGGGGCATAATCAGCGGACGCCTGGAACTCCTTGTCATCGACAATATCAGCAAGGGCAGACAGATACGGATGGCTCTGTTCGTTGTCCCGAACGTCGCTGATATGGGCAACAACCTGAGCCTTCAGCTCGGGCGCGATTGTTTCCTCAGAACCGCCTAATTCGATGTGTCGCCGCAAGTTGCTCATGACATCGGGGGACACATAAGACGGGTCTCCCAGCTCACCGTAATCATCAAAATGATGGGCTTGGTCTAGTAGATGTTCCATTCTCGATACCATAGGTTCCTCTCCTTCAACGAGCATGATGGCGTACTCTTCGATCCGGTCTTTGACGGCGTTGGCGCGCTCGTCAAACAGATCCGACATTCTTGCGATGGATAGAGTCATCACATCAGCGGCCATGTCGCGGGCCGTAACTTCGACTTCCGGGGTGCTTTCAACAACCGACATTCCGGCCTGAACTTTCCACGTGTCGGTCACAACTTCCTGCCGCAAACCGCGCTCAAGACGGGTCGTTGCGGTCAGCTCAATTCCGTATTCCTCTGCAACCTCGACCTGGATAGCGCGCTGAACGTCGATGTTCATTTCACTGCTCATTCCCATAGCGAGCCACTGCCCATGCTCGACGCCTCGGTTGTTCACAACGATGTGGACATGGGGGTTGTCAGTGTCGTTGTGGAAGACGGTCAGATAGTCCCAGGTATCGCCAAAATCACCGCTTCCAAACAAACGATCAGCGAATTCCAAACCGGCCTCGTGAGCGGCGTCCGGATAGGTGCCTTCGGGAAAAGAAACGATCATGTGACGGGTGTAACCGTAGTTGGTTTTCCCGTTGAAATCCTCGGCCCAAGTCTCGATCAAATCACTGACCTGATCCGCATCGAGCGGGGTCACGCCATTGTCTCGAATGTCCAACACGCCCTCTGCCCTGACGGTCAGATAGTTGATCTGGCGGCGCAGCTCATGCGCGTTTTTTACCCCGCCTTTCCGGACGTGTTTCACAACAGCCTCGGGCTTGCCAACCACGGCACCAAGCCGCGCCTTGATGGATGAGGCCCGCGAGATCAGGAACTTCATACGCTTAGCTGTCTGCAGCTGCTGATTGATCCGCTTGGAACGATCGACACCTTTCTGAGCCTCACGGAAGGCAAGTTCCAGGAAGTCTCCGGCTGTCAGACCGTGGGCTGCGGCGTTCATTCTTCAGGTGCCCAATCGTCGTCACGCAAGATCCGGCGAATGGCGGAATCTGGCTCTCGGTTTCGGCGGGCCGCTGTGATCATCGCCTTCAGGTCTTGCCGGTGCTGGATGATCGCGCGATGGAGATTTTCGACGTCGCGCCGGTCGTCATCCGTCCAGATCACCGTGCCGCGCTTGGCAGATTTCGCAAGTTGATTGAGATTGGTGTATCCACCCTGAACCTGCCGCAAGTGCTTCTGCCAGAGATCGACAACAGCGGGGTCCGGATCGAGATAACCGATCAACCGGTAGATCAGACGCTGGATGATCTGATTGCGGCTCTTGGCCCCCAGCACGGTCACAGCCGATTCCAAACGCTCCAGCGCATCCAGTGGCAAACGCACGGAAAAGACGGTGGTGTCGGCGGGCTTGCTCAATGTATACCTATGGTTGTATTTTGAGTTTGTAACACAACTACCTTATCCTGTCATACACTCCAAGAGGAAACCGGGGGTGATTTTAGAAATCCGCATTTTCTCAAATCGCCCTCGGAGCAGTTTTGCTCTTGGAGGCAATCTCCACGCCGGGAAAAGGGTCCCGCCCCTTTTCCAGCCAGCAGGCGTGGGTGCCGGTGGACCGGCGCAGGGCAATCATGCACCGCATGGGCTGCACGAACAGCGCCCGTCACATACCGGCACGTTCAAGTTCAGTATGGCATTTTCCGCGCGCCTCAGAGCGCTCAGTTTCCCGCCGCATGCGCGGCGGGTGTGGCAGGGTTGAGAGCTGCCGCACCGCGGAAGGTCACCGCCCCTGCCCGGTCCTTGGACCGCGCGCCACACGTGGCGCATCTGTGGTCCGGGTTTTGGCCGGAGCAGAAGAAAGGGCGGCTTGTGCCGCCCTGCCCTTATGTCATTCGGTGACGGGATCGTCATCGGTGCGCTTCGGGAAGGCCACCATCTCGACGCCGGGGAACATGCTGTGCTTGACCTGGATCGAGGTGATGTTGCCAGTCTCATCGGTGTTGACGAAAAGAACCCCGCAACGATCCCAGAAGTTTTTGCCTTCTTTTTCACCGGTCTTGACGTTCAGTTTCAGAGTTTGAGTTGCCATTGTTTGATCCTCGCTATGACGTGTTTCGGTGAACATGGGAAAAGCGGGCATCAAGGGGACGTCAGCAGGGAATTTGGTCCGCGCGGAATGCGCCGCAGGCGCAGGGGAAATTCCCTGTTGAAGCGCGGCGCTCGGTCGGGCGCCGCGCGTATTCCCCGACGGCCCGCTTATGTTCATCCCTTCAGAAACACGGCAGCCGAGGATCATCTCAGGCAACGGGTTTGAACCTGTCAGACCAAGTGAAAGGAAGGACGTTCTGGGATCGCTGCGTGCGGGACATCTGAACAAAACGATGTGGTGAACGGCGGCAACATCACCTCGGTCCGACACGGGCGCGGTGTACAGTTCCAAGTTCGGGTGGCCTTTCTGAGCCAGTATGACCCTCGTAGCAAGGAATGGAGGACCGCCGACGGTGCAAGTCGCCCTTTTTAAATGGCGGAGGCCAAAGACCGGACGGTCCGGCCCTGGTCCGCGCATGTGCGGAACAGGTGATCAGACGGACTCAATTTGGCGAGGTGGAATCTGACCAAAAAACCGGCGCTAAGTCTCTAAGTTGAACTTTGCTGCCCGAGCCATACCAAAGGTCGGTTAATTGGAAGCAATGGTTGTTCACTCATCCAAACGCAAAATCATTCCGCATTTCGAATCCCCGCTCCAATCAGAACAGGCATGACCTTCTCATCAGATTTGAACTCGAATATCCGTTCGACCCGAATTGAACCAAGCCTTGCCGCCTCAAGCGCGGCCCTCATTTGATTCAGCGTCAATCCGAAACCGTCATCACCTTTCGCTTGCCAATCCCACTGCACGAACTGCCCGCCCTTATTGAGCAATCCCGCCAGTAGGGCCACGGCTCCACTGTAATCCGGGAGAAAAGCGCAAACGGAAGAGGCGCAGATCAAATCGAAACCTGAGAACCCGGTCTCCAAGCCCCGAACATTTCCCGCCAGCATATCTCCGTGAACGGCCCTGACATTGGGCAGGTTTTTTGCCTTCAGGACCGCGATCATGTTTTCTGAAGTATCAACCGCGACAACGTCCGCCACATGCGGTGCAATTTTCTCCGCCAGCAATCCGGTGCCACATCCAAAGTCGAGCACGCGCTTTGATCGCCAATCCGTCCCACGAATATCCAGATGCGCGTCAAGCGAGGCAAAAGCGCGACTGGCGTAAAATCTGACGTCGCTATTGTCGTCCCAACCATCGGCGTAGTCGTTCCAGTCGTCGGTCATATCGCTTGCGATTCCTTATGGATTTGGGTCGGCTCCAACCTATGTGCGCTGAGTCGGATGCGCCAATGGGAACCCGCGACATTGTCCAGATTGAAGACAACAGTCAATATGGGTTCGAAACGTTCATCGGAGGCAAACAACGCAGCCTCGGAGAGGCCTCTGCCGACGGTCTTGCACACAAGAAAGAGGCCCACCGAAGCGGGCCACACGTTTACCCAAAGGGAAGTCTCGAGGTATTGAAGACAGGCTAACGCTTGCGCGCGCGATCGACAACACCGTCGGCTGTGATCGTGGCAATGCGATCCTCGGTGCGTCGGGTCATTTCCACCCCGTCACCCGTCATATGCGCCTCGGCAAACTCGGTGAACTTGAAGATACTGCCATCAGCTTCAACATGGGTTTCATCTTCCGCTGAGCGACGCTTCACCGAGCCGTCATGGCGAATTTCAATGATCGTGTTGTCGGCCATTCGGACCGTCACGGAATGCGCGTCCACGGCCACACCCTGCCACCACATGTCTGCGTCCCGGCGCACAACGATACGGTTTGGATGCAGCTTGATCTGCACGTCTTGTGCAGCTTCCGGATCAGCGGCTTTGACAACAACGATGGCCTCTTGCGCGCTGGGGTCACCATGGATCGAGGCGCTCCCGTTCTTTGGCGGCCAGAGATTTGGCTGTTCGCGCGGCTTGCCCTTCTGATCCGTATGAAACCCGACAAACATCTGTGCGGATTTCCAGACGCGGCGGGCGGCTTTCTCGAGCTTGTTCGATGAGGTGTCCATGGGTCTATCCAAATCCATTTTGGCGAAAGTACCACCTTTAAAAGTAGGCTGGGTGGCCGACCTCTGATAGCTATGCGCGACGGAGTGTTCGCGCAATGCCACTTTGAGTTCTCATCATTGAGACTGACACAGCCAGAGATTGATAGGCAGGGCGCAACGCGCCCTGCCCTGTTGGGTTCAGAAGCAATCGGGCACCCACGCATCGATCCGGACTTTCTGTGCCTCGGTCACACCCAGTGCCGCCTGATGCTCACTGTCGTTGAACAACTTGTGCATCGCTTCGTTCTTCGCACCTTTCTTGGATTTCGCGAAGGCTTTGAACATGTCGGTGTCGACATGCAGGTCCAACAGGTCCTTGTAGAGATCATCAAGCTGCCAGCCTTTCAGGCGCTTGAAGCAGTTCTCAGCCGAAGGGGTCCAGATCGCGCGGATGCCGGCACCAATCTCAGCCTCGATTTCGCCCATGAACTCCGGGCGTTGGGTCAGGAACCGCCGAGCAAGAAAAACTGTGATCTCACCATTGCGGGTCTTCTTGCCCAGATCACGAAACGCCCTGAACGCCTCCACGCTGCCTTTCGCGGCCATCTTGTGGAGTTGGTCATAAGCTGCCTCTGCAGCCTCATCCCGCTCCCCGCCAAGGCGTGGATCAAGACTGAACAAATCGTCGATCTCAGGTGTGTTCCGCTCAGCGCCACCATAGCCGAACCCAAACAGGGTGCTGGTCCGACCGGATGCCGGGGTTGCGGAGAAGGCAAACAGGCTCAACACATAGTCGGGCTTGTCCAGAAGGGCCGTTTGAACCGCCGCCAGCCGGATCGCCACCATGTCGTCGATGAACTTCTGCGAATAGGTCGATTTTGGTGTCTCTACGGTCTCTGGCTCTTTGACTGGGGTCAGAACACCGGCCTCAATGGCGGCCTGCACTTGCTCCGCCGCGACATAGGCCGATGACGTTTTGATCTCACCATCGTTGCCGACATAGAAAAACACGCCGGACAGCTTGCGTTGATCTTCGGAATAAAACGGTGCGGCATAGTCTTCGAGCGCGGCTAGTTCCTTCTCGCCACCCGCGTCCAGAGCCTCACCCTCATAGAGTTCGGCAAGTTCGTCATACCGCTCGGCCTGTTCTGTGGTGAACTCTCGGCTCACCATCTCCAAACGGTGCATGCCTTCACTTCCCGAGAACCCATAAGGAATGTAGCTGTCTTCATGGGTGTCCACCCAGTCCCAGCCATCCGCTTCACGCAGCTTCGCTGCTTCTGCCGCAAGCTTCTCAGCAAATAGGCGGTCCAGTAGCGCGCCTTCATTGAATAGGGTTTCATCGGCAAAAAGATCAGCGGTGACCGTGCCACCGGCTTTAACATAGGCTTCCTGCCCCACAAACACAGCCTTGCGGCTGGTGCTGCGGACAGCCTCAGATGTTAGGGCCTGTTTGACATCATGTTCACTGAACCACCGACACTCTTTTGCCTGTTCCAGCACGTTCAGAATTTCCTCTTCTTCGGTGCTGACGGTCATGGCCTTGGCCAGACCCATACTGATCTCGCCCGCCTTGAGCGCGTCCAATACAGCGACGGGCAGACCGGCCAGTGCGAGGCGGCGGCGCACATGGGCTTCGGTCACACCAAACGCATTGCTGATCTTGGCGACAGACAGGGATTTCTCGGCCATCCTGCCATAGGCGCGGACCTCGTCCACCGGTTCCAGTTCCTCGCGGGCGGTGTTTTCCGCATTGGCCCATTGTTCGGCCACAAACGGGTTGTCTGTGACTTTCACGGGGACCTGTGCCAGATCGGGGCGTTCAGTCACGGCGATATTCAGAGCCCGCAAGCGGCGACCACCGGCGACGATGGCGACTTTGCCATCCGCATCACGCAGACCGCTGAGGTTCTGGATCAGGCCGCACATGACCAAACTGTCAGCCAGCAGAGCTATGCCTTCGTCGGCAACCTCCTGTCGTGGGTTCAGATCAGACAGGTAGAGATCGGGCAGGGCGATGGTTTCGATGGTTTCCGGTGCGGTGAATGTTTCAACTTTGCTCATGGGGCAAATCCTTGTTTGCGTGTGTTGCTTCGTGTTAAGGGTGCCCTACCCCTTCCGGGGTAGAGCGGGGCCGCTTAGGCGGCTGCGTGTTGTTTCAAGAAGGCGAGGCCGATCTTGGCGGAGAGACCTCCCTTCTTGACCAGCTCAACGGCTTCGCGCCGTCGTTGCTGCAAGGTTTCCTGACTTATTTTCATCACCCCCTTTCCGAGTTGCGTTGGAAATCAGTATTCGCTGGGGCACATGATGGTCAGGACGCGGCGGGTCACTGCGGGATCAAACGGGCGGTCAGAGCCGTATGTGTAGTCCGTGTCGTAAAGATCGATTTTCCAAAACAGCTTCTGGCCGCTGATCGTCACCGTTCCGAATGTGTGATCGCCATAGGGGTCATTGTCCTCATCAAACTGGTCATCCGACGCCACTGCAGCCAATGCCGCAGTCTGAAACTCCACCCCTTCGCCTGACACGCCGGACGTGACGAAGACCTGTCCCTGAATGCCTTTGGAGTGCATCTCAATCGCCGCATTTGGATCAATCAGGGCTTTCCGAAACAGGTCATTCTGGGCCGCAATCTCTGCCGCCTGAAGGTTCGTGTCGTTCTCGATGTCTTTTGTTGCTTCACTGTTCAAAACCGTCTCTCCTTTTGTGGCGCGACCTCCGGGGTTGATCCCCTTTTGGTGCTGGTTTTGAGCCGAGCCCTGAAAGGGCGTCGTCTCTAAAACCTGCCATGTGGCGAACGCGGAGAGGGGCGAGACAGAACAAATCGACAAGGGTGGTGCGGCCCGCAGCGCCCCGCGCGAGGACACGGTCTTGTCTATTTGTCTTGTCCGAGGGGGGAGGCCGCGCCTTCCCCCTGACGTCGGGTGGCGTTTGGCTTGTCCAAATCCCGCCTGACCAACAGAAAAGCCAAAGGATCTTGGATCCCGCGGGAGCGCAAAAGGGATCGAAACCCGATCGGGCAGATCACCACGGCATGGACCGACCATGATCCAAAGCCCCTGCCCCGGCTCGCTGGAGACGGTTCAGGGGCTACTGGCTCAGGGAGATCATGCTGGGGTGTTCTGGGTGAAAGCCGGCATGCCAGCTGGAACCTAGAGCCCGGTCACGAGCCGACAGGCTCGGGATTTGCTATGGAAACAATTTGCAGCCCGAAGTCACTCACCGACCGTTACGTAGCCTCGTCTGCGCTTTTGCTTTTCGAGGTTATGGAGCGCCGCAGCAGCCTGGGCTTCGTCTTCGTACGTCACCATCATGGCTTGCCCGTTTGTGCCAATACGTCCCCATGTACGAAGAACGGACACTTCCCCAAACAGCGTCGGCTGCAGCTCTATTCCGTAGTACCGTGCCATGTTGACGTCCGGGTCCACATGGATCAGGTGGACAGGTGTGGTGTCTGACAGCTCCATGCTCCCAGTATTGCTTGGCACAATCCAGCTGTCCAATGACATTGCGATATCTATTCTCTGGGAGCGATTCATACCCGTGGTGTGAGGCGGCACGGGTTTCACCCGGCCTTATCAATCTGGTCGCACCATATGCGAGCTGAAGATCTTTGCAGTCCCTCCGTTCGCCGGATCAGGGTTGACGAGCCCGGCCCTTGTCGCGTCCGCTGTAGTTATGGACATAGATGAGAACAAGGTGGATGAAGCAGTCCTGGCGCTGCTCTGGTTGACGCTGCATGACGAGCGCCGCGCGTGGAAAGGTTTTGACTGGGACGCGCTTGATCGCCTGCACCGCAACGGGTTGATCCTGGACCCGGTTGGGAAGGCAAAGTCGGTGGTGCTTACTGATGAAGGCCTACGCCGCTCCGAAGCACTTTTTGCGGAGCTTTTTGGGCGGGAGTCAAAGAAATAGCATTCACCGCGACAAGACCATCCATGTAACGCAGATCTGCACAAGCTTGTGGTCTGGCTGGCGGTTGCAATCTGCGCTAAATCGCCCCTGTCCGGCGAACAGGGAGAAGCTGACGATGACAACGGGGAACGATCTTGGTGGGCTCATCGGATTTGTCACCGGTGATGAGATTTGGCACGAGCGGCTCGCGGACGTGTTGGACGAGCATTTTCTGCCAGCGCTCGAAGCCTTTGATCTCGATTTCGAGGATTTGGGCGACCTGCTGGGCGATGACTGGCCAATGGTTCTGTGGGGCGGTGGCCTTGAAGACTTGCTGGGCAGGACATTCGGACCGGACGCCGAAAACGCTGCAGATGCCTATCTGAAAGGGAGAGGTTCCAAGGAGAGTGCGCAGACCCGCGCCTATATCAAAGGATTGCGGGACGCGCCGGTCAGCCGTTATGAGGTGAGCGAGATAGACCCCGGCAGATCCATGGTGCTGAAGGACCTGCTTTCGGGCGCAGAGCCAGTCACCGTCCAGTAACGCAGCGCGACGCAGATGTTGCAGCGGTGGGATCGCATCGCAGCTCGGGTTGTCACGCAGGGGGGGTCATAAAGTGATCTCGGGGGCGCGGCTTCCCTTCGAGCCAGAAACTGTCGCTTTTTTTGAAGATGGGCTCCGCTCCGTGTTGGAATTGAACCTCGACGATGAGCTGAGGCTGACACAGGATCAGCTACACCGTTCCGCACCCCTTTTCACAAATGCCTGGCTCTTCGCACATCTGCCGAACTTGCTGGACCCGGAACCACCACAAATCAGCAACATCGATGGTGACGACCTTCTCTTTCACGAGATGCGCTTCCCGCTCGCCAGTAAGGTGACGCAAAGCCCGAGCTCGCAAAGACTGTCCCAGTCCGCAGAACTCGTGGTCTCTGGTCAGAAGGATTGGACCTGGCTTGACGTCGGCAACCCGTCCGGCAACACCCGTGGCACCGGCCTTGTGTTGGACAGGTCAATGTCAGGGGCCTCAGTGCTTGGGTCCCTGGACCTGAAAGGCAAGACACTCACACTTTCTGTAAATTCTGCAGCGCGCGCCGATCGCGGCGAAGCCTTGGTCCGGGACCTCCTGGAGGATCTGGTAAAGTCACCGCTGACATCAATCCAGACCGTCGAACAGATGATGGCGGATGACAGCCTGAAAAGCGAAGTGGCAGAAGAAGAGGACATCCCCCCTGCCCTTGCCCGTCAGATTGCCCACGAACATCTCGACCATCACTACCGCGACACGCTTGATCAGCCGATCCCGGCCCTTGGGGACAAAACACCGCGCCAGGCCGCTTGCAGCACGGCGGGCAGGAAGAAAGTCATCGACTGGCTGAAGACATTCGAAAACCGCAGCGCCCGTCAGACTGGCTCCCCTGTTGCAGACTATGATTTCAGCTGGATGTGGGACGAGCTGGACCTGTCAGACCACCGAAAATGACAGATAGACTGAACAATAGAGCCATTCTACGGAAGCAGTTTGTTAGGCAGCTTCCCTGAAGATACGCATCGAGCCATTCAAGTTTCACTCTGAACCAGGCAATCGCATTTGTCTGAAGTGTAACCATGATACTGGTCGTTGGCAGGCATGCCCTACTGCCCGCCCGCGATGTTAACTTTGCCCACAACCTTCGCTCCGCTTTCAGTTGCCATCGTCTTGGCCGCTACATCAGCTCGAATTTGTGCGCTCGATGCAATCTTCAGATCGTCGCATTTCAGGCTTCCCTGGTGCTTGCCATCAATAATGATCTTCTTGGCCGATAGTTCACCGTCGACCGACCCGCCAACCTGAACAATGATTGTCTCAGCGCTAACGTCGCCAACCACTTGCCCTTTGACCTGGATGCCTCCCGCACTTGAGTTGAGATTGCCTTCAATTGTCAGATCTTCTTCAATGATTGAGCTTGCCACGTTGAAACCCTCTGGATGAGACGTTGGCAACCTTAGAAGGAAAGTCGCTGCTTGAACACCTTCCAATCCTAACCATCGTCGTGCTGCTCAAGCGTTCATTTTTTTGGCGAGTTCCACCTAAAATCGAAGGTTTCGGAACGGTCGTCGCGACATGTACCGTATTTACCGATCGGCCAATTCAGCCGCTCATCACTTGATCTTGCGCTGCGGTACGGCTTCCTCAGAACGGACTTTCGCGCTCAGCGTATCAATTGGTTAGGTTTTCAGGATGAAACCTGCAATTTGGATACATTCAGTGTAGCTGAGCGTGAACCAGAAATCCTTCGACTTCAACTTCACCAATAGCGCGCAAAGCCTCAAGCCGGTGATATCCTTCGACAAGAATGTAACCGCCGCCCTTATCGGCGCGCAGGCGTATGGGCGTGGTTTGGCCGTTTTCCATTATATCGTACGCGATGCGTTCGACTTTGGCGGGATCCAGAGTTTTTCTCCGTTTGACCGGAATGCGAACGTCACAAATGGCATATTTTTCTTTTATAGGCATGATCTCAATTTGCGCGAGAGGGCAGCGTATAGGCAAGCACTTCGGCCACGATATCCACCAATTTCCAATTTTGTCTCATGGCGCCGCTAGATAACAGCCTATGTATAAGCGGCCATGAGTTCGTAATTTACCGAGCATTTAGCCAAATCGAGGGCATCTTGGTGAACCGCCCAGAGCCGACTTTGAGCAATGTGTCTAATTGCTGCGGTCGAGCCCGCTTAGCGGCCATTCGTTGCGCTGCCAAAATTTGTGTCTGTTCCAACTCACAGTCTGCGGACGTAACTGCCACCCAACTGGAATAGGTAAATGCCGGGTATCGCGCAATCACGGACATTGCCCTTGGCTCTTTAGGGAGGTCCTGCGGTTAGCGCGGAAGTGTGGTGGCCAGTCTCGGTCCGGCGGCCGGATCGGCATTCATGTGCGGGGGGCGCAGGTTGAGCCAGCGCTGGTCGTTTGACCGGTGGGCCACCAGGCTTTTCAATCCACAGATCAACCCTTCCTCCTGTGCTGCTTTGCGATGGGTTTCCAGTCCCGGTTGCAGCGTGTCTGCTCCGCTCTGGTCACCATCCCGCACAGCTTCATACATGGCCCTGATCGCAGTGATGTTCGAATTGCAGCTTGCCGAAATGCAGCCGCCTGCGCCGAGCGCCATTGCTCTGGCCAGCAGTGTTTCAGAAGCAGGAAAGACGGATAGGCCCGGCGCCGCCCGGATGACGGAGGCGGTATTGTCCCAGTCACCCGAGCTGTCCTTGTAGGCCACCACATGGTCGGGAAAGGCCTCGTTTAACCGGGCGGATAGGGCCGGCGATATCGGCACCCCCGTGTTCTGCGGGATGTTATAGAGGATGATCCGCGGGGCCTTGTCCCCCAGGGTTTCGATCAACTGGCCGTAGTAACGATACAGCCCCTCGTCGTCGGGCGGGTAGAAAAACGGCGGCAGGACCATCGCCGCAGCACAGCCCAGATCAGCCGCATGACGGGTAAGCGTGACGGTATCTTCGAGATTGCATAGCCCGGTGCCCGGCATAAGCTGTTCGGGCGGCACTGTGCCTGATGCAACAAGCTGTTCGAGCACGCCCATGCGTTCACTCATGGTGTTCGAGCTAGCCTCGCCGGTGGTCCCGAAAGGCGAGAGGTAATGTGCACCGCCCTCCAGACAAAACGCGGCATGGTCCAGATAAAGGCCCTCTGCGATGGAAAGGTCATCCTCATAGGGGGTGAGCAGCGGGGTCACGACCCCTGTCAAGCGGGCTTTCAAAGCGTTTCCTTCAATACCCACGGGCCGGGTCCACGATATTGACCAGCCCCTCGCCGCGCATCCAGCGGCCGAGGTTTTGTAGGAATAGTTCGAACGAGGCTTCTTCCCATTCGGCAAAGACTGACGAACAATGCGGTGAGATGATCACATTTTCCAGCGCCCATAGCGGGCTTATCTCGGGCAGGGGTTCGGTCTCGAACACGTCGAGTGCCGCCGCCGCCACATGCCCGACGCTCAGTGCATCGTAGAGGGCGGTCTGATCCACCACGCCGCCACGCGAGACATCGGCGAAGATTACGCCGGGTTTCATCGCCGCGATCTCCTGCGCGCCGATCAACCCGCGCGTTGCGGGGATAAGCGGGGTCGAGACCGCGATGAAATCCGCGTGCGGCAAAAGGTCGTGCAGATCATCCGCCGCGTGCACCTCATCGACATGTTCCATCGGCTCTGGCCGGGCGCGGGTCCCCAGAACCTTCATACCGAAAGCCCTGGCGCGCGCCGCCACCGCCTGACCGGTATGACCCAGCCCGATAATCAGGAGCGTCTTGCCCGCCAGCGGCCTGACTGTGCGGGCATTCCAGACCCGCGCGTCCTTGTCCTGTTGCAGGCCCGAGATATCCAGCGTGAAATGCAAAAATCCGCCGAAGATGTATTCCGCCATCATCCCGGCCGCCACGCCCGCAGCATTTGTAACGGTGGTCTTCTGAGGGTCCCATTGGCCGAAATGGTCAGTACCCGCCCCGCCATTGGCGACCCAGCGCGGGCCACCCGCGCCAAACAGCGCGTCGCGCGGAAAGCCCGGAGTGCCTGCGAAGCGAACCGAGTAAACAATTTCGGGCCGGTAGCTGTCGATCAGGGCGGGAAGCGTTTCGTAACTGTTGCACTCACGATATTCCGCCTGCGGGAACGCGGCGCGCAACCATCGGGCAAGCGGCGCCGTATTGCTGTTATGCAGAACAATACGCGGCGTGTCAGACATGGTTTTCCTCCATAGACGCACGAACAAGTGCTGTCAGTTCACTGAATTTGGCTTCCGGCTGCATCAGCCGCTCGCGCATCTCCCAGAGCGCCGTGACGCGGGGCTCTGGGTGTGCGGCGGTCATCATGCGGAATTTTGCCTCGACCTCGCTCATGTCCATGGGCGCTTCGGGTCCGCCACGCGCGTGCACGTCGCCTGAGGCAAGCCTGCTGCCGTCCTTCAGCGTCACAATGACATCGGACCACCGCCCGGCGGGAAAGCGTTTGCTGTGCCGATCTTCCTCACGCACTGCAATCAGCGCCAGCATTTCGGCCACCTTCGGGTCGCTCAGGGCTGTACCGGTAATGTGCCCCGGCCCGATCCGGCCATGCACCAGCATCACGGCCAGCGCGAAGGGAAGGGAATACTGGGCCTGCGATGTGGTTGCGGGCATGCCGGGGAACAGCGCCGCGGCCTCGGAAAATGTGTTCACCTCGATCCGGGTCACGTCGCCTGCGGAGAAACCGTGATCCCGCATCAGACCGGACAAAGCATCAAGCGCCGCATGCGCCCAGCGGCAGATCGGATAGGGCTTGATGTAGTTGTGCTCGATGGTCCAGACCTTGCCCAGATCAGACCAGCAATCTTCCACCTCATCAGCCTCGACAGTGATAGCAGGCGCACCGGTAAAACCGTCCATCGCCAGCAACGCCGCCATCGCCCCCACCAGCGCGCCCATACCTGACCCATCGTGCAACATCGTCGGATTGGCGATCTCGCGCATCATCTGGCTGCGCGGGCCGTGGTACTCGGCAATCCCGAGCGCCTGGCGCAGCTGGCCGGGATTTGCGCCCAGCAGACGGCACCCCAGCGCCGCCACGCCCAGCGCGTTCCATGCCCCGGATGTGTGATAGTCGCTAACTGTTGCATGCAAGGCAAAGGCTGCTCGGGAAGCGACCTCATAGGACATGACGAGCGCAGATAGTGCATCGCGCGCGGAAAGCTCTGGTCGGGCTTCGGCGAAGGCAAACAGTGCGGGCACCACAGCGCAGCCGATATGACCCTTGGTTGGATTGAGGCCATCGTGGGCGTCGAGGTTGTCGATCTGGGTCGCAGCGGCAAAGACGGCACCGGGGATTGAGGCGCGGCGGCCATCGAACATCAAATGGGCCGCGTGTTCCGGGGCACCTGCGCCGTGAAAGGCAAAGGCGTGATCGCGCGCAATCCGTCCCGCCTCCATATGCGCAGCCCCTGCCGCCACGCCGAATGTGTCGATCAGCAGCGTCGCGGCCACGTTAAGCGCGCTTTGCGGCATGTCTTGGCCCGCAAGCACGAATTCGGCGATCCGGTCAAAGTTCATAGCCGTTCCCTTTCCAGTAACTGGCCATATCCCGGCAGGGCTTCGCTGATACCGGCAAGCTGCATGGCCTGAAACATCATCGCCTGGTTCGAGCTGATCACCGGCTTGCGCACTTCAGCCTCCAGACGGCCAATGCTCTCGACACTCCGCATGTCGGTGCAGGACAGCACAATTGCTTCGGCCTCTGGATGGTCGGTGGCAAGGCCCAGGTCGAACACCGCCTGCGGGTCCAGATTGCCCTGTCCGTAGTTGTCCAACGCATCGCTGACCTCGGACCGGGCCACGGTTTCAAAACCGGTCTCGGCCAGAAATCCGACGGCCAAGTCGTTGATCGCAGATACGTAAGGCGAGGCAAAACCGATGCGGTTCACGCCCAGAGTTTGCAGCGCATGCACCAGTGCCCCGGCTGCCGTTACGGTCTCGGCCCCACTATCGGCCTTGATCCGTTCGGCAAGCGCACGGTCGAAGGCCGGGCCATGGGTCAGCGTGGCCGAGGTACAGCCATAGAGGATCACATCCGGGCGCACACCCTGCAACAGGTGCAGCGGTTCATCCAGATCAGCCGCGCCCAGCCCGTGCATCTGGTCCGCATCCGGGATCTCGTCCTGATCATAGCCCCCCATACGGGCAAAATGCATGGACACGCCGTCAGGGCGTAAAAGCGCCATGTCAGGTTCGAGATTTGTATTGGTGAAGGGCACCAGAATGCCGAACCGGGCACGTCCGCGCGATTGTGTCATGTCTTTTCCCCCTCTGCCCTGCGTTCCAGAATCCCGGCGGCGATGTCGATATCTACCGCGACACCGATGGTCGCGCGTAGGCAATCTGCAAGCCCAGCCCCGCCTTGCGGACGCAGAAACACACCCTCCGCACGAAGGGCTTCGTCAGCGCGGTGCGCCTTCTCCGGGCTTGCAAATCGGATCAGGATGAAATTGGTGAAACTCTCTGGCACGTCCAACCCGGCCTGCATCAGCCGTTGGCGCAACCCATCGCGCAGTCTCACCGTTTTCTGACAGGTCGCACGCATATAGCCCTGATCCAAGAGTGCGGCTTTTGCGGCCGCCTGACCGGCAAGCGAGATGTTGTTGGGGTTCATCACCTTGCGGATCTCGCCAGCAATCTCCGCCGGGAACAGCCCCCAACCCACCCGCATACCGGCCAGCCCATATGCCTTGGAGAAGGTGCGCAGTACCACCGTATCGCCATGTTCGACCAGATCGAACATGGGCTCACCCAGATGATCGGCAAATTCGCCGTAGGCTTCGTCGATCACCAGCAGGGTATCGCCCGACAAGCCCTCGCGCAGACGAACAAGGTCTGCGCGTGAGATACGGGTGCCGGTGGGGTTGCCGGGATTGGCAACGAATACGATGCGGGTGTCGGGCCGTACAGCAGCCAGCAGAGCATCGACCGAAACGCGCCCGTCGCATTCAGGGGCCACATCAAAGCGCGCCTGCACCAGCTGCGCGGCTGTTCGGAAGAAGGGATAGGCGTGCTGCGGGGCCAGCACCGCGTTTTGCTCATCGGCAAAAGCCTGCACGAGGCAGGCGATCAGCTCCATCGAACCGTTGCCGCACAGGATACCTTCTGCGGGGATGCCGTGCAGACCAGACAGCGCCAAACGCAATTCGCCCCAGTCCGGATCGGGATAGAGATGCCCTGCCTTCAGCGCTTGCGCACCGGCCTCGATGGCAAGCGGGCTGGGTGGGCGTGGGCTTTCGTTCTGAGACAGCGAGATCAGGCGCTTTACCTCGGGCGCGTTCAGTTGAGCCAGGGCATAGGGCGACATGGAGGCTATATGGGCAACGGGGCTGATCATGGCTTCATCCCATAGACTTCGCGCGCCACCTTCCGGCTTATCAAACCTTCCTCAAGGTCACGCTGAACATCTTCGCGCGGGCGATCCTGCGGATTACCAAAACCGCCACCGCCCGGGGTTTCGAAGATCAGAGTTTCACCTGCCTTCACCCGGACCTCGCCCTTGCCGGGCAGGTCAGGCCCTTCCTGGCCAATGCGGATGCGTCCCGGCGCACCGTTTGCTGCGCCAAACCGCCCGCGTGCGGGGTTCAGAACCCGTTCGACCGAAAGAAACAGCATGAAATCCTCATCTACCGCAGATCGCATCTCGATATGCTGACCCAGCCCGCCGCGTGTCCGCCCGGGCCCACCACTGTCGGGCTTGAGCTCGCGCCGGGTGATCAGAACCGGCGCGACCGCCTCGGTGGTTTCCACCTGCGAGCCCCAGACGCCCGAGGGAAAAGCGGTGGCCGACAGCCCGTCCAGACCAGGCCGTGCGCCAGTTCCGCCGCTGAACACCAATTCCAGCGCGAATTGTGTGCCGCCCTGCGAAACCGCCTCGGGAGTGTGGCGCAGCGGCAGGTTATACATGCAGGATGCGCCCTCGGCAGGCACCTGATCCGGCAGAACCTGTGACAGGCAGCCATAGACCAGATCGGGTGTCATCTGGCCCAGCGTGTGGCGCATGGCCACCGGCGCAGGCGGCTGTGCGTTCAGGATGCAGTTTTTTGGCCCGATGACACGGAAGGGTGCGAGCGAGCCCGCGTTGTTGGGAATATCCGGCCCGATGATGCAGCGAAGGGCAAACACTGAATATGCAGTGGCATAGTTGAGCGGCACGTTGATGCCCTTGTTCGACAGGCCCGATGTGCCGGAGAAATCCAGTGCAACGCGATCCTCGGCAATGGTCAGGGCAGCATGCAGATCAATCTCTTGCTCATATCCGTCCACTTTCAGAACATTGTGCCATGTCCCATTGGGCAATTCCGCGATGGCCTCAATCGTACCGCGATATGAGGTGTCGATGATGTAGTCGGCCAGTTCATCCAGATGGTCGATGCCGAACTCATCCATCATGCCCGCAAGCCGCTCCGCGCCGGCCTCGCAACAGGCGATCAGCGCATAGATGTCGCCCTCGTTGGCGACGGGTTCGCGCGAATTGGCTTTGACGATCTCCATCAGGAGGGAGTTCAACATACCCTCGTCCATCAGTTTGCAGGGCGGGATGAGCAGCCCCTCGTCATAGATATCCGTGCCCTCTGGCCCCATGCCAAGCCCGCCCAGATCGACCAGATGCGAGGTGCAGGAGGTAAAGCCGACCACGCAATCTTTATAAAACACCGGCATCATCAGCAGGAAATCGTTCAGATGCCCCGAGGCAATCCAGGGATCATTAGTCAGATAAATGTCGCCGGGCTTCATATCCTGAAGCTGAAACCGGCTGCGCAGGGTCTTTACCGCCTCGGCCATGGTATTGATATGACCTGGCGTGCCAGTCACGGCCTGGGCGAGCATCCGGCCTTGCAGATCAAAGATGCCGGCGGAAATATCGCCGCATTCGCGCACGATGGGGGAAAAGGCGGCGCGGATCAGCGCCTGACCCTGTTCCTCGACCACGGCCAGAAGCCGGTTCCACATGACCTGCAGGCGGGTGTCGGTGGTGCTCATTGGTCGCCCTCCCGGTTGCGTGTGAGCCAGATATTGCCGCCGCCATCCACGTGCGCCGCGAAATCGGCACTGACGAATGTGGTAGTCTGCGGCTCGATGATCAGGGCGGGGCCATCAAGATGGTCGCCGGGTCTGAGCACCCCGCGCTCATGGATTTCCGCCTCGCGCCATTCACCGGTGACATCGCACAGGACGCGCCGCTGCCCGGACGGTTGCGCGGGCTGTTTCACGAGGATTTCGGGGTAATGCTCCAGCGCTGGCGGTTCGGAAGCAACCTCAAGCGCCCAGTTCAGGATCTCGATCTTCATGCCCGGCACAGCGCGGCTGAACTGGCGGCTGTATTCCTCCTCGAAGGCGCGGCGAAGTGCAGGAATATCCGTCTCTTCCAAAGCCCGGTCAGGCAGCGGGATTTCAATCTCGTGCCCCTGCCCGTGATAACGCATGAAAGCCTGCCGCCGCCGGGTCAGCAGGCCCTCTGGCGCACCTGCCCTCACCACGGCCTCGGCCTCGACGATCATTGCGCCAAAAAAGGCGTTGAGCCCATCCAGATCAAGCGTCTCAAGTGTGCTATAGCGCGAGCGGATGATCTCGAAAGAGACCGGCGCGAACAGGAACCCCACTGCCGAGCCGACCCCGGGATCGCGCGGGATCAAAATGCGGTCAACCTGCGCACGCCGCGCCACCCGGGTGGCATGCAGGGGGCCATTGCCGCCAAAGGCGATCATCAGCCACGCGTTCAGATCCTTGCCCGACTCCACCGCGTGCATTCGCCCTGCGGCGGCCATGTTCTCATCCACGATCTCGCTGACCCCATAGGCGGCCTGTACGGCCTCAAGCTCCAGCGTCTGCCCGACGCCCAAGGCAAGCGCCCTTTCCGCCGCCTCCATGTCGATCCTGAGCCGCCCTTCGGCAAAGCGTCCGGGTTCGATCAGCCCCTGCATCACGTCGGCATCGGTCACCGTCGGCTCGGTTCCGCCCTTGGCAAAGGCGGCGGGTCCGGGCTCGGACCCCGCGCTCTCTGGTCCGACCTGCAGGCGGCCCAACCGATCCACATGGGCGATCGAGCCGCCGCCCGCGCCGATCTCGATCATTTCGATCACCGGGATGCGCACCGGCATGCCCGAGCCCTTGATGAACCTCGCCGCGCGCGCGATTTCGAACTTGCGCGCGGTCTGCGGACGGTATCGGTCGATCAGACACAGCTTGGCCGTCGTGCCCCCCATATCGAAACTCAGCACCTCGCGCTCGCCGGTCTCGGCAGCGATGCGCGCGGCCAGAATGGCCCCTCCAGCAGGGCCGGATTCCACCAGCCGGATCGGCAGACGCGCGGCGGTTTCCATCGTCGTCATGCCACCGCCCGCGGTCATCATCAGGATCGGGCAAGTCAGCCCCTCATTACTGAAACGTGCCTGGAAATCGGTCAGGTAGCTGGCCATCTGAGGCTGGATATAGGCGTTGGCGATGGTGGTTGAGAGCCTGTCGAATTCACGCGCCTCGGGGCTGACCTCATGCGATAGCGAGATCACCAGATTGGGCATTGCCGCCAGCAGAAGATCGCGCAGCCTCAGTTCATGTGCCGGGTTGGCGTAGGCATGCATCAGACAAATCGCTACGGCTTCGGTGCCACAGGCCGCTAGTTCCCCAGCCAGTCGGGCAACGCCCTCCTCATCGAGCGGTTGCAACACCTGCCCACGCGCATCCATCCGCCCTCCGATGGTAAAGGCACGCGAACGCGGCACGATCAGATCAGGTTTGACCAGGTTAATATCATACTGGCTGTAGCGGCGTTCATAGGCGATCTCGAGAATATCGCGGAACCCCTCACTCGTCACCGTGGCCACAACCGACCCGCGCCGCTCGATCAGAGCATTGGTGGCCAGTGTCGTGCCATGGATGAAGCCGCCGATTTGCGACCAGTCTGCCCCTGTCGCGGCCAACACATGTTCGGCACCCGCAAGCGCCCCAAGGGTCGGGTTTTCAGGGGTGGTCGGTGTTTTGGTGGTGGCAAGGATATGCCCCTGCCCATCAACCAGGACTGTGTCAGTGAAAGTGCCACCAATATCGACGGCAAGGCGTAACCCGTTCGTGTTGTGCATGTAGAGAAACCAAAAAAGCGGGAAAGTCAGAAGAGGTGTGGATACCCGGTTCAGCAACTGCTGAATCGGCCAATAGGCAGCTTCACGTCATACCACGAGATCACAGCCGATTGCCCGACGTCCCTGGTTTACCATCATGCATTGCGCCATATTTGGCCGCTCTCGCTCTTTCCAACTTCAGAAAGGCTGCCCGAGCACAGGACGGGCTGTCAACAGAAATGTGAACCTGTCCAGCAGGCACTCGCGATCGCAGTGTTACTTGCAGATGGCAGCAACCAACTCACATATCAGTGTTCGTTCTCAGGAAATTTTCCCATGACTAATGTCCGGTTTCACCAGTATTTCACACCTTCGGGCAAGCTGCAGCATTTGTTATTTTGGGCTCACGGCCGCCGTTAGATCGATCGCAGCATCTTGGCCAGAAAGTGCCACAGCCCCTAGCAAGGACGGCCCAAAGCTGCCATTCATCGGGTCAGGCCACGCCGCAACGCAGCTTCATCAAACCGGCCATTCGCTGCGCGGGCGAGATCCGTGCGTCGTGATAGGTAAGCACCGCGGACGAAGGGGGCTTTCGCATTATCTCGGACAACGACGCCAGGCAACCCTAAAAACAACCAAGGGATCTATCACGACCGGCCGCCAGAGCGGCGGCGACCTTGACCGACGCCTTCCGGCACAGCCGCGCGCCAAGCTGAGGTGCCCTTGCAGCGGGAACAGATGCGCTCGCCAAAACCTTCACTCCAGAAAGAGGATTTGCAGCGCAAGCAGAACCGTTCCTTGGGCGCATCTGCAAGCGCACGCTTTGGCGGTTCCGAGACGATGAATTCCTTCTTCTTTTGCATCAGTTCCTCGCGTATCGTTGATTCAGGCATTCGCTTCTTCAACCTCATTCGGGCATAGGCGAAGTGGACTGTTGGCATGGCATCCCTTCATTTTCGGCGTTCTGAATTTCAGAGCTGTCCTGCGAAAAAACTTGCGGGGTATCGTCTTTGGAACTTTGGTCAACGAGATCGATATTCTCCCGTGTTGTCCGCGATCCCGAGTAAAGATGGCGCAATTGGGCCTCGGATACCCCGTCGGCCTGCATCACAAGCTGCACCATTGGGTCTGCCAGCATTTCTTCCAGAAAAACATCAGACAGCTCTCTTCCTGAAAGCTTGTCCTTCGCGCGGGCATTGTCGAGATCAATCAATGAAACGGTTAGGCTCCGGGTTAATCCCGGATGGGAAAAGCGTGGATGCAGGTGGACAACAACCGAAGCCTTCCAAGCTTCCGGGTTTTGGTGATCCGGAGGCGAGGCGAGTTCGGTCTCGATTTCATACTCGCCGGCGGGGAGCGTTTCTGCGAAACCGGGCACTGTGAATGGCCCGTCGAAAACTGCGATGGTCTTGCTGAATTGGTCATCCATTGCGGTGGTCCTTTCGATTAAGGGCCAGGTAGGGCTCGTCAGCCCGCTCCGGCGCGACTCTCGGGATTTTTCGAGATTGGCTGAACCGGCCTTTGCCGCCCTGATTGTCGGTTTCCTTATTCGACGGTTCAGCAGGACGGCAGACCTAATAGCCAGGTCATTGAAAGACTTGATCCCAATCGATTTCGGATTTTCCACTGAGACCTCGGTGCGTCGGTCAGACCCGAAAATTCGCACGTAGCCTATCAGTATATGGGGTTTGAAGTGCCGATTTACTACGGCGCGTTGCCAAGCAAATCAGCACACGAGGCTCGGTATCGGACCAAGGAGCGCTATTTGAGAAGTTACAACAACTTCAAATTTAGGCAGGCTTCGCTATCCCCGTTAGTTTTGGCAAGTTTTCCTTGCATAATCGAATTCTCGCGACATCCGGCGCGTTTGTTTCCCCAATAAGAGCGCTGTAGTTCATGCCTATTTTCATTTCGGACCTGACGGGCCCGGTTGGTTTGGCTGAGCCGGTGTGATCGCTTGTTGCGCTGCGATAGATTGTACCTGAGGGAAATTTCAGACTGCTTGCATCGGTATCCCGCTTTCTAACATCAAGGGTCGAACAGGTTCCATGGTCACTTTCCAGTTGCAATCTAAGCATCCCACTGACCGTAGCAAACCAGTGTAAATTGATGAGGGCGGCATTAACGCAATCATACTAAGATGCATCAAGGTTCAGTCCTTCAATGCACGCTTTGGCGAGATCGCGGTTCGGGGAATCGGAACCAGGCATGGTCGCCCAACCCGCATCCATCACGGCGTCGCGTCGCTTGTACGACGTGGCAGCCTGGATCGTCGCGAGCTTTGCTAAACGCTGATTATCCGTGCGGGACATGTCGTGGCAAATTGGCACGAGCGCCGCGATCACCTGGTCCCGCGCCATTTTGCTTGCCAACTTGTTCGCGCTTCCGCCGGTCATCCAGCCGCCCCAAGAGAATCCAACGACGCCGACAAACACCGCGCCGAGCAGTGCGCCATACATACCGGGTTTCAGCCATTCAGGATTGGTCATATCAAGTCCTCCAGCGGAGAAAGCGCCGCTTCGCTATGTTGAATTGTTTCACAACGGGCCTAGTCGCAGGCAATGGCGTGCTCCAGATCCTTTTGTGTTGTCATGTGCATCGTTGTTTGACCGACATGACTCCCTCGACCCCTGACCATTAAGTAGGTCGCAGTGCGTCGGTAAGCCTCAAAGCTGAGGCCCTGCAGCAACTCCTCCTCGAAGAGAATTTCATACGCGCCAGCCGGAAACACGATGTCGCTGTTTCCCAACCTGAAGGCATTGGTGAACGTCACCTTTGACCTGATCGAACGCGTGAGCATCCCATACCTCCGTTGAATTGATCGCTGGATTTCCGGTACCGACCATGGTCGGCCGCATCAGTCCAGATGCCCCGTCAAGTCACAGCACTTAGGGCTATATTATTCCCAACCCATGGGCTTTATGCTGATCGAAGTTAGCACCCATCAGGTTCTTTACTGTCAGGATGTGAGCAACAGCCTCACCCCCAACAACCGGGGCTTGAAGGTGGCGCATTCAGGTAGATGCAAGTCTGTGCGCCTTGCAGCAATCAAGCAATATTGAATGCGGTATCCAACGCGTTGGTCGGTATCTTTGTCCCAACGATTTTTGTCGAGCGCCGCTCCCCTAGTCCGAAAGGAAAAATCATGTCTGTATCAGATGTTCTTCGCCCGGATGGCTCCGACTACGACCCTTTCCTGCTTGCAGAAGTGGGTGAAGACAAAACCGGTGCAACAGTCACGGTTTTGTCAGCCCTTGCGCGTCTCGGGCTCGAGCCTTGGACCGAGGCTCGTGAGCTTGCACTTCTGGGCCGCGATGCAGCGCATGCCCGGCTGAAAGCACATCTTTCAACAGTCAGGGATGTACCCACGCTTGATCATGCGAGCGGCAGTGTGGCGACAAAGTTGGTGGCCTTGTTACCTAAGCGCGTGTCGCATCGCGTTTCGAAATTGCCTGAGACAATAAAGTATACCGGCCCCCGGATCCCGATCTATTGGATGCTGATTTCACTCATGGGCGCTCTGATACTTGCGCGGATCTTTTATCTGGCTCAAGCGGGCTAACCTGCGTCAGTACGAAGGCGCTCCGAAACCCGTTAGGTAACATGTGTCCGCTGTGTATTTGGTTGGCATTTTTTTTGAGTATCTGAGGGGCGCGGGGAACATGGAGTTCCCCAAAAGAGCTGTATGAGTCTCGTGCTTCTTATTCTCGGACCGTCCAGGAAAGGACATTCCAATGAATGATGAAGACCAGAGTCAGGAAAACCACACCGTCAAACACATGGCCTCCGTCAAGGCCGCCTGGGACCAAGCGCCTGAAGGCCCCAAAAAGGCGACGGCATTGAAACACTATCAGGCCGCTGAAAGTGCCCATGAAGCCGAAAATGACGAAGAGGCTCACAAGAAACTCAAGGAAGCCAGTCGGGCGCTGATGTAACGTCACGCGTTGGAGATGTAAGCAGGATCGTCCAAAACCAGATTGTGGGACCCAATCAGGCCAGAAGTGGCCGCTTCTGATCCAGATACGCTGGATCGAAATCCGCCAGTTTAACCAGACCCTCATAGTTATTGAACGTCACAAACCCATCCCGAAATGTAACCAACTCGTCCTCCCTGAGTTTGCGCAGGACGCGGTTGACGTGAATGGCGCTCAATCCCAGTGCATCGGCAAGATGGTACTGTGTGAGCGGGCAGGCATAGCCTTTCTTGCTGCCCATCCCTACAAGCGACAGCCTGACTCCTAGTTCCAGTAGGAAATGTGCCATGCGCGCATCCGCATCACGCCGTCCAAGCCCGACAAGATGTTCGACAACCATCGCTTCGTCGCGTGACACGGCCCATAAAATTGCAGTGGCCAGCCGAGGTGTCTCTGCGAAGGTTTGCAAAAGATCACTCACCAGAACCTCGGCGGCTTCGATATCAACAATCGGCTCAATGCCATGGTCTGACGTGTGCAACAAAACGCTGCGCAGCCCAAGGAAATCCCCTGGAATCTGGAAATCGACGATTTGGCGTGATCCGTCAGGCTGAATCTTATATGAAACAACCCAGCCAGCGGCGAGGATATAGGCAGCCTGTTCCGATTGTCCCTGATGAACAAGATCTCGGCCAGCCTCAAAGGTTCTCCTCCGCTGGTGCAATTGTTCCAAAACGGCCAGTTCCGCCTCTGCCAAGGCAACAAATGCCGAGAGTTTCTGTGTTAGCGGGCTGGTGTTGGTGTTCATCGTTGGATTTCCCCGAGCCTGCAAAGACTCTACGAAGAATTTGGTATTGAGGCTACTTTCGATCAGTCCAAAATACCAAAACTCATGTGACAATAGAAAAACCATCACCACCTCGCCTGGTCACGAATCCAATGACTTTAAAAGGAATGACCCCAATGTCAGACCACCAAGATCCCGCAGGCATGGCTGCACTCTCGATCTGCGAGGCTCTTCTACTTGCCTTGAACGATCTCAATCTTCTTCAGGAACGTGAGATCGTCGGGGTTTTGCGCGATGCTGCCGTGACCCACGAGTGTGCCAATGGTTCGGAATTAGAGCTAGAAACCCATTCGGCAGTCGCCAAATTGATCAACGAGATTATTATCAGCGGTAACTTTTCGCGCCGATCTTAGATCACGCGGCCGGGTACTTGGACGTCCTGTTGTTCGTGTTTCTACCGACGATGCTCCTCGCTGCAATTGCCGGCATGTGGTTCTTTTACATGCAGCACCAGTTCGAAAAAGCCAGTTGGCAGCGGGAGCATGATTGGAACGTTCAGAATGCGGCGCTTGAAGGTAGTTCAAACTAAGCACTGCCCGGAATGCTGAGCTGGATCACCGGGAAAGTCTGAGTTCACCATGTTCATAATCTGGCCAGCCGTATCCCGTTCTATCGTCTTCTCGAGGTCCTTCGAGGTCATGACGTCCTTGCCAACACCCGGCGCAACACTCTCTGCGATAGCTTGCGCTTCACAAGCCTCGCGCTCTGGGAGGAATCCTAACGCATCGTTATAGTGAGTTTTGAATCAATCCGGGTATAGATCAGAAACTTCAGAAACCAAATTGCGAAGCATGCCAAAGCGGCGCTCCAATGGCCTTCGGACACCATGGGCCGGAGTTGCGGCTATTACCCATGTCTCCATCCCTTCCTGACGACGCGAATCCTGCACGCTCCGCCTTAGTTGCAATCTTCGTCTTGCGACTATGAAAATTACTTTTTCTTACTCCCTATCTTGACCGGCTTCTGACCCTTTGAGAAATCGGCCGTCGCCACGATTTTTTCCTTTGCTTTCTTTGGCTTTTTAACCTCGCGGTTGCCGCGCCTCTTGTCACCTTTTGACATCTGAGTTCCTTTCAGGTTGGTTTCTCTCAATACGTTTGCATGTTACAGATCGACCGACTGCATTGAGGTGGTCCCGTAGTTGGGTCAAAAGACCTGCGTCACGCCCTCAAGGGTCCCAAATCTGATGCAGTTCCAGACCTGTAGGGTTTTTGTGCGACCATCGCCTCGGTTGTGATCAGAAGGCTTGCAATCGACGCCGCATCTTCCAGAGCAACCCGGACAACTTTGGTGGGGTCAATGATCCCCGCTGTCAGCATGTCGACATAAGTTTCCGTTTGAGCGTCGAACCCGAAGGATGGGTTTTCGCTTTCGATGATCTTTGCCGCGACGACCGATCCGTCCACGCCGGCATTTTCGACAATCTGACGCAGCGGTGCCTGGATTGATCGCCGGACGATCCTGATGCCGGCATCCTGGTCGGAGTTGGCACCTTCAAGGGTCGCAAGCGCTTTGTCTGAATGGAGCAGCGCAACACCACCGCCTGGAACAACACCTTCCTGAACCGCCGCGCGAGTGGCGTTCAACGCGTCGTCAACCCGATCTTTGCGTTCCGTTACCTCAATCTCCGTGGCCCCTCCGACCCGGATGATGGCGACCCCGCCTGTCAGTTTAGCAAGACGACTCTGCAGCTTTTCCCGTTCGTAGCCGGTCGTCGTATCTTCGATTTGGGAGCGAATCTGGGCGACCCGTGAAGTGATTGCTGATTTGTCGCCCGCGCCATCAATGACGGTCGTATCGTCCTTGGAGACGACGACTTTCTTTGCGGCACCGAGCATGTCCAGCGTGACGGTTTCAAGTTTGGTCCCCAAATCGGTCGAGATCACTTGACCGCCCGTCAGGATCGCGAGATCCTCCAGCATCTCCCTGCGGCTATCCCCAAACCCAGGCGCCTTCACGGCGGCAACTTTCAATCCGCCACGAAGCTTGTTGACCACAAGCATGGCCAGCGCATCGCCCTCCACGTCCTCGGCAAGAACCAGAAGCTGCTTTTCGGCTTCCATGACTGCTTCGAGCAACGGCACCATGTCGGCAAGAGACGACAACTTGCTCTCGTGGAACAGGATAACGCAGTCTTCCAGCTCTACGCACATCTTGACCACATTTGTTATGAAATATGGGCTAAGGTAACCGCGATCGAAATTCATACCTTCGACCACTTCGGTTTCGGTCTCCAATCCCTTGCTCTCTTCAACCGTGATTACGCCTTCAGTGCCGACCGCAGCCATCGCATGGGCGATCTGACGGCCAATCGCTACATCTCCGTTGGCGGAGATAGCCCCTACCTTCGCAATTTCAGCACTGTCGCCAACCGGTCGGGACAGGTCCTTGATCTTTGCAACGACGACCCGGACAGCTTGTTCAATACCTCGCTTCAGATCCATCGGATTCATGCCAGCGGAAACGGCCTTCATCCCTTCCTTGACGATTGCCTGAGCCAGAACGGTAGCAGTGGTTGTGCCATCGCCAGCCTCTTCGTTGGTGCGGGACGCGACTTCCTTCACCATCTGGGCTCCCATGTTTTCAAAGTGATCCGGAAGCTCGAATTCTTTGGCAACAGTAACGCCATCCTTAGTGATACGCGGGGCACCGTGGGATCTGTCCAAAATGACGTTACGACCTTTGGGACCAAGAGTTATCCTGACGGTGTTCGCCAGCATGTTGATCCCTGTTAGGATTCGGTTGCGCGCATCAGCACTGAATTTGACGTCTTTGGCGGACATGTCGGGAACTCCCTGAGACAAGGATTGGATGATGGTCTGCAGCGTCGGAAAAGACCGACTGGTCCATGGTCTTTTCGTCTTCGTCGAAAAGGCGACGTCGAGTGAATGGCCTCGAAGCACTTTTTTTTAGGTTTGCCGAGCAGAACAGCACTGGACGGAGGCGTGCTGATCGAGTGAGTTTCATTCGGGCGGGAGCGGTGGCGGTTTCTTTTTCGGGTCCACTTCAAAGGTCGGGAGCCAAACCACTACCGCGCGGTGTCACAAACATCGAACCGTGTTTTTGGTGACTATGATCGCGTTAATCAAGTCAGCAACGGCCTGATGGCATTTTGTTTCCAATCCTATTGTTGGAGCGTTTTCGTGAGCCGTCGCCGCGGCGCGTAATACCCTCGCGACATGGCGTTCCGGAAGCAATTTTTTGATTATTCAAGGAGAGCGACGGTGCCTCGCTGGTCGAGAGTGCCGCCATTCCTGCAAACTCTGTTGGGTCAGACATCATGGGCGGTTCCTGTTGCGTGAATTCATCAGGATCAGAATTGGGCCCGATGAATTCAAACATCGTTGCAGAATTTTCTGCATGTTGGACTGATTGAAAGCAGCTTCACGGCGAATTTTCTTATGAAATTTTCGTCGCACTTAGAGTACTCAATAAAAACAAGCGAAAACAGGCCTCTCATTCGAAAACTATCTGCAATCGTCGCTCTTTCGGGTGCTGAACGGTTGTTTGCAAACTTTTAAAACGGCCAGAGTTAGCGACATGCTGGACACATTTGTCCAGCGATCACAGCAAACAACCGAAAGCCCGAAGTTGTAGCGCTAGAGAACTGCTTCATTCAGATCATATGGACGACTTCGATGCCATCCGGCTTAGCGGGTGCGGATGCGAAGGATCCGAACACACACATGCGCGGAACACACAGATATGTTTAGTCCATGCGGCAGGAATTCAGCGCAGGGCGCTTTTTCGATTATGCTCGCGCGGCGATCATCGGCGAGTATTTGGGAACATACCTAATCAATGTGGCATGATCTACGCGCATGACCGACTGCTCTGCGGGCTAAGCGGACATAATATGCTCCTTCAACTTGTGCCATCGCCATGGAGTGTAGTCTAATCTTGGGAGCATTGGAGGATGTCACATTGTGGGTGTCGTTGCTTGACCGCCTTTTGAACAAGATCATCCAGGAAGGTGAGCTTGCGGTGACTTGGCCGGATGGGCGTTGTAGCACCTATGGCCGCGGAAAAGGGCCCAGTTCAGCCATAACCCTCCACGACAAAGCGCTTCCGCGCAAATTGGTAATGAACGGCGATCTCGCATTGGGCGAAGCCTATATGGATGAGACTCTAACAATTTCGCAAAACGATTTACGCGGCTTTGTTTCGCTAATTGTGCGCAATGCAAACAACTATGGTGGTGGGCGTTACGGCACGTCGGTTACAGGGCTGCGCAAGTCACTTAGACGTATCGCACAGTATAATCCCGTTCATATCGCGCGCAGAAATGTCGAACATCATTATGACCTTTCCGCTGATCTCTATGAGCTTTTTCTTGACCAGGACCTTCAATATACCTGCGCCTATTTCTCAGACCCGGGGCAAAGCATCGAAGAGGCACAGGAAGCAAAGAAGGCGCACATAGCTAAGAAGCTCTTAATCGAGCCCGGAATGACAGTGATGGATATCGGATGTGGTTGGGGCGGCATGTCCATTACCTTGGCGCGAGACTATGGAGCGAAGGTGGTTGGTGTGACCTTGTCCAAAGTGCAGTTGGAATATGCAAAAAGCAGAGCCGAAGCGGCAGGTGTCGGGAATATGGTCGAATTCCGCCTGATCGACTATCGGGACGTCAACGAAGAATTTGACCGTATCGTTGTGGTCGGAATGATGGAGCATGTTGGTCGGCCCCAATATCCAACTTTTTTTCGCAAGCTGCGTGAGAATCTGAAACCGGATGGCGTCGCATTGGTGCATACAATCGGTCGATCCACCCCACCCGGTCGAACGTCACCATGGATTCACAAATACATTTTTCCCGGCGGATATGCACCATCAATGTCCGAAGCCATGAAGGAGATTGAAAAGCAGGACTTGGTGACCACAGATGTTGAAGTCTGGCGCGGCCACTACACGCGAACGCTTCAATGTTGGCAGGAAAAGTTCGAGGCCAATCTGAAATCGATCCGCGACCTCTACGATGATCGGTTTCTGCGAATGTGGCGATACTATCTGATCGTATCCGAGATGGCCTTTTCGGAACAGGGCATGGTAGTCTTTCAATTTCAGCTAAGCCGAGGTCAGATGGTTGTACCTGTAACCAGGGATTATCTGAGCAAAACGTCTAATCACTCGGGTTGAGGGTCGTGGGAGTCAGCGGTTCTAAGATACGGCGAAGGAGCCTGTGCGGGCATCGAGAACAATAGAACTTAACGTGAAAACATCGAGAAAAAAGGGTTCCGCTTTGGGCTTAGATCGGTCATCGACAGGCAGTACAACTTCACCTTTCTCAGACAAAACCTGACTGTCGCGCACCGGCCCAAAGGAGACCTTCACCGATCAGTTGCGCGCTGCGGTGCGGCTCCCGCATTGCGGACATTCGTGCAAAGCGCAGCATTTACGAGGGATTACACATTTGGTTAGCGGGGAAAATTTAGCTTTCGCCTCAAGTACCCCAATGACTGTTTACTGCAGGGAACTAGATTGCAGTGAACACGGCTGACGTCGAAAAAACCTCCCATTTCAAAGCGGTGTGACTTCGCCTTTCCTCAATAGGACCTGAAATAGCTTGCCAGATGATCTATTAGCGCTCGTACACGTGCGGTCAGATGGCGATTGGGCGGATAAAGCGCGTAAAGCCCGAAAATTTCTGTCTCATACTCGGGAAAAAGCTGTTCCAGCGATCCGTCCACCAGACTCCGGGCAATGGCATATTGCGGACAGCGCGCGATGCCGAGCCCCGCAAGCGCCATGTTCGCAATCGCGGCCGGCGCGTTGGCATGAAAGGCACCGGCCGTCTTGACCACAAAATCCCGGGCACCGGTGCGGAACCGCCAGGCGGTGGCATCCGCCGGGTTTTCGTCGATCAGGCAGCTATGGGTGGCAAGCGCCATCGGATCGCCGGGATGGCCGTTGGCGGCCAGGTAGGCCGGTGATGCGCAGACTATCAGCGGCATATCCGCCAGTTTCCTAGCGATCAGGGTCGAATCCGGCAGCACGCCGATCCTGACGGCCAGGTCAAAACCCTCCTCCACCAGGGCGACCCTGGCATCAGAGAGCCTGAGATCGATGTCGACATCCGGATGCGCCTTCATGAAGGGTGCGAGGGCCTGGGTCAGATTGGTGCTGCCGAACCCGGTCGGTGCGGTCAGGCGGATCGGGCCGGCCAGGGCGGATTGCCTTTCTTGTACCAAGTCGTCGAGTTCGTCGATCTGTTCGACGATCGGTCGGCAGCGTTCAAGATAAGCGATCCCAACATCCGTGAGGGCGACGCTTCTTGTCGTCCGGTTGAATAACTGGGTCGAAAGCCTGCCCTCGAGCTGCGCCACATATTTGCTGACCAGCTTGGTCGAGAGGCCAAGACGTTTGCCCGCGGCGGTGAACGAGCCCTCCTGCGCCACGGCCAGAAAGGCGCGCATCGTATCAATCGTATCCACTGCAACGCTCCTTCGTCGTTCTGTTGATGGATTATTATACCCAATTTGTTCATAGTTATTGAATAAGGTATGCGATTATCAACGAATGGGCCATATGGCATGTTTCTACCTGTGAGTACTGCACCAGTGCTCAGCCAAGGAAACCCCTCCGAAAGGTAAAACCCATGCCAAACGCCATCCGCATTCACCGTCATCCTCTTTCCGGCCACTCGCACCGGGTCGAGCTTTTCGCCAAGCTCGGCGGCATCAATCATGAACTGGTCGATGTCGACTTGATGGCTGGCGAGCACAAGAAGGAACCATTTCTGTCGCTCAATCCGGCCGGGCAAGTTCCCGTCATCGAAGACGGGGACGTGACCGTTGGGGATTCCAACGCCATACTGGTCTATCTCGCGCGGAAATATGCCCCCAACTGGCTGCCCGCCGAACCCATCCGCGAGGCCGAGGTCCAGAAGTTCCTGTCTCTGGCTGCCGGCGATATCGCCCATGGCCCGGCAGCCGCGCGGCTGGTCACCGTCTTTGGCGCCCAACTGGACGTCGAACGCCCCAAGGCGGTGGCCAAAGCCGCCTTCGCGCGTCTCGAAGCGCATCTGGAAGGGAGCGACTGGCTGGTCGGTGGCGCACCGACAATCGCCGATGTCGCGATTTACAGCTACACGGCGCATGCGCCTGAGGGGAACGTCTCGCTTGCCGACTATCCCAATATCCGCGGGTTGCTGAGCCGTGTCGAAGCCTTGCCGGGCTTCGTCCCCATGCAAGGCACCAAGGTCGGCCTGGCCGCCTGAGGAATCCATGCGCCCGGTCCGATGACCGGGCGCAGTCTAACTCGTCTGCAGTCACCAGAACGCCATCCCGGCGCAAGGAGAATTCCGATGCCTGACACCATTCAGAGCGACATCAGCATGTCCCCGTTCCACCAGGGCGAACACCTGGCGCAGGAGCGGCTAGGTGTCCGCGGCATCGAAGACTGGGCCCGACAGGTTGTCCGCGATCACCTGCCCGAACAGCACCGCGAGTTTCACACTGCCCTACCGTTCCTGGTCGTCGCCGCGCGGGACGGGCAGGACCGGCCCTGGGTCACCTTGCTGGAAGGGCCCGAGGGATTTGTCACGTCACCCGACAATCAGGCGCTTTCGATCAGTGCATTGCCCGGACCGGGTGATGCCCTGCACGACAACATTCTGCCTGGCAGCGATATCGGCATTCTCGGCATCGAACTGGCCACCCGGCGCCGCAACCGTGTCAATGGCCGCGCGGCCGGGGTCACCGCCACCGGGTTCGACTTTCGCGTCGACCAGAGTTTCGGCAACTGCCCGCAATACATTCGCGAACGAAACTGGCACCGTGAAGCAGGTGCTGTTCGCTGCGAAACCACAAGAGGCAGGCGGCTGACAACCGAGCAGGCCCGATGGATTGCGTCCGCGGACACGTTTTTCATCGCCAGCGGCTATCGCGGCGAGGGCGAAAGCGCGACCTTCGGGATGGACGCCTCGCATCGCGGCGGCGACCCGGGTTTCGTCGCGGTGCCGGATGACGGGCGGCTGCGGTTTCCGGATTACGCGGGCAACAACCATTTCAACACGATCGGCAATATTCTCCTTGATCCCAAGGCCGGGCTTCTGTTCGTCGATTTCGCAAGCGGCAGCTTTCTTCAACTGACCGGCAAAGCCTCGATCGACTGGGACAGCGATGCGCTCGCCCGGTTTCCCGGCGCGCGCCGGCTGGTGACGCTGGAGATCGACGAGGTTGTCGAGACACGATCGGCAGTCAGCCTCAGATGGGCAACGGATGCGGATTCGGTCCGCTCAATCCGGCTTGTCGAAAAGGCGCCCGAGAGTGCCGATGTCACCTCTTTCGTCTTCGAGGCGCGGGACGGCGAACCCCTGGCCGGGTTCGAACCGGGTCAGCACCTGCCGATCGAGCTTGACATTCCGGGGATCGGCGAACCGATCAGCCGCACCTATTCGCTGTCCAACGGGCCGAATGAATATCGCTACCGCATTACCGTGAAACGCGAACCGAAAGGCATCGCCTCCCGGTTTCTGCATGACCATCTCGAACCGGACGCGATCATCAACAGCCGCCGGCCCGCGGGGGATTTCGTGATGACCTGCTACAAGTGCCCGCTGGTTCTGGTCAGCGCCGGCGTCGGCGTCACGCCGATGATGAGCATCCTGCAGGCGGTTGCGAGCGAGCGAGGCAACCGCCCGGTCTGGTTCGTGCATGGCGCAAGAGACGGACAGCATCACCCGCTGGCGCAGGAGGTTCGTGACCTGGCGTCTAGCCGCTCGGGCATCACCGTGCATGTCGCCTACAGCCAGCCCGGCCCGGAGGACGATATCGCGGTCGATTATGACAGTCACGGACGCATTGACGGAGCGCTGCTGGCGCGGCTGATCAACAATGTCGACGCGCATTACTTCATCTGCGGGCCCACAAAATTCATGGGCGCTTTGCAGGCGGATCTGCAAGGCCGTGGCGTACTCCCGGAACACATTCACACCGAAAGTTTCGGCCCCGCGGGGTGATCGCGCCCGATCAACCAAGACGGCCGGGGCCATAGCTCCAGGAGAAAAAGAAAATGGCTAAATCATATGATATTGTGATTATCGGTGGCGGCAATGCCGGGTTCGGCGTGTCGGCCATCGCCCACGAGACGGGCAAGTCCATCGCCTTTGTCGAAGCGCGCGATTTCAGTGGCACCTGTCCCAACCGCGGCTGCACCCCTAAGAAAGTGCTGGTCGCCGCTGCCCACCCCTTGCATGAGATCAAGCAGGCCCCGGTGCACGGTATTAACGTCGGCGAACCAAGGCTCGACTGGGCCCGGCTGATCGAGCGGGAAAAGGACCTGATCGGCTTCATCCCGGACGCTATGCTCGGCCTGGCCGAAAAGCGCGGCGACGTTTATCGCGGTTTTGCCAGTTTCACCGGCCCTAACAGCGTCGCGGTCGACGGGCAGGTCATCACCGGCAAGGATATTGTCATCGCGACGGGATCAAGACCCAGGCCGCTGCCGATCCCCGGCGCCGAACACATGATCACCTCGGACGAGGTTCTGTCGGACCCGACGCTGCCGGGCGAGGCCGTGTTCATCGGCGGCGGTGTCATCGCGATGGAGTTCAGCCATGTCTATGCGCGCGCGGGCGTCAAGGTGACGATCCTCGAAGCGCTGCCGCAGCTCCTGCCGCGTCTCGATGCTGATGCCGTCGCCGCGCTTCGGGCCGAAACCGAACGCCTCGGTGTGAGCGTCAAGACCGGGGTATCGGTCACGGCGATCGAGAAGAAAGGCGACGGTCTCACGGTGCAGTTTTCCCATGATAGCTGCGATCAAAGCTTCAACGCCGAGCGTGTCGTCAACGGCGCGGGCCGCATCGCCAATATCGACGGCCGGAACCTCGAGACCGGGGATATTGCTCATGACGGGCGTCGCATTCTCATCGACGACACGTTGCAATCGACCTCGAACCCGTCGGTCTGGGTTGCCGGTGATGCACTGGAACACTCCCCCGAGCTGTCTCCGATTGCGACTTACGAAGGCCAAATTGTCGGCCATAACATCGTCAACGGACCAACCAGAAATCCGGATTACAGCGTGATCCCCAGTGCGGTCTACACGGTCCCGACACTCAGCACGGTCGGGCTGAGCGAAGCCGAGGCCAAAGAAAAAGGCCTCGATGTCGCCGTGACAGTATCAGACATGTCGGGCTGGTTTTCCGCCAAGACCTATGCCGAAACAGCAGCCTTGTCGAAAGTGCTGGTCGACAAGATCAGCGACCGGATCGTGAGGGCCCATGTTCTGGGTCATCACGGCGAGGAACAGATCCATCTCTTTGCCATGGCCATGCGCCACGGCATTTCCGCCAGCGACCACAAGTCCTCGCTCTATGCCTTCCCGACCTTCGCGGCGGACATAAAGTCGTTGATCTAGCGGAGCCGTCGGCGGAGCAGCCATCGTAGAAGGAGAATTCTCATGGAGAACAAAGTCTGTCTGATCACCGGTGTCGGCGATGGCACCGGTTCATCCGTCGCCCGCCGGTTTGCGCGCGACGGCTATCGCGTGGCCCTGCTGGCGCGCAACAAGGACCGGTTGCGCGATCTTGAAAGAGAGTTGCCCGGCTCGAAGGCCTTTGCCTTCGACCTGGAGGATCTCGATCAGCTTGCCCGCGTTTGCCGCCAAGTGAAGGAGAAGATGGGCACGCCCGAAGTGATCGTGCACAACGCCGTTCGCGCCACCTTCAAACCCTTCATGGAGGTCGACCCCACGGAACTGGAACGCAATTTCCGGGTCAACACCACAAGCCTGCTTTACATGGTGCGTGAATTGACCCCGGCAATGGTTGAACGTGGCAGCGGTGCCATCGTGGTCACGGGCAATACCTCGGCCTTGCGCGGGGTCCCCAATTACGCGCTCTTTGCCCCGACAAAGGCGGCCCAGAGGATCTTTGCCCAATGCCTGGCCCGGGAACTGGGGCCAAAGGGCATTCATGTAGCCTATGTGGTCATCGATGCCGCCATCGACACGCCCTGGACCCGTATGCCCTTCAACCCGGACGCGCCCGAAGATTTCTTCAGTAAACCCGATGCCATAGCAGAGGAGGTGTTCCATATCGCCCATCAAGACCGATCTACTTGGTCGTTTGACATAGAACTGCGACCCTACGGTGAAAAGTGGTGAGCGACGGACGGCCCGTTCCTGCTGTTCGTTTCCCTATCTCGCTGCCGCGGTGCGGCTCGCCGAAACAGCCATTCGCTGCACGCGCAATTATGGAGGCCTGTCAAACTCACACATCGCGGACACAGCACCATTTCGCTGCATGCGCCCCAATGGTCGCTTATCTCGGACTAGCTCGAAATAACACATCGAGTTGGCCCAGATGCAGTGAAGTGATCGCGGCAGGCTTGCGCGAATTCTTTAACGATCCGCCTTGGGCGCGCGCGGTCGTAACCGAGGGCCAGCGTCAATGGTGGCAAGGTATCTGAAATCGGACGGGCGACGACGGGCGAGCCTCCGTAGGTTTCGGATGTCAGCGGCAGCATGTTCAGGATGGCGCACCCCCTGCCTGCGGCGACAAGGCAGCGTACCATTTCGGTCGAGTTCGCATAGGCCGAGACGGGCGCTTGCCGTGTTCCAGATTGAAACAGACCTTCGTAATAGGAGGCGGCCACGGGACGGTTCAGCACGATCAAGGGTTCCTTTGCAATCTGAGCCATCGTGACTGCATCCTGGCCTGCCAATGGATGGGACTCTGGCAGCAAGCAATACGGGGGTGCCGCAATCAAAGTGTCAAATTCGATGGAAGGCCGAACACCTTCAGCCACAAACAAACAAACATCATATCTCCCCTTGAGCAGCCCATCCTGTGCCTCATCATTGTTACATTCTTCCAGCTCAAGGGTGATATCAGCTCGGTTTGGCAAGAGCGCATCAAAAACTTGCGGGAGGAACGCGGGCGCGATGGGAGCATAGTAACCAATCTTCAACGTTCCGCTTTGCGACTGTTTCAGCTCCGTTCCTTCAATCAGAAGAGACCGATAGTCCTCCAATAGGTGTTCGCATTTTCGCGCCACATCTCGCCCAGCCGCATTCGCCTGGATTCCTCGCGCGCGCTGGCGGATCACAAGGGTCAGATCGAATTCCGCTTCGACCTGATCAATCGCGCTGGAAACTGCGGAGGCCGCAATGTTCAGCTCCGCCGCCGCTTTTACGATGCTCCCATGACGCAGGGCAGTCGTGAAATACTCCATTGCTTTAAGGGTCAGTGGCATTTCTATCTCTGAATTTGTGATAATGATGATCTTTTAATACTATTTTTCCGTCGAAACAAATCGTGCAAAAATATACGTGCTGTTAATATCGGAGGCGACTGATGTCTGACGCACCACTCAAAGGCTGGAACCACACGCCAAACGTGCCGCTTCAAGTGTCACCCTTCTTCAGTTGGCCGCAGCGCCCAATGGCGATGGTGAAGTGGTTCTGGAACTCTTGGTTCTTCATCACCGAACGATTGATCGTGGTCGCGATCGCCTGCATATCGTTCTATTGGTTTCAGCCACCGTTAGAAGAAACGCAAACGCTTGCCGTCGGGTGGATTGCACAGATGTTCATCCGCAATGTTGCGTTGATGACTCTCGTGGCCGGAGGATTGCATCTTTATTTCTACACCTTCACCAAACAGGGGCAGAAGCTGAAGTACGACCCGCGCCCCCTGATGAAAAACGGGCGGCAGTTCACGCTAGGCGGGCAAATCCGCGACAACATGTTCTGGACCATCGCCAGTGGCGTGACAATTTGGACATTCTATGAGGTGCTGATGTTTTGGGCGATGGCCAATGGCTATGCCCCTATGCTGACATGGGCCGCGCACCCGATCTGGTTCATTGCCCTGTTCCTGCTGATACCGGTCTGGGAGAGCTTTTATTTCTACTGGATTCACCGGTTTCTGCACATCCCGTTCTTGTACAAGCACGTGCACGCGTTGCACCACCGTAACATCAACGTCGGCCCATGGTCAGGCATGGCGATGCATCCCGTCGAACACCTGATTTTCCTTGGGTCAGTGTTGATCCATTTTGTGGTTGCCGCACACCCGCTCCACATCCTGTTTCACCTGCAATACTACGCGCTGACGGCTGCGACAACACATACGGGCTTTGAAGGCATGTTGGTAAAGGACAAGAACCGCCTGAAGTTGGGGACGTTCCATCACCAGATGCACCACCGTTATTTTGAATGTAACTACGGATCGCTCGAACTGCCGTGGGACAAGTGGTTTGGCTCGTTCCATGATGGCACTGTCGAATCTGACGCGAAAATCCGCGAACGCCGCAAGAAATTTACAAACGGGGCCAAATGATATGGGTGGCATGACGGTTAAGGACCTACTGGACGCTAAAGGCAAACGCACAATTGCATATGTGCAAGTTGCCCGTGAGGAAGAAGCGATTGCGGCCGCGCAGGCAGGCATAGACATGATTGGCACAGCCTTTGTGTCAGAGCGGTCCCATTTCGCCAAAGTTGTGCCTGAAACGCATTTCCAATTTGGCCTGCCTTGGGGCAAACATGCAGATGCGACAGAGGCTTTGCGCGATACTATGGACGCAATGATGGCAGGTGCGCAGTCGGTCTATTGCGGCTACAGCCCGCGGATAGTCTAGGCACTTGTTCGCGAAGGTATTCCCGTCATTTGCCACGTCGGACTTGTGCCACCCAAAGCCACATGGACAGGCGGCTTCAAAGCTTTCGGCAAGACAATGGAACAAGCCAAGATGATCTGGACGCAAGTTCAGGAGTTCGAGAACGCCAGTGCGTTCGCCGTAGAAATGGAGATCGTGGCCGCAGGTCTTGCAACCGAGATCACCAAACGCACATCAATGCTCACGATGTCGCTGGGTTCGGGCAGTGGATGTGATGCGCAATATCTGTTCTTGGCTGATCTGTTGGGCGAAAACCGTGGCCATATCCCGCGCCATGCGAAAACCTACCGTAACTTCGCCGCGGAGAGGGACAGGCTGCAAGATGAACGTGTCGCCGCCTACCGTGAATATATCGCAGACGTCACGAACGGAGGGTTTCCTAACGCCAACCAAATCATGAACATTGACGATGAGACACTCGCGAAAGTCTTGGAGACGTAAACTCGAATGCTTCAAAGCGGCCATTCATTTGCCGTGCATCATTTTGAAGTTTGGGCTCTCAGCGGACATTCGAGAGTTCACAAATAGGAGGCCTAGTGGAAGCCAAAAACCTTTGTTAAAGCCGCAACAGCGGTCGCCAAGAAAATAAGTAGCCAGAGCCTACTTGGCCGATAGTCTGTCGAGAAGTACCGAACTCTTCTTTGGCTTGCTGCAAATCGCTCTTGCTCCCAACCACCTGCTTTTGGACCGATAACAGGTTCGATATTCGCTCGGATGTATTCACTGATACTTTCTATGAAAACGCGATGCAGAAAGGTTCTACGCAGCGAGAATAGCGAGACAAAAGGTGGCGCAAACCATACCCATGTTTCGAACTCGTTGCTAATCAGGAAGCTATCGCTGAAAATCAATCCGTAGATGACCACTAGCGCTGCGAAGGCCCCTCGTTCGAGACGAAAGTTTCTTTCAGTGTCTGCCTCGATTGAAGCCCTTAGCGCTTTGTACTCTTCGAGAAGGTAGTTTGCTTCGCGGTCACTCAACGAAGCCTCTGCCTCAGACTTTTCAACATCCAATACATTCCCCCCAATCGCAATCCAAAATTCCCAACGCGACTTCGTTATTGAAAATACCAACTGCTATGTCTAGCAAACTTGAAACAAATCCGAAAATCTTAGCACCAGTTGCCTGTGCAAAGCCCGTAGCACGCCTTCAACCACAAAAGGCTCACCAGATCGCGGCCAGTATGAGTGCCAGAAGAAGGAGACATAGTTCATCGTATTGGCGATCTCCAATAGTGATAGCGTAGTCTTAGATTGGATCGCGTGACACTTCGAGACCGGACATTCAATCCCTCCGCAGAATTTGTCAGGAAGGGCTCTCAGCGGACATTCGAGAGTTCACAATAAGGAGCGCCTGATGTCGGCTCTGTGGGACAAAGCGGACTTGTGCAGTCGCAGCTATTGCTGACGCAGAAAGCATTTGCGTCCGCAGCGATTGCTGTTTGTCGGCGCAACGAATTTCCCGTTTTCAGACATTCGGACAGGCACAAACCTGTGAAATCCAAGCAGCGCAGGAAGCCAACATGGTCTCTCTGTTTGAAATGGGGTCGAAAGAACAAAGAATGTTCATGGACTTCGCACGGCGCTTCGGCGCGGCCTTGAGGAACGAACAGCTACATTGAAGGGCAATCGATGGACAGCGAACCCTCCATCGATCATCGACCTTTAACCCCGGCTGAGGATTTCTTCCCCCAACACCGCCAATATCTTCTGCCCGTCCTCGCTGGTCCAATTGACCGCGAGATCGGCGAGAAGTGCACTCGTCGTGGTCAATTCGACTCCGCCGCGCTCCATCTTCCGAAATGCCATCTCATCTGTCAGCGATGTGGGCGAGCCAGAGGCATCCACGACAGCCGTCACCTCAAAACCCTCGGCAGCAGCATCAATGGCGGGAGGTGCAAGGCACACATCGGTGGTGATCCCCGCCATGATGAAATGCTTGCGGCCAGTACCACGCACTGCATCTGCGAACGCACTGTCATCCCAAGCATTCACCACACCGGGGCGTTTCACCCGGGCCGCATAAGCATCAGGTGCAAGCTCTTCCAGCGCAGGCATCAGCGGCCCTTGCATGTGTTCTTCCATGCTGGATGTCATCACAAGAGGCATTCCAAGATCAATAGCAACCCTTGCAAGCGCACGTGTGTGTGCTTCGATCAGATCCCGATCAACAGAATTGGCCCAATTCATTGTACCGATTTGATGGTCAATCAGCACCATGGCGGCATTTTGGGGGCTCGGTTTCTTAGCGGTCATCACTTTTTCCTTTCAGTTTCAGTTTGATAGCGTGAGAGGTGGTAAGTCGAAAATCAGCAGTTCCAGATCTGGCTGTGTCACAAGCGACAGCGTCTGTGTGTTCACAATCCCGACCCCGTCACCCTTGGTTAGGCGTTTTCCGGTAATTTCGCCGGAGCCGTTGATGACAAAGGCGTAGATGCTGCGCCCTTGATCTGCGGGTTGAAATGAGAGCGTCTGAGAGGTCGTGAACAGCCCGTAATTCATGCGAACATCTTGCTGTGCAACCAAAGACTCCTTGTCCCCCGTCGGCGACAGGACAAGTTGGAAGGCATCGGTGTAATCCCCCGGATCAAGTTGCTTGCGCGCATAGTCGGGGTTCAGACCAAGCGAGTGGGGCTCAAACCAGATCTGCAACGCGCGCATTGGGTCGCTTGAAGAAGCATTGACCTCATTGTGGACGATGCCTGTCCCTGCAGTGATCACTTGGATGCCTTTTGAAGACATCCGGCCATTGTGGCTCGGAACATTTGGATCAATGTGTTCCACGGAGCCGTCGACCAGAAACGTCACCACTTCAACATCTTTGTGCGGGTGAAGGCCAAACCCCTGAGCACCAGGTGCAAGCGTGCCGTCGTCGATCGTGATCAATGGGCCAAACCTTTGCCGGTCGGTTTGCAGATGCGGCTTGAAAGACAGCTGGGCAGTCATGAATCCAAAGTCTTTGTGCTCGCGACTATCGGCTGGATGGAATATCAAATCTTGTCTCACGATACGGCTCCTGTACGTCCTTGTTGCGAAGAACCTAGCTAGGCCGTTAGTTCTGGAAAATAGCTCTTTTTTAAACTATCGTTCGAATTTATGAACGATAGGCATTTCTCCTGCACCAAGGCCTTTGTCGCCACGCTCCGAGCCGGATCAATGAGCGCTGCTGCAGCTGATCTGAAAACAACAAAGTCGGCTATCAGCCAGAAGATTGCCGTGCTCGAAGCCGATCTTGGACTCACTCTGCTGGATCGATCTGGCCGATCGGTCATGGCAACGTCTTCGGGCAAGCGGGTTTTCAACATTTGCGTCGCATCGGTTGACGCCGCAGCGCAGGCCGAAGCTGAGCTTGGCCTTAAGAGAGGCGACAGGGTTGAAGGGCGCGTTTCGCTCTCGGGACCGAACAGTCTCCTGGAGACAATTTTCCTGCCCATGATTGAGGGGCTGCAGCGCGAATATCCGGAAATTGAGTTGGAGTTACACGCAGACGATGCCAGATCGGATTTTTCAACCGACGATATAGACCTTTCATTTCGGACGGGCGAACGAGATAGAGGACGAGACGTGGCTGTGTCTCTCCCGGTTGCGCCGCGAGCGCCATTCGCAAGCCCGAAATTTCTACATCGTTTCGACGCCTTGAGAACACCATCAGACTTGCCAGGCCTGCCGGTCATCTTGCGTACTCAGGAAGCGCCAATTTGGTCGTTTCGAAACTCAGACGGAGTGCAACAAGACATTTGTCCAGAGCCCGCCATCCGAGTCAATACAATGGAATTGGCCCGTGCGGCGGCAATGTTCGGGACCGGAATCGCGATGTTACCTGAGCAACTGGCAAAGTCAGACGTCTCAGCCGGAACACTTTTTCGTTTGCTGCCGGATTGGTCGCTGAAACCGGTCAAGGTCACATTGCTTTGTCGTGCGCAGCGGCTTTCAATGCCCGCTGTCGCTGCTGTCCGCAAGCACATCATCGAGCAGTGCCGATCTCAATCAGGTTCGTAGTGCACGGAATGGTCCGCTTTTGTACCGCTCAGCGGCGCTAGCAATGATGCGGTCGCGGCGGTTTCCGCGCTGCGAGCGCACGCAGCGAGAAATAGACATGTCGGCTGTGGGCTCAGAGCGGACCTCGGAGGCAGCGCAGCGTGTCGTGATAAAATGCTCCGGTCAACGTCGGGTTGTCGTTTTG
>NZ_JBXWOE010000014.1:0-119082 GCF_059610725.1 Ruegeria sp. CDSC045
ACAATCGCATGCCTGCTGGCCAACACCCTGACCGCCGCATGCCGCGCAAACAAACTCCCAGAACCAGAAGGCCTGACTGTGTGACCCATAGCGGACAGTCGTGCATGTAGATTTTCAGGGCCGGGGTACTCCCCGGCCTAAAATTTGTTAATATGTAAACTAAGTGTGAGATTACGGGCATTGAATGTGCCTGTATTGGTGATAAACTTTCTATTCCAGCCGGTTACGTTGTAATATGGCAAGTCCCCGGTAGTATTGGCTGGACCCGGAGAGTTGTTGTCGAGTGTTTATGTTCACGAAACTGCGCCCAGTTTTCGCCGAAATAGTAGGGTACCGGTTGATTGCCGGGCTGGTTTTCCTTCTGCTATTGTCCTTCGTATTCCAACCATTTCAGGCCATCGAAGTAACCTTTCCTTGGCGCTTGGCCTTCTGGATCGGGGTGATGGGGCTGGCGCTAGGGGTGACCTGCGTCGCAAGAAGACTGTTGCGCAGGTTGTTCGCTGAGACCGAGTTTTCTGGGCGCGACCTTGTGCTGATATCTTTGGTTTTCGTCCTTTTCGTTCCAAGCCTTTGGTTGATGGTCTGGTTGCTGTTTTCGGCCAACGGACTGCCGTGCCCGGATATGTTATCCGTAACATCTTATGGCGCCTTGCTGTCGGTGGGCTTGATCCTGGTGCGGCGTGAGGCATCGAAACCTCAATCCGAATATGCTGAAATTCCGCTGCCGCGCATGTACAAGCGGTTGCCGGGATCCTTTCAGGGTCGGGTCTATCGCCTGACGGTCCAAGACCACTATGTGGATGTGGTGACTTCTGAGGGCACGTTTACGATCCGGTCGCGTTTTACCGACGCCATAGAGGAAATGGAACCTATACCGGGCCATTGCACGCACCGATCGCATTGGGTTGTCGATGACGCCATTGCTGGGGTCGAACGTAAGGGTGGCAAGACCATGTTGCGCCTGAAGAACGACGAGCTTGTTCCGGTCAGCAGGAAATACCGTCCGTTCCTAGAAGAAGATGGCCTGATCTGAGACGCCCTATCTGGGCATTGGGATCATTTGCGGGACTTTCCCTGTCAAGATCGCCATTGCCTGATCGCTCATCAAGGCGTCCAGAACGTGATCCGAGCTAAAGAGCCCACCAGTATAAGTCCCATAGGCAGGCAGGATCAGACGCGCCTGATCCATCAGGAAGGCGGGGCGGGTGATGGAACGACCGCGAACCCGCACGCGCGCCTTGGGGTGGTAGTGTCCCGAAACCTCAGCCTTGCCCTTGGGTTGCGCAATATGACGAAAGACCAGAGGGTCAACCGCATATTCGGCCAGATGGCTTCCGCCCAGATCTACCGGGCCGGGGTCATGGTTTCCTTCGATCCAGACCCAGCGGCGACCGGCCTGCATCGCCGTAATCTGCAGCCTGTCGGGCACACTCAAGGCGTTTAGGGCATCAAGATCATCAAAACTATCCCCAAGGCAAATAACGATGTCAGGCTGCGTGCGCTCGATATCTGCGGCCAATCGGGCCAGGGTGTCCTGGCTGTCATAGGGGGGTAATGTCGTGCCGCCCCGGCGCGCCAAACGCTCGGATTTACCCAGATGCAGATCGGACACGCAAAGCACGCTTTTGTCGGGCCACCAAATGGCACCAGACCCAAGCGCCAGCAGATTTTGCCCGGCTAAACAGATCGAAACTTCGTTCATGTTACGTTCTTTGCGACGTTCCGCCACCGCGCGCAAGAGGCTTTAGCAGGATTTCAGCCCAGCCTCTTGCAATAGGCGCGCGCTTTCTTCCGCCAGCAGGCGTTCTTCAGCAGCACCTTTGACGGGTACCTTGCCAACCTCAAGAAACAGTGGTGCAGCCAGAGGTGAAACCCGATCCAATCGCATCAGATCTATACGTCCCCCGATCCGCTCGATCAGTGCATCGATCCGCCCGAAATCGACGAGACCGCGCATGGCCTCTTCTCGGGTGATCTGCATTAAAAGGTGATCGGGATCGTATTTCAGCAAAGTATCGTAGAGGATATCTGAGGAAAACGTGGCCTGCCGACCACTTTTGCGCTGACCGGCCATGTTCCGTTCGATCAGCCCTGCAATCGTGGCCGAGGCACGAAAGGTGCGCTTCATTACGGCATTGCCCGCCAGCCAGGTTTCCAAGCCGTTGCGCAGCTCGTCGGGCTGAAATAGCGGACGCGGGTCTATCACCGCGTCCAACCCCCAGATCAAGGTTGCATAGTCGGTGGCAACAAAGCCCAGCGGTGCAAGGTCCGTTTCTTCCATCCGTTTGGTCAGCAACAGCCCCAGCGTCTGCTGGGCGTTGCGACCCGCAAAACCATAGACACACAGGTTTTCGCGCCCATCGTTGGGGAAACTTTCGATCAGTAACCTGTCACGCTGAGGCAGGCGCGAGATATCGCGCTGCAAGGCCAGCCAATCCGCGGTATGCGCGGGTAACTGGGGCCAATCGGGCTGTGCAAACAGCCGCAGGATACGGTCGCTCAGCTGCGTCGAGGTCGCAAATTTGGTGCCTGAAAACGTTGCGATCTTGGGCTTCTTATCCGCTCGGCGGCTGACTTCGACCGTCATCTCGCGCAATCCCTCATAGCGCACGATCTGGCCGCCGATCAGAAAGGTATCTCCGTGGGTCAGCGAGGCAGCAAAGGCTTCTTCGACCTCTCCCAGAGGTTTGCCCCCTCGATTGCGTTTCAGGCGGACTTTCAACGTATCGGTGTCCTGAATCGTGCCAAGGTTCATGCGGATACGCTGCGCAGCACGGGGGTCACGTAGCTGCCATTGACCATCTGGCCGTAGCTGCAGCCTTTGCCACCGATCATAGGCGCGCAGCGCATAGCCCCCGGTTGCACAAAAGTCCAAACAGGCGTCGAACTCTGCTCGGGTCAACCCGGCATAGGGGCCCGCCGCGGTCATTTGCCGGAACAGGTCATCGGCCAAGAATGGCCCGGATGCTGCGGCAATCAGGATATGTTGACACAACACATCGCGTGGACCTGCGCCGCGGGGATCACCGTCCAGATCATGAGCTTTCACAGCCTCAAGTGCCGCTATGCATTCCACAACTTCGAAGCGGTTTGCGGGCACTAACAATGCTTTGGAGGGGGCGTTGTATCTGTGATTTGCGCGCCCGATGCGCTGAACCAGCCTTTTGACGTTTTTGGGCGCCCCGATCTGAATGACCAGGTCGACATCGCCCCAATCAATACCAAGATCCAGACTGCCTGTGCAGACGATTGCGCGCAGCTCACCGCGAACCATTGCGGCCTCGACACGTTCGCGTTGCTGCCTGCCCAGACTGCCGTGATGAATGCCAATCGGCAGCCCGTCTTCGTTGGCAAGCCAGAGGTTGTGAAAGAAAATCTCGGCCTGTGCGCGGGTGTTGTGAAAGATAAGCGTCGTCTTATGCTTCCGGATCTGGTCCAGAACGGCAGGGATGGAATAGGCCGCTCCACCGCCCGACCACGGAGGCATTTCCGGCGTTTCCAACATTTGGATATCGGGGTCAGGCCCAGGATCGGCCTCAACGATCCGGCAGGGATCAGGGTGACGTGCCAGAAATCGGGCAATCGCATTGGGGTCTTCGACCGTTGCAGACAGGCCCACCCTGCGCAGGTCCGGGCAGAGCCCCTGCAAACGGGCCAGCGCCAGCATCAGCTGGTCGCCACGCTTGCTCTCGGCCAGGGCGTGGATTTCATCGACAACCACCCGTTGCACGCCCTGAAACATCCGCCCGGCGTCTTCGTAAGAGGTCAGCAGGGCCAGGCTTTCAGGTGTGGTCAAAAGGATCTGCGGTGGGTCAACCCGCTGACGCTTTTTCTGTGTGGCTGAGGTATCTCCGGTGCGGTCCTCAATCCGGACGGCCAGGCCCATTTCCTCGGCTGGGCCACGCAGGTTTCGCCGGATATCTGCCGCCAGCGCCTTGAGAGGGGAGACGTAGATTGTATGCAGGCCATCATGGTCCCGCTCTGCCAGATCGGCCAGCGTGGGCAGAAATCCGGCCATTGTCTTGCCCCCGCCGGTGGGGGCTATCAGCAACGTCGCCGGTTCAAGGGCCCGGTCGTACATGTCCTGCTGATGCGGGTGGATGGACCAACCTTTGTCTTCAAACCAGTCAGTAATCCGGGCGGGAATCTGCGTCATAAAGGCAGATTACCCGGCCCGTCAGCGAAATGGCATTAGGTTATTTGACGATTTTCTCATCTTTGACGAACATGTTGGCCCAAGCGCGTTCAATCAGATCGGGGCTCATCTGATAGGGGATGCCTTCGAATTCGCAGATCGAGATCATCTGATCAATCAGGAATATCGGCTGATAGTTCGCATAGATGTTGTCGATGGTCGGGTATTTGACCTTTAGCAGATGGACCAATGCGGCCTCGTCCAGAGGCATCCCGCGTTTGCGGGCCACCATGGCGAAGATTTTCAGGAAGTTTTCTTGGTTCGGACCGTCAATCTTGATCTTGAAGAAGATCCGGCGCAAAGCGGCTTGGTCAAAGATCTCGTTGGGGTGAAAGTTGGTCGAAAAGATGACCAGCGTGTCAAAGGGCACTTCGAATTTTTCACCCGATTGCAGGCCAAGGATATCCTTGTTCTCTTCCAGTGGAACAATCCAGCGGTTGATCAGGGCCTGAGGTGGTTCCTGCTGACGGCCAAGGTCGTCAACGATAAAGATGCCGCCCGTCGATTTCAGTTGCAGCGGGGCCTGATAGGTCCGCGCCGTAGGGTTATAAACCAGATCGAGCATGCTGAGTGACAGTTCACCGCCAGTCACAACAGTTGGTCTTTCACATTGGACATAGCGCGAATCAAACCGCTTGCGGCGGCGCAAGCTATTGGGATCATCTGCTTCTTGTTCGATGGCTGTGTGTACAATCGGGTCATACACCGTGATCACCTGACCAGCGTATTCGATGGCATATGGGACATAGACATTATCGCCCAAAGCATCCCGAATACCGTTCGAGATAGAGGATTTACCATTACCCGGAGGTCCATACATCAGGATTGATCGGCCTGCACTGACCGCGGGTCCAAGGTGGTCCAGCAGGCTGTCAGGCAGAACCAGATGGCCCATTGCCCCGGTCAACTGGTCGCGGGAAACCTGGATATTCCGGATCGACTGGCGTTTTACCTGCTCGCGGTACACATCCAACGGGACGGGCATGGCGCCGAAATATTCGGACTGGCTCAGCGCATCCAATGCACGCGCTTTGCCCGCATCGGTCAGTTGATACCCCATCTCATTGCCGCTGTTGGCGTTCAAAGTACCGGTTGCTTCCAGCAGCTTTTGTTCGCGGGCAAGGTCGATCAATTCCTGTGTGACAGAACCCGGCAAGCAGATCGCTTGGGCAACTTCGGAAACTGTATCTACGGTTTTACGAAAGATAGTTTTCAGCAGGATATCCCGCATCATAACAATAGGAAGCTGCATATCGCCCAACCCCTTTGGGGTAGGGGGGGCCATTACCGAGGTTGTCTGCATATTCATGAGCGTTGCCCGTCTAATTCAGTATTCACGCCAATAGCCCTGAAAAGGGCCCTTTGACGAAAATTTGGCCGGGCTTTGTGTCAGTTCCAAGGCGGGGACAAGGCGGACTGATGATAGTTTACGAGCCGTAAACAGTTCCAAGTATCAGGTAGATGGCCAGGGTTGCACCAAGCGCGAAACCCATTGGAAATTGTTTGTCCCGACGCCAGCTTTCCCAATCTGGGGCAATAGCTCTGAGGGCGGTATGTTTGGCCAATCGATGCGTGACAAAGGCCGCCAAGGTGGTCGACATCAGGATCAACAATACCAATGTGAAATCGCCCATCCAAACAAAGGCTGAGGCCGCGGCTATGAATTTTGCGTCTCCGGCTCCCATAATGCCGGCTGCGTTGAGCAGAATGCCGATGACCAGCATTACAACTATATGTAACAGCTGCCACAAATAGGGTGGGAGGGACACAGAAAACGGGCCAGAAATCCAACCATCCGACCAGGGCGGCAGGACAAACAAACCGATGACCGCAAATACCGCAGCCAGTGCTACTACGGCGTGATTCTTGATGAGCATGTCACGCAGGTCGGTGAAGGCTACGTAATAGCAGATCGGCAGTACGAACGGCAAAAACCAGGCCGCAGCACCCGCTGGAATATGCATGTATCAGGCTTCCTCAAGCGCGCGCAGGGATCGAACGGCTTCGTCATAATGTTGCGGATGGGTGGCGATCGCTTCGCGGAACAGGTTCTTGGCCGTCGCCACATCACCGCGTTTCACCGCCGAGATGGCCATTGTGTTCAACAACATCGCGCGTTCGACCTGAGACATGGGAACGACAGGCATGCTGTAATTGCCCTGTGCAGCCCGGGCGAGGACCAGATTGTTCTTTGCCGTGAATAGAGAGTTATCCTGTCGAATGGCCTCGGTGAATAACCGTTCGGCTTCGTCGTACTGGCCGCGCGTCAGTTTGGAATATCCCCAGTTGTTCATTACACCACCGGGGCGGGTCGTCAGACCCACGGCGGTTTCATAGAAATGATCCGCGCGTTTCCAGTCTTTTTGCGAATCCGCGACGACGGCTTCCAGGCGGTAGCGTTTGAAAGATTCAAAAGTCGGCGGGATCGAATCCAATGTCGATTTGGCCTGTGACCAGTTCCCGGAACGTACCAGAGAGTCTGCGTATTCGATCTTGTCTACATTGGTCGCACCGCTCATCGTAGTGACTTTTTTCCAGGCGGCGGTTGCCTCGGTCGTCCGTTTAGCGCGCGCCAGTGAAATCGCCAGTCCACGTTGCAGGTCTATACGACCCGGGTTCTTGGCGGCGGCACCCTGGAAATAGGTAACGGCTTCGTTTGGGTCGGCGGCCGACAGAAGAACGTCGTTCAGGTTGGTTTCATCAATGACGTTCACCTCCTGAAATGTACGCTCGACCTTTTCTTCTTCGGACTCTTTTTCACAGGCTGAGAGGATCAGCCCGCAGATTGCGATAGACGGAATCAAGAATTGTTGGCGCATTTTTGCGTCCCTTACTGCTCTTGCCTATGTTACGGGAGCTTGCGCAGCATGAATTGCCCGTCGCCTTGCTGCTCCAGTGTGTATTCTTGTTCTTGAGGGGTATTATTATCAGTATTTTCCATTTTTGCGAGAGCTAACCGCAGATTGTCCCGGATTGCGTCACTTTCGCCATTATCGAGAGCATAGGCCCGGCGAAAGACCTGAGCGGCCTCGGGATATTCTCCGATTTCCATCAGCAACACACCCAGATTGTTCCAGGCGACAGACCATTCGGGGTCATCTTCAACCGCACGGCGCAGCAGTGTTTCCGCCTGTCCAAGCCTCCGAAGGCCCAGATTTGCCGTCCCCATCGAGGTCAGGATCTGCGTTGTCATTCCCTGATTGAGCGCTGCGCGGATAAAGGCATCCAACGCAAGCTCGTATTCACCCGAAGCCATCAGCCGGTTACCAACTGCGATCTGATCCTCGGCCGGGGCTTTACGATCAATGCCAGGTGCATCCAGATCCCCAGAGGACCCCGTTTCCGTGCAAGAAGCCACCGTGGCAAGAACCACGGTGGCCTGTAACACGCGGCGTATCCCCGTTTGGATGCACCTGGGTTTCAATTTCATAGGCTATTAGCCTCCGCCGAATTCAGCGATGCCTTTGGCCGAGGGTCCAACCAGAATGACCAGCAACGGTGGCACCGTCAGCATCATAGTGGCGAGTGTCATTTTGGTTGGCAACTTGTTAGCGGCCTCTTCGGCGCGCATCACGCGCTTATCTCGCATCTCGCCGGCGTAAACCCGCAAGGCTTCGGCGATGGATGTACCGAATGTTGCCGATTGGATCATTACCGTCACAAATGAGTTAACATCCTGAACGCCACAGCGCGTACCAAAATCGCGAAGAACCGTATCCTTGTCCTTACCGGCCTTCAATTCGTGGGCGACGACTTCAAATTCAAGCGAAATCTCAGGGTAGGAGGCTTTCATTTCGCGTGCGACGCGAACGATGGCCTGGTCCAGCGACTGGCCAGCCTCGACACAGACCAGCATCAGGTCAAGAGTATCGGGGAAGCCTGCGGTGATCGCTTCTTGCCGTTCTGCGACCCTTCGGGTGATCCAATAGCGCGGCAGAAAATACCCGGCGGCCGAAGGGACAAGAACTCGTATTATCATCTGCTGCGCGGTAAATTCCTGACCATCGGAAAGGACAGTGACCAGCAAAACACCAATCACAATTCCGATGATGCCCAAGGAAAATTGAGCGAAGTGGAAAAACCGAACTGCGTCCTTTGACTGGTACCCCGCCTGCCGCAGTTTCAGCTGCATGGCAGACAGTTCTTCCTTATTCTGTGGCTCAAGGAAGTTGGCAAATTTCTCAAGCTGCTCGTTTCGCCCGCTGGTTCTGAGCTTGTCCTTTTTGACCTTCTTATCCTGTCGAGGGGCTGCATTAGAACGCTGCAGTTTCTTCAGGGGATCTTCTGGCTGGCTCAGGATCAAGGGGACGGTGATCAAGATCATGAACAGTCCAAGTACACCAACCACGATCAGTGGACCGAAGGGGCCAAGGAGCTCGGTTAGAAAGTCGTTTATTCGGGTCAGGATTTCCATGGTGGTGTCCTCAGACCTTGATGTCGGTTAGAATGCGCATGACGATCAGGTTCAGTGTCAGCATGATGCCGACAAAGAAACAGGCAGGAATGAACCATGGGTGATCCATTACTTCGTCATAGTACCCGGGGTCGTTCACCAAAATGAATCCCAGGCAGAACAGTGGAAATCCAGATAGGAATTTTCCTGACCATTTTGCCTCAGCTGTGATGGCGTTGACGCGCCGGAAAAGTCGAAAACGGGCCCGGATCACCTTGGCCAGACCGGCCAAAATTTCGGCCAGGTTACCACCGGATTGCTGTTGGATGCCGACGGCCACTGCCAAAAACCGTAGATCCTGCATATCCAGTCGTTGTGCCAGATCTTTGAGAGATTCACCGACGTCACGGCCATAGGCACATTCATCAGCGATAACCCCGAATTCAGTGGCGAGTGGATCCTGGACTTCATTTGCGACGATTTGAATGGTGGACACAAAAGGGTTCCCGACGCGAAGCGACCGAACCATCAATTCCACAGCATCTGGCAACTGTTCTTCCAGCATTGCCATACGCTTTTTGGCCTTGTTGTTTACCCACGCATAGACACCGCCAACACCGATTGCGACCGAAATAGCGGCCCGCATTATGGTTTCCGTTCCCGTTGCAATACTGAGCCCCATAAAGGCAAAGCCTGTCACCAACACCATAATCAGGATCAACTGACGGGGTGTGAAGGCGATGGCGGCCTTCTGAGCCTTGTCCGCCAACAGGGAATAGAGCGGAATGCTCTGGGACTTCATATGCTGCTGCATTTCCTTGCGCAGCTGTTCCAGAACTTGTTCGCGCCCGACGCCTTTATCCAGCATGTCCAGACGGCGGTTCACGCGGCTGTTCAGACTGATGGATTTTCCGAAGGCAACCAGATAGATTCCTTCCACCAACGCAAGTACGCCTACGAAGATCGCGACGTAGATCAGTGCCTCCATAGGCAGTTGCATTTCAAGATCTCCTACATAGTCGTTGGTTCGTAAATCGAAGGGGGCAGATCATAACCCCACAGACGGAAGCGTTCGGAGTAGTGGCTGCGAACGCCTGTCGCGGTAAAATGGCCAATGATCTTGTTGTCGGGTGTTAACCCAACGCGTTGAAAACGAAAGATTTCCTGCATGGAAATCACATCGCCTTCCATACCAGTGATTTCGGTGATCGAAGTCATGCGCCGCGAGCCGTCCTGCAGGCGGCTTGCCTGAACGATCAGGTTCACAGCACTGGAGATCTGGCTACGGACGGCCTTGATCGGCATTTCGATCCCGGCCATCGCGATCATGTTTTCAAGACGCGAAATCCCGTCTCGGGCCGAGTTCGCGTGGATCGTTGTCATCGAGCCATCATGGCCAGTGTTCATGGCCTGTAGCATGTCGATAACTTCCGAGCCCCGTGTCTCACCCACGATGATACGGTCGGGACGCATACGAAGGGCGTTTTTCAGACAGTCGCGGGGGCTGACTTCACCCTTACCTTCGACGTTGGGCGGGCGGCTTTCCATCCGGCCAACATGAGACTGTTGCAGCTGGAGTTCCGCTGTATCCTCGATGGTCAGAATACGCTCGGCGTCGTCGATAAAGCTGGACAATGCGTTTAGCGTGGTAGTTTTACCGGAACCGGTACCGCCCGAAACGATCACATTCAGGCGTGTAGATACAGCAGCCTGCAGATAGGCGGCCATTTCTTCGGTGAAGGCACCAAAATTCACCAGGTCATCAATGGCCAGCTTATCTTTTTTGAACTTACGAATGGATACCAGCGAGCCGTCAACGGCAATCGGTGGCACCATGGCGTTGAAACGCGAGCCATCCGCCAGACGGGCGTCCACATAGGGGTTGGATTCGTCAACACGGCGGCCCACGGCGGATACGATCTTGTCGATGATCCGCATCAGGTGCTTTTCGTCTTTAAATGTAACGTCGCTAATTTCTAGCTTACCGAACCGTTCAACGAAAATTTGCTGCGGGCCGTTGACCAGAATATCGCTGACAGAGTCGTCCTGAAGCAAGGTCTCGAGAGGGCCAAGACCGGTTACTTCGTCATACAGTTCTTTGTTCAGCTGCTGCCGGTCGTCGCGGTTCAGAACGATGTTGCGGGATTCCAGAACCTCACTGGCAATCGCACTGATTTCCGAGCGCAGCTCGGATTCTCCAGCTTTCTCAAGGGCCGCTAGGTTCAGGTTTTCAAGAAGCTCGCGGTGGAGTTCGATCTTGATTTCGCCCAGACGCTCTTTGCGCTTGCGTTCCTTGTCCGCCCCTACAACCTCGGCCGCCTTTTTGGGGGTGGGTCGCCGGGCAACTGCAGTAGCGGTTGATGCTTGCTCCGCTGCAGGTGCAGGTGTGGCCTCGGGCGATTTAGCCGGTGCCTGGACCGGTTGTGCTTCTGGTTTTTTATATCTTGAAAACACGGCGGCTCTCCCTGTGGGATTGTGTTATGCGGCTTCGGCACTACTGCTGCCCAGGCTGTGCAGCGACTTCGCAAGCTTTGCGATTTCCTTGCGCAGTGGGTTCTTGGCCGCAGCGTTGGCCAATGGCAGACCGTGATCACCGCTTTGCATCACCGGTTTGCCGCCATCCGGCAGTTGAAGATCAATAGAGATACCCAGGCTTTCACCCATGCGCTTGACCCGGCCCTTACCATTCAGATCGGTAAATTTCGGGGCGCGATTGAGAGCGAAACGCAACTTATTGAAGGGTAGTTCCTCGGCCTGTAAAGCGCGCTTGAGGCGCAATGCGTTCTGAGCCGATCGCATGTCCAGTTCTATCAGGGCAAAGTAAACATGGGCGGCCTGCAGTACAGTTTCCGACCAGTGAACCAATGTCGTTGGCATGTCGACGATCACATAATCGAAGTGCTTTCGTGCCTTTTCGATCACCCGTTCGATATCTTCTTGCGTAATCAGATCCAAAGGCACCATATCCGAAGGCGCAGTTAGCACCTGCAGCTTGTCCTCATAGGACTGAAGCGCCTGGTTGAAGACGTCATCATCCATTGCCGCCGTATCAGACAGCATCTCGAATACAGTTTCTCGACGGGGAAGATCCAGATAGGTCGAAACCGTTCCGTATTGCAGGTCCAAGTCAATCAAACAAACCGAAGGGGCCTCTTTGTCAGAGACCGTTGCCAGTTCCCAAGCTAGGTTGACGGCCATAGTCGTCGACCCGACCCCACCGGCAAGTCCCTGAATCACAAACAAAGCACCCTCTTTAGAGTCGCCAGCTGCACGTGCGGCATCTGATCCGGGGGCAACGGCGACGGGTTCGGGTTTGTTCATCCGGTCGATTGCTTCTTGCAATTCACCTTCTGGAAGAGGGTAGGGGACGAATTCGTCCGCGCCCTTGCGCAACAACTGATGCAGCGAAGCCGGGGTCACGTCCTCGGCGATCAGAACTATTTTGATATTTTTGTCTTTTGCCTGTGTGATGATTTCACCCATCAGTGACAGGTTGTCTTCATCCTCGCCATCAATGGCCAACGCGACAAATTGCAGTGAATTCGCCTCGGGTTGGTTGAAAAATGTCAGGGCTTCGGCAAAGCCGAGATCGCCCCAACGCTCACCCAAAGCGCCTTCCATATCTTCTATAAGCAGATCGAAATTCTGGACATCACGACTGATCGTGCAGGCCAGAATTGCGGTCTCTTCGTTTTGCGGCGTGGCGCTTGTCATTAACACAATCCTCGTCGAAGGGTAGGCGAACCATCCTGGCCCAGAGGACAGGATTGGCTTGCTGTCACCCTATTGCGGCCATTTTCGGACGCAGGTCACCCAATTGTTGAAAATGTGGCTTGGAACTTAGGCAAGAATTAGGCGCAAAAGAACCAATTGTAGGGAATTGGGCGACGATGCCGCCCAATCACAGTTTATTGTTCGCTTGTATCGCCAATAGCGGTTTCGCGGCGCAGCTGGGATTCATAAACCGCGCTTTCCACGTACTCACGATTGACGATAGCGGCGTATTTGCCATCGAGTAGCTGGGGTGCACGATCAACGAAGCCTGATACTTCGGTCACGGTGCGCCTGTTGCGACGGTCTCGATCCGGCGTAGCCACGAGAGGTCGAGACTTACCGAATGAAACAACCGCCTCCAACCGCGAGCGAGAGATACCCTGCCGCGTAAGGAACGCAACAGCCGCATTCGCGCGCCGCTGGCCCAGGCTTTGGTTGTATGCCGTTGATCCAACAGCATCCGTATGGCCATAGACCCGGAACCGTGCCTCGGGGAACTGTTTGATCCAGTTCGCCTGACGCAAGAGTACTCGCTGAGCTGTTTCGTCCAGTTGAGCGCTGTTGAAATCAAAGTTGATCTGGGTCGGCACTTCGGCTGCGAACCGTTGGCCCAGGATCTGGGCATATGTCAGTTCGCCATTCATTACTTGAATGTTGTTCAGTGTCGCATTCCCGAACGCGCCCTGATCGGCTTCGTATCCGGCCTCACGCGTACATGCGGCGACAGCGACCGAAAGACCCAGTGTGATGATCCACTTCTGCATTGGTCCTATCCTCCTAATCAATCCAGGACGTAGCCGTACGAGCTACCGAAGTCCTGATTCGCGACTTCCGAAGCTGCACCGGCACCCAGACGTTCAGTCCGACCGACTTTGCCATTAACGAACAGATCAAATTCGCTGGGTGGTTTGACCCGATCCGTAGGCAGAGCCAGTGCCTCACCACGTGTCGGCGACACAAGGTGGGCTGTGATGATGATCACCAGTTCACTTTGCTGACGCTGATATTCCGCGCTGCGGAAGAGGGCGCCAAGAACCGGGACGTCACCCAACCAAGGAATCTGGCTGTTCAGGTCGGTGAAATCATCCTGGATCAAGCCAGCGATCGCAAAGCTTTCACCATCGCGCAGCTCAACCGTTGTGCTGGTCTGGCGTGTGATGAAAGATGGAACATTATCACCTTGAATGGTGAAGTTCGACGAACCATCGATAGCTGACACGGCAGCAGCCATTTCAAGGTTGATCAGATCACCATCCACAACGCGGGGGATAAAGTCGATTTCAACACCGAAGGCTTTGTATTCAATCGCAATTACGCCGTCGTCCTGCGGTACCGGAATAGGAACTTCACCACCTGCAAGGAACGTCGCTTCCTGACCCGAAAGTGCGGATAGGTTAGGCTCTGCTAGGCTGCGCGCCAGTCCTTTGGACTCGAGTGCCTCCAGCAGCAGACGAACCTGTGTGGAGCCTGCGCCAAAGCCGAACAGAATTGCGCCGGTATTCGTCTGTACCGCCGGAATGTTGTTGTTCAGGGCATTTGCCAAAGCACCAGCATTGTTCAGCGTGTTGATACCGCCAGTCACATCACTGCCGCCGAAACCAAGCGATGCAGTCAGGCTTTTAGCCACCGACCGATTCATCTCGGCAAAGCGCACTTTCAGCATGACCTGCTGAACGCCGCCAACCGACATCAGGTTCGATACGCGCTCCGGTGCATAGCGCTCTGCCAGCTCCAATGCCCGCGCCAACTTGGCAGCGCTAGAAATTGTGCCAGAAAGAACGATACCGTCATTGGCGGTGCGAACTTCGATAGGCTCGGTTGGCAAAATCTGGCGCAGACGTTCTTTAAACTCGGTAACATCCGGTGCCACACGGACCCGAACATTAGCAAGTAGATTACCTGCACCGTCGAACAATGTCAGGGTCGTCAGGCCAGGAGCCTTACCCAAAACATAGATAGTACGATCCGAAAGCGACGAAATATCAGCGATGCCTGCATTGGCGATGCTGAGTTCGGCAAACGGTTGCTCACTTTCTACAACTATTGCGCGGTTCATTGGCACATCAAGCGTTTCCGCTGTACCCTTCTTTACCACGCGAAGTGTTTCAGCCCAGGCAGCATTGCCGACTGGGCCAACTACGAGCGCCAAGCCCAATAGGGCTGCGCTTATCCAGGAACTTCTTTTCATGTGACCTGCCTCTCCGATCACGCCTCGTTTTTTGCGGCTACTGCCTTATGTCTGATAACACTGCGCGAATTGAGAATTTATTGCAATAATCAATGGTTTCTGGAATTTTCCTTATGTGGACAATGCGCAACATGCGAACAAATTAGGGCCGCGCAATTCGCGCGGCCCCGGTCATGTAACGCACTGATTTTCTGTTAATTTGTGCAGGGTGTTACTATTCCCGTGTCGACGATCTCGGCACCGCGGCGCGTCTTGACCGTACAGACCTCTTCCGCGATTTTGGGTGCCACGGGGACGACATCTTTAATGCCCAGAAGTTTTCTTTGGTCAACTTCGACCGCGCTTGCGATTGTGTCGTCTTGCACGCCAACCAGCGCCAAAGACAGGCGGCCGGTGTTCTGAGCCTGAGCCAGTGCCGCGATTTGTTCTGGAGTAGCAGCGACCGTAACGGTGCGCGCGATCGTGGCTCCGGTCAGATCGGACCCGGCGCTCTGGTCAACAGCGATCAACTCAATGCTGGTTTGAATCAGGCGGGTGATTTCACCGCGCGACCCATCGATTCCGCCACCATACGAACCGGTCCAATAAACATCGATACTGTCCCCAGGGCGAAGGAAGCCGGATACGCCCGAGGCAACGTCCACGCTGATTGCAAATGCGCGCTTACCTTTCGCGATTCGTGATGTCAGACCCGCTGCCTCGCCTGGTTTGGTTACTTTGACCTCCATCAGGGCTTCGTCTTTTTCCATGGTCCTCAGAACGAAGCGGTCGCCACTGGCGTCCTCTGGAAACAGGACGGCCATTTCAAGGAAGCTTCCTTCGGGAATTGCATCCTCAGGCCATTTCACGATCCGCACATCTTCAGCGGCCAGACGCTCACCATATTTAAGAGCACGGTTCGAAACCAGAACGTCCACCGTCGGGACGGACTTAACATTTGCCAATGCTTCCTGAGCCGCCAAACGTTCTCTGGCCAATTCCGCCTGATACTGAGAAATATAGTCCCGCGCCATATAAACAGCTCCTCCTGCCAGAGCCACCCCAACAATCAGGACAAGTCCAAATACTGCACGCATGCGCGTTCCCTCATTTATTTGTATGCGATGTCAGTCGTCATAGGGAATACGACTTCAACTGACTATTGGTTACAGGAGAATTGTGTCGAAAAGGGGGACAATGAAGTATTTTTTTGACGCCCGTGTCCTTAGTGCCAGATTGATCAATCTGATTCCGATGCCTGTTCCTGATTCGCAGAATAGACCTCTATACCGCGAAGTGCGTTACCCGTCTCGGTATCGACGTGTTGTACCCCGCCCGTCAAATTGAATACGGTGACAAGTCCAAGGCCGACCAGCGCAGCAGTAAGCACCACCCAATCAACGGTGATTGCGCCATGTTCCCCGGATAAGAATTTTGAAATACCCTTCATCGCAGGACCTCGTCTTTTTTCTATAAAAAAGGGGGCCGCGATCTGACGAGCGCAGCCCCCTTCAAAATTCTATCTAAATAATTACGGGGTTGTTGGGCCCGCGTTAGGTGCAGTAACAACAACACCCGTCAGGGCGGTGTCAATGTCGCCAGCCAGATCGTCGACACCGTCGCTAACCTGTGTCCAAGCAACAGCGGCCAGGCCAACAACAGCTGCGGTCAGAACGACCCAGTCTACTGTTACGGCGCCGTCTTCGTCAGTGGTGAAGTTCTTGATGAACTTGATCATGTTACGTCCCTCCTAAAGGATCTAATAAGTCTAATGAACCTCGGCGTCTTCCAGAGCTTCGTCTCTCAGTCCGCTCCCGATCGTCTCGGTATGGCATTATGTTTGCCTGTTGGGCGTGGCAGGAATTGGGCCAAACCCCAAATTTTTGTGCCTCAGCTTAACTTTTTGGTAGCTTTCCGATTAACTAATTGAAATTAAAGAAATAAAAATAATCCCTTCGTACGAGTACCGATAAAACCCGATGCAAAATGGCGCCAAATGAGGCGAAATTGCCCCAATTCACATTGTTTTTCTGGCCTTACAGACAGATTCGGGGTTCAAATTGACGCAAAAGAGAACGTGAGGCAGGCAAATGAATCTCCGGAACGCAATAACTTGCGCCGGCTTGGCGCTGGCAGTGGTGTCGGCACCTGTGTCTGTCCCCGCCAACGAAGTCGAACCGCGTGGCGTATATAAACGGATCAAAGCACCTAAACCCGGCCAACGTCCGCGCATTACCGTTCAGATATCGCCTACAGAACATGCCTCAGCACCTTCGGCGCCCAGCACAGGGGCTGAGATCGTAGTTCCTGAGATTATCGCGAGGACACGTGTTACGCCTCCGGGGCTTCCGGGAATTACGCCGCAAAACAAACCCGTCGGGTCATATAAAGCGTTCTGGGACAAGATCTCGCCCGGGATAGATGAGGCCAGTTCGGGTCGTTTGCAGGATTCGATAAATGCGCTTGCCGCCATAAACGTAGCCTCGCCCCGATTGCAGACGCTTCAGAATATTGCTCAGCGGCAGGGGATCGACATTTTACGCTCGACCGTAGGGACAAATGTGTCGCCTGCGTTGGTGCTGGCCGTCATCTCGGTTGAATCTGCAGGCCGGGAAAAGGCGGAAAGTTCGGCCGGAGCGCAGGGGCTGATGCAGCTTATGCCCGCGACCGCGAAACGATTTGGGGTCGAGGACAGCCTTCACCCGGGGCAGAACATCTCGGGCGGAGTGAAATACCTGAACTGGCTGATGGAAGAGTTTGGAAACGACCCGATCCTGGTCCTGGCCGGATATAATGCGGGCGAGGGTGCGGTTCGCAAACATGGTGGTGTACCGCCTTATGCGGAAACACGGGACTATGTGCCCAAGGTTCTCGCGGCTTTTCAGGTGGCGCGAGCGCTGTGTTCGACACCGCCCGAGTTGATTTCTGACGGGTGCGTGTTTCAGGCTCTTAATTGACCAAGGCCCACACTGAAGTGGGCCTTGCCATTAGGTGAATTGATCAGTCGACAATCGTCGCCTGTGTCGCGGCGCGCATCTCATCTTCGCTGACACCATCTGCGAGCTCTACGATCTTCAGGCCGCCATCGACCACATCCAGAACTCCAAAATTGGTGATGATGCGATCCACAACACCCTTGCCCGTCAGCGGCAGGGTGCACTCTTTCAGCACTTTCGATTCACCGTGTTTGTTGGTGTGATCCATAACCACGATCACACGTCCGACACCTGCAACCAAATCCATCGCGCCGCCCATGCCTTTGACCAGCTTGCCGGGAATCATCCAGTTGGCCAGATCGCCTTTTTCATCCACTTCCATAGCACCCAGGATTGCCGCAGCGATTTTGCCGCCCCGGATCATGGCGAAAGACGTAGCGCTGTCGAAATAAGCAGTCCGAGACAGTTCGGTGATCGTCTGCTTGCCTGCGTTGATCAGGTCCGGGTCTTCGTCGCCCTCGAAAGGAAAGGGACCCATACCAAGCATTCCGTTTTCGGATTGCAGGGTGATATCCTTGTCGCCAACATAATTTGCCACCAGCGTCGGGATACCGATGCCGAGGTTTACATACATGCCGTCTTCGAGCTCTTGCGCTGCGCGGGCGGCCATCTGATTGCGGTCCCAGGGCATTATGCGTCCTCCTTCTTGCGGGTGGTGCGCTGTTCGATGCGCTTTTCGTGATTGCCCTGAATGATGCGATGCACGTAAATTCCAGGTAGGTGGATCATGTCAGGGTCCAGAGAGCCACGGGGCACGATCTCTTCAACTTCGACCACACAGATCTTGCCGCAAGTGGCGGCGGGCACGTTGAAGTTTCGGGCGGTCTTGCGGAACACCAGATTGCCGGTGTCGTCGGCTTTCCACGCCTTGATAATCGCCAGATCTGCAAAAATACCTTCTTCGAGAATATAGGTCTCGTCGTTGAAGTCTTTGTGTTCTTTCCCATCGGCAATAACAGTGCCTACGCCCGTTTTTGTGTAGAAACCCGGGATCCCGGCACCACCTGCGCGCATCCGTTCGGCCAGGGTGCCTTGAGGGTTGAATTCCAGTTCAAGCTCACCGCTGAGGTACTGACGCATGAATTCGGCGTTTTCGCCCACATATGAACTGATCATCTTTTTGACCTGCTTCGTTTGCAGCAGGATACCGATACCGAAATCGTCCACGCCCGCATTGTTCGAGGCAAAGGTCAGGTCTTTGGCACCCGAGGTCTTGATTGCCTCAAGCAGCAGCTCGGGAATCCCGCACAGGCCAAACCCGCCAGCGGCGATCAACATGCCATCCGAAAGCACGCCATCGAGCGCTTCGTTGGCATTGGCATAGATTTTCTTCATGGAAAACTCCCCCAATGAGATGGTGTTGGGCAGGTTGTGCCGTCACGTCACGGGGAAGTCAATGAAACCGGGCGAAGGGTGGTATTTCTACCTAACCGGCCTTCTTGGTTGTCTTCTTGGCGGCTTTTTTCTTGGGCGCCGCCTTTTTCTTGGTCCCTTTCAGGGCCGCGCGCTCATTGACCAGTTCGATGGCCATTTCCTGCGTTACGTCCTCGGGTTTGATGTCTTTGGGAATGGTCGCGTTGACCTTTTCCCACTTCACATATGGACCATAGCGCCCATCCAGAACCTGCATGGCGCCACCATCGGGATGTTCCCCCAGTTCTTTCAGCGCTTTGGCCGCAGCCCGGCGTCCGCGCCCCGGATTGGAGCGCTTTTCAGCAAGCAATTCGACCGCGCGGTTCATGCCGATCTCGAACACGTCATTGGGGTCTTTGAGGTTTGCGTAAACCGGTTTGGCCTCGTCCGCCAGCTGGTGCATCAGATATGGTCCGAACCGCCCGAAATTCGAGCTGATCATACCGCCCTCGGGGTGCTCACCAATCTGGCGGGGCAGGGATAGCAATGTCAGCGCCTTGTCCAGATCCATATCATCCTTGCTCCAGCCACGTGGCAGCGAGGCGCGCGGAGGTTTCTTGTTCTCGGGCGTTGGCTCTCCACGTTGAACATAAGGTCCGAACCGGCCGGTCTTCAGCCAGATATCATCACCCGAATCTTCACCCAGCAGGCGCTCTTCACCCTCGGCACCTTCACCGGCGATAGGACGGGTATAGGTGCATTCGGGATAGTTGCCGCAGCCGACGAACCCGCCAGTGCGTGAAGTTTTCAGGTGCAACTGGCCTGCGCCGCATTTCGGACAGACACGCGGGTCAGATCCATCCTCGCGTGGCGGATAGAGCTGCGGTGCCAGTGCTTCGTCCAGTTTGTCCAGCACTTCGGAAATGCGCAGTTCCGATGTCTCGCCAATCGCGGCCGAGAAGTCGCGCCAGAATTTGCCCAACAGATCCTTATAGTCCCGATCACCTGCACTCACATCGTCCAGCTGTTCTTCCAGATTGGCGGTGAATTCATAACCGACATACTGACGGAAGAAGTTCAGCAGAAAAATCGTGACGATCCGCCCCTTTTCTTCGGGGATCAGCCGGTTCTTGTCCTTGCGTACATATTCCCGGTCCTGAATCGTTGTGACAATCGAGGCATAGGTCGACGGTCGCCCGATCCCCAACTCTTCCATCCGCTTGACCAACGTCGCCTCGGTATAGCGCGGCGGCGGTTGAGTGTGATGTTGCAGTGCCAGAACTGATTCATTGTCTGACAGAATGGCCTCTTTCGCGGCCCGGTCCGTGCCATCGCTTGTCGCTTTGGTGAACTGATCCCGCAACGTGGTTTTAGAGAACCGTGCAGGGTCGCCCTGCATGATCTGGGGCAGGCGTTTGTCATCCTCATCGGCGACATCATCGCGGCCTTCTTCATAGACACGCATGAACCCGTCAAACATCACCACCTGACCGGTCGCGCGCAGGCCAACCTGCCCATCTTCGCTTCCGATTTCGACAGTTGTGCGTTCCAGCCGGGCAGCGGCCATCTGGCAGGCAATGGTGCGTTTCCAGATCAGGTCATAGAGCTTGCGCTGATCGTCGTCCGTTACCTTCAGCGCTTTGGCATCGCGGGTCATATCCGTAGGCCGGATGCATTCGTGGGCTTCCTGCGCGTTCTTTGCCTTGTTCTTATAGATGCGAGGGCTGTCCGGCACATATTCCGCGCCATAGCGGTCGGCGATGGTCTCGCGCGTAGCCGCCACGGCCTCAGGGGCCATGTCGATGCCATCGGTTCGCATATAGGTAATGTAGCCGGCCTCATACAAGCGCTGTGCCACTTGCATCGCGTGACGCGCACCCATGCCGAACTTGCGGCTGGCCTCTTGCTGCAGGGTCGAGGTCATGAAGGGTGCGCTGGGATTTCGAGCGGCGGGTTTCGCCTCGACCGAAGTGACACTGAGCGCGCGGCTGGTGATCGCCTGCACCGCCAGTTCAGCCTGGGTTGAGTTGGACAGATCGTGCTTGTCCAGCTTTTTACCGGCCAGTGTGACCAGGCGTGCCTCATAGGTCTGACCACGGGGTGTTTCGAACAGGGCGCGCACCGACCAGTATTCCACCGGTTTGAACGCCTCGATTTCCATCTCTCTCTCGACGATCAGGCGCAGGCAGACAGACTGCACGCGGCCTGCGGATTTTGCACCAGGCAGTTTGCGCCACAAGACGGGCGACAGGTTGAACCCCACAAGATAATCCAGCGCACGGCGGGCCAGATAGGCCTCGACAAGTGGCATGTCCACCTGACGGGGGTTTCGCATTGCCTCGGTCACTGCGTCCTTAGTGATGGCGTTGAAGGTCACCCGGCTGACAGGCGTATCCTTTTTGATCGACCGGCGTTTGGTCAGTGCTTCCTGCAAATGCCAACTGATCGCTTCACCCTCACGATCGGGGTCGGTGGCGAGGATCAGGGCGTTGTCTTCTTTCAGCGCGTCGGCGATGGCTTTGACATGTTTGCGGCTGTCGTTCCCGACCTCCCATTTCATCGCAAACTCATCCTCGGTATCGACCGAGCCATCTTTGGGCGGCAGATCTCGAACATGGCCGTAAGACGCCAGAACCGTGTAGTCCGGGCCAAGATATTTATTGATTGTTTTGGCCTTGGCAGGGGATTCTACAACAACTACAGGCATTTAAGGGGAAACCTCGCTCGACGGAATTGGCGCCTTCTATGAGTGTGCAAGATGTGTAGGGCAAGAGCGAATTGTCAATGCGTTCCTTTGAAGGCAAGGATTTATACGCGATTACAATGGGATACATGTGTAAGATTGGATATCCAACACTCAGGCGGTCAATGACAGAAGACCCCCGGGTTGGCGTTGAATACGTCCGTCCAGTTCCAGATCGACCAAAACCGGGGCAATTTCACCCGCCGTTGCCTCAACATCGCGGATCAACTGGTCTTCGGCGATAGGAGAGGGGCCGAGCCGGGTCAGAATTAGGCGTTCCAGGTCATTGGTTGAGCATGGTGTGCGGGGTAAATTCTTTTGGAGCATTTGCTGGGGTTCGAATAGGTTCGCTTGCTGCGGTAGCGCTTCGATCACATCTTCTGCAGACCTTATCAAAGTAGCACCGTCGCGGATCAGCAGGTTGCAGCCAGCCGCACGCGCGTCAAACGGGTGTCCGGGCACAGCCAGAACATCGCGCCCCTGGTCCAAGGCGTCGCGCGCTGTAATCAGGCTGCCGGATTTGGCGGCGGCTTCGACCACAATAACGGCCTTTGCCAGGCCCGAGATGATCCGGTTGCGACGCGGGAAATGGCGCGCCTGTGGCGTGACGCCCATGGGTTGCTCTGAGACGCGCAGCCCGGAACCTGCGATTTCAGCGGCAAGATCGGTATTTTCAGCAGGGTAAACCACGTCGACCCCCCCCGCCATAACGGCGATGGTGCCTGTTTCAACCGTGGCTAGGTGCGCCGCGGTATCAATCCCGCGGGCCAGGCCAGAAACGATCACATACCCCTGTTTTCCCAGATCGGTCGCCAATCCGCGCGCCATTCGCGCGCCCAGAGATGAGCAGTTGCGGGCACCGACCATAGCGACCGAGGGGCGCTGTAAAAGAGAGGTGTCACCGATTGCCCACAACATTGGCGGAGCATCATTCAGATCATGTAAAGCGGATGGGAAATCGGCGGACCCTAGGCACAAAAGCCGCGCATTGGCAGCTTTTGCGGCCTTGAGTTCCGCCTCAATCACGCCGGGCGGGCAGATTTCATACCCTTCTATTCCGGCAGCGCGTGCCATTTCCGGCAGCGCGGCCAGCGCATTCTGCGCCGAGCCATGTTCGCGAAGCAGCCGCCGAAACGTCGCCGGGCCCACTTTGCGAGAACGCAACAGACGAAGCCAGGAAAACCGATCCTCTTCCGTGGTGGGTGGGAGTGTGGGGTGATTGGAAGAAAGCTGCTCTTCGGTCATCCGTTGCTCCGTCTGATTGCAGAACTGGTTTACGGCTGCCAGGGTTAACAGCGTGTGAATCCCGTCAAATTTTCCGGATATATTTCGAGTCTCAGTTGTCTCAGTTGCGTAGGTTGTTGAAAAACAACGGCAAAAAATACAGCCGAGTCGGAAGTCGGAAAACGCCTCTCCGCAAAGTATCAATGCATATCCAAAGCGGGGCGTTAACCCTGCGCTTTGGAAGCAGTGACCGATTCTACTTAGGCCGCCGATCCTCCAATCGTCAGCCCATCCATCAGGACCGTAGGTTGACCGACGCCCACGGGCACCCATTGGCCATCCTTGCCACACGTGCCCATTCCCGGATCCAAGGCCATGTCGTTGCCCAACCCGCGAACGCGTTTGAGGGCAGAGGGGCCATCGCCAATCAATGTTGCCCCTTTGACCGGCGCGCCGATTTTGCCGTTTTCAACCCGGTATGCCTCGGTGCAGGAAAACACGAACTTGCCATTGGTGATATCCACCTGGCCGCCGCCAAAGCCAACCGCCCAGATGCCATCCTTTATATCGGCTACCAAAGCGGCGGGATCGGCATCGCCACCCAGCATGATTGTATTTGTCATCCGTGGCATTGGTTTATGGGCATAGCTTTGACGCCGCCCATTCCCGGTTGGTGCAACACCCATCAGACGGGCGTTTTGGCGATCCTGCATATATCCGGTCAGGATGCCGTCTTCGATCAGCACAGTGCGCGAACTGGGTGTGCCCTCATCATCGACGCTGATTGACCCGCGCCGGTCTGCGATTGTGCCGTCATCAACGACCGTAACACCTTTGGACGCGATCTGTTGACCCATCAGCCCGGCAAAGGCGGAACTGCCCTTGCGATTGAAATCCCCTTCAAGGCCGTGGCCAATCGCTTCGTGCAGCAAGATGCCGGGCCAGCCAGGGCCCAGTGCGACCTCCATCACGCCCGCAGGGGCGGGAACAGCCTCGAGGTTGACCATGGCGATGCGAAGGGCCTCGCGGGCTTTATCCTGCCAGTCGGTTGGGTCGATCAGCCCGTCCAGGCCGATCCGGCCACCTCCACCGGTCGAGCCGCTCTCACGACGGCCGTTCTGTTCTACGATGACCGAGATATTCAACCGGGTCATGGGGCGGACATCGCGGACCAGAATGCCGTCAGGGCGTAGAATCTCAACCTCCTGCACCGCAGCAGCAATAGTGGCGCTGACCTGTACTACACGCGGATCAAGATCACGGGCAAAGGCGTCAATCTCGCGCAATGTTTCGATTTTGACGGGGAAGCTGGCAGATTCGATTGGGTCTTCGTCTGTATAAAGGCGCTTGTTGGTGGCCCGGGGGGCATCAGCTAGCGTTCCGCCACCATCACCGACCGCCAGCCGCGCGGTCTCGGCGGCCCGTTTCAGGGCAGGAATCGAGACGTCCGTTGAATGCGCATAGCCTGCCACTTCGCCCTGCACGGCGCGCAGGCCGAAACCTTCGGACGCGTCATAAGAAGCGGTCCGCAAGCGCCCGTCATCAAAGACCAGAGACTCGGATTTCCGGCGTTCAACGTACAGTTCTCCGTCCTCGGCCCCGGCGGTGGCGGATTGCAGTACCGCTAGCGCTTCGTCATGTGGAAGAGCGCTTTCAAACGGGCGAAACGGGTCGTTGGGCATCTCTTGGGACCTTTCGAGTTTGATCCAGATCAAAAATAGCGTCTGTTTGACGCAAGCATTTTGCTTTATCTACCCGCAGGAATATGGTTTTTAACGCGGCCAAAGACAACGGGTGAGGTGTGGCCGATTCACACCTTTTCGCCAGGGACGCAAAGATCAAACGATCAGGACAGAAAATGAAGAACGCTTTAAAGCTTTCGGGGCTTATGACAGCCCTCTCCAGCCTTCCCGCCATGGCTCAGGAGCTTGAGATTATTGGTCAGCCGGTTGACGGCGGCATAGGATTCCAGCCTGCAGCCACAAGCCTTGCCGAGGGGATTCATCGCCTGGATAATATGATTCTGGTGATTATCACCGCGATCTGCATATTCGTTGCGGGCCTGCTGGTTTACTGCATCATGCGTTATAACCAACGCGTCAACCCGACCCCAGCGCGATTCTCGCACTATACTCCGGTCGAGATCGTCTGGACGTTGGGTCCGATTCTGATTCTAGTATTCATCGGTGCTTTCTCTCTGCCGGTTCTGTTCAAGCAGCAGGAAATTCCCGAAGGTGATGTCGTTATCAAGGTTGTCGGCAACCAGTGGTATTGGACATATGAGTATGTCGATCACGATTTTGCATTCGACAGCTATCTGCTTGGCCATCCGGCCACGTTGGACGAAGGTACCCGCCCCGCCGATGCGGACGTGACGGCGTTTGTCCTGGATGACGCGATGCGGGCCAAGCTGGCAGACGCAGGGTATAGCGACGATGAGTGGCTGCTGGCCACCGACACAGCGGTAGTTGTCCCGGTTGGCAAGGTCATCGTGATGCAAGTTACTGCGTCCGACGTGATCCATTCATGGACCATTCCGTCCTTCGGTGTGAAGCAGGACGGTGTACCCGGACGCCTGGCTGAGCTGTGGTTTGAGGCCGAAAAGGAAGGCATCTATTTCGGCCAGTGTTCGGAACTGTGCGGCAAAGACCATGCCTATATGCCGATCACTGTCAAAGTTGTCAGCCAAGAGGCGTATGACGCGTGGTTGAAAGGTGCGATCGACGAGTATGCAGGCCTGCCGCAGAACTATCAGGTCGCTTCGAACTGATTTCAGTAAGGACGGGATGCGTCCCGCCTGCTACAAGATGCAGGCTGTGCGAGAGATCGCACAGCCTTCGCCCCAAAAGGACCCGAGATGAGCGACGCAAGCATCAATGCAAGCCAAACGACCGCCCAAGCGTATGCGAATGAGGCCAGCTTTGGCGATTACTTCGCCCTGCTGAAGCCGCGCGTGATGTCGCTGGTTGTATTCACGGCGCTTGTTGGTCTGCTGGCAGCGCCGGTACCGGTACATCCGTTCGTTGGGTTCTGCGCGATATTGTTCATTGCCATCGGAGGTGGCGCATCCGGCGCGCTGAACATGTGGTGGGATGCAGATATCGACCGCGTTATGAAGCGCACCAAAGGTCGCCCCATACCGTCGGGCAAGGTACAAGAGGGCGAAGCGATGGCCTTGGGCCTGGCACTGTCCGGCCTGTCGGTGATCATGTTGGGTCTTGCAACCAACTGGTTCGCCGGAGCCTTTCTGGGCTTCACCATCTTCTTCTATGTCGTTGTCTACACGATGTGGCTCAAGCGCTCGACGCCACAGAACATCGTGATTGGCGGCGCAGCTGGGGCTTTCCCGCCGGTCATCGGCTGGGTCGCTGCAACCGGATCCATGTCCGTCGAACCTTGGCTGATGTTTGCCCTCACCTTCATGTGGACGCCGCCGCATTTCTGGGCGCTGGCCCTGTTTATGCGGTCGGATTACGACGATGCGGGTGTGCCGATGTTGACGGTAACCCATGGTCGGCGGGCGACGCGCTGGCATATTCTGGTCTACACCGTTCTGCTGGCAGTGCTTGCGATTGGAACCGGCTTTTCGGCAATCGGCGGCCCGATCTATCTGACCGTCGCTATTGTACTGAACGCGTTGTTCCTGCGCGGAGCATGGGCAATCTCGCGTCGGACCGAAGATGATTCCGAGGCTGACAACTTCAAAGTTGAGCGTGGCTTTTTCAAGCTCTCGCTGCTGTATCTTTTCCTGCATTTCGGCGCGATCCTTGCCGAAGCACTGCTGAAGCCTTACGGGCTGGGAGGCTGGGCATGAGCCTGCGCAAAAGCCATGAGTTGCATCAACGTCGGTTCAGCCGAAATCTGGGCGTTGGCCTGACGCTTGCTGCATTCATCGTGCTGATCTTTGGGCTGACGATCGTCAAAGTCTCAGGGACCGATTTTAACAGGGCCATGCAAGAGGTGCAGAACTGATGGCGCTCACAGGGCCGCAAAAAACCGTCGTGCAAACCGTCGGCGTTGTTGTTCTGATGGGCAGCCTCGCCTGGGCTTCGGTGCCGTTTTACGACTGGTTTTGCCGGGTCACCGGGTATGGCGGCACAACCGGAGTGGCTGAAGCCGCGCCAGAGGACATCCTTGAGCGCACTGTTACCGTTCGCTTTGACGCCTCAAAGGCGAAAGACATGGCCTGGGAATTTAAGCCGGTCGAGCGCCAGATGGAAATCCGCATCGGCGAAACGGGCCTGGCCTTCTATGAGGCATATAACCCCACGGACCGCCCAATTGCCGGTCAGGCGTCTTACAACGTTGCGCCTTATTCGGCCGGTGGGTATTTCCAGAAGATCGCCTGTTTCTGTTTTGAAGAACAGGTGTTGCAACCCGGAGAACGGGTTCAGATGCCGGTGAGCTTTTTCGTCGATCCCGAAATGGTCGAGGATCTGGAAGCCAAATATGTGCATACGATCACTCTGTCGTATACATTCTACGAAATTGACCTGCCCGAGGGCTATGCCGCCCTTGATGTTCAGGGTGATACAAACAAGAACTAACGCCTGTAGGTGAGGGACGCTGATGGCACACGCAAAAAATCATGATTACCACATTCTGACCCCTTCGATCTGGCCACTGATCGGCGCTGCGGGCGGCTTTGTGATGTTGTTCGGAGCCGTCCTCTGGATGCACGGCGTCACCTCCTACATGTTCTGGGCCGGTCTTGTCGCGGTTCTTTACACCATGTTCGCCTGGTGGTCCGAAGTGGTGGCCGAAAGCCGTGTAGGCGATCACACGCCGGTCGTGCGCATTGGCCTGCGCTATGGGTTCATCCTATTCGTGATGTCCGAGGTGATGTTCTTCTTCGCCTGGTTCTGGTCGTTCTTCAAACACCGCATGTACCCGATGTACGACTATGCGGGCACCGAATACATCCAGCCGGATATCCACGCGGTTGACCCGTTCCACTTGCCGCTGATCAACACGCTGGTCCTGCTGCTTTCGGGCTGTGCCATCACCTGGGCGCACCACGCGCTGGTGCATGACAATGACCGCAAGGCGCTGATCAACGGCCTCGCTATTGGTATCGTTTTGGGCATCGCCTTTACCGCTCTGCAGGGCTTTGAGTACTACGAATTGCTGGCCCATGAGGGCTGGAAATTCGGTGGTGATCAGTTCTATTCGAACTTCTTCATGGCAACCGGCTTTCACGGCTTCCACGTGATTATCGGCACCATCTTCTTGTCGGTCTGTTTGATCCGGGCACTGAAGGGTGATTTCACGCCGGAAAAGCACGTCGGTTTCGAGGCCGCGGCCTGGTACTGGCACTTTGTTGACGTTGTCTGGCTGTTCCTGTTCTTCGCAGTCTATATCTGGGGACAAGCCCCTTTGATCTGACGCCGGACCGGTAACAAAATTGCAAAAGCCGCCCCCAAGGGCGGCTTTTTCTCTATCAGGGTGCAAGATTGCACCCGATACAAATGGGTGGTTGCAATTCAGTTCACACCGCCCTTAACAAGACGCCGGTTTCTGCAACAAGGTTTGACCCCGCCATGCGCCGCATAACTTTCCTGCTGATCTTCGGGCTCGCCGGTCTGGGCGTACTTGTGTCGCTGGGCGTCTGGCAGGTACAGCGGCTTGGGTGGAAACAAGACGTGTTGGCCGAGATTAACGACCGGATCTCCGCCGAACCTGTTTCCCTGCCGCAGCAGCCTTCCGAGACACGGGACAAGTACTTACCGGTTTTCGTCCAGGGTGAGATGCAGCCGGGTGAAATCCATGTTCTGGTTTCGGTGAAACAAGTAGGCGCTGGCTATCGAGTTATCCAAGCTTTCGATACTGGCGACCGGACTATTCTGGTCGATCGCGGTTTTATCCCAACCACTGCCAAACAGGTTGAAAGACAAACCGGGCAGATCGAACTGACGGGCAATCTGCACTGGCCGGATGAGATCGACGGCTATACGCCCGAACCCGATTTGTCTGCTAATATCTGGTTTGCCCGCGATGTTCCCGCTCTTGCCGCAGCTCTGGGAACCGACCCGGTTCTGCTGATCGCACGGTCCCAAACCGATCCGAATGTGACCCCTCTGCCAGTGGACACTGCGGGCATCCCGAATGATCATCTGGGATACGCGATCACATGGTTTGGCCTGGCTTTGGTCTGGGCTGCGATGACTGGTTATTTCCTGTGGCGCGGTCGCGCCCCATCAGAAAGTGAAGCGCAATGAAATATGTCTCAACCCGCGGGCAGGCGCCCGAACTGAGTTTTGAAGAGGCGATGCTGACCGGGCTGGCCCGCGACGGCGGCCTGTATCTGCCCGCCGAGATCCCGGTGATGAGCCAGGATGACATCGCTGCTTTGGCCAGCCTGTCCTATGAGGACATCGCCTTTCGCGTGATGTGGCCCTATGTCAGCGGATCATTTGGGGAAGATGAGTTCAAACAGATCATTGCCCGCGCCTATAAAGGGTTCGGCCATGACGCCCGCGCACCGTTGAAGCAGTTGAACGAGAACCACTTCCTGCTGGAGTTGTTTCACGGCCCGACACTGGCCTTCAAAGACTTCGCCATGCAGCTAATCGGTCAGTTGTTCCAGGTAGCGCTGAAGCGTCGCGGGGATCGGGTGACTATCGTGGGCGCGACCAGCGGTGATACCGGTTCTGCCGCGATTGAGGCGTTCCGGGGGCTGGATGCGGTAGACGTGTTTATCCTGTATCCGCATGGCCGTGTATCTGAGGTGCAGCGTCGTCAGATGACCACACCTGCGGACGGCAATGTGCATGCTCTGGCCGTCGACGGGGACTTTGACGACTGTCAGGCCGCGCTGAAAGATATGTTCAACGATTTCGACTTCCGTGACGGTGTGAAACTGGCGGGGGTGAACTCGATCAACTTTGCCCGCGTGCTGGCACAGATCGTCTATTACTTCTCGGCCGCCGTCAGCCTTGGCGCACCGCATCGCAAGGTCAGCTTTACCGTGCCGACAGGCAATTTCGGCGACATTTTTGCGGGCTATCTGGCCAAACGCATGGGCTTGCCGATTGACCGGTTGGTAGTGGCGACCAACCAGAATGACATTCTGCATCGGTGCCTGGCAGGCGAAGGGTATTTCAAGGGAAACACGATCCCTTCGATCAGCCCTTCGATGGATATTCAAGTCAGCTCGAACTTTGAACGGGCGCTGTATTATGCCTATGACGAGGATGGCAATTCTGTGGCTCAGCTGATGGGCGAGCTGAAGAATGGCGGCTTCAACGTCAGCCAGGGTGCGATGGAAGCGCTGCGTGAAAGCTTCGACTCGGGCCGCGTGTCCGAAGAGGAAACGCTGGCGACGATCACAGCCACGCTGGCCCGCAGCACCGAACTGGTCTGCCCCCATACTGCCGTGGGTATCAAAGTTGCCGAGGAGCACCGCGACGCGAACGTCCCGATGATCACTTTGGCGACCGCACACCCGGCCAAGTTCCCGGCTGCGGTCGAGAAGGCGAGTGGCGTACATCCGCCTCTTCCCTCTCGCATGTCTGATCTGTATGAACGTCCAGAACGGGTGACCCGCATCGCCAATGATCTGGGCGCCCTTGAGGATCATATCAAAGGGCATATCGCCGAGTGACTGTCAGACAAGACCAACTGAAGAACGGCTTCCGTATCGTCAGTGAACATATGCCGGGGCTGCAATCTGCGGCCATAGGCATCTGGGTAACCGCCGGTGCGCGCAATGAGCGGATCGAACAGAATGGCATAGCCCATTTCCTTGAGCATATGGCGTTCAAGGGAACCAAACGGCGATCCGCGCTGCAAATTGCAGAAGCGATCGAGGATGTGGGCGGGTATATCAACGCCTATACTTCGCGCGAGGTGACGGCCTATTACGCGCGCGTTCTAAAAGACGATGTGGCGCTGGCGATGGATGTCATCGGTGACATCGTCCTGAACCCGATCTTCGATCCGCGCGAGATTGAGGTCGAACGCGGTGTGATCCTACAGGAAATCGGTCAGGCCTATGACACGCCCGACGATGTAATCTTTGACTGGCTGCAAGAGCAAAGCTATCACGATCAGCCCTTGGGCCGGACCATACTTGGCCCCACTGAACGCGTCAGCGCATTCTCGCGCGAGGATCTGTCGGGTTTCGTGGCCGAGCATTATGGCCCTGAACAGATGATCCTATCCGCTGCTGGTGCGGTGGATCACGATGCACTGATGAAAACGGCGGAAGAGATGTTTGGTCACCTGCAACCACGAAAGGGTTTGATCCCTGAAGTGGCCCGATTTACCGGTGGTGAGGCGCGGCAGGAGAAAGAACTGGAGCAAGCTCATTTCGCTTTGGCGCTGGAAAGCCCCGGCTATCGCGACGACGCGATCTATACCGCGCAGATTTATTCGACCGCGCTGGGCGGGGGTATGTCTTCGCGCTTGTTTCAGGAAGTGCGGGAAACACGCGGGCTTTGCTATACGATCTTTGCCCAGGCCGGCGCCTATGCCGACACCGGGACAACCACGATCTACGCGGGCACATCTGCGGATCAGATCGGTGAGTTGGCGACGATCACCATTGACGAAATGAAACGTGCCGCCGAGGATATGAGCCCCGAAGAGGTCGCCCGTGCTCGTGCGCAAATGAAGGCCGGAATGCTGATGGGGCTGGAAAGCCCCTCGAACCGGGCCGAGCGTCTGGCGCGTCTGGTGCAGATCTGGGGACGGGTGCCGTCGCTTGAGGATACAGTCGCCAAGATTGACGCGGTCAGCACCGAAGATGTCCGCAGCTTTGCCGAACAGATAGCAGCACAAGCGCCAGCGGCGCTGGCGCTGTATGGTCCGGTATCAGGTGCACCCACACTCGCGGACTTGCAGGAGAGGCGCGCGGCGTGATGCTTCTGGGCAGACGCAAGCTGAAACTTGAAACCGAGCGGCTCAGCTTGCGCCCGCCCGTACACTCCGATTTTAACGACTGGGCGGCGCTGCGACGCTCGTCCAAAGATTTTTTGACCCAGTGGGAGCCGATCTGGGCTTCGGATCATCTGAGCCGGAAGTCCTTTACCAACCGGGTCTACTGGGCGCAGCGCTCGGTTGCGAGTGGGACGGCGATTCCGTTATTTCTGTTCCGGCGATCTGATGACCTGCTGGTCGGTGCGATCACCCTGGACAATGTGCGCCGTGGCCCAGCACAGGCGGGGACCCTGGGCTATTGGACGGGCCAAGCCTTTGCTCGCAACGGGTATATGCGCGAGGCTATTGGCGCGGTGGTCCATCATGCCTTCACGCGTTTAGACCTGAGCCGGATCGAGGCGGCCTGCCTGCCCGAAAACAAACCCTCGCGCGGATTGCTGGAAAGCTCGGGCTTTAAATACGAAGGCGTGGCGCAGTCCTATCTGCAGATTGACGGGCGCTGGCGAACGCATGTGTTATATGCCTGTCTGCGGTCGGACCGGCGCGGGAAGACAGAAGCGGGGTAGGACCATGGCGCGGGCGAAACAGCCAATGATTTGGATCAGCCGTGCGATGGTAAGCACCTCTAGTATCAAAGGGTTTGATCAAGATAACTATCTCAAAGACAACGAACTTGCTGTCGATTCTATGAAGCGGAACAACATTGGTGAGCCCTTGCCGGAAAATCGCTTTCCCAAGGAAATGTACGCGGAATACAAGGACAAAAAGGAAAAGAAACAGCCCGACCTATTTAATGCTGGAGGGACTTGGACCGTGTCTTCCGCTTGTGCGTCTGTTCTGCGTCAATTCGACCTTGGTGACGGAAATCTCTATCCAGTCAAACTGTTTCAACACGATCGCACCACACCGGTTGAGGGCGAGTATTTCTGCTTGAACTTTGGGGCGCAAAAAACAGCAGTGCTGACTGATCAATCACCGCGCTTCACAAAGCCTTACCCAAATTATGATATCTGGCAGCCGCCCGGCGCAATGCAAGACAAGGACATCGCCGTGAGCGTGTCTGCGTTGGATGGGCCCGACAACTGGATCGACACACAAATGCGAGACGCGTTTTTTGTGAGCGACGCATTGGCACCGGCCTTGCGTGCGGCGAAGGTCTCACGCCCGTTCAAGCTGCGTAAGTGCATCGTGGTTTAAGGCACTTCAACCCGCGGAAAGTTCAATTTAACTTTGCAGTCGTGACTCAACGTTGCTCTGCGCTACAATCACGTCATGCGCTGGGTGGTTTTGGCATTTTTGGTGATCTCGGGCGGGGCTGTGGCACAGGAGCGGCGGCCAAGCCATTGCATCGCCATTGCGGATGCGGCACCAGGGATCGAATACCTGCATAAAGCGGGGTGGCAAGATCCGGTGCCGGAGTATTCCGTCCGGATCAGCTATGTCGCGCATGCTTCTTTTCTGATCCAGACACCGGGCGGGTTGAACGCCGTGACAGATTTCACCGGCTTCATCGGCGGGGCCAGTTTGATTCCCGATGTGGTGACGATGAACCACGCCCATGGCACGCATTGGACCGCGCATCCCGATCCTGCCATTCCGCATGTGCTGGAAGGGTGGGGCGTGTTCGGGGAGGGGATCGAACATCATCTGGATCTGGAAGAGATGTTGGTGCGCAATGTCTCGACCGATATCCGGTCCGTCTATGGCGGGGTCGAAGAACGTGGCAATTCGATCTTTGTGTTTGAGGTTGCCGGGTTGTGCATTGGGCATCTGGGTCATCTGCACCACATTCCGTCGGACGCGCAATTTGCGGCCCTTGGACGGTTGGATGTTGTTATGGCAGCGGTGGATGGTGGGACGACCATGCCGCTGCCCGAAATGATTACAGTTCTGAAACGGTTGAAGAGTTCGGTCATCATTCCGATGCATTGGTTTTCGGACTATTCGCTGGATCGGTTTCTGGCGGATATCAGGGGGGATTTCCCTGTTGAACGCGATGGCGTGTCGGAAATCACCGTATCCCTGCGCTCACTTCCGGACCGGCCAACGGTGGTTGTGTTAGAGCCGCAATACCTGATCGAGTTGGAATAGGGCTTGTCGGGACCCGTTGCCTTGGGCAAGGAATGGGCATGACCCTGAATCCCGCAGACGATCAATTCGCCCAATCAATTCGCGCCGCCTTGCCGGATGAAGTGCTGCGACCGGTCACCGCGCGATATCTCGAGGAGCCGCGCCGTCGGATTTCCGGGCAGGCGGGGGTGCTTGCGGTGCCCAGAACGGCCGAAGAGGTAGCGGTTCTGATCCGATTGGCTGCCGAGGCATCGGTCCCGGTGGTGCCATATGGGGGCGGCACCGGTGTTGTTGGCGGTCAGGTGACGTCGGACGGGCCTGCGCCTTTGCTAATCTCGCTAGAGCGGATGACAGCGATCCGGGCTGTCTATCCGACAGAGAATGTGATGATTGCAGAAGGTGGTGTGATCCTTGCAGATGTGCAGGCGGCTGCCGAAGGCGCGAACCGGTTATTTCCACTTTCCCTTGCCTCACAGGGGTCATGTAGGATCGGAGGGAACCTGTCGACAAATGCAGGGGGGGTAAACGTGTTGCGCTATGGAAACGCCCGTGACCTGTGTCTGGGCCTTGAGGCGGTTTTACCAAGCGGCGAAATCTGGCATGGGCTCAGCCGGTTGCGAAAGGACAATACCGGGTATGATCTGCGCAATCTTTTGATTGGGGCCGAAGGGACGCTAGGGATCATCACTGCGGCGGCACTCAAGCTGTTTCCCCGTCCTGAGGCGGTTGGAACGGCCATGGTTCAGGTCACCTCTGCCGAAGCGGCGGTTGATTTGCTGGCGCTGGCGCGGGACCTCATGGGGGACAGCGTCAGCGCATTTGAACTGATTCACCAACAGGGGCTTTTGTTCCTGAGTGAGGTTCTGCCAGAGACGCGGCAGGCCTTTGCCGAGCCGCCCGAATGGTCTGTGCTGATCGAGATTGGCTTGTCGATGGGCCAATCACCTGAAACCGCGTTTGAGGTGCTGTACGAGGCCGCTGACGCACGTGGGCTGGTCACCGATGCGGTGATTGCACAAAGCGAGGCGCAGCGGCAGGACATTTGGGCCGTGCGCGAGCGTATTCCGGATGCAAACCGGCTGATCGGGTCGGTCTCAAGCCACGATATCTCGGTGCCGATCTCGGCCATCCCAGAATTTATCCGGCGTGGTGCAGATGTTGTGGCCACGCTTGGTCCGTATCGGGTGAACTGTTTTGGGCATCTGGGCGACGGGAACCTACATTACAATGTGTTTCCGCCAAACGGGCATTCCCGGTCAGAGTATGACGCCGAAAGTGCGAAGGTAAAAAGGGCCGTTCATGACCTTGTGCATGAGTTTCAGGGATCCGTCAGCGCAGAGCACGGTATCGGGCGATTGAAGACCGAAGATCTGGAGCGATATGGCGATCCGGTCAAATTGAGCGCGATGCGGGCGATCAAATCGGCGTTGGACCCCAAAGGGATCATGAACCCCGGCGCGGTCCTGCGGCTGTAACTGTGGGATCGATCAGAGTCCTTCGAATTCGCACAGGACATGAACATCCATGCCCATCTCTTCCAGAACCTTGCGCCCGCCCAGTTCTGGCAGGTCGATGATGAAGGAACATGACACGATCTCGCCGCCCAGCCGTTCGATCAGTTTGATCCCGGCGGCGGCGGTGCCTCCGGTGGCCAGCAGGTCATCCACGACGAGAATTTTCTCACCCGGTTGGATGGCATCATCGTGAATCTCGACAATGGCCTCGCCGTATTCCAGCGTGTAATCCTGGCTGATTGTTGTGCCGGGCAGCTTGCCCTTTTTGCGGATGGGGACGAAACCGACGCTCAGCTGATGAGCGATGGCGCCGCCCAATATGAAACCGCGCGCCTCAAGTCCCACGACCTTGTCGATCTGTTCGCCAGCATAGGGGTGCAACATTTGGTCAATCGCCATACGAAACCCGCGCGGGTCCGCAAACAAGGTGGTGACATCCCGAAACATGATCCCTTCGTGCGGAAAGTCGACGATGGTTCGGATGTAATCCTTGACCGACTTGTTTCTTGACATGACCATCCCCTTCTGGCGTCAAAACACGCTGGGTTGTTTGGCCCATCGGGGACGGTCATGCAAGAACAGAATGAATGTGCTGGCTTGCAATCTTCCTAGAACGTGCGATTGCCTATCTCACCGAAAAAACCAGATAGGTTTCCCAAGACGTCGTCTTTTTTAGCCAATGCGTTGGTTCCGAAAAAGAATTACCTGAATTGAACACAGGCTACTTGCAAAGATTCCGCAAGGTTGTTAGCTGCCCATCATATGTTTTCTATATACTTAGTATATACGTTTCATTCCTTCTGAGGTCTTTTGGAGACAAAGTGCATGTCAGGGACAGATCGTAAGGTTTCAGCCAAAAAGGACAGCCAGCTGGTTCTGCGGCTGGATCGTGGCGAGCGCGATGCTTTTGTAGAGCTGTGCAGGGAACTCGACACGTCGGCGGCGCGAGAAATCAGGCGGTTTATTCGCGGATTTATGAATGATCACACTGCAGAATAGGCCCTCAGGCCGGGCGACGCAGGATTGATGTGGCGATCCCCATGCCGATCAGGGTCAATCCCCCGAAACGCGTCAATGCGCGAATGGTGCTTGCGCGGCCGATCATATGGCGCAGCCGATCTGCCAAAAGGGCATAGGCCAATGCATTCAACCAGGCCAACCCGACGAAGGTGCCTATCAGGATCGCGAATTGAGGGCCCAAAGGTTCAGTTGGGCGCAGGAATTGCGGCACGAAGGCGATAAAGAACGCAATCGATTTGGGGTTCAGGGCGGTTACAGCGGCCGCGTGACCAAAGACGCCTCGCGCAGTGATATCTGCGCCGGGTTCAACCGCCTGCAGCCCCGCCGACGGTGCGCTGCGCAGTAACTTGATGCCCAGCCAGACCAGATAGGCCGCGCCGACCCACTTTAGGACAGAAAACAACGTAGCTGAGGCCAGCACCAACGCCCCCAATCCCAGCAATGAGGCCGTCATGGCCACCAAATCGCCAACCGCCACCCCGGTGGCCGAGGCTACGGCAACGCTGCGGCCTTTGGAGAGCGCATAGCTGAGCACCAGCAGAACAGTGGGGCCGGGGATCAGTAGCAAAGCGGTGGATGCAGCCACAAAAGCCAGCCAGATGTCAAAGGGCATGTGATCTCCGATTATGATACGCGGGTATCAAGCTTTGGTGACGGGCAAACGTCAAGCCCCCGATGGGCGCGTCACACGGTGCATCAACGCCTCAAGTGGTCCGCGTCTGAAGCGCAGGAACCATAGCAGAGCAAATCCTGAGGACAGCACGCAGAAACCCAAGGCGTAGCCAACGATCTGTGGCGCGCTGAGCGATCCGTCCAGCAGGTCGGCCTCGTCCAGAATGCCCATCCCAATCACGATATGTGCGATATACAGCGTCAGGCTCTGCCGCCCAGGCGCAGTCAGCGCCATCGCGGCGCCCAGCCCTTGAATCCGCGGCCAGAGCTTTAGCAACAGGCCGATCACCACACAGGCGGTTCCAGCCCCGGCCAAAATGTAAAACGGCCCCGGAGGGATGGATTGAGTGCCCAGATAGGCGGCCAGGTCAGGATCGGTTGTCAGCTTTTGCGGAAACAGGGCCAGAACGGCTGCGCCAAATCCCCACATGATCAACCGGTGCTGAACACAGACCGTCTGTAGTTGCGATCGCCCAATCGCCATACCGATCAGCAAGAACGCTGCCCAAGGTAGAACGGGGTGCCAACCATTGAACAGCAAGTTTCGTACAAAGCCCGGTATCGTCCACAGGTCGGTATGGGTCAGGGAAACCCAGTCCCATCCCTTATCATAGTCAAAGATAAGATTGGCGAGAACGGCCAGGACAACGACACTGCATGCGCCAAGCCACAAACCAAAGATGGACGAGGACAGAAACGCCGCGCCGACAACAAAATACAATGCATAGAAATGCAGGATATCGGCCTCAAACATGGTCATGTTGATCAGGCCAAGTACGAACAGTAATGCAGCCCGTCGTAACAGAATTCCAGCAGAAGGGCTGGACAGGCCAATACCGATCCCGGCCAGAATGACAAACAATGCAGCAGCACGACCTTCCAGTGCATCGACAAGCGCCGATGCCCAGTCATCTGCCGGTTTGACCTGCGCCGCGATGCGAAAGTTCACCAGCACCATGCCGCAAAATGCCATAAAGCGTGCGGCGTCCAGGGCCTCGAGCCGTTTCATTCCTATCCTCTTCGTTCCCTGCCGCCCGTACCGAACTTAAAAGGCTGCCTTTCGGTTAAGTACTGATGCGGCCGACCGGAATAGGCGCTGATACCAATCGCTAGAGCACCCGCCCCGCGACTGCGTCCAGTTTCGCCAGCAGCGCCGGATCACGTTTTTCTGGCGCGGTCAGGATCGCGTATTCCAGCGCCCGGTCACACCCGTGCGGGCAGGGCAGGCGCTCTGCCCCTAGCAACTCTGGCAAGCCCTTGACCAGCGCCCGGCCTTTTTCGGCGTTCCCGGTCAGGGTGGCGATAATGGCGGTCACGTCGACCTCGCCATGGTCCGGGTGCCAACTGTCATAGTCGGTGACCATCGCGATCGAAGCATAACAAAGCTCGGCTTCTCGGGCGAGTTTCGCTTCGGGCATGTTGGTCATTCCGATCACATCGCAGCCCCAATGCTCGCGGTACATTTTGGATTCCGCCAGTGTCGAGAACTGCGGCCCCTCCATCGCCAGATAGGTGCCGCCGCGATGAATGGTGATGCCGGCGGCCTTGCCAGCCGTCTCGCAAGCATCTGACAAACGTGGGCAGGTCGGGTGGGCGACACTGACATGGGCCACGCAGCCGGAGCTGAAAAAGCTTTTGTCCCGCGCAAAGGTGCGGTCGATGAACTGGTCGACGACAACGAAATCGCCGGGCGCCATATGCTCGCGGAACGATCCGCAGGCCGAGACCGAGATCACATCCGTAACCCCCAGACGTTTCAGCGCGTCAATATTGGCGCGATAGGGCACGTCCGTCGGCGAATGAATGTGGCCACGCCCGTGGCGAGGCAGGAACGCCATCTCGATCCCGTTCAGCGCGCCGGTCAGTATTTGGTCCGAAGGCTTACCCCAAGGCGTTTCAACCGAGACCCATTGCGCATTCTCCAATCCGTCGATGTCGTAAATGCCTGATCCGCCGATGACGGCAATCTTGGTCTGGGTCACTGGTTTTCTCCGATTTTGGTGCCTGTTCAGCGATTTGTGCGCTGCGCTGCATGGTTTGACAAGGGTGATCGCCCGGTGGTTCTGTCACTTTTTTCGCAGGGATTCGGGTCGTTGCTATCCGAGCCAGGCAGAGCGTCAAGCCAAGGTGTGACGGCAACGAACCGACATCAATTCACCTATTCGCGAGATATGTGCTATGCGTGCTGCGCATATCAGCCTCCCGCCTGATGCGGTGGCTCAAAAACCGGTTCACAGATAGAAGTCCCTTTTTCGCGCGAACCCATAAACCAACAGGACGCCCTATGCCCCGAGCTATGCTGGCAAGCTTTGCCAATCGTATCGCCAAACCTGATCTTCGTTGGGTTCCGGATGAGGGCCTGACCGTCTCGCGCCTTCGGATCGAGCTGCTGTCCGGCCTAACGGTTGCACTTGCTTTGGTCCCTGAGGCGGTGGCCTTTGCGTTTGTCGCGGGCGTGCATCCTTTGGTTGGTTTGTATGCTGCGTTCATGGTGGGGCTGATTACTGCACTGATCGGTGGGCGTCCGGGTATGATTTCGGGCGCAACCGGGGCCCTGGCCGTGGTGATGGTTGCCTTGGTGGCAGAACATGGGGTCGAATACCTCTTCGCTACAGTTGTTTTGATGGGAATACTGCAACTGATCGCAGGGGCGATGCACTGGGGGCGTTTTATCAGGCTGGTACCACATCCAGTGATGCTTGGGTTTGTGAACGGATTGGCCATCGTGATTTTTCTGGCCCAGATGGGCCAGTTCAAAGTTCCCGGCAGCATGGAAAACACGGGCCATGGCATGAGCGGTGGCGAATGGCTTTCCGGTATTCAGCTTTTTACTATGTTGGGTCTGGTCGGCCTGACTATGGCGGTGATCCTTATCGTGCCGCGCATTACACGCATTGTCCCGGCGCCTTTGGCAGGGATCATGGTCGTCGCAGCATTGGTGATTGGTTTTGGACTGGACGTCCCACGGGTGGGCGATCTTGCCTCGATCGAAGGTGGCTTGCCGCCGTTCCACATCCCGATGGTGCCGCTGAACTGGGAGACGTTTGAGATCATCCTGCCATACGCCGTCATATTGGCAGCGATCGGCCTGATTGAGTCGCTTCTGACGCTGAACCTTGTTGGCGAAATCACCGGCAAACGTGGTGGTGCCTCGCAAGAATGTATCGCCCAAGGGTTTGCCAATGTGGCCACTGGCTTTTTCGGAGGCATGGGCGGCTGTGCCATGATAGGTCAGTCCATGATCAACGTGAAATCAGGTGGGCGCACGCGCATTGCCGGTATCGCAGCGGCGCTGTTCCTGTTGGTATTCATCCTGTTCGCCTCCCCGCTGATTGAGCAGATTCCATTGGCCGCTTTGGTCGGGGTGATGTTCATGGTGGTGATCGGGACCTTCGCCTGGAACTCGTTCAAGATCATGCGCAAAGTGCCTTTGATGGACGCGTTTGTCATCGTGCTGGTGACTGTCGTGACCGTGATGGAGGACCTGGCGGTAGCGGTTGTTGTTGGTGTGATCGTCTCGGCCCTGGCTTATGCTTGGAACAACGCCAAGCGTATCCATGCAATCACCCGCGATTCACTGACGGAAAAAGGCGCAAAGGTCTACGAGATTCAAGGGCCGCTGTTCTTTGGTTCGTCCGAGGGATTTGTTGAGATATTCGACGTTTCAAACGACCCGGAAACCGTGATTGTCGATTTCGCCGAAAGCCGTGTGGTGGATCAGTCGGCATTGCAGGCCATCGAGAACATTGCTTCGAGATATGAAGCCGCAGGAAAGCGCGTCATGCTCCGCCACCTCAGCCGTGACTGTCACAAACTGCTGAACAAGGCAGGCCATTTGATGGTCGACAGCGACGATGACCCCGATTACGCGCTGGCGGTCGATTATTCTGTTCGCACCGGCATTCTGGGTGGGCACTGATTGTGAAAGGCGGCCAAATGGGCCGCCTTTTTTAGGGGGCTAAACGCTCCAGCATATCGACGTTTCCGGACAGCAGAGCACTTTCGGCTTCGGTAATCAGATCAGTTGGCCAATCCCACCACTTCAAAGCAAGCAGCCGGTCGATTGTACCGGCCTCAAACCGATACCGTCGTACCTCTGCAGGATTGCCTGTCACGATTGCATAAGGCGGTACTGTTCCGCGCACGACGGATCCTGCACCGATAATGGCGCCATCTCCGATTTTAGCGCCAGGCATGATCAAGGCACCGTATGCGATCCAAACGTCATTTCCGATCACGGTATCGCGCCTGTCAGGTTGATATTCCAACAGCTTTTCGGGATCGAAAACGGGAAAAGGATAGCATGTCGCCCCGCTCATGGCGTGATTGGCCGATGAAGTGATGAACCGGACCCCGTGGGCGATTTGACAGAATCTACCCAAGACAAGTTTTTCGCGGGAAAACGGGAACAGATAAGGGGCAAGGCGTTGCGCCCAATCCTCTGGTGCGTCGAAATCCGACGCATAGCTGTATTCACCGGCTTCTATTCTGGGGTGGTCGATAGCCTGAGACAGGAAAACCGTACCCGGGTGGTCCGAGCCGTCAGGCAATGTGATTGGGTATCGGCGCGATGCGTCAGGTAAATGCATTAGTCATCCGGTCTTGAAAGGCTGAACAGCTCGGACGCGACCGAATAATCCCGGTAGCCAAGCCGTGCCAGTGGTTTGAAAGACGTCACATCGAATTTGCCATCCCGCATATGGTCGTCGTGCAGATGCACTCCTGTCACTTCGCCGAACACAACCCGGTTCGCCTGTCCGGGCAGGGTCACGATCTGCGTGAGCTTGCATTCTAATGCGGCTGGGGCACCTTCGACACGGGCGCAGGGGATGGTCTCGCATTCGATTGCGGTAAGGCCGGCGTGTTTGAACTCGTCGACATGTTTGGGCAGCGCGGCTGAACTGGCGTTCATTGCATCGCGGTGGGCGTGGGCGACAACGTTCACGCAGAATACGCCTGTTGCCTCGATATTGGCGATACTGTCCTTTCCACCGTCCTGATCGGCCTTGGTTCCGGTCGAGGCAAACATGACCTGCGGGGGTGTGTAGGCCACACCATTAAAGAACGAATAGGGCGCCAGGTTGTTGGTCCCATCCGCGCCACGGGTTGATATCCAGCCGATCGGGCGCGGGGTGATAATGGCGTTGAACGGATTGTGTGGCAGGCCGTGGCCGTCTTCTGGGCGATAGAACATAAGGTCTCCAAGCGTTTGCCCAAGGCGTAACGAAGTGCTAGGGCGAATTCCAGCTAGGAAAAGAGGGCAGGGTGCAGCAATTCGTGATCAGGCCGGAGGAGCCGGACGATTGGTGGGAAGTCGAGGCTTTGTACGATTTGTGCTTTGCGCCCGGGCGCGAAGCGCTGTCTTCGTATCGCCTGCGCGATGATGTCCCGCCAATGTCAGGCTTGTCACAGGTGGTGCGGGACGGACAGGGTATCCTGGCCGGTGCAATAAGATTCTGGCCCGTGCATGTTGGCGATCAGGACGCGCTGCTTTTGGGCCCTGTGGCCGTCCACCCGACCCATCAAGGTGAAGGATTGGGTGGATTTTTGATCCACGAAGGATTGCGGGCCGGGCGAACCATTGGTTGGGACAGGGTCATGTTGGTCGGGGATGCACCCTATTATGCTCGGTTTGGATTCACCCGTCTGACCGGGGTCGAGATGCCCCCGCCAACCAACCCGGATCGGGTTCTGGGCGTGGACCTGATACCCGGCGGATGGGACGGAATAACTGGTCCGGTAACCCGCTGGAGCCGCTGAGCTATTGAAACCGCTGCGGTAAGTGCCGATGTTCTAGGGGCAGGAGGGTACTTATGCAGGACATGGTTCTTGTCGGAAAACTCAATGCCGAAGCGGAACTGGACCGTTTGGCCGGATACTACCAATCCGCCGGAGGGCCGGGCGTCAAGTTGTTGAACAGTGTCGGTGGCTCGGCAGAGTCGTTGCTAGAACAGCTGCCGCCATCTGTGCGCGAAGCCCTAACCGGGGCGACAGAAAAGGCGCTTTGGATTGCGATGAACGCGGCTGAAGGGTCGCGTAGGGCGGTGCCCGATCAGTTGCCATGGGTCAATACTGCCCTGACGACAGCCATGGGAGCTGCAGGCGGTATCGGTGGCGTTCCGACCGCATTGGTGGAGTTACCGGCAACCACGACCATGCTGCTGCGTTCAATTCAGGGCGCTGCGGCGCGCGAAGGGTTTGACCCTTCAGAGGTTGGTGTCAAATTCGACTGTGTCCGGGTATTGTCAGCCGCTGGTCCGATGTCTTTCGATGACGGCGCGGATCTGGGTTTCTTTTCGGCGCGTCTGACCCTGACAGGCCCAGCTTTGCAAAAGCTGATATCTGCCGTTGCCCCGAAACTGGCGGTGGTTTTGGGGCAAAAACTGGCTGCGCAATCCGTGCCTGTGTTGGGCGCCATTGCCGGTGGCGGGACGAATTACGTCTATACCCGCTATTACCAACAGATTGCCCGCGTCCACTTTGGCCTCAGGCGGCTGTCGGTAGATGCCGATATCCCGCATGAGGTTCTGGTCCGCAAACTTGAGGCGCGGATGCAAGGGATTGAAAAATAACACTTCATATGGCATTCTTCAGATGCGGGCCCGCTAAATAAGCGCAAAAGCGCATCGGGCGGGCATATACAACGTTCCCTGAAGAGGCAGCAGGACGTGATCGAGCAAAGGCAACTCAACCTGCATCAAGCGGGCACTGTACGAGTCGTACGGCAATCGGCGGCTCTGTGCTATCGTGTCCAAAGCGGCACGCCAGAGGTGTTGCTTATTACGACGCGTGGTTCCGGTCGCTGGATCATACCCAAGGGGAATTTGATTGATGGCCTTTCGCCCTCCGGTGCGGCCAGTCAAGAGGCCTGGGAAGAGGCTGGTGTGACCGGTACATGTACCCCAAATGCCTTTGGGCAGTTCCTGCACTACAAGCGGCGGCACAAGAAAGGATCAGCGGTTTATCTGGTCGATGTCTATCCGCTGGTGGTCAAATCCCTGGCCGCGCGATACCCTGAATGGCAAGAGCGCAAGCGCAGGTGGTTTTCGCTGGGACATGCCGCCTCTCGGGTTAATTCGCCCGATCTTGCATCATTGTTACGCAATGTAGAGCATTTGTATCACTGATGTCCCCCTCAGGGGCTTGCCATTGCAATAGTGGTTGGTATCTATTTGGCATCCGACATTTGGACAGAACATGATTCAATATGCGTTGAAATGTAATAGCGGTCACAGCTTTGACAGTTGGTTTCAATCAGCCGCCGCTTACGACAAACTTGCCGCCGCGGGCATGGTGACATGCGCTGTGTGCGGTGATCCGCAAGTTGAAAAAGCAATCATGACCCCGCGTGTCCGCCCCGGACGTACGGTCGAATCTCGTACCACGGTCCCGGCATCTCGGGATGAGGTCGTCAACATGGCAACGCCAAGCGTTGATGTCGAGAAAGCCCTTTCCGAGCTGCGGCGCAAAGTCGAGGACAACTCGGATTACGTTGGCAAGGATTTTGCCAAAGAGGCCCGTAAGATTCATTTGGGCGACGCGCCGGAACGTGCGATCTATGGCGAGGCCAAGCCAGAAGAAGCCAGGGCATTGATCGATGACGGCGTACCTGTTGCGCCGCTGCCTTTCGTACCTTCGCGCAAGACGAACTAGCCGATGCATGTTGTTATCACCGGTGCTGGGCGGGGGATCGGAAAGGTTCTGGCGGACAGGTATCGTGCGCAAGGATGCGACGTAACGGGCACGGCTCGGGATGGCAGCGCGGAGGTGGCGCTGGATGTAACAGACCCGAAACAACATAAAGCGATGGCGGAAAAACTGGCAATGCGCCCTGTTGATCTGCTGGTCTGCAATGCCGGTGTATATCTGGATAAATCCCAAACCATCGATGGCTACCCCGCCGAAATGTGGGCGCAGAGTTTCGCTGCCAATGTGACGGGGGTCTTTCTGACAGTTCAGGCCTTGTTGCCCAATCTGCGCGCGGCACAGGGCAAGATTGCGATTTTATCCTCGCAGATGGCCTCGCACACGCGGGCACCTGGTGGCAGCTATATCTACCGCTCGTCCAAGGCGGCGGTTCTAAACCTGGGGCGCAATCTGGCTGTGGACCTGCGCGGCGACGGCATTTCAGTAGGCATTTACCACCCCGGCTGGGTTCAGACGGATATGGGTGGGACCGGGGCTGATATCACGGTTGATAAGGCTGTTCAGGGCCTGATCAACCGTTTCGATACTCTGTCACTTGAAAGTACCGGGTGCTTTGAAACCTATGAAGGCCAGTCGCACCCTTACTGACGGGCAAGAGCGACTTTAGGGATCTCATATACCTCACCGGGATCAACGAAAATCACCATAACATCGCCTCGGTTTTCATAGGTGATCTTAGCTGCCGAATTTGTTGAATCCGGGATGCCATCGGTGAAATAGATGTTGCGGACTTCGCCATTTCCCATCGCAACCGCAAGCGTAGAGCTGCCGTCGTCACGGCGCCGCATTTCGGCGTTGCAAGTGCGCATCGCCTCGCCTGGGCTGGTCGCACAGGGCACCTTCCCCAAGGCGTTTTGACCGTCGGTGCCGGTCAGCGAGGCGACTTGCGCCGCCGCAGGTGTGGAAAATAGGGCAAGGACAAGGGCAAGACGGTGCATTGAATACCTCGTAGTGAATTTGATGCGTCAGGCTTACACCGTCATACGCGGTTGTAAAGCGATGCTAGGCCCTGACTGATGCGGTATTGCACTCTTGCTCTTGCGGCCCCCCTCGCATAAGACGCACGGGATCTGAATTCCAAGGCGCGGAGACATCAGCCCCCATGCCCGTACTCGTGATGAAATTCGGCGGCACATCCGTCGCAAATCTGGACCGTATCCGCCGTGCTGCAAAGCGCATCGGCGTTGAGGTGGCCAAGGGTTATGACGTGATCGTCATCGTCTCGGCCATGTCGGGCAAGACCAACGAGCTGGTGGGCTGGGTCAACGAAACCTCGCCACTGTTTGATGCGCGCGAATATGACGCCGTGGTGTCTTCGGGGGAAAACGTCACCGCCGGCCTTATGGCGCTGACATTGCAAGAGATGGACATACCAGCCCGCAGTTGGCAGGGCTGGCAGGTGCCGTTGCTGACCACCAGCGCCCACAGCCAGGCCCGGATCGAGGATATCCCGACCGACAACCTGAACCAGAAATTCGGCGAGGGTATGAAAGTGGCCGTTGTGGCGGGTTTCCAGGGTCTCAGCCCCGAAGGCCGTATCACGACACTGGGCCGTGGCGGGTCGGATACCACTGCCGTGGCCTTTGCTGCTGCATTCGGGGCCGAGCGCTGCGACATCTATACCGATGTAGACGGCGTTTACACGACCGACCCGCGCATCTGCCAAAAAGCGCGTAAGCTGGATCGGATCTCATTCGAAGAAATGCTGGAACTGGCCTCGCTTGGGGCTAAGGTGCTGCAAACCCGCTCGGTTGAGCTGGCGATGCGATATAAAGTGAAATTGCGCGTTCTCTCAAGTTTTGAAGAACAATCCGACGAGGCCGGTACGCTGGTCTGCGACGAGGAGGATATCATGGAATCCAATGTTGTGGCCGGTGTGGCCTATTCTCGTGACGAGGCCAAGATGACCGTCGTTTCCGTGGCGGACCGCCCCGGTATCGCCTCGATCATCTTCACGGCGCTTAGCGACGCGGGCGTGAATGTGGATATGATCGTTCAGAACATCTCGGACGAAGGGCGCACGGATATGACCTTTTCCTGCCCCACGGATCAGGTGACGCGCGCCGAAAAGGCGCTGTTGGCTGTGAAAGACCGAGGAGAGCTGAACTATGCCGACCTGGTCGCAGATAATGATGTCTGCAAGGTTTCTGTGGTCGGGATTGGAATGCGTTCGCAATCGGGTGTTGCGGCAAAAATGTTCAAGATACTCTCGGATGAGGGTATCAACATCAAGGTCATTACAACCTCTGAGATAAAAATTTCCGTCTTGGTGGACAGGAAATACATGGAACTTGCGGTTCAGGCACTGCATGATGCCTTTGAATTGGACAAGGCGGCCTGAGCAATTCAGCCAAGGGTCACGCCTGAAACCTTAGACTGGTTGGGCTATGGCAGACGGCACTGAAACAGAATCCCGTAAGCTGCTGGTGCGGCTGCGTGAAGAGATGGCGAGCGAAGCTGCCGGTCAGGAACGTCTTGACCGGATCACTCACCTGATCGCAGACAGTATCCGGGCCGAGGTCTGCTCGATCTATCTGTTCCGCGACGAAGAAACCCTGGAACTTTGTGCGACCGAAGGCCTGTCGCCCGAGGCTGTTCATAAGACCCGTATGCGCATGGGCGAAGGACTGGTGGGGCGCGTCGCGAAATCCGGCAAAATCGTGAATACGCCCGATGCGCCGTCAGCCAAGGGCTTTCGCTATATGCCGGAAACGGGTGAGGAGCGTTTCTCGTCTTTTCTGGGTGTGCCGATTCAGCGGCTGGGTGAAAAGCTTGGCGTTCTGGTTGTTCAGTCCCGCAACGCGCGCGAATATTCTGCGGATGAAGTTTATGCGCTGGAAGTGGTTGCAATGGTTCTGGCCGAAATGGCTGAACTGGGAGCATTCGTTGGCGAGGGCGCGGCCCTGTCGCCACGCCACCAGCAACCGGTTCAGTTTACAGGCGGCCCTGCACAAGAGGGCTCGGCCGAAGGCCATGTCTGGCTGCACGAACCGCGCGTTGTTGTTACCAACCCGATTGCCGATGACCCGCACCGCGAACAGGAGCGTCTGACCGAGGCGGTCGAAGAATTGCGCGTCGGTGTCGACAAGATGCTCGAGATATCCAAGAACGGCGACAAGGAACAGCTTCAGGTTCTGGAAGCCTATCGCATGTTCGCCAACTCCAAGGGCTGGATGCGCCGAATGGAAGAGGACATTGCACTTGGGCTTAGCGCCGAAGCTGCGGTGGAAAAGGAACAATCCCAGGCGCGCGCGCGCATGAGCCAAGTCTCCGACCCCTATCTGCGCGAGCGATTGGCGGATTTGGACGATCTCAGCAACCGTCTGCTGCGCATTTTGACCGGGCAAGGGCAGACAAACAGTGCCGACCTGCCACCGGACCCAATCCTGGTTGCCCGGAATATCGGTCCAGGTGACCTGCTGGAATATGGCCGGTCTTTGAAAGGCATCGTGCTCGAAGAGGGCTCGGTCGGAAGCCATGCCACCATTGTTGCCCGTGCTTTGGCCATACCACTGGTGGTCCATGTTGGACGCATTACGACCGAGGCTCTGAACGGAGACCATATTCTGGTTGATGGCGATCAGGGCACTGTGCAGCTCAGACCAGAAGATACCGTGGTCAGCGCGTTCCGTGATAAGGTCGCGATGCAGGCCAAGGCGCAGGAACGCTATGCCTCGATCCGCGAAACGCCAACGGTGACGCGGGATGGAGAGCGGATCAATCTGGTGATGAACGCGGGTCTGATGGCGGACCTGCCTTCGCTGAACAATTCCGGTGCCGAAGGCGTGGGCCTGTTTCGTACCGAGCTCCAGTTCCTGATCCGCAATAAGATGCCCAAGCGTTCCGAGCTTGTGACGCAATATCAGCGGGTTCTGGATGCGGCCGATAAAAAGCGCGTGGTATTTCGCACGCTGGATATCGGGTCCGACAAAGTTCTGCCCTACATGAAACATATCGAGGAGCCGAACCCGGCCTTAGGCTGGCGCGCAATTCGGGTTGGCCTGGATAAGCGCGGCGTGATGCGGATGCAGCTGCAGGCTCTGATCCGGGCCGCCAATGGTCGTCCGTTGACGGTCATGTTCCCATTCGTGGCACAAGCGGAAGAGTATTATGAAGCGCGATGGGAAGTGAATAAGACCATCGACCGCGAGAAACGTCTGGGCCATGCCCTGCCTGAAAGTATTGAAGTCGGAGCGATGTTGGAAACACCCTCACTCGCTTTTGCACCGCAGAAGTTTTTTGACGAAGTCGATTTCATTTCGATTGGTGGCAATGATCTGAAACAGTTCTTCTTTGCTGCCGACCGTGAAAACGAGTTGGTCCGCCGCCGCTATGACTCGCTGAATGTCAGTTTCCTGACTTTTATCGAACGGATCGTAGAACGCTGCAACATCTCGGATACGCCGCTCAGCTTCTGCGGTGAAGACGCAGGACGCCCGGTCGAGGCGCTGTGTCTGGCCGCGATGGGAATCCGGACGTTGTCGATGCGCCCGGCATCGATTGGGCCGGTCAAAAGCGTATTGTTGCGGGCAGATCTGCAAGCAGTGCGCAAGATCATATCGGACGCTCGTCATCGCGGAGAGCAATCCGTGCGACCGGCTGTGATGGAATGGTTGCGCAGCCAGGGGTAGTGCGTCAAATCCACCCTTGCTTTCTTTTCTCGCTTTGCCTAAGGAAATAGTGAATGTTAGCGATAACATTTTCTATTCACCGGCGCTGTCAGCTTTAAGTGCTATTGTGGTTCAGCAGAGGATTGAAGGAGCCCGACGATGGTTTCACGCGTAATTCCCGTTAACCCGTTCGATCTGGTGCTGTTTGGCGCGACCGGTGATCTGGCGCAGCGAAAAATCCTGCCGGGTTTGTGTCATCGTTTCGAAGTCGGCCAGATGCCAGACGAAGCCCGGATTATCGGGTCTGCCCGATCCGCCATTGATAGCGACGCGTTTCGGGATCAGATACGCGCCTCGATGAAAGAGTTCGCGCCGGAATTCAAAAAAGACGTTCTGGACCGCTTTCTGTCACGCGTGGAATATGTACAGGTTGATGCCTTGGGTGATGCGGGCTGGGACAATCTGGCCAAGTCATTGCGCCCAGACGTTGTGCGAGCGTTTTACCTTTCTGTCGGCCCAAGCTTGTTCTCGGGCATTGCGAAACGGCTGAACGATCACGATCTTGCAACGCCTGACAGTCGTATCGTTGTGGAAAAGCCGTTTGGTCATGATCTGGCCTCGGCCAAGGCGCTGAACGAAGGGCTGCGCGCCTGTTTCGAAGAACATCAGATCTATAGGATCGACCACTATTTGGGCAAAGAGACCGTGCAGAACCTGATGGCCCTGCGCTTTGCCAATTCCCTGTTCGAGCCGTTGTGGAACGCAACACATGTCGACCACGTCCAGATCACCGTGGCTGAAACCGTCGGCGTCGAGGGGCGTGGGGCCTATTACGATCAGTCGGGTGCAATGCGGGATATGATCCAGAACCACTTGGTACAGCTGCTGTGCCTGACAGCGATGGAGCCGCCGTCCAAGTTCTCTCCCAACGCGGTTCGCGATGAAAAGGTCAAAGTGATCGAGGCGCTTGAGCCGGTGATGCCTGCGGATATCGCCCGCGGTCAATACCGCACGGGCGAGGGCGGTGACGGGTATCTGGACCATGTCGGCAACCCTGCAAGCCGGACAGAAAGCTATATTGCGCTAAAGGTTCATTTGGGTAACTGGCGTTGGGCTGGGGTGCCTTTTTATCTGCGCACCGGAAAACGTTTGCGTGCGCGCGAGTCGGAAATCGCCGTCTACTTCAAGGATCCTCCACACACTATCTTCCCCAATGTAGGGCCATTGCATGGAAATGTGCTGGTGATCCGTCTGCAACCGGACGAAGGGATCACCCTGCGCACCACCATCAAAGATCCCGGTCCGGGCGGATTCCGGCTGTCGGATGTGTCGCTGGATATGAGTTTTGCCGAGGCGCTGGGCGCAGATGCGCGGGCTCAGGACGCTTATGAACGGCTGGTGATGGATGTGATCCGCGGTGACCAGACCCTGTTCATGCGTGGCGACGAGGCCGAAGCCGCCTGGGCTTGGGTTGACCCTATTATTCAGGGTTGGGAAAACCGGGGCGACCGGCCATCGAAATATGATCAGGGCAGTTCCGGGCCCGAAGAAGCTCTGATGCTGATGCATCGCGACGGGCGCCGCTGGCGTCAGATCGGAGGTTAGACATGGTTAACTCAGTTATCACCGACGTCACGCAACGGATTATAGCGCGCAGCGCCGATTTGCGTGGCCCGCATCTCGAGCGGATGGAACAGGCTCGGTCCAAAGGCCCGGCGCGGGCGCATCTGTCCTGCAGCGGTCAGGCCCACGCTTATGCCGGCGCAGGCGATGACCAACAATCGATGGCCACTGGCACGGCGGGCAATCTGGGCATAGTCACCGCCTATAACGACATGCTGTCAGCCCATCAGCCGTTCGAGCGCTATCCCGGCCTGATCCGCGATGCGATCCGCACCGCAGGTGGAACCGCGCAAGTGGCAGGTGGCGTACCGGCAATGTGTGACGGCGTCACGCAGGGCGAGGCGGGGATGGAACTGTCGCTGTTCTCGCGCGATGTGATCGCATTGGCTACAGGCGTGGCGCTGAGCCACAACACTTATGACGCTGCCGTGTTTCTGGGGGTCTGCGACAAGATCGTGCCCGGCCTTGTGATCGGCGCGCAGGCGTTCGGCCATCTGCCAGCTGTATTCCTGCCCGCAGGCCCGATGACCAGCGGTTTGCCAAATGACGAAAAGGCCAAGATCCGCCAGAAATTCGCCGCCGGAGAGATCAACCGCGCCGAGCTCATGGCCGCCGAGATGGCCGCCTATCATGGCCCCGGCACCTGCACCTTTTATGGCACCGCCAATACCAACCAGATGCTGATGGAGTTCATGGGCCTGCACCTTCCGGGATCCAGCTTTGTCAATCCAAACACACCGCTGCGCGATGCGCTGACAGAAGAAGGTGCGCGCCGTGCTCTGTCGCTCAGTGCGCTGGGCAACAACTATGCGCCGGTCTGCCAGATACTTGACGAACGTGCCTTTGTGAACGGCATCGTCGGTCTGATGGCCACTGGCGGGTCGACAAACCTGCTGATCCACCTGATCGCGATGGCGCGCGCGGGCGGTATCGTGCTGGATTGGCAGGATTTTTCCGAAATCTCCGCCGTGGTGCCTTTGGTTGCGAGGGTCTACCCCAACGGACTGGCCGATGTGAACCATTTCCACGCCGCGGGCGGGCTGGGCTATTGCATTGGCACGCTGCTCGAAGACGGGTTGCTGCACCCCGACACGCTGACCGTCGCGGGGCAGGGGCTGCACAATTATACCAAAGAACCCAAGCTGAAAGACGGCGATCTGACCTGGGAGGACGGCGCAGGCCAAAGCCTGAATGACAAGATATTGCGCCCCGCCAAAGACCCGTTCCAACCTACAGGAGGTCTCTCGCGGCTCAGCGGCAATCTGGGTACCGGAGTGATGAAGGTTTCGGCGGTTGCCCCCGAGCATCAGGTGGTCGAGGCCCCGGTACGGGTGTTTCAAACTCAGGATGCGGTCAAGGCGGCGTTCAAAGCCGGAGAGTTCACGGATGACGTCATCGTCGTTGTGCGCTTTCAGGGACCCAAGGCGAATGGCATGCCCGAATTGCATTCATTGACGCCGATGCTGTCGATCCTTCAGGGCCGGGGGCAAAAGGTGGCGCTGGTGACCGATGGCCGTATGTCCGGTGCATCTGGCAAGGTTCCTGCTGCCATTCATATCTGCCCCGAGGCTCTGGATGGCGGCGCGATCGCCTATTTGCAGGATGGCGACATTCTGCGCGTGGACGCCGTAAACGGCGCGCTCGAAATTCTCACCCCAGGTGTGCTAGATCGCACTCCGGCCACGGCTGACCTTTCTGCCAACCAACATGGTGTCGGGCGCGATCTGTTCGGCGCGTTTCGCAACGCTGTCGGCACCGCGGATACCGGCGCCAGCATCTTCGGAGTGTAAGACCTATGTCCAAGACACAACGCACCCGTGAAATCTGTGCCCTTGCCCCGATTGTCCCGGTTCTTGTAATTGACGACGCCGCCAGCGCACGACCTCTGGCCGAAGCTCTGGTCGCGGGCGGTCTTCCTGCGCTCGAAGTCACCTTGCGCACCCCGGCAGCGCTCGATGCGATCCGGGCGATGGCGCAGGTTCCCGGTGGCGTCGTCGGGGCGGGTACATTGATCACGCCTGATGACGTGCGCGCCGCGAAAGAGGCTGGCGCGCAGTTTGGCGTCTCGCCCGGTGCCACTGACGCCCTGATCGCCGCATGCGATGCCCAAGACCTGCCTCTGCTGCCCGGCGCCGCAACCGCCACCGAGGCGATGGCCCTGCTGGAAAAAGGCTATGACATGCTGAAATTCTTCCCGGCCGAGGCCTCGGGCGGGGCGCCTGCGCTCAAGGCTATCGGCGCGCCCTTGCCGCAAATCACCTTCTGCCCAACGGGCGGTGTATCGCCTTCAAATGCCCGAGATTACCTGTCTCTGTCCAACGTGATCTGTGCAGGCGGCAGCTGGGTTGCACCCAAACAGATGGTCGCAGAAGGCAACTGGTCCGGGATCGAAACGCTTGCCCGGGATGCCGCCAAGCTGATGGATTGACGCCGAAATTGGCCACGTTAGGGTAGGGCCAATTCAAACAGGTTGATCCCATGACACATCCAATCTCCCTCGCGCGTGGGCGCGAGTATCTGGCTATTCCAGGCCCCTCGGTCATGCCTGACGCAGTGCTGCAGGCGATGCACCGACCGTCACCTAATATCTACGACGGCGAATTGATCGAGATGATGCCCGATCTGATCCGCGATCTGCGTCGCGTTGCCCGCACGGCCCATAACGTGGCCATCTACATTGCCAACGGCCATGGCACGTGGGAGGCGGCACTGTCGAACACCATCGCGCCAGGTGAGACAGTGCTTGCACCCGCATCGGGGCGGTTTACCCATGGATGGGCCGAAATGGCCGAAGGGATCGGCGCCAAGGTGGATGTGATTGATTTCGGAACCAGCTCGGTCTGGGATTTCGATCGCATTGCCGAGGTGCTACGTGCTGATTCATCGCATGATATCAAGGCTATACTTGCAGTTCACGTGGATACCTCGAGCTCAATTCGCAACAACCTCCCGGCGCTGCGCGCGTTGCTGGATGATCTGGGTCACCCGGCGCTGGTGATGGCGGACTGCATCGCCTCGCTGGGATGTGAGCAATTCGAGATGGATGCCTGGGGTGTCGACGTGACTGTTACCGCCTGTCAAAAAGGGCTGATGACCCCACCGGGCATGGGGTTTGTATTCTTCAACGACAAGGCGCAGGCAAAACGGGCAGCAATGCCGCGTGTTTCCCGGTATTGGGACTGGCAGCCACGAGCCAATCCCGAGCTATTCTACCAATACTTCGATGGTACCGCACCGACCCATCATCTCTATGGGCTGCGGGCCGCGCTCGACCTGATCCACGCGGAAGGGATCGAAAATGTCTGGGCGCGCCATCAACGCCTCGCTCAGGCAATCTGGACCGCCTGCGAAATCTGGGCACAGGGCGGTGCGCTGTCGTTGAATGTAGCCGACCGCGCCGACCGAAGTCATGCGGTCACCGCGCTGCGCCTGAGTGGAGGGCTCGGAACCCCATTGCGGTCCTATACCGAACAATCGCTGGGCCTGACTTTGGGAATAGGCCTCGGGATGGAAGATTGGGACGCCTGTTTTCGCCTGGGCCATATGGGTCACATCAATGCACAGATGGTCATGGCGATGCTTGGCGGCGTGGAAACTGCCATGGCCGCCCTTGATATTCCGCGCGGCACGGGTGCGTTAGAAGCCGCCGCCACCGCGCTTGTGACCTGAGACCAGCTCCCGATCTCAGTGCTAATCTGTATATTCACCTGACTCAAAATACTTTCGGGGGGAATCGCGCAAACGGCGCGATGGGGGCAGACAGCCCCCCCGTCCCGATGGCCATAAGCGAGAGCTTCAGACGTTCAGCGCCCGGGCGTCAGCAAGCGCTTTTGGCAAAGAGGCGGCAAAAGCCCCTAGATTGGAGGCATCGCCGCAGCTCACTCGAATGCACCTGTTCTGAGGCGCGGCAAAGGGCATCCGAACGAAAACCCCCTGCGCCACCAGCGACTCCAGAACAGCCTTGGCAAACACCCCATCCTGACCGCAATCAATGGCCACGAAATTGGTGGCTGAGGGTAAAGGGTGCAGCCCGTTCTCCAACGCTATCGCGTTGATCCTCTCGCGCGCATCTGAGATGCGGGCACGGATTTGTAACAGCCAAACCTCATCCTGCAACGCAGCCAACGCGCCTGCTTGTGCAGCCTTGTTCATACCGAAATGGTTGCGCACCTTGTTGAACGCCGCGATCAGGTCTGGCGCCCCAATGGCATAGCCGACACGCGCGCCGGCCATTCCGTATACTTTGGAAAACGTGCGCATCCGGATCACACGCGGGTCATCTGCGGCAACCGGCGCTGCAGTCCCGTCGGGGGCGCATTCCACATATGCCTCGTCCAGAACCAGCAGACAGCCATCGGGCAGCGCATCCAATACAGCCACGATATCAGTGCCCGAATGCCAGCTGCCCATAGGGTTGTCAGGATTGGCCAGATAGACCAGCTTAGCCTCGACCTCAGCGGCCTTGGTAAAGAGTGCTTGAGGGTCTTCGTGATCGTCGCGATAGGGAACCGTGTGTATCACCCCGCCAAACCCGGCGACGTGATAGTTGAAGGTCGGATAGGCCCCGTCCGAGGTCACAACCGTATCTCCTTGCCCAACCAGTAAGCGCACCAGATAGCCCAGCAACCCATCAATGCCTTCGCCAACCACGATATTTTCGGGTGAGACGGCGTGGTATTCAGCCAGGGCGTGGCGCAGGTTGTGGTTTTCCGGATCGCCATACATCCAGATATCGCCAGTTGCCCTCCGCATGGCCTCGATAGCGCGTGGCGAAGGGCCAAAGACATTCTCATTCGCACCCAGCCGGGCCACAAATGGTGCACCGCGCTGTCGTTCCTGTGTTTCAGGGCCGACAAAAGGCACAGAAGCAGGAAGAGATTGGGCAAGCGGGGTATAGCGTGGATTGGTCATGCAGACAGATAAACGCAAGGTCATCCGACAGGCAACCTTGCTTTGCCTGCACAGTATCCACAGTCTGGCACCAATAGAAACAAAGGAGTGTACATGCGCATCGTGATTGGTCTGGCTTTAGTGGGGCTTGCCTATTTGATATTTTGGCCTGTTGACGTGGACCCAGTGGCCTGGGAGCCGCCCGAAGCTCCGGGCTTTACCGGCGCGTTTGCCGAGAACAACGCTTTGGACAGCCTCGAACTGATCTCTTTGCCGGATGGCGAGGAAGGCCCGGAAGACATCGCGATCATGCCGGATGGCACGATCTACACGACATCCATGTCCGGCGCGCTTTATCGGATCAACGGCGACAGCCCGGTCAAGATCGACGACCTGGGTGGGCGCCCTTTGGGTCTGCAAGCTGGGCCGGACGGCGCGCTATATATCGCAGATAGCTACCGGGGGCTGATGCGCTGGACCGGGCCCGGCACGCTGGTATCCCTTGTGTCCGAGATTGGCGGGTCTCCGGTGGTCTATGCCAATCAGTTGGACGTGGCTCCGGACGGTACGGTCTATTTCTCGAACTCGTCTGATCGGTTCGATCCCGAAACCATGGGCGGTACCAAAGCCACCTCGGTCCTGACCATCTGGGAGCAGTCGGATACGGGATACGTGGCCCGCTATTCCCCTGATGGCACAACAAAAAAGGTGGCCGAGGGCTTTGTCTATACCAATGGTGTAGCGCTTTCCCCGCAGATGGATTTTCTGCTGATCGCCGAAACTGGCCGTGCGCGGGTGCACAAGCTCTGGCTAACTGGGCCGAGTGCTGGGCAGCGCGAGGTGTTGATGGAAAACCTGCCGGGATACCCCGATAACCTCACGGCGCAGGGCGACGGCACTTATTGGATGGCCTTCGCCAGCCCGCGGGTGCCGAGTGAAGCTTTGATGCCCTATCCCTTTTTGCGCAAGGTGATCTGGCGGCTGGGTCCCTTTGTGCGACCGGCGCCGATTCATCGCGGCATGATCGTCCAATTCGACGGGGATGGCACAATCCTGCAAACCTTGCAGGACCCCGGCGGGCGGCTGGGCATCACCACGGCGGGTCAGGTCGTTGGTGACCTGTTCTATGTCATGACGCTGGATTCGCCGTGGTATGGCCGGATGCCCGTCGCTGATTTGCCCTGACGTCGTGGTGGCACTGCCCTCGTCTTGCTGGCATGGTTGACGCAACACTGATTTCCGGAGGGACCAATGTCTCGCGTTTCCATCGAATACAAAGACCATATCGCCCATGTCACGCTAACCCGTGGCGACAAGATGAACGCGCTGGACGAAGCCATGATCAAGGCGATCCTGTCTGCCGGGCAAGAGGTGGCTGTTTCCGACGCCCGCGCCGTGGTGCTGTCGGGTGAGGGTAAAAGCTTCTGCGCCGGTCTCGACATGGCCAGTTTCGCCAGCATGGCCCACAAGGACCCAACCGAATGGCTGATGAACCGCAGCCATGACGACGCCAACGAAATGCAGGAGCTTGCCTTGATCTGGCGCCGTGTCCCCGTTCCAGTCATCTGTGCCATTCAGGGTGTGGCCTATGGTGGTGGTCTGCAAATCGCACTGGGCGCGGATATCCGCATTGCCCACCCCGAGGCGAAATTGGCGGTGATGGAGATGAAATGGGGTATCATTCCCGACATGGGCGGCATGGTTCTGCTGCCCGAGCTTGTGCGCTCGGACGTGCTGCGCTTGCTGACGTATACTGCACGTCCAATAGGCGCGCCGCAGGCGGCTGATTGGGGGCTGGTCACGAAACTCTCGGACGATCCTCTGACCGAGGCGCTGGCTCTGGCTGAAGACATCGCAGGCCAAAGCCCTTCAGCCATCCGTGCCGCCAAGCGCCTGATCGACGTGGCCGAAACCCGTACGCGAGCCGACGTTCTGCTGGCCGAATCTGCCGAACAGGTGGAGCTGATCGGCAAACCCGATCAGATGGAGGTTGTCATGGCGCAGATGCAGGGCCGTAAGCCCAAGTTCAAGTAGTCACCACATGAATCCCGATGGGCATCGCGGACCTGCGTGTCAGGCAGTGGGGTGTAGGCTTTGCGCATCTGATCCAGCGTTACTTGAAACGAATTCTCTGGGTTGGACTTAGGTCTGTGCTTTCTTGATCCGGCGTTCCACCAGAGTTCCCAATGATCCAAATTTAAGCCGGTTTTGCTTTGGCTGTGGCCTCTGGGCAAAGCGGCTATCGCAGCCGGTTAGTCACCAGATAGGCAATGCCACCAGCCAGCAAACCCCAGACCGCGGCCCCCAGCCCGAAGACTGTGATACCGGACGCAGTGATAGCAAAAGTCAGGATCGCCGCCTCACGCTCGGCCACAACCTCCAGCGCAGCGTGGATCGCATTTGCCAGCACACCGATCAGTGCGACCCCGGCCAGCGTCCCCATCAGCAACGGATCGGCATGGGCGGCAAATCCGGTGATGGCCACGGCAAAAATACCAAACAGGCAATAGAATACGCCACCCATGATGGCCGACCAATAGCGCAGCGCAGGATCGGGATGACTATCCTGATTTGAACACATCGCGGCAGTGATGGCGGCAAGGCAGGTGGCGGGGGCTCCGAACGGGGCGGACAGCAGGCTGGCCCCTCCGACGGCCGAGAACAATTTGCCCGGCACGGGCGCAAAGCCAAAGCTGCGCATCACCGCGATGCCGGGGATGTTCTGTGTCGCCATAGTGACGATGAACAGCGGCATTCCGATCCCTATGGCCGAGGCCAGCGAGAATGTAGGCATGGCCCAGATCGGTGCCGCAACCAGACGCTCGGGCATGATCGTTGTATCCCCGGCGTTCAGGATGACTACAACGGCTGCTGCGATCACTGCCGCGGGAACCGCAAACAGCCGGTTGAACCGCCCCGCGATGAACCATGTCAGGATTACGGGTAGCGCCTGCCACGGAATCTCGACGGCCGCTTTGAACGGGAGGATACATAGCGGCATCAGAACCCCGGCAAGCATTGCCTGCGCTAACGTGGTCGGGATTGCAGCTGCCAACCTTCCCAGCGGTTTCCACAACCCAGCCACAACCGTCAAAGCGCCAGCGCACAGGAACGCACCGATAGCTCCTGAGAACCCCTCGACAGGTGTAGCGGATACAGCCAACAGCGCGACACCCGGCGTGGACCAGGCGACACTGATCGGCAACTTGTAGCGCAAGCTCAGCACGATGGCGGCCAGCCCCATGGCGATGGCGGCGGTCATCAGGCCCGATGCGGCCTCCTCCGGTGACGCGCCCATCGCATCCAGCCCCTGCAATACAATGGGGAACGAGCTGAAAAAGCCGACGATGGCCACAACCAATCCGGTTGAGATGGTCTGCATTGGTGGAAATGCGCGTGTCATCTTGCCCTCAGCGTTATCAACCCGCACTTGCTAGCAATCGTAAGCGGAGGTGAACAGGGCGAAATCCGGGCCGGGGAACGAAAACCCCGCCAACGCGGGCGTGGCGGGGTCTGGTATCTTGAACGGTTTGGAGCAGACGAAGATCAGGCGATTTCGGCCAGACGTGCCAGCGCCTCGTTCAGTTTTACCTCTTCCTCTTCACGGGCGGCGAGGTTGGCTTTGGCTTCGGCAACAACCTCTTCCGGGGCCGAGGCCACAAATTTCGGATTGTTCAGACGACCGCGCAAACCACCCAATTCCTTGGCAAGTTTGCCCTTGGCTTTCTCCAGTCGTTCCTTTTCGGCGCCGATATCGATGATATCCGCCAGCGGCAAACCGAACGTCGCACCCGGCGCGGCAATCGAGATCGTCCCCTTGGGAAATGCGTCTACTTTGGTCAGGCTGTCGATCCGCGCCAGCCGCTTGATCAATGCCTCGTTACGGTCCCATGCAGCTTGGCCATGCGCGTCAATCTCTGTCACCAGCATTGGCACATACAGCCCCGCTGGCACCCGCATCTGCGAACGAGCTGAGCGCGTGTTCTCGATCACCGAGATCACCCAGTTCATTTCGCGATCCGCCTCTGGGTCGACCAGTTCGGTGCCGTAAGTCGGCCAGTCGGCGTGCACGACCATCTTGGCGCGCGTGCCTGTCAGGCCCCACAGTTCCTCGGTAACGAAGGGCATGATTGGGTGCAGTAAGACCAAGCACTGGTCCAGAACCCAGCGCATGGTAGCGCGGGTCTCGGCCTGTGCTTCGGCATCGTCACCCTGCAGCAGCGGTTTGGAGAGTTCAACGTACCAGTCGCAGACCTTACCCCAGACAAAGGTGTAAAGCCCGTTGGCCGCATCGTTGAAACGATAGCTTTCCAGTGCGGCGTCGACCTCGGCCCGTACGCGGGCAGTTTCGCCTATGATCCAACGGTTTACGGCGGCCTTGGGTTTCAGATCGGCGACGTCTAGTTGCGGTACGGCGTCGGTGAAGACCTCGTTCATCTCGGCAAAGCGAACAGCGTTCCAAAGTTTTGTACCAAAGTTGCGATAGCCGGTGATGCGTTCGCGAGACAGTTTCAACACGCCGCCAATCGCCGCCATCGAGGCATTGGTAAAGCGCAGCGCGTCGGCGCCGAATTCGTCCACGATCTCCAGCGGGTCGATGACGTTGCCGGTGGTCTTGGACATCTTCTTGCCCTTCTCGTCGCGGACGAGCTGGTGCAGGTAGACGGTGTGGAACGGGATCTGATCGACCACCGCCAGTTGCATCATCATCATCCGGGCGACCCAGAAGAACAGGATGTCAAAGCCGGTGATCAGAACGTCCGTGGGGAAGTAGCGTTCCAGCTCCTCGGTCTGCTCGGGCCAGCCCAGCGTGCCGATGGGCCAGAGGCCGGAGGAAAACCAGGTGTCGAGAACGTCGGGGTCACGCCAAACCGGATAAACCAGCTTCGTCGGGTCTTGTTCAACTGCATACTGAGCAAGGCTTTCGGCGAATTGATGGATCGCTTCTTGCTTATCGGCAACTTCGATTACAGTTGCGTGGCTTAGCGGGCTGGGAATGTTTGCATTATCGTCCAGGAATTTTTCAGTCACTGCCTCCAGACTCGACGCGCATTCCATGACATTGCCACGATGCAACATACCACCTTCGTTCAGCAAACGACCCAATTCGACCAGATCAAGGTTGCCGTCGTTTTCGTCATCTTTGAAGTTTTCGGCCGACAGGTCGAGACCATACCAAACCGGAATCTGATGCCCCCACCACAACTGGCGCGAGATGCACCAGGGCTCGATGTTTTCCAGCCAGTGGTAATAGGTCTTCTCGCCCGATTCCGGGATGATCTTGACCGTGCCGTCCTTGACCGCGTCCAGCGCGGGGCCGACGACTTTTTCGGCATCCACGAACCACTGGTCAGTGAACATCGGTTCGATCACGACCTTCGAGCGGTCGCCAAAGGGCTGCATGATCGGTTTGCTCTCGACCAGCGGGACGAGTGCAGCCGGGTCGTCGTCCTCACCCAGCTTTGTGCCCAGAACCGGATTATCGGCGCGGGTCATGACGGCCAGACCGTCGGCGGTGATCTCTTCGACAACCTTGGCGCGCGCCTCGAACCGGTCGAGCCCGCGCAGGTGGTCGGGGATTAGGTTGATCGCGTCGATCTCATTCTCGGTGAATGCTTTGCCGCGTGCGTATTCCTGCGCTTTGCCCGCCTCCTCGGCGTAAGGCACTCCATCGGCCCGCATTGCGCCACGCGTGTCCATCAGACGGTACATCGGAATACCGCCACGCTTGGCGACCATGTTGTCGTTGAAATCATGCGCGCCGGTGATCTTCACCGCGCCCGAGCCGAAATCGGGATCGGGATAGTCATCAGTAATGATCGGAATCTGGCGACGATGTTCCTTTGGTCCAACAGGAATTTCACAGAGTTTGCCGATGATTGGCGCGTAGCGCTCATCTGACGGATGAACCGCAACCGCGCCGTCGCCCAGCATTGTTTCGGGCCGTGTCGTGGCGATTGAGATATAGTCGCGCTGTTCCTCAAGCACGATATTCCCGTCCTCATCCTTTTCGACATACGTATAGGTCTCACCACCCGCCAGCGGGTACTTGAAGTGCCACATATGGCCCGCGACTTCGATATTCTCGACCTCAAGATCCGAGATTGCGGTCTCAAAATGCGGGTCCCAGTTGACCAGACGCTTGCCGCGATAGATCAGGCCCTTTTCGTACATTTCTACGAAGACCTTGATGACGGCATCGTGGAAATTTGCAGAATTCTCATGCCCTGTGCGCGGGTCACCCGGTGCACCTGCCATGGTAAACGCGTTGCGCGACCAATCGCAGCTGGCGCCAAGACGCTTGAGCTGTTCAATGATCGTGCCGCCGTATTCACCCTTCCATTCCCAGACTTTCTCAAGGAACTTCTCGCGCCCGAGTTCACGCCGCCCTTCGTTGCCCTGCGCCGCCAGCATCTTTTCAACCTGCATCTGCGTGGCGATGCCTGCGTGGTCCTGACCGGGTTGCCAAAGCGTGTCGAAGCCGCGCATCCGGTGCCAGCGGGTCAGGATATCCTGCAGCGTGTTATTGAACGCGTGTCCCACATGCAGCGCCCCCGTCACGTTGGGTGGCGGGATCATGATGGTAAAGCTTTCATCGCGCGATCTGTTCGCGCCCGCCTTGAAGGCTCCGGCCTGTTCCCAGGCCTCGTAAATGCGGGCCTCGGCCTCGGCCGCGTTGAATGTCTTTTCCATCGCCATTGGATGCGTCCTGCGTCAACAAATTCGGGTTAGCGCTTGCAATATCGAAAGGATAGCAAAAGGGAAAGGGCCAAGCGCCGGGGCTATGGACAATGATGCATCGCAGCCTAATGTCGCCTAGAGGCAGAGACAGGAGCGCGCGGTGGAAAAGTTTGGCAAAAGCCAGCCCGTCAAACGGACCGAGGACCAGCGGTTTCTGACCGGGCAGGGGCATTTTATGGACGATGTCCTGCCGCACGGGGCTTTGCATGCGGTATTCGTGCGATCCCAGGTGGCACATGGGGTGATTGGGGCGCTGGATCTGGATGACGCGCACGCGGCCGAAGGGGTGCGGCTCATCATGACGCTGGACGACCTGAAGGCCGCCGGGATCGACACGTGTATGAATGCGGCCATCCTGAATAACCGAGACGGTTCGAAAGCCGTTGCGCCGGACCGGCATATGCTGGCCGCGGATCGCATACGGTTTGTCGGAGAACCCGTCGCTGTAGTCATTGCCGACACCGCCTTACAGGCCCGCGATGCGGCCGAGCTGATCTGGGTCGAAACCTCAGACTTGCCCGTAAAACTGGACGTGTGTGCGGGCGGAGAAACGCTGCACGCGGAAACTCCGGATAATCGGGCATTTGACTGGGCGCTGGGCGATGAGGCGGCAACTATTGCTGCGTTTCAGCAGGCGGCTCATACCGTTGCACTGAATGTGGAAGACAATCGAGTGATCATCACGTCGATTGAACCGCGGGGCTGTCAGGCGCATTGGGTTGATGGGCGGTTGCACTTTTCCTATGGCGGGCAGGGGGTTTGGGCCATGCGTGGTCAGCTGGCGCAAAAGTTGCGACTCAACCCCGAAGATATCCGCGTCACGACCCCGGATGTCGGTGGCGGGTTCGGCATGAAGGTCATGCCCTATCCCGAATATTTCTGTGTGGCCGTAGCTGCGATGAAGTTGGGCCAGCCTGTTCACTGGATGTCTGACCGTTCCGAGGCAATGTTGTCCGATCACCATGGCCGCGACCTGTCTTCGCTGGCCGAGCTGGCATTTGACAGCGATCACCGGATCACCGCCTATCGGGTGCACAGCAAGGTAAATCTCGGGGCCTATAACAGCCATTTCGGCCAGGCGATACAAACCAATCTTTTCAGCAAAGTGTTGATGGGCGCCTATGATGTACAAACCACCTATCTGCGGGTCGAGGGGTTCTTTACCAATACAACGCAGGTTGACGCCTATCGCGGCGCAGGGCGACCCGAGGCCATATATGTCCTTGAACGCGCTATCGACCGCGCCGCTCGAGAACTGGGCGTAGATCCCTGGGAGTTGAGGCGCAAGAATTTCATCCGGCCTGAGGCATTTCCTTACAAGACCGCGACCGGCGAAACGTATGATGTCGGCGATTTCGACATGGTTCTGTCCCAAAGCCAAATACAGTCCAGCGGATTTGCCGCCCGCAAGATCGCCGATGCTGAACGCGGTTTGTTCCGGGGGCAGGGGATTTGTTACTATATCGAAAGTATTTTGGGCGACCCTTCCGAGAACGCAAAGATCGAGTTCGTTGAGGATGGCACCTTGAAACTTTTTGTCGGAACCCAATCCAACGGGCAGGGGCACGAAACGGTCTATGCTCAGTTCCTGTCTGACCAAACCGGGGTTCCCCTGGATTGTATCATCGTAGTTCAAGGTGACAGCGACCAGCTTCCGAATGGTGGGGGAACCGGGGGATCGCGATCAGTTACGGTGCAAAGTACAGCGACGCTTGCCACGATCGACGTCATGGTTGCCGCATTCACGCCCTATCTCGCAGATAAGATGGGGGTGGAGGAAAGCGACGTGCGCTTTGATTTTGAAACCTTCCGCGCGCCGGGATCAAACCTGACGCCCACTTTGACCGAGGCCGCGGATATGGCCCGTGCCGACGGGCGCGTTGATTTGTTGCAGCATCAGGCAAGCATCACGCTGGACGACCGTAGCTATCCCAACGGGGCACATGTTGCCGAAATCGTGATTGACCCTTGTACCGGCGAAACATGGGTAGACCGCTATACTGTGGTCGATGATTTCGGTAATCTTATCAATCCGATGCTGGCCGAGGGGCAAGTTCATGGTGGTGTCGCACAAGGCATCGGTCAGGCGCTGTCCGAACATGTTGTCCATGATGCGCAGGGGCAACTGCTCACGGCATCGTTGATGGATTACGCCTTGCCCCGCGCAACCGAGATACCCATGATTAAGTTTACCTCGGCGCCGGTACCGTCAACCTCTAACCCGTTGGGAATGAAAGGATGCGGAGAGGCCGGCACCGTGGGCGCGCTGGCTGCAGTGGCAAATGCGGTTCAGGATGCGCTCTGGGATCACGGGGTGCGGCAGGCCGATATGCCTTTTACGCCGCACAAAGTATGGGAACTGCTGAACGATGCAACTGTCGCGGCTGAGTAGAAAGGTACTGGGGTGGCTTGGACGGCCGCTGCGATCCGAGCATTCGGCCGAAACGCGCCATCGTGAACCTGTCAGCCATGTCATCATTCTAGACGGCACCATGTCGACGCTTGAGCCCGGATATGAAACTCATGCGGGGCAGGCGCTGCGGCTGTGCTGCGAGATGGGAAGCAAGGTATCCGTCTTCTATGAGGCCGGTGTGCAATGGGAAAGCTGGAAGTCCTCGTTGGATGTGATGATGGGGCGGGGGATCAATCGCCAGATACGCCGGGCCTATGGATATCTGGCCTCGCGGTATAAGCCCGGCGACCGTATCTATTTCATCGGCTACTCACGTGGGGCCTACGGTGTGCGCAGCCTTGCGGGTGTTATCGACATGATTGGCCTGCTCAAGGCCGAGCACGCGACCGTTAGGAATATCAAACAGGCCTACCGCCACTATGAATGCAATGCCAATGGTAGCGCTGCCGCTGCGTTTCGCCGGCAGTTCTGCCATGAAGATGTTGCAATCGAAATGATCGGCGTGTGGGATACAGTAAAAGCGCTGGGCTTGCGTCTACCGCTGCTTTGGCGTTGGGCCGAGGATCGCCACGCCTTCCACAACCATCAGCTTGGTCCCGCTACACGCCACGGCTACCACGCGATGGCGCTGGATGAAACGCGCGAGGTATTCGAGCCGGTCCTGTGGAAATGTACCCCCGATTTTAAAGGCCATATCGAGCAAGTCTGGTTCCGAGGCACTCATGGCGATGTGGGTGGCCAGTTGAACGGGTTTGAAGAAGCCCGCCCCCTTAGCAACATCTCGCTGGTTTGGATGCTGGACAAGGCAGAGCTGCACGGCCTGCCATTGCCGGAGGGATGGAGAGACCGCTTTGTGATCGACCCTCATGCGCGTTCGGTCGGCACATGGCGCGGTTGGGGTAAGATTTTCCTACTGCGCAAGCACCGCAAAGTAGGCCGCGACCGATCCGAGCGGCTGCATGTCTCGGTTTCGCCAAACGAACTGCCCGGTTGGGTGCCGATGTTGGATTTGCCATCGCATCCAGCGCAGTAATTCGGTTCCAGCTGCGAACAAAAATCACTGGGAACATTTACTGGTTAGTGAGACCCTAGTACTCATATATTGAAACAAGTATCGGATCATCATACTCACGCCGAACACAAAGTCGAATTGACATATGGCAGACCCATATTTTTCCGAACTCAAGTACCTTGGAGGCCCACCACAGGACTTTATCGAGGTCGCTGTTGACGCGGGTGCAGATGTTTCTGGGCTTGTTGTTACGATCTACAACTCTGACGGATCTATCCGCAGCACTAACACGCTTGATGGGATCACCCCGACGACAGTCGCAGGCCGGGACGTCTATGTAATTGATTCAGCCAGTTCCGCCACCTTTACCGGGCTCGGTAAAACCAATGGTATCTCTTTATCCGACGGGTCAACGGTTTATCAGTTCAGCTCTTTCAGCGATCCCCCCAGCCCCGGCCCGATAACGGCGACAGCTGGCCCCGCCAATGGGATGAGCTCGACGGTTATCGGCGAGGCCGGGGCGGGAGATTCACTTATTTCCACCGACAATGGTGGAACCTATACTCTGAACACCACTCCGACACCGGGCACCATACCGTGCCTGACGGCAGGAACGTTGATTGCGACCGATCAGGGCCCAGTTTTGATCGAGAGTTTGAAGCAAGGTGATCGTGTCTTGACGGATCATGGCTGCACGCAGCCTTTGTCACAAATCATTCGGCGACATGTCAGTGTGCGGGATTTGCGCCGCAATCCCAAGCTTTACCCAGTACGCATTTGCGCTGGCGCGCTAGGGCAGGGCCTGCCCAGACGCGACCTGCTCGTGTCCCGTCAGCACCGGATGCTGATATCCTCGGCGATCGTTAAGCGCATGTTTGAGTGCGCCGAGGTTCTGGTCTCAGCTATAAAGTTGGTCGAGCTTCCGGGGATATACGTCGACGACAGAATTACAGAAGTTACTTATTTCCACCTGGTGTTTTCTGAACATGAGGTAATTTATGCAGATGGCGCCCCGACCGAGAGCCTTTTGCTTGGCGATGAAGCACTGAAATCTCTACCGGCAGCAGCCATGGAAGAGCTTTTTACGCTGTTCCCCGATCTTGTCGAAACCCCGATGCAAAAGACCAACTACAAAATCCCAGAGGGGGGGCGGCAAAAGCGATTGATCGCTCGGCATGCACGGAACCGGCGGCCGCTTTTGGCAGATTACGACTCTTCTTCGATTCCAGTGTGATCGCTCTTAGATGACGCAGAGCCAAAACAGGTGTATTGCCTACATTCCGGCCTGCTGCGGGCACCGCGTTCTGTTGCTAGGTGCCTGCCGTCGTCAAAGCCTTACCGCCGCCGGTCGCGACGTGAGCTCATAGGCTGGAACGCCACACCCACATGCGCTTCGCAATAAGGTTTGCCTGCCTCAACGGGCAGACCGCAAAACCAGAAATCCTCGGTCGCGGGGTCGCCGACGGGCCATTTGCAGGTCTTCTCGGTCAGTTCCATCAGCGTCAGCTTTTTGGCTTTCTTCTCAACCTCGTTGACCTTGGCCAGCGCCTCGGGGCTGATCTCGTTCGCTGAAGGTTGCGGCGGCAGCGGTTGACCGGCCGGGATGATCTGACGGCGGGCCGGAACAGCGGGCTTGGCCTCGGCTGCCGGCGCTGCGGCTGGACGTGCCGGTTCCGTTTTGGGCGTGGGTTTGGGCTTGGCCTCGGCCTTGGGCGCGGGCGCTGGTTTTTCCTTTGGCTCAGCCTTGGCGGGGGTCGCGCCGGTTGCGCGATTCGACAGGCCCAGCCGGTGGACTTTGCCGATAACCGCATTGCGGGTCACACCGCCCAGTTCCTTGGCGATCTGGCTGGCCGACTGGCCCTCGCCCCACATCTTTTTAAGCAGCTCTACACGCTCGTCAGTCCAGGACATCATTTGCCTTTCAAAAGCGGAAAGCGGCCCCGGATTCGGGCCGCCTTGGGAATTCGTCTCAGCCCCCTATTTTAAACACTGCGGTCCGAGTTACAAGCGGTCTTCGAATCAGGTAGAGGGCAGATCATGCAGAATCTCATGGATCAGGAGGCACGCCGCTTTGGTGCGGTGAACTGGATGGGTCTCTATACGCTGGCCCGGCGGGAAACTCTGCGGTTTATGGCGGTGTGGACGCAGACACTTTTGGCACCGCTGGTGACTGCGGGGCTGTTTCTGCTGATCTTCAACATCGCTATCGGGCCCAGCCGGTCTGATGTGATGGGCGTGCCATTTTTGACCTTTCTGGCGCCGGGCATCATGATGATGACGGTGATCCAGAATGCGTTTGCCAATACTTCGTCCTCGATGGTGATCTCGAAAGTACAGGGCAACATCGTCGATACCCTTATGCCGCCGCTTTCGCCGTTAGAGATTCTGCTGGGATACCTTGCGGGCGGCATTGCCCGTGGCTTTCTGATCGCTGTTGTCGTTGCAACCGCGCTGGCGCTGGTGCTGGGTATTGTCCCGCAGAACCCACTGATCGCCATGATCTTTGTAGTGCTGGGAGGGGCCTTTATGGGCGCGCTGGGCCTTTTTGCCGGGATATTCGCCAATAAGTTCGACCAGATGGCTGCGATTACCAACTTCATCGTCACGCCTTTGGCGTTTCTTTCTGGAACCTTTTACTCGGTCGAGGCATTGCCGCCGGTTTTGTACCGGCTAAGCCACGCCAACCCGGTTTTCTATCTGATCGACGGGCTGCGGTATGGTATGATTGGGGTTTCAGACAGCTCGCCCTACCTTGGGATGTTGATCTGCACGGCTGCAACACTGGTGGTCGGTGCACTGACCTGGCAGATGCTGCGAACGGGCTATCGGCTCAAGGCCTGACGGTGCCGCGCCTCGCGCCACACAAGAATCAGCCCTCCGGCCAAGATGATGGCAGATCCAATCAGGCTGACCGCGTCGGGGACCACATCGAATATCGCAAAATCATATAGCGCAGCGAACAGCAGTGTCGCATAGCTTATCGGCGCTACGAAAGACGCATCTGCCCGCGCCATGCCGTTAACGAAACAGGCCTGTGCGCAAGCCATCAATGCGCCGATCCCCGCAAGGGCCGCCCATTGCGCCGGGTTGGGCATCTGAAACACGAAACTCACCGCGACTGATGCGATGGTCAGGCCCATCGCGTTGTTCACCAATAGAATTTGGATCGGGCTCTCTCGCCCTGACAGCTTTTTGATAAAGATCAGCTCCATCCCAATGACGACCGCCGCTGCCAGCGCCAGTAACGCCGCAGGTTGGAAGCTCGCAGGTGTCGGGCGCAGCAGAACCATTGCCCCGATCAGGGCCACCGCCGCCGCCAGCCAGCGCCAGGGGCCGACGCCTTCTTTCAGCAAGGGAATGGCCAGAACCATCGCAAAGACCGGGTTCAAGAACGAAATCGCCGTCGCATCCGCCATCGGTATGAACGCGACCGATGCAAACATCAGCGTGATTCCCAGCCAGCCAAAGCTTGTCCTACCGATATGCAGCCCCCAATGGGGCCGCCGCAGTTTAGGGCGCATGATGCCCACTGCCGAAACGATGACCAGGAAGGCGAATAGAAACCGCCCGTGGCTGATCTGCATTGGATGCAAAGGAGCACCTAGCGTATCTGTCCCCAAAGCTTTGGCCAGCAGGGTGGTTGCCGCAAGGAATGCACTGGCGACAAAAATCAACAGTGCCGCAAGGGGCGGGTTATGCGCTTTGGGAACGAACATGCGTAAGCGGTGATGTACGGGTGGACGAAAGGCAAGAGGTAAAACGGTCAGGGCTGTCCCGACGGTGTAGCAAGAGCCTGTTTGGCCTGTCGCAAGCTGTCCAGAAAACGATTTGCGCGCTCGATCCGCGCCTCAACCTCTTCGATCCGTTCCTGAAGAAATGCTACGCCGTCAAAGGTTTCGGGATCAGCCGCACCAAGTTGCCCCAGCAGGGTTGCAAGTTGCGCGATACTGATCCCCGCCGCCTGTGCATCGCCGATCTGTTCCAGCGTGATCAGCGTGTCATCCGGATAGTCGCGATAGCTGTTTGTCGCTTCTGGCCCGGGGCGCGAGGCAATCAATCCGTGCCGCTCGTAAAACCGCAATGTGTCGCGGGGCAGCCCGCTTCGGCGGGACAGTTCTCCGATACGCATATGTAAAACCATTGACTATACTCTATGGTTTTGATCTTATGGCTCGTGGTCAAAGCCTGCAAGGGGAAAGATGATGGGATTCAAATGTCAAAGCTGCGGCATGCCTCTTAGCAAGGATACTGAAGGGGGCGGCAGCGAAGCGGACGGAACCCGCAGCACACGGTATTGTTCACTCTGTTACGCTGACGGTGCGTTTCGACATCCCGATGCCTCGTTCGAGGAATTTCAGTCCCATTGTCTGGATGCGCTGGTGAACAAGGGCATGCCCCGCATTCTGGCCTGGGCATTTACGCGCGGTATGGGTCGATTAGACCGCTGGAGCGAAGGCTGATACGGGGGTAGCAGCGTTGCAGCAACAAAGCCCTTTTCATCGCAAAACTTCGGCGCTATACGGCACCCATGATCAAACACGCTGATATCCTGCGACTTCGACGCCGACGCTTTGCCGCGTAACCGGCCCGTTTGATCCTTATGCGCTGTCCAAATCGGCGCATCTCCCACCAAATCAGTTGACGAACATGGCCCTCGTGTATCACTCACGGGGCTCAACATATCGAAAAGGATGATCCGATGATCCCGTCCGTTCTGCCGACCTATAATCGTGCGCCCCTGACCTTTGTGAAGGGCGAAGGCGCTTGGCTGACCGAGGCGGATGGCCGACGTTTTCTGGATATGGGCGCGGGGATTGCGGTGAATGCACTGGGCCATGCGCATCCGGCGCTGGTGAACGCGCTGACGGAACAGGCCCACGCGCTGTGGCATGTGTCGAACCTTTATAATATCCCTCAGCAGCAGGCGCTGGCTGATAAGCTGGTTGAACATACCTTTGCCGACACGGTGTTCTTTACCAATTCAGGCACGGAAGCCTGCGAGCTGGCTGTGAAAATGGCACGCAAATATTTCTACGATAAAGATCAGCCCGATCGGGTCGACATCATCACCTTTGACGGTTCGTTTCACGGTCGGTCCTCGGCAGGCATTGCCGCTGCGGGGTCCGAGAAGATGACCAAAGGCTTTGGCCCGCTGCTGCCCGGCTTTGTACACCTGACATTTGGTGATCTTGACGGAGTCACCAATGCGATCTCGGACAAAACCGCGGCGATCTTGATCGAACCCATTCAGGGCGAGGGCGGTATTCGCCCCGTCCCTGATGCCGAGCTCAAAGCGCTGCGTCAAATCTGCAACGACAATGGCCTGTTGCTGATCCTCGACGAGGTCCAATGCGGCGTTGGGCGTACCGGTAAACTTTTTGCCCATGAATGGGCAGGCATCACGCCTGACATCATGATGGTCGCCAAGGGCATCGGTGGAGGGTTCCCTCTGGGTGCGGTGCTGGCCACCGAAGACGCGGCCAGCGGCATGACGGCAGGTACGCACGGGTCGACCTATGGCGGAAACCCTCTCGGTTGCGCGGTGGGCTGCGCGGTGATCGACCAGGTTGCAACCCCCGCCTTTCTGGACGGGGTCAATCGCAAGGCGGGCATGTTGCGCCAGAAGCTCGAAGGATTGATTGCAAATCATCCGGACGTGTTCGAAGAGGTGCGCGGCGCAGGGCTCATGCTGGGTCTGAAATGCAAGGCGACCAACTTGGACGTGGTGAATGCGGGATATGATAACGGCCTCATCACCGTTCCCGCCGCTGACAATGTGATCCGCCTATTGCCGCCTTTGACCCTGACAGAGGACGACATTGCACAGGCGGTTATTCGTCTGGAGAAAACGGCTGCGCAGGTCGAAAGCAATCTGGCGTCTGCCTGAGCCCAACCGATTAGAAAAGCGAAACGACATGAAGCACTTCCTCGACATTCACAAAACCAATGCCGCCGCTTTGCGGGGCATGATCGACCAGGCTGCTGCCATGAAGCAGGCGCGTCTGGGGCAGCCAAAGGCGGCACCGGATGACGAATTGGCACTCAAAGACCGCATGGTCGCCCTGATCTTTGAAAAACCGTCAACCCGGACGCGCGTGTCTTTTGATGTGGGCGTGCGCCAGATGGGTGGTCAGACGATGGTCCTTTCGGGCAAGGACATGCAGTTGGGCCACGGCGAAACCATCGCAGACACCGCCCGCGTGCTGTCGCGCTATGTCGATATGATCATGATCCGGACATTTGACGAAACCATCCTAACCGAAATGGCGGAATACTCGGACGTGCCGGTGATCAACGGCCTGACCGATCGCACCCATCCTTGTCAAATCATGGCCGATGTTCTGACGTTCGAAGAGCACCGTGGCCCGATCGCCGGGAAGAAAGTCGTTTGGACTGGCGATGGTAACAATGTGTGTGCCTCGTTCCTTCACGCGGCGGGCCAGTTCGGGTTTGATCTGACTTTTACGGGCCCGGCGCAATTCGACCCCGAAGAGGATTTCATGGGTTTTGCCCGTCAAAAAGGGTCCAAGATTGTTGTGGAACGGGACCCCTACAAGGCTGTAGATGGGGCCGATCTGGTTGTCGCCGATACCTGGGTTTCGATGCACGACTCTCAATCCGCGAAAGAACGGCGCCACAACCTGCTGCGTCCTTATCAGGTAAACGCCGAATTGATGGCCCATGCCAAACCCGATGCGCTGTTCATGCATTGCCTTCCTGCGCACCGCGAAGAAGAAGCGACATCCGATGTCATGGATGGGCCGAACTCGGTCATTTTTGACGAGGCCGAAAACCGACTGCACGCCCAGAAGGCCGTTATGCGTTGGTGCCTGGGTGTCTGAACACATGAAAATGGCAAGAGAGAGCCGCGTGCTCTCTCATGATTTCCGGAGTGCACAATGCCCCATATAGTCCTCGAATTCTCTCAGGGCCTTGAAGAGAAACATGATTTCCATGCGGTCTGCGAGAAGTTGTTTGCGGTGCTTTCTGAACATGCTGAGTTTGATGCACCGGCCCTTAAGATCCGTGCCAATCCGGTCACCTATTTTCGGATCGGGACCGAACCGCAGACCTTTGTCCATGCGACGCTTTTATTGATGCAGGGCCGGGATGAGGCCACGCGAGCTGAACTGAACGCTACCGTTTTGGATGTTCTGACTGTTGCCATGCCCGAGGTTGGCAGCATCACGGTGCAAGAGGTCGAACTGAACCGTGCGTCTTATGCCAAACGCCTGGCGTGATTGTGTTTGGCAATTTGTTTATCTGAAGCACGGCGACTGACACCTTCTTTAGTCGTAAGCAACATTCCTTTGCAGGGCAGCAAAAATGCCCTGCATTCCCTGTCAAACAGGTGATCGGGTAGCGAGCTGTTTGGATGGTTCTTTTCTCAGGTGGAATTTCTGTTAGAATTGTTATGTAATAACATTAATGATATGTCATAACGGACAAAAATCCACCGGAGTTGTGCAATTATTGAGGTTTCTTTCAGGTGCAGCGGCCTGCATCTTGCAGGGGCGAACCGTTGCCTGCCGAAAAAGGGAGAAACTGGAATGAGCTGGAACCCGTCTCACAACCCCGATCGTTTGACTGAGAACCCGTCTTTAGAGGCACTGATCATTCCTCGCGCACGTGATCTGGGTGGGTTCGAGGTGCGCCGCGCGCTACCCTCGGTCAAACGACAGCTTGTTGGCCCGTTCATTTTCTTTGACCAGGTCGGCCCTGCAGAATTCATCACAGAAGGCGGTATAGACGTCCGGCCTCACCCTCATATCGGGTTGGGCACGGTCACCTACCTGTATAAAGGGGAATTTGAGCATCGTGATAGCTTGGGCACCCATCAGATGATCTATCCCGGTGAGGTCAACTGGATGATTGCAGGACGTGGCGTGACCCATTCTGAACGCACCAGCAAGGAAACGCGCAGCAAAAGACACAGTCTTTTTGGCATTCAGACCTGGATCGCGCTGCCAGAGGACCAGGAAGATATTGCACCGGACTTCGAACATCATAAACAATCTGCGCTGCCCCATATTCAGGATGCTGGGGTCAGCGCTCGTCTCATCCTCGGCTCGGCTTATGGTGAAAGCAGCCCGGTCACGACACTGTCTGAAACCTTCTATCTGGACGTGCAGCTTGCCCCCGGGGCCTCTTTTCCTTTGCCTGATGATCAAGAAGACCGCGGTGTTTATGTGACGGAAGGAACGGTTGAGATCGCCGGGGATCAGTTCACCCAAGGTCGTATGATGGTGTTTCGGCCAAGGGATCGCCTTTCCGTTCAGGCAGGGCCGCAGGGTGCGCGGCTAATGTTGCTTGGAGGTGCGACGTTGAACGAGGATCGTTATATCTGGTGGAACTTCGTGTCGTCCTCAAAGGAAAAGATAGAAGCAGCCACCCGCGAATGGAAAACGGCGGACTGGGCCAAAGGAGCTTTTCAACTGCCTCCGGGGGACGATCAAGACTTCATCCCGATTTCAGAAGACCTTGAACGCACCCGTCCGAGGCGCGCGCGCTGACCTGGCGTCAGTTGGCCTTGTCTGACAGGCGGATCGCGGCAATCTTTGACCGAAGGGGAGGGGCGTCATGAGGATCGCAATCGCGGGGGCGGGCAGCATTGGATGTTACTGCGGGGCTTTGCTGGCCCGATCCGGTCACGATGTCACCCTGTTGGGGCGGGCACGAATTCTCGACCCGATCCGGGATAAGGGGCTGATGGTCACAGATTTTTCAGGCCTGCGGTGTCATGTGACCAACCTGTCCCTGACCGAAGATCCGGCGGAACTGAGTGATGCTGAAATAGTCATTGTCACGGTAAAGACCGGCGCGACGGAAGAGATGGCGAAGCAAATCGGAAAATATGCACCAATGGCTGTGATCCTTTCCTGGCAGAACGGGTTGGAAAATGCAGGCACCTTACATACGATGCTTCCGCACCACGATGTCCGCGCCGGTATGGTGCCGTTCAACGTCGTACCAACAGATACTGGCGGATTTCATCGCGCGACTTCTGGTGAAATCGTTATCCAATCCGGCCTCGGCGATTTGGGCGCAAAGCTGACTGGCCCCGACCTACCGGTGTCAGAGAGTGACCAGATCGAAGCCGTCCAATGGGGCAAGCTGGTGATCAATCTCAATAACGCGCTGAATGCGCTGTCCGGGTTGACGTTGAAACAGCAGTTGCTGGACCGCAACTGGCGCCAACTGATGGCAGATCAGATGTCCGAGGCTCTGACCGTGCTGCACTCCGCCGGCCAACCGATTGTGTCAATGACGCCGCTGCCCGCATGGATGACACCGTATATCCTGCGCCTGCCGACGCCCTTGTTTTCGCGGGTTGCCTCCCGGATGCTGACCATTGACCCCTCGGCGCGCACCTCTATGGCCTATGACCTGTTGGCAGGGCGCCCAACGGAAATCGACAGTCTGCAAGGCGAGATCATCCGTTTGGGCGAGCGGCAAGGCATTGCGACCCCAATCTGCGCGCAGGTTCGCGAAAAGATTGCACAGAACCCAAAATCCCCGCTTACTCCCGAGCAAATCCGAATCTGATGGGCTAGAGAAAAGCCGTCAGTGTCCAGAAGATAGCGGCTGATAACACTGCGGTAGCGGGGACCGTTATGATCCAGGCAGCCACGATCGTCATGAAATGCGAGCGACGGACGAGTTTCCGGCGTTTTTTCTCTTCCTGTGCCTGGCGCCGCTCGGGCAGGCGTTGGTGGTTCGCGTTCTTTCTGCGCCGCTCGGCATGCCATTCGCGATAGAAGCCCACTCCGAAGACCGCGCCCACTGCGATATGGGTGGAACTGACGGGCAGGCCCAGCCAACTGGCCAGGATCACAGTGATCGCCGCAGAAAGGGCGACACAGAATGCGCGCATTGGGTTGAGCTTGGTGATCTGACTGCCGACCATCCTGATCAATTTTGGGCCAAACAGGAACAGCCCAAAGGAAATTCCCAGCGCTCCGATCACCATCACCCAGGTTGGAATTGCGATTTGTGCAGCGAAATCCCCGAACTGCGCCGTATGCACGATTGCCGCCAACGGACCAACCGCATTTGCCACGTCATTGGCGCCGTGGGCAAAGCTAAGAAATGTTGCTGAAATAATAAGTGGTAGCCCAAACAGCGTTTTCAGAGACTTCGTTCTGTTTTCTAGTCCTTCTGATCTACGATGCACCCAAGGGACTGTCACCAGCCATGTCAGAAATCCGGTGGCCAGACCGAACAGCAAAGCGACTTCAAGCTCAACTTTGACCAGCTTGTTCAGGCCTTTGACGGCCAAATAGGTGGTAAAGGCACCAGCCATGACAGCAACGAGTATCGGCACCCAACGGCGGGCAGCGGCGATCTTGTCGTCCTGATACTGAATTTTGGCATTGATCAAAGCCAGAAAGCCAGCGGCAATAGTTCCACCTAACACAGGAGAGATGATCCAACTGGCGGCAATGGCGCTCATCGTGGTCCAACTGACCGCGCTTAGGCCAGCTGCTGCGACGCCCGCACCCATGACGCCCCCCACGACAGAGTGTGTGGTCGACACCGGCGCGCCGACCCAGGTGGCCAAGTTGACCCACATGGCCGAAGAAATCAGGGCCGCCATCATCGCCCAGATAAAGACGGTGCTGTCGTGAACCGATGCCGGGTCTATAATCCCTTTCGAAATCGTCGACACGACATCCCCACCTGCCAGCAAGGCCCCCGCGCTTTCTGCGATGGCGGCGATGACGATTGCGCCGGTCATGGTCAGCGCGTTGGCCCCGACAGCGGGGCCCATGTTATTGGCAACGTCATTTGCGCCGATATTGATGGCCATATAGGCCCCAAAACCCGCTGCCGCGACAACGATCAACCCGCCATCAGCCCGCCCAAAAACCACTGCGGCCGTCAGCCCGGCCAGCGCAATAAAGGCGAAGGCGATACCCGGCGCCAGCATGGGGCGTGCCACATGGGCATTGGCATACTCAACGCGTGAGATGCGCGCCAGATCGCTGTCCAGCGATTGCCAACGGGGTTTGGAGCTTGGGTTCGACATCAGGCTATTGCGGGCGGTTTCCAAAAGAACACCCGCGGCTATACGGTTTCGCTCAGACGAGCAACCGTGGCGTCATCACTTTTTGTGGAGGTGTCACAGCTGCAGCAGCAAAGCGCGCAGTTCGGGCTCCTGAACACGTCCGGCCGCTATCACGGGCGAAACCCACTCGCGGGTCCTTTCCTCGGCCTCGGGGTAGATATCGGCCAGTTCCTGCACTTCGATCCGATAGACATTGGTCACCACAGTCTGGCTGGCCCCGTCTTTCAGGATCTTGTCATAAGTATATTGCCCAACTGGGTCTTTGGATAGGGATTGGGCGCGCACGCCGGCTTCTTCCCAGGCCTCTTGCCGGGCAGCCTCGGCGCCATCCAGGCCATCAATCGGCCAACCTTTGGGGATGATCCAGCGTCCGGTGTCCCGGCTGGTGATCAAAAGAACCTGCAGCCCGTCCTGTGTTTCGCGGGTGCACAAGGCGCCAAACTGCACCCGATGGGGGCGCAGGAACAGAGGCCGGGCGACCTCTTCCCAAATATTTCGCAGCCATTTTGTCATGTTTGTCGTTCGCGTACCCGGGTTTTACCTGAGCAGCCCACATAGCAATGAAACAGATAATCTTCAATGAACGCCCGGAATCGCCGTGCTTTCCGCATCTTCATGCCAAGAATTTTCGACGAAAATTCCCGACGGCCGCCTAATTTCGACGTTTTGCGCGCAGGGTGGGGTCGGCCTTGGTCGGATCTTCGGGCCAAGGGTGTCTGGGATATTGCGCGCGCATATCTTTGCGCACATCCGCGTATGACCCAGCCCAGAAACCGGGCAGGTCGCGCGTGATCTGGATGGGTCGTTGGGCCGGGGAAAGAAGCGTGATCTTAAGGGGCTCGCCGCCGATGACCGGATGGTGCGTGACGCCAAACAGTTCCTGCAGCCGCACCGAGATTTCCGGTACTGCACCGCCATAATCTATCGGCACCTTTCGCCCCAGAGGAGTTTCAAACGACCCTGGAGCGCGCCGGTCCAGTTCCTGCGTCTGGGCCCAGTCCAGTCGGGCGCGCAACGCTGGCAACAGGTCGAACCGTTTCCAGTCTTCAGCATTGCGGACGCCGGAAAGCATCGGCAACAGCCAGTCTTGCAGCGTGTCGGTCAACCCCTCGATCGAGAAATCAGGCAGCTCTGCGCCTTCGGTCCGGACCAGTTCCACCCGTGCCGCCAATCGCGCAGCGGCCCCGTTCAATCGCAGGCCAAGATCACGGACGCCATCCAGCATCGCCAATGCAACTGCTTCGTCCGGAACCTCTTTCCAAACACGATCACTCAACGTGATTGCGCCTAGCCGTTCTTGTTTGCGCGCAACGACACGGCGGTCACGTTTTGACCAGTCGCAGACCTCGATCCAGGTGATCTGATCCTCGAACAGGTCACGAATTTCCTTTTCCGAGATCTGTGCGGCCATGCGCACCTTTGCTTCGCGGGGGTTGCCATCGGTATCGGTCACAACCAGATAAGGCGCGGCAGCCAGCGTATCGCTGCCATCCAGCACAACACCCTTCCCTCCTGACAACACATAACGCGGCTCATCCCCTTTGCGCCGTTGTCCAATGCGATCGGGATAGGCGAGTGCAGCTGTTGCCGCTGGGCTGAAGTCGGACAGGTTGCCTTTGGTTTGCAGCCGCTTGGTCTCGGTTTTTATCCGTTCTAACGCACCAATGTTTACCTGCCAGACACGGTTACGCTGAAAGGCGCGCACATCCCGCATGGCTTCGAGCCGGAGCAGCATATCCACCGGCGCACCGCGCATGGGGTCGCGTTCGGCCATCAGGGCGGCCAAGGGCGCAGCGCCGGGGCCGACCTGTTCCAGCATATGTCCCAATCGCGGGTGCAGAGGTAGCGCCGCTAGTGACCGCCCGTGGTCGGTGATCCGTCCCTTCCCATCCAGCGCGCCCAGCATTGTCAGCAACGTGCGGGCCTCTGCCATCGTGCCCTCGGGTGGAGGGGTCAGAAAGGACAGGTCGTCAGGTTCAGCCCCCCAAAGGGCCAGTTCCAGCGCCAACCCGGTCAGGTCAGCGGCCTCGATCTCGGCCGGGGGGTAGGCCGCCAGCGCGCCTTCTTCGCCCTTGGACCACAAGCGATAGCACGTGCCGTCGGCGACACGACCAGCGCGGCCAGCGCGCTGCGTTGCCTCGGCGCGCGTCACCCGCTCGGTCACTAGTCTGGACATACCCGAACCCGGATCGAAACGCGCCCGCCGAGCCTGTCCCATGTCCAAGACCACGCGAATGTCTGGAATGGTCAACGAGGTCTCGGCAATGGACGTAGCCAAAACCACTTTGCGACCGGTTTCGACCGGTGCAATCGCTTGGCGCTGGGCAGCAAAAGGCATCGCGCCGAATAGTGGTCGCACCGTAGCTTTGCTGGATAGCCGGCCAGCCAAGGCGGCCTCTGCCCGGCGGATTTCGCCTTCTCCGGGCAGGAACACCAACATCCCACCTTCTGTTTCGCGCTCGGCCTGAACCACAAGATCAACCAATGCGTCCAGCTTTCGCGCCTGTTGTCCTAGCGGTCGGTCCAGCCAACGTGTTTCGACCGGGTAACTGCGCCCTTGGGACGTAACAACGGGGGCCTCCATCAACCGTCCCACAGGCTCAGCGTCTAGCGTTGCCGACATTGCCAGCAGGATCAGATCGTCCCGCAATGCCCCGGCGACCTCAAGGCACAAGGCCAGGCCGAGATCCGCGTTCAGGGACCGTTCATGGAATTCATCGAAAATCACCGCACTAATGCCGGGCAGATCGGGTTTGACTTGCAGCATCCGGGTCAGGATACCTTCGGTGACGACCTCGATCCGGGTCGATTTCGATACCTTCGCCTCACCCCGCACGCGATAACCAACTGTGTCGCCCACGCGCTGTCCCAGCGTATCGGCCATGCGCTCAGCAGCAGCCCGGGCCGCCAAGCGGCGGGGTTCCAGCATCACGATCTTGCCATCGCATAGCCCCGCCTCGAATATCGCCAGCGGCACTCGTGTTGTTTTCCCCGCGCCCGGAGGTGCCTGCAGCACTGCGCGGCCCGAAGCCTTTAGGGCGGCAAGAAGGTCAGGAATGGCGTCGTCGATGGGCAGGCGTATCATGCGGGCTTTATCAGCCAACGGTACGACAAGGTCCAGTTCCGTCTCTTATGCCCGAAGAGCGCATATCCCAGAGGTAAATTCTTGTGCGCTCTGGTCTGGACAAACCCCTCGTTGGGACGGCAACTAGAACTGCCGCAACTGATTGGGGGCGAAATGGAACTGGACAGCCTGAGTGACAGGATTTTGAACGGAGACCGGCGCGCGCTGGCCCGTGGTATCACGCTGGTGGAAAGCGGTCGCGCCGATCATCGTGCGCAGGCGACGGAACTGCTGACCAGATTGACCAAAGAGGGCCGCCAGGCCCTGCGGATCGGATTGTCAGGAACGCCCGGCGTTGGCAAGTCCACGTTCATCGAAAGCTTTGGTATGATGCTGACAGGGCAGGGGCTGCGTGTTGCAGTTCTTGCAGTAGATCCCAGCTCAACTCGGTCGGGCGGGTCCATTCTGGGGGACAAGACCCGGATGGAACGCCTGAGCCGCGAGAAAAACGCCTTTATCCGTCCATCACCCAGCCAGTCGCACCTGGGCGGCGTTGCCCGCCGCACACGTGAGGCCATCGCTTTATGTGAGGCCGCTGGGTTCGATGTTGTTTTGATCGAAACAGTTGGTGTCGGGCAATCGGAGACGGTTGTCTCCGAGTTGTCGGATCTGTTTATGCTGTTGCTTGCCCCGGCGGGCGGTGACGAACTGCAAGGCGTCAAGCGCGGTATCATGGAAATGGCCGACATGATCTTGGTCAACAAGGCGGATGGTGACCTGAAATCTGCTGCCACTCGCACCTGCGCCGACTATTCCGGGGCGCTGCGTCTGTTGCGTAAACGACCCCAGGACCCGGAAGGGTTTCCCAAGGCGATGACTGTCTCAGCGGTCGAGGAACATGGGCTGGCTCAAGCCTGGGAGGAGATGCAGTCCCTCAGCAAATGGCGCCGTGAAAATGGCCACTGGGAGGTCAACCGCGCCACGCAAGCACAATATTGGTTCGAACAAGAGGTTCGGTCTGCCCTTCTGGCACGCCTGGCGACTCCACAAGCGCGCTCGGAAATGGAGCGTCTGGGCTCGCAGGTCAGCACTGGTCAGCTCAGTCCGTCGGTTGCGGCGGAACATATGTTGTCTGCTTTAGTCGCTGGCTAAGGCCTTATTCAAGCCTTTGATCTCATTCCCTTTCTGATTTCGGATCGGTGGGTTATCGCCCATAGGTTGCAAGTTGACCCAAACTTGATGCAAACTCAGGTTAAGGCCGCGCATCTGTCGCCAGGCCGGATATGCGGGAACCGTCAGCTATGCCCGATATTACTGGGACCAACGGCAACGACGATATCGACGTTAACAATGACACGGGGACCCTGAACGGTTCACCGGCTGGAACTCCGATTGATAATATCCGCGGCCGGAGTGGCGACGACGACGTCGACATCAATAACAGCACGATTACCGGGAATGTCATCGGGAATGCCGGCTCCGACACGATCACCGTCACCAGTAGCACCATTGGTGGCAGGATTGCCAGTGGGTCGGATGACGACACTGTCGATATCGGTGGCTCGAGTGTTGGAAACATCCGGCTGGGGAGCGGCAACGATACCCTGAATTTCACCAGCACCAGCGTCAGTGGCGATTTGCGGGGTGGCGGCGGGACCGACACGTTGAACTTACCTGTGGGTACCGTCATCACCGATACCAATTTTGGCGTCATTAACGTCGTAGATGGCGTAGGCTATACCCTGTCCAGCGGGACATTCACCCTACCATCCGGTATCACGGTCACATATTCTGCCTTTGAGAACGGAAGTGGCGTTCCTTGTTTTACCCGTGACACGCACATCCTGACGCAGGACGGCATGAAAGCAATCCAAGCGCTGCGGATCGGGGACATGGTCCCGACCATGGGGTGCGACCCTCAGCCTATACGCTGGATCGGTCGTCGACAGTTTGACCGCGCCGCCTTGCTGGTAAATCCCAGGCTCTTGCCGGTACGAATCCTTGCAGGTGCGCTGGGCGAGGGTTTGCCGCATCGCGATCTTCTGGTCTCACGCCAGCACAGGATGCTGGTGCAGTCCAGAATCGCGGAACGCATGTTCGGCACCACCGAAGTTCTGATTCCGGCGATCAAACTGACCTCACTGCCGGGAATCTATATCGATGAGGCCGTGCAATCGGTTGAGTATTTTCACCTGCTATTTGATCGCCATCATGTCATCTTTGCCGAAGATGCCCCAACCGAAAGCCTGTTCACCGGAGTCGAGGCCCTGAAATCCCTCGGATCGGAGGCGCGGCAAGAAATTTTCGAAATCTTTCCGGAACTGATCGAAAATCATGGTGAAAACCCGGCCCGGTTCATACCATGTGGACGCCAACAGTCCCACCTGATCCAGCGGCATTTGAAGAACAACAAACCCTTGCTTCAACGCAATGGCGCCTAGGTCTTATAGAGTTTAAGATGGGTGCAAAGATTTCGCACAGCCCGTCTTGACCCTTCCTGAGATTCCCACTAAACGCATCCAACCAGTTTTCGGGCGCGACTTCGGGTTGCGCCCCTTGTGATTTGGCCACGGGTCCTGTACCCAGCCCGCAGATACAAAGGAAGAAACCATGTCGCGCCGTTGCGAACTGACCGGAAAAGGCCCGATGACTGGCAACAATGTCAGCCACGCCAAAAACAGAACTCGTCGTCGTTTTCTGCCCAACCTGAACGACGTAACCCTGCAGTCGGAAACCCTGGGTCGTGGCGTCAAGCTGCGTATCTCGGCCGCTGCCCTGCGTTCAGTTGACCACCGTGGTGGTCTGGATGCGTTCCTGGCCAAAGCCAAGGATGACGAGCTGTCCACCAACGCACTGAAAGTGAAAAAAGAAATCGCCAAGGCTCAAGCTGCGGTCTAAACGTTCTTTTTCATCAAAGATTTCGACCCTGTACCCGAACGGTGCAGGGTCTTTTCTTTTGTCTGATTGAGTTTAGACGATTTCGCCGTCAGAGCGTGATCTTGTTCACATACAGTGTTCTGATGTTTGAATATGTTTGTTCATATTCTATTGGCGGAGTTCGATCTCATGTCTTTCAAATCCTTTGATTCCCTCTCCCTGTTGGCGGCCTTTTTTGGCAAGACGTTTGGGACATGTGTGCGGATGCAGCGTCAGGTGAACAGGTTGCATACCAGCCTGACAAAAGGGTCTGTCAAACGTCCCGGACTGGACAACTGACCTCGTACTGACCAAAATGACCCGAGGGCTTCTGGCGCATTCGATTGTGCTTGAAGCCCTTTTTGTCTCGGGCGTATACCGAAGGCAGGATGAAACACTTTCGGAACAGATTTCTATCATTTGCCCTGTCGCTGCTGGTCATTCTGACCGGTCAGGGGGTGGCTGCGTCGCGTGGCGTTGATACCGCAGTCGGGCAGATGGTGCTGTGTACTGGTGTTGGTCCTGTTTTGATCTATATGGATGCCGAGGGGCAACCGGCAAAGCCCCCGCATTTCTGCCCCGACTATGCGCTGACGTTGCTGGGTGCTATTGCTGTCGTTTCACATGTGCTGCCCGATGCACCGAGTTGTGCCGGGCCATTTTTAGAGCGCGGCGACAGGAGCCTAATAGCAGCGCCCGTTCCGTTTCAGCCCGCCCGCGCGCCACCTGCAAGAGCCTGATTAAATTTAAATTTTTCAGACACTTGACATAGGAGATGCGTAATGTCCCTCACTTCCAAACTTTTGGCAACCCTGGCTGCGGCCGCATTTGCCACCACTGCAATGGCGCAGGAAACCATCACACTAGAAGATGCCTATGCGCGCTCCGCCGGCAAAACGGCGAAAGCGGGCGCGGCCTTTATGGTGATTCAGAACACGGGCGAGGCGGATGACCGTCTTGTTCGCGCGGAATCGGAGGCGGCTGCACGGGTTGAGCTGCACACGCATCTGATCGATGCCAATGGCGTGGCGCAGATGACCCATGTCGAAGAGGGATTCGTCATCCCTGCCGGTGGTGCGCATGCGCTCAAGCGCGGGGGCGATCACGTGATGTTCATGGGATTGGTTGCTCCGTTTGAACATGGTGCAACTGTGCCTGTAACGCTGGTTTTTGAAAAAGCCGGTGAGGTTGAGATCGACGTGCCGGTTGATATGGAACGAAAAGACATGGGCGCACACTCGAACTAAGGTCACGTCATCCTTCAAGCCGCTATGCAGCCGTCATCCACGCGTCAGGCCGGGCTTTGCCCGGCCTGTTTGCCTATCGCTTCAACGGTTAACAACCCGTATCGAAACGCGGTCATGCGCCCGTTTGAAGCGCACTGCCAGAAAGAACATCACGGCGGCGAAAGCCAGAGCGGAAAAGGCAATGGCCCACCCTAGTGCGACCATGCCACTGCCGGGCCAGAACAACAGCACCAACCCAATGATCAGCGCAATGATCCCCGAGTTTCGCACCATCACGGCATCCGGGTTGTTGCTGGGTATCTGCCGCCATGCCAGCAACGAACCGATGCCGACGATCAGCGCCCAAGCACCCAGCAGGAAAAACGTCAGCCGCGCAACACCCTCGGGCCAGATCAACAGGACAAGTCCGATCAACAGCGCCCCGATGCCGACGCCGCCGATCAATCCGCGCCGTCCAAAGCCTAGTAGGGTCAGGCCGCCATCTAGAACCAAAAGCAGGCCGACCAGCTGCAACAGTAAGGAGATACTGCCCGTTGGCCAAAACAGCGCGGCGATCCCCAATGCTCCGGCCAGACATCCGCGCAACAGGAAGGTCCACCACAGATTTGCCAGTTGGTCGCCAAATGTATCGCGGCCCTCCATACTGGAATCGTCCAGGATTTCTTCGCGCGTGTGGTGGGGGTCGGTCATGGGAGCCTCTTATTTCGATTGTCGTGTCAATAATTTTGGTGCCGGTCTGGCGGGCTAAGATTCGCGCAACAGCTTTTGAACCCAGCGTGGCACGGTTTCGGATGCAGGGCCAAGTATCACCTGATCGAAACTCGAGGCGCCGGATGACGGATCTAGGTTCAACTCGACGGTTCGTGCGCCTGACATTGTCGCCTCGTGCACAAATGCTGCGGCGGGGTAGACCTGACCCGAGGTGCCGATTGAAGCGAAGATTGCAGCATTGGCCAAGTGATCGTAGATCAGGTCCATAAAATAGGGCATCTCACCGAACCATACAACATCGGGTCGGGCGGTTGGGCCACCGCAGGCGGGGCAGGGTTCACCCACCGACATCTCGGGCGGGGCGACCCAGCGGTGATCGCAGGTGGTGCATAAGGCCCCAGCGAGGGTGCCGTGCATATGGATCACATTCTCGGATCCTGCGGCTTCGTGGAGGCCGTCGACATTCTGGGTCACGATGATAACCTCGCCGGGCCAGTTGCGTTGCAGATGGGTCAGCGCGGTATGGGCCGGATTGGGTTGCGCCTGTGCAGCCTGCACACGGCGCGCGTTGTAGAACTTGTGCACCACCGCCGGATTGCGGGCAAAGCCTTCGGGCGTGGCGACATCCTCGATCCTGTGCTGCGCCCACAGACCCCCTTCGTCGCGGAATGTGCCCAGCCCGCTTTCGGCGGAAATCCCGGCACCGGTCAGAATGACGATCTTTTCCATTTCCGCCTCACGCGTTACACCCGGTTGTATGACACACCGTATCCTTTTCGTCTGTTTGGGCAATATCTGCCGGTCTCCGGCCGCCGAAGGTGCCTTTCGCGCCCGTGCGCCGCATCATGCCACCGACAGCGCCGGAACCTCTGGCTGGCACATCGGAGACCCGCCTTATGGCCCAATGCAGCAGGCTGCTCATGACCGTAGTATCGACATCAGCGATCTGCGCGCGCGCAAATTCGTGGCCGAAGATTTTGACCACTTTGACCTGATCATCGGAATGGATGCAGAGAACCTTATCAATATCGAAAACTTGCGCCCCCGTGGCAACGAAACTCCGGTTCGCTTGCTGACTGATTTCGCTACTGAGACAGGCGCGGATCATGTGCCCGATCCGTATTACACCCGTGATTTCGAGGGCACGCTGGATTTGATCGAAAAGGCCGTCGCAGGTCTTGACGCACATCTGAGGGCTTAGTTGTAGACGCTCTGATGTCTTCGACATTCAGGTGTAAAATCAATCGACGCCTGCATCGGGGCCAAGCTCACCTGTTTGGTTCTTTCGCAATCACAGTGGATAAGGTGCGTGTCGTCCGGCTTCTGGTGATCGCAATCGCACCCAAAACCAAAGCGCAGGCTACGGCCTGTGGTGTTGTGATTGCTTCGCCAAAGGCAAGAAAGCCCACAGCAAACATTGTCGGCAATTCAATGCTGCCGACGACCGCAGTTTGAGAAGCGCCGATCAACGGCGAGCAGATCGTATAAATGAGCTGTGGCACAAGCGCTGTGACCAGGCCAATTCCGACGATCAAAATCCAGTCGGATTGCCCTTGCGGGAGCAACTTGGCAACATCGGCGTTCAACATCAGCGGCAACAGCCCGAGAACCGATCCCAAGGAAACCGAAGCAATGCGCGCAAGCGGTGCGATGCGGGACAACCTGTGAACCAAGACACATATGCCGAAGCCGAACCCGATTGGGGCTGCCAGCGACATCAGAAGCGTTGGTATGTGCTGTATCGGAACAGATGCGGGCGATCCTGCAATGAGTGCCGCCAACGTAATGAGGCCCGAGGCGAACAATGCGCGCCTTGTGGGTGTATCGGCGAACAAAGCCCAGGCAATGATCAGCGTGAAAACCGGATAGGTCATATAGAGAACGCCCACAGTCGATGCGGGCAATGTCTCCAGCGCCGTCACATATCCAATCCATCCAAGGCCCATTACCGCGCCTGCCGAAAGCCCCCAAGCAATCTCGCGCCAAGCGTTTCGGTGTATAATAAGAACAGGCAGCAGCAGAATTGCCGTAACGATGTAGCGATAGAACGCGACGGCATAAGGCGCGACGCCTTGCTCGGTCAGCCCTCGGCTAAAAAAGGGAACCAACCCGAAACAAATTGAGGCGAAAAGAACGCCGGCAACCGCAATCGGATAGGGAATAGTTGGTCTCGTCTGTGTTGATATCGTTGCCATTCCAATTTGCTATCACAGGTTTGCGACTGCTGTAGCAGAGATTCGTCGAGCGGTTGCTTCGGTTCGCAAAGCTAACCCTGGTTCAGTTCTGTATGAAGTTGGTGGCAGAAACACACGGCGCGTTAGTAAATATGCTTCCAATATCTGCGGTGCCCTACACTAACTCATCACCTTCAACTGCCCGCCCAGCCACGGCACCTGCGCGACTGCCGGATCAACAATCTGGCTCCGCATCAGCCGTCGGATCATGTCTGCAACCTCTTTGGGTACTTGGTCTGACCAGTCAGAGCGGGTGAAAAGCGAAATTGTGCGGGCGAAGTCACCGAACGGGACCGGATGCGCCTCCATCCCGTCATGAAACCGCGTCGCACGCATATATCCCAGTGGTGTTGTGATCGCCCAGCCAAGCCCCTGTGCGACCATTGCCATCAGCGCCAGGTGCGAGCCGATTTCAAACCGTTCCTCGAACTCCATTTGCTGGCGCGCCAGATGCGCCTCGATCTGGCGGCTGATCAGCTGATCTCGGGCGTATCGCAGAAAGGGCAGGTCCTGTATTGAATTCCCCATACCCTTTGGGGTCACCAGAATGAAAGGGTCCTGAACCAGAGGGTATTCAATCACACCCTTCAGGACCTCTCCGGAATGCGCGGATACAGCCATATGCAGCCTCTGCGCCTCCAGCTCGGCGAACAGGTTTAGACTGGGCAACGTGATCAGTTTGAATTTCGACCGGGTCAGGCTGTCGGCCAGCAAGGTCGCCAGCCGCGGGGTCAGATCGTTGTCGAAATCGTCTATCAAACCGATGGAGAGGGTGGTCAGATGCCCCAGATCCATCACGGTCAGTTCGCTTTGGGCCATTTGCAGTTCGGCCAGCACGACCTCGGCCCGCGCCAGAAAGCTGCGGCCGGCTTGCGTTAAACGCATTGGTCGTCGCCCGTGATCGACCAGATCAGTGCCCAATGCCTTTTCCAGATTGCGCAACTGCTGAGAAACCGAAGGCTGGCTGAGCCCCGTGATCTCGGCGGCCTGTGCCACAGATCCTGTCCGCGCCAAAGCCTCGAACACCTCAAGGCCCCGCAGGGTCAGCCCTTTCATTACCATCTGATACACCTTTCGCTGCGCCATTTCTGAGGTGCAGTGCGCATCAGGTCAAGCAGCGTGACCGGCTTAGTTGCAGATTGCCTGCGCCATCTGGCCAAAGTTCTTATACCGATCCCACAGCGCATCATCGCGCGAAGTCTGCGACATCTTCAACTCCTGCGCCTGATGGGGGTCGGTGAACCACTTGGCGACGGTCTTCTGATCGCCCCGCGTCAACGCCTGATCTGCGACGCGCTGAATGCAACTGCACCGTGCCCGCGTAGCCGCCGACCGGTCCGACGCCAGACACGCCCGTTTGATCTGCGCTGCATCCGCAACCGGAGTCACTGCCGTCAGCGATGCCGCGCAGAATGCGATTAAGAGGAACTGTTTCATGCTCTTGCCTCGTTTTTGCCTGCCCGGACGGGTCTGATGCCCCTCTCGGTCTGTGGCGGATTATGAATCAAACGGGGGGAGGGATCAATTGTTTTGACAGGCAAATCAAACGGTGTTGATTTGACGAGGGCACAACTACGCACTGAGGTGCGTCGGAAATGAATAAAAGCAGCTTATTCAAGGAGCAATTTTGTGGTTTCGATCAAAACGTTTTTCTTCTCGATCGCAGTCTGTTTGTCTCCGATAGCAGCTTTGTCAGATTCTGGTTCTCTGCAAGGCGAAGACGTGCCGGAATTCAACGAGGCGGTTCAAGCATGGTTGGATGGCGATGATTTGGTCGCATTGCAAAATCTGGCTGGACAGGCGCAACAAGGCAATACTGCGGCGCAAATCTTGCTGGCGAGTATAGCAAGCGGCAGCAAATACCACTCTCATGTTACTACAGATATGGAGCGCAAGGAGCGCATTGCTTTGTTGCGCAAACCCGGCGGTCTATCTGGTAAATCTTGGCTGACCGAAGCACAGAACTCAGAGGCCTTAGCCCTGGCGCTTCTTCAAGCGTCCAAGATAGGAGAGAAGGCTCCGGCAATTGCAACGCTCATAGAGTTGGGCGAGCCGCAGAGAGCAATAATTGCTGCGCAATCTATGCTGTTAAATGGTGAGGCTGAAGAACTTGTTTCTGTCTTGCAGGGTCTGGATGACAAACTTCCCGAAGAGGCTGATGTATTATTGGCATGGGCGCTTTTTCAAGCTTCACAAGGCTCAGACAGCCCATATGCAGGATCGGCTAGTGTTCCTAGAACTTTGACTGGTAATGAGCATTTCCGACTGTCTGAGTTTGCTTGGGGCCATCTCTCGCCACGCGCACTGGTCGAAGATGGCGAAGCGCGTGAAGCGGCAATTAAACACAGCGGCAATATCCGAGCTTGGACGCCGGTTCGAAATTTCTGTGAAGATCGATGCCCGGACTCTATTTCGGAATGTACTGCAACCGGCGGAAGTTACCTTACGACGCCATTGTCACCGCGCAGCCCGTTGGAAAGTGTAATTTCGAACGAAGTTTATTGGGCCAGTAAGCGTGTCACCGGCGATCTTGCTAGGTCCACTTGGGAAATCATCGTGGAGGCTGACAGTGATGCCAAGGTTCCCGACGCATGTTTCAAACGAAGTATGAAAGAACTGCAGCTAGTCGAAGGTCATGGGTAGGAGCGTTAGGTAAGATTTAGCAGGCCCAAGATGGAGCATACTGATGTATTTGCGCCTTAGCTGTTCTCTGTTTCAAATTTGATCGCCGCTGTTGTTTCAGCAGCCATTGACCAAACCTTAAAATCTATACATATCCCCAATCCATGACAGACCTCGCTCATATCCGCAATTTCTCCATCGTCGCGCATATCGACCATGGCAAATCCACCCTTGCTGACCGGCTCATCCAAGAGACCGGTACGGTCAAGGATCGTGACATGAAGGAACAGCTGCTCGACAGCATGGATATCGAGCGCGAGCGCGGCATCACCATCAAGGCCAACACGGTCCGCATCGACTATACCGCTGACAATGGCGAGCAATACGTGCTGAACCTGATCGACACCCCCGGCCACGTGGACTTTGCCTATGAGGTCAGCCGGTCGATGCGCGCGGTCGAAGGCTCTCTGCTGGTTGTGGACTCGACCCAGGGGGTCGAGGCGCAGACGCTGGCGAACGTGTATCAAGCCATCGACGCTGACCACGACATCGTGCCGGTGCTGAACAAGATCGACCTGCCTGCGTCCGATTGTGACCGCGTGGCCGAACAGATCGAGGATGTGATCGGCATCGACGCGTCCGAGGCGATTCAGGTCAGCGCCAAGACCGGGCAGGGCATCCATGAGACGTTGGAGGCCATTGTCACCCATCTGCCGGCCCCCAAGGGTAATCTGGATGCACCGCTCAAGGCGATGCTGGTCGATAGCTGGTACGACGCCTATCTCGGCGTCATCGTTCTGGTCCGCATCATGGACGGCACCCTGAAAAAGGGCATGCGCGTCAAGTTCATGTCGAACAACACCCTGCACCATGTCGACCGCGTCGGCGTCTTCCGGCCTGAGATGGAGATGGTCGACAGCCTCGGTCCCGGCGAAATTGGCTTTCTCACCGCCTCGATCAAACAGGTCCGCGACACCCGCGTTGGTGACACGATCACCAATGACCGCAATGGCGCAGAAATCGCGCTGGACGGCTTTAAACCCGCGCAACCGGTGGTGTTCTGTGGCCTCTTCCCCGTCGACAGTTCCGAATTCGAAGACCTGCGCGACGCGATCGACAAACTGGCGCTGAATGACGCCAGCTTCAGCTTTGAAATGGAAACCTCGGCCGCCCTTGGCTTTGGCTTCCGCTGCGGCTTCCTTGGCCTGCTGCACCTTGAGGTCATTCGCGACCGGATTGAGCGCGAATATGATATCGAGCTGATCACCACCGCGCCCTCGGTGATCTATCACGTCTTCATGAAAGACGGCGAGATGATCGAACTGCACAACCCCGCCGACATGCCCGACCCGTCAAAGGTCGACCATATCGAGGAACCACGCATCAAGGCGACCATCCTTGTGCCGGACGAATTCCTGGGCGACGTGCTGAAACTGTGTCAGGACCGCCGCGGCATCCAGATGGACCTGACCTATGCGGGCAGCCGCGCCATGGTCGTCTATGACCTGCCACTGAATGAGGTCGTCTTTGACTTCTACGACCGCCTGAAATCGGTGACCAAGGGCTATGCCTCGTTTGACTATCAGATGACCGGCTATACCGAGGACGCGCTGGTCAAGATGTCGGTGCTGGTGAATGACGAGCCGGTCGATGCGCTGTCGACCATGGTTCACCGTGACCGGGCCGAGATGCGGGGCCGGGCGATGTGCGAAAAGCTCAAGGACCTGATCCCGCGCCACATGTTCAAAATCCCGATCCAGGCCGCCATCGGAGGCAAGGTCATCGCCCGCGAGACCCTCTCGGCCCTGCGCAAGGACGTGACCGCGAAGTGCTACGGAGGCGACGCCACGCGGAAACGCAAACTGCTGGACAAGCAGAAGGCGGGTAAGAAAAAGATGCGTCAGTTCGGGAAGGTTGATATACCTCAGGAGGCGTTTATTAGCGCGTTGAAGATGGACAGCTAATGGTTCGCCTGAACCTGCGGGTTTGACGGTTATGTGGAATGACGCGAATGTAAAATTTGGATTGACCAGCGCAGTGCTGCTGTTGATTTTGGCTCAGCGCTGGCATTCGGGGAATCTGCACGCTGTGATCGATCCAGTTCTTTTGGCGATTGGTGTCGGAGTCAGCTATTGGTACTATTTTGTGCTACGCGGCAAGTGACTGCGTCCCCACAGTGTGAGGCAGGGAGAGCAGGCGAGTTTCCTAAGAAGGGTGTTCAACTATCGGCACGATCACTCGATGTATTCTTATCGGCAAATCTTCTCGGATTCGGCCAATCATTCCAAGGACAATGTGGTAGATTCGATCTGCGTCTTGGAGCACCTCGTCGATGTTCTCTTGCGTCACGGCACTAGTAGCACGCTTGAAGTTAGGTTCCTTTCTAGGACCAGTGTTCATCACATAGTCGACACGTAGGAATCCGTTTGGCGACCCGAAAAAAGCGCCATGTGCAGCCATATGCCGGTTTTGAATAAACTTTGCTATCCAATCTGACAAGGCTGACAAGTCTTCATCGAAACCGAAGTTTCTCGCGGGCTCACTAGACTTTTTAAGTTCTTTGATGAGTTTTGTAGTAGAGAGTTTTCTCACTTGGCAGTACCGATCAAACCAGTCATTGTCCTCTGGCTTCAACCCATTAAGGCAAACGATTAGCGCGCTTGCCAAAAATTCGATATGAGCACAGGTTTGTAGATAAAGCCCCAAATCATATGCGAACTCTTTTGGAAGTAATCCTTCCATAGCCGTGCCTCTTTCAGGAAAATGATCGTTCATACATTTGCTCGAACTGTTGCTGTGTCAAAAACTGGTTGGTTGTGAAAAGATTAGCTGCCGTAAGAACTTGCTGTAACCCGTATATTTTATCTCGCATTCTAATCAACCCACCCGCCCGGCGGCACCGCCGGACCTCGCCGACCCGCCCCCATGTGGCGGCGCGGCCCTCAGTTTTTTGATCGACCGTTGCAATTTACATTGTGGTAACCGAACCTATAGCGAAGATGTTTAGGTACGATCCAAAAATTGAGTTCATTGTCGCTTGCCTGCTACTGGTTGCAATCGTTGCATACCGGTGGGCGCACTACGAACCTTGGTACATCGCAGATAGTATCTGTGCTCTTGTCGGGTTTGGGGCTTGCTATTTTCATTACCGGCGGAAACGCAGAGAGTAGATTAAATACAAGACTTTCGCTTCACAGGATAAAGTTTGGTGGGTTGAAAATCGTTCATCCAACGAGACCAACCCCACAGCTTCGACCGCGCCCTCATTCTTTGTTTGACCTAACTGCCCTGGGTTCAATGAAGAATTCCAAGGCGGACCTCACTCTGACCCAGATCAAAGACCGCGTGTGCGCTCAATCCTAGGATCCGCGGAAGTTGAATCCCTGATATGAGGCCCCCATGCTTCCCCTGATGTTGATCGTACATATCTTCCTTGGCTCCACCTTTGCCGGGTCCGCTGTCATTGCGGTTCTGTCGATGGGGTATACGACGCTATACCCTATCCTGATCGCTGCCGGAGCTGGCTTTATTGCGGCGTTTCCGGTTTCGTATCTGGTGACCCGAAAGATCGCGGGATAAGGCCTGTTCGACCCATTGTGACCAACCTCACAGCCGCATCCCGGCTGGCCTGCTAGAGTTTACCCTGCGGTACCCTAGCAGGAGGCGCAGATGTCCACATCCATGATCCCCTTCATTGCCCTCGGGTCAGCGGGTCTCTATTCCGTTGCCATGGTCGCGATGAAGTTCTGGTGGAAAATCCCCGGCTTGGGGCTTGGCCTGCTGATCGTCGCGACCCTGCTGGCCGGGGCCACGCTGGAACTCGCCGCCCTGCGCGACGAACGGTTGGGCATCATTTATACCGGCATTCTGGGGGCCGAGGTCGTTCTGATCGCCATCGCCTCATTCTTTCTGTTTGGCGAAAACTTCTCGCATCGCGAAGTGTTTGGCATTTCCCTGGTCGTGATCGGCACCGCGCTGGCCTGGGCCTAAGCGCGACAATCTGGTTAGGCTTTTTTAAAGCCTTCATGAAGCTTCCTTTAGGTAAGTTGCAACCGGCCCTCAGCCACCCAATCTGTATAAAAGGCCAGCGAAAGGCCCAGTGCAGGAGGTGAGCCAGTGACAGCAAATTCAACTATCGAAGCGGTAAATGCCCCTTCATTTAGGTTGGCTGCGTGGGCTGGCGCAAGATCCTTGGGCTGTATGTAATCTTGAATTTGCGTAGCCTGCGCGATCGAACGAGTTCCGGGCTCGTCTCTGGTCTCCAGGTGAACTGAAGCGTCTCTGGTCCGGTTGGAATTTAGGGGGTACTGGCTGCGAATTGCCGCAGCGCTTAGTAGGTAACTCAACCGGGTCGGAGCGCTTCTCAAATTCAGAACAGGCTTTCAGCGCAAAATGCGGGCAGGTGGCCCTGATTGGTCAGAAAATGCCTCGGTCCTCGGAGGCCGTGGCCAAAGAGCGACCCGTTCACGGCGGGTTTGATTCGAAATATCAGGGATCGGATCGGCGCAATCGCTCACCAAAACCCCCAGAAGGGTCGTGCAGCCCGTTTGCGCCTGCAGAAAGAGTCCAAAACCCCGGGGCAAGCACGCAATTTCACTTGTCCAATCGCAACTCTGCGCAGGAACGTAAAATCTAGAGTTATCCACATCACTCTCCAGCGAGATATCAACAGTTTATCCCCGACTATTTTTTATGCTGCAGTGCTATTTTCTTGCCCGATTATGACCGCGATGTAACAGTCAGGTTACCGCAGAGGTTCTTAGGATCCTGGGTGGGACGCAAAGGCCAAGGGGGTCGCTGCGGTGAAGGGAAATCTTAGGATTTTGTTCTACTGCATAGACTTACCGGTGCGTGATCCGCTGATTTGGGCGTCAAGTTTGAAACAGGTGATCAAGCTCTCAGAAGGTTAATGCGTGCTGTGCGGGGCCCTCGGGCTCTGTTCAGCGGCTGTGGCCCCTTAGGGGGACAAAGCAACTGGATCGGGACGTCCCTCGGGCGTGTCGAACCGGTAAGGCGTCAGGGGTGTCCTTTGGGCACGTGCAAAGACCGCGTCTGCGCACCTGACGCCTTTTCCTTTTTCCGGGCCCCGGATTCATACAGGCAGCAATTTAATTCCCCCTAAAACGGGAACGGGGTTCTTGCGTTTAAGCAAGAACCCCGTGATCGTGTCAGAAATGCAATGCCGCGTCTATGCACCTGTGTCCGCAAGGATAGCGGGTGCGGGTGCAGAGGGCAACTATATCTTGTATGTCGCCCGATTTTAATCGCTACATTCCGAAAGGAATCAGATGTTTTCCTGAACCTCGGTGGCTGCGCCCTGAATTGCGTCACCTGCTTTTTCAATATCTTTACCGGCGCCTTTAGCGGTTTCACATGCGGCGAGTGTGCAAAGGGCCAGTCCAATAAGTGCGGCTCGGATCATAGGTCTCTCCTTTTGTATAAGTCCCGATTTTCGTAGCAGTTTTGCTAATGGTGAACCAGAGTTTTGAACCGGCAATCTATTCTTTACGAAAAAGCGGCCCGATGGCGGCGGTTACCAGAAAGATCACAGCTGCGGCGCAGACGATGCTGGGCCCGGCCGGAGTGTCGGCAAGATACGCACCGCACAGCCCGGCAAGGGCGGCAGCTGATCCGATGATGGCGGCCCCGAACGCCATATTTTCAGGTGTTTTCACCAAAGACCGCGCGCCGGCTGCCGGGATGACGAGCAGGGCGGCAATCAACAGAACCCCTACCACTTTGATTGCCACGGCAACGGCCAGCGCCATGGTCAGCGTCAACCACACCTCCTCGCGCTTTGGGTCAATGCCGGATGCATAGGCCATGTCCGGGTTCAGCGTGGCGACAAGTAGGGCTGACCAGCGCCAGATCATGACTGCCAGGATCAACGCGCCGCCACCCCAAATGGTTGCCAAATCGCCTTTGGTGACAGCCAGGATATCACCAAACAGAAAGGCATTTAAATCCAGCCGGACGTCGGACAGCAAGGCGACTGTGACTAGCCCTGCGGCCAGGGCTGTATGCGCTATTACGCCTAGTAATGTATCCATCGCCAACCCCTTGCCACGCAAAAGCGTGACGGTAAGCCCCATGGCAAGCGCTGACGCCACAATCGACGGCAGCATCGGAAGCGAAAATGCCAGAGACAGTGCCACACCCAGAACAGCCGCGTGCGCTGTGGCTTCGCCCAGATAGGCCATCCTGCGCCATACCACAAAGCACCCCAAAGGGGCCGCCGCGAGTGCAACACCAATACCCGCCAGCGCCGCACGAACCATAAAATCGTCTAACATGAGTTGGTTGTTTCCTGATCGTGGTGGTGGTCATGGTCGTGCGAATGGCTGTGTTGATGTTGGTAAAGGGCCATCATGCCCTTGGTTCCGCTGCCAAATAGGGCCCGGTATTCGGGTGCGTCCGCGACGGTATGAGGCGACCCCTCGCAGCATATATGTCCGTTCAGACATAGCACACGGTCTGAGGCCGCCATGACAACGTGCAGATCGTGACTGACCATCACGATCGCGCAACCAAGGTCGCGTCTGACCTGCTCAATGCGTTGATAAAAGGCAGCTGCACCCGGTTGATCCAGGCCTTGCGTCGCTTCATCCAAAAGCAAGACCTGAGGATCATCAAGGAGTGCGCGCGCCAGCAGAACTCGTTGAAATTGACCGCCCGAAAGTTGGGTCATTTGCCGGTTGCGCAGATCCGGGACGCCCGCTCGTTCTAGTGCATCCAGCGCTTTGCGGGCCGAGATCCGTTTGGGTAAGCCCAGGAAACGTTGCACGGTCATCGGTAAAGCGGCGTCCAAAGCCAGTTTTTGCGGGACATAACCGATGCGCAGGCCGGGTGCGCGGCTTACCTGGCCTTCTGATGGGGTAATGGCCCCAATGATCGCCCGTAAAAGAGTCGACTTACCAGATCCGTTGGGCCCCACAATGGTTACGATCTCTGCTTCGGAAACTGCCGCATTCACATGTTCAAGGATCGTGCGGCCGTCGATCCGAATGGACATGTTTTTCAATGAAATAAGGGGGGTATTCATGCCGCCGACCCTACGCATTCGGGACATAGGCCCTCGGCCTCGACCACTACTCGTTCGATTTGAAACCCCGAGGTGTTCGCCGCAGCGCCCAATCGACCCTGTGTCAGCTCGGTTTCCGTTTCAGCCACTGCTTTGCAGGACCTGCAGATCAGAAACGCGGGGACATGGTCATGGGTCGGGTGGGCGCAGGCTGTATAGGCATTCAGTTGCTCGATACGATGCACGAACCCGTTTTGCACAAGGAAATCCAGTGCACGATACGCGACCGGAGGTTGCGACCCGAGCCCTTCTGCAGCTAGCACAGCCAGGATATCATATGCGCCCATTGCCCGGTGCTTTTCCAACAGGATCTCAAGAACACGGCGTCGGACAGTGGTGAACTGCAGGCGCTTTGTTCTGCACTTGTTTTCGGCCTGAGACAGCGCAGTGTGAACGCAGTGGGCGTGATCGTGTTGTCTGAATCCAACGGTGCTCATGACGGGGCTCCAATGATTTTGAACTTGATATGTAATAACGTCCGGATTAACAAGCGCTCAACGAATGTAATAACATATCAATTTGGAGGGAAAATGTTCCGATCTACACTATATGTGTGCTCACTTGCGTTTGCGGGCCAGGCAATCGCCGAGGCGCCAAGCGTGGCCGTCGATATTGCGCCTGTCCATTCGCTGGTCGCCCGGGTGATGGACGGCGTGGGTGAGCCCAGCTTGATCATTCCACCCGGCGCGTCTCCGCATGATCACGCGATGCGGCCTTCTGAGGCGCGGTCTTTGCAGTCCGCCGAGATCGTATTCTGGACTGGAGAAGAGCTGACCCCTTGGCTGGCTAAACCCTTGGGTGCGCTGTCGCCGGATGCACTGCATGTCTCTTTGTTGGATGCCGATGGAACGATACTCTATGATTTTCGCGATGCGACCGATGGTGCGGATCATGATGACCATGCAGATCACGACGACCATGCGGACCACGCAGATCATGACGACCATGCGGACCACGCAGATCATGACGACGAACATGACCATGATCACAAAGGGATCGATCCTCATGCCTGGCTGGATCCCGAGAATGCGCGTATCTGGGTTCAAGTGATTGCTGCAACACTCTCACAGGCGGACCCCTCAAACGCCGAAACTTATCAGCAGAACGCTGCAACCGCAGATCGGGAACTGGTTGAGCTGAAAGAAAAAATTATGACAGATCTGACAGATATGCAGACGCTGTCATTCATAACGTTTCATGATGCCTATCAGTATTTCGAAAAGCGATTTGGGCTGGAGTCATCCGGCGCAGTCAGTCTTGGCGATGCGTCCTCTCCCGGGCCGGCGCGATTGGCGGCTTTGCGTGAAAAGGTTGAGCATGAAGGAATTGTTTGTGCCTTTTCTGAGCCGCAATTTGACACAAGGCTGGTACGGACAGCGATCGAAGGAACCGGGGCCACGATCTTTGAATTGGACCCCGTAGGCGTGAGTTTTGACACGGGAATTTCGCACTATGACAGTTTGCTAATGGCCATGTCCGCCGGCTATCAAGACTGTTCCAAAAGTAAGTCGTAAGTAGCCGGGATAGCGGATTGCTCTTATTCTTCGTTGCAAAAGAGTTCGTAGACAACCTCTAACATCCGGCGTGGCCGTTCATCGGCAAGTCTATAAAAGATCGCCTTGCCTTCGCGGCGAGGCGTCACCAACCCTTCAAGTCGCAACCGCGACAGTTGTTGCGAAACAGCGGCTTGCCGCGCCGAAAGCAGCTCTTCCAGTTCTGTTACTGACTTTTCTCCCGATACCAGGTGGCACAGGATCATGAGACGCCCTTCGTGGCTGATGGCCTTGAGGAAATTTGCAGCATGCGTTGCATTTTCAACCATTTTGTCGAAATTTTCCGGAGATGTTTCCTGAGAAAGTTGTGGAAGGGCCATCCTCTGTTTCCTTACCAGCCCACACTTTGGGCGCCTGTTTGTGTTGCTGCCTGGAGAAGGTCGCAAGTCAGCTAGTTATGAACATTTACTCTCATATGCATGAATCAAAATGAGGTGAGGGGAAAAGGGGAACTTGTGAGAGTTCGACGCAGATTTCGACTTTGAAGAGCGTATCGCTTTAGTCACCGCTGAATATCTATTTGCATTTGCAGGGCATGAAGTTTCCTGCACCCCTTGCAGCCCCACTGTGGCGATACTAAGACTCAGGTAACAGATTTTCGGGTAGTGTCCCGATCCATAGCAAAGCAGGCAGGTTTCTTATGTTCGATCCCGTTGACACATACATGAACACGCTTGTCCCAATGGTCGTTGAGCAGACCAGCAGGGGTGAGCGCGCATATGATATCTTCTCGCGCCTTCTGAAAGAGCGGATCATCTTTATCAACGGCCCGATCCACGACGGGATGAGCCATCTTGTGGTTGCTCAGCTGCTGCACCTTGAGGCGGAAAACCCGAACAAGGAAATCTCGATCTACATCAACTCGCCGGGTGGCGTAGTCACCAGCGGTTTGTCGATTTACGACACAATGCAGTATATCAAGCCGAAATGTTCCACATTGGTGATCGGTCAAGCGGCCTCGATGGGGTCGGTTCTGCTGGCCGGTGGTGAGAAGGGCATGCGCTTTTCCCTGCCGAACAGCCGCATCATGGTGCACCAGCCCAGTGGCGGATATCAGGGGCAGGCAAGCGATATCATGATCCACGCAGCTGAGACGCAAAAGCTGAAGGATCGCCTGTATGATATCTATGTACGCCATACTGGACAGACCAAAAAGGCCGTTGAAAAGGCGCTGGACCGTGACAACTTCATGAGCCCGGAAGAGGCTAAGGAATGGGGTCACATCGACGAGATCGTTGAAAACCGCGCCAAGATGAGCGGCGAAGAGGGCTAAGCCCAGACCCCTCGTGTCGCCGATACGGGGGGTATTTTGAGATTGTAGCCGCCACAGTGCTGGCCTAAGCTGCACGAACAGGCGCAAGCGCGGCCCCGCAAGGGGCATAGGATGGAGCCCGAAAGGTAGATCATGGCGACGAATTCAGGCGGTGACGGCAAAAACACGCTCTACTGCAGCTTCTGTGGCAAAAGCCAGCATGAGGTGCGTAAGCTGATTGCAGGTCCGACCGTGTTCATCTGTGATGAATGCGTCGAGCTGTGTATGGACATCATCCGCGAAGAGACGAAAGCCAACGGGCTGAAATCTTCTGACGGAGTGCCGACGCCGAAAGACATCTGCGAAGTTCTGGACGATTATGTGATCGGTCAGGCTACGGCCAAGCGGGTTCTGTCAGTGGCGGTTCACAACCACTATAAACGATTGAATCACGCTCAGAAGGCCGGCAGCGATATCGAGCTGGCCAAATCCAACATCCTGTTGATCGGCCCGACAGGCTGCGGCAAGACGTTGTTGGCGCAAACTCTGGCGCGCATTCTGGATGTGCCCTTTACCATGGCCGATGCGACCACGCTGACCGAAGCCGGTTATGTGGGAGAGGATGTGGAAAATATCATCCTCAAGCTGTTGCAGGCCAGCGAATACAATGTCGAACGCGCGCAGCGCGGCATCGTTTACATCGATGAGGTCGACAAGATCACGCGCAAATCCGAGAATCCCTCGATCACGCGCGACGTGTCGGGCGAGGGCGTGCAGCAGGCGCTGCTGAAGCTGATGGAAGGCACCGTCGCCAGTGTTCCGCCGCAAGGTGGACGCAAGCATCCGCAGCAGGAATTCCTGCAAGTGGACACGACGAATATCCTGTTCATCTGCGGTGGTGCCTTTGCGGGTCTGGATAGAATTATCGCACAGCGCGGCAAAGGCTCGGCCATGGGCTTTGGTGCCGATGTGCGGGACAATGATGACCGCGGCGTCGGTGAGATTTTCAAAGAGCTGGAGCCTGAAGACCTGCTGAAATTCGGTCTGATCCCGGAATTTGTCGGACGTCTGCCAGTTCTGGCCACGCTTGAGGATCTCGACGAGGATGCGCTGGTCACCATTCTGACAAAACCCAAGAACGCGCTGGTCAAACAGTATCAGCGTCTGTTCGAACTGGAAGATGCCGAGCTGGGCTTTACCGACGATGCGCTCAAGGCTATCGCCAAACGCGCCATTGAACGGAAGACAGGTGCACGCGGGCTGCGCTCGATCCTTGAAGACATCCTTCTGGACACGATGTTCGAATTACCTGGCATGAAGAACGTGACCGAAGTTGTCGTTAATGAAGAGGCTGTTTCTTCGGACAAGCAGCCGCTGATCATCTATGCGGATGCGGCGGAATCAGCTTCGGCCGGGTAATCACTGAATTTGAATTGCAACAGATGGCGCGGTGATCCCGCGCCATTTTGTGTTTGGGAGGGCAGGATGACGATAAGGCGAATTTCCTCGGGCGGTCAATATGAGGCCAAAGTCGGCTATTGCCGGGCAGTGGTTGCAAACGGTTTTGTCTTTGTTGCCGGAACCTGCGCACAAGGCGAAATCATTCCCAAAGATATCGTCGGACAGTGCAAATCCGCGCTGCAGGCGATTGAAAAGGCCTTGGATGAGGCTGGATCAAATTTGGCGCATGTGGTTCGGGTAAACTACTACCTTCCGGACATGTCGGAATTTGAACTGTGCTGGCCCTTGCTGGTTGAGGCATTTGGTGAAAACCCGCCGGCGGCGACAGTGACCGAATGCAACCTGATCACGCCAGAGGACCGCATCGAGATTGAAGTGACCGCAGTTTTGCCGGATTGATGCGCAACGTTACCCTAGCACTGGACCTTGGCGGACCTTTGGTCCATATCTGCAGAGACAAAAATGCCGGAGGCAGCCGATGGGAATCCTGAACAGTCTTTTGCGCGCCGTGACCTGGTGGAACGGGGCCACCCTGAACACCCAGATTTACACCGCGCGCAAAGGCGTGAAAGTCGGTGAAGATAATGAAGGCAATATGTTTTATCGTACCGCGGATGACAGCAGGCGTTGGGTGATCTTCAACGGTGAGGCCGAGGCCAGCAGGGTTGATCCCGATTGGCACGGTTGGTTGCACCGCACCTGGGACGAACCGCCAACCGATAAACCTCTGGCACATAAATCCTGGGAAAAACCGCATCAGGAAAACCTGACAGGAACCGCGCTTGCTTATGCACCGGCGGGGTCTTTGCGCCGCCCGGATCCGGTCGAGCGTTCGGATTATGAGGCCTGGAACCCGGAATAAGACGAGGCGAGCAATGTCATCTTACAAAGTTTCAGAAGTTTTGGTCGGAGGCGCCGTCCTGGCCGGGGCAATAGCGTTTGGCGTCTATGCGAGCCAGTCGACAGGCCTGTCCCAGGGCGGTTCTGGTTATGAGCTTAACGCCTCTTTCCGCTCGCTCGAAGGCGTCGGCGTCGGAACGGACGTGCGGCTTGCCGGGGTCAAAATCGGCACCGTGACAGGAGTGGCCCTGAACCCGGAAACCTACCGGGCGGACACGACTTTTGCGATTTCTGATGGAATTTTAGTCCCCGATGACAGTGCTATCGTGATCTCATCCGAAGGGTTGCTGGGTGGTAACTTTGTAGAAGTCATGCCAGGCGGATCGCTCTTTAACTTTGAACCGGGCGATCAGGTCGAGGATACACAGGGCGCAGTCAGCCTGATTTCGCTTTTGGTTAAGTTCGTCGCCGGAGATGGCGGCGAATGAAGCGATATGCTCTGATCGCGGCAATACTGGCAGCCTCTGGGGTAGCGGCACAGCAAAAGGTTCAATCTGGACCGGGTGCAATGCTCAGAGGGCTGGATAAGGTCAATGGCCAGACCGTTGATGTCGAACTGCAAAACGGCCAATCCAAGACAGTCTTTGGGCTGGATGTCGCGCTGGGTGATTGCCGCTATCCTGCAGATAACCCAACAGGGGACGCGTTTGCCTACCTGACCATTTGGGAACAAGGCGGAACGGATCAGCTGTTTGACGGGTGGATGATTGCCACATCGCCAGCCCTGAATGCGCTTGATCATTCGCGCTATGACGTCTGGGTGATCCGCTGTATCACGCCATCCGGCGATTGATCGAGATCAGCAGAGAAATCTGCTGCAATAGTCACTGCCTCTTCCAGCGCGTTCCGATACTGTGCCCGCGGCACCTCGATCGCGCCGAGCGAGGCGAGATGCGCGGTTAAAAACTGTGTATCGAACAGTTTGAACCCGCAGGACCGCAACCGGTCGACCAGATAAGCCAGTGCAATTTTTGAGGCATCCTTGCGTCGGGAAAACATGCTTTCACCAAAGAAGGCAGCGCCAAGAGTAACGCCATAAACGCCCCCAACCAAATTCGGGCCGTCCCAGATTTCCAGTGAATGGGCGTGACCGGATTGGTTCAGCTTTTGGTAAAGGGTGCGAAGTTCCTGATTGATCCAGGTATCCGTGCGATCAGCGCAGCCATCAACAACGCCGGCAAAATCCCTGTTGATTGACACCGTGTACCCACAGTTCCGAATCCTGCGGGCCAAGCTGCGTGAGATGTGAAATCCGTCCAGAGGGAAGATGCCGCGAAACTTAGGATCAACCCAGAACAGGTCCGGATCATCGCGATGTTCAGCCATCGGGAAGATACCGATGGAATATCCATGGAGCAGTAATTCCGGGGAAAGGCTCATGCCAGGCGCCTCAGGGTCGGAAAGCGGTAACCTTCCGACCCAGCAGAGTTAGTCGGCCATATTCTCCGCAAGCCAGTGCTCCAGCCAGTGGATGTTATAATCACCGCTTTGGACGTCACTTTCTTGCAGAAGTGCGTGGAACAAGGGAACCGTCGTGTCGATTCCGTCCACGATCAACTCACCCAATGCGCGTTCGAGACGGGCCAGTGCTTCGGGCCGGTCGCGGCCCTGCACGATCAGTTTGGCGATCAGTGAGTCGTAGTAGGGCGGGATCGTGTACCCGTCATACAACGCTGAATCCATCCGCACACCCAGACCGCCCGGCGCATGGTAGGCCGAGATTTTTCCGGGGCAGGGCGAGAAGTTTGGCAATTTCTCGGCGTTGATCCGAACCTCGATGGCGTGACCATTGATTTTCAGATCATCCTGACCGAATGACATTGGCTGACCAGCCGCAACGCGGATTTGTTCGCGCACCAGATCTACGCCAAAGATGCCCTCAGTGACCGGGTGCTCGACCTGTAGGCGGGTGTTCATCTCGATGAAATAGAAGTCGCCATTTTCGTACAGAAATTCGATCGTACCTGCACCGATATAGTTGATCTTGGCAACCGCATCGGCACAGACCTTACCGATCCTTGCGCGTTCTTCGGGGGTGATGCAGGGGCCGGGTGCCTCTTCGAATACCTTTTGGTGGCGGCGCTGCAGGGAACAGTCGCGCTCGCCCAGATGAACCGCTTGGCCCTTGCCATCGCCAAAGACCTGAATCTCGATGTGGCGCGGTGTGGTCAGGTATTTCTCTATATAGACCTCGTCATTACCAAATGCGGCTTTGCCTTCGGCGCGCGCGGTCATAAAGGCGCTTTCCATCTCATCCGCACTCATCGCGACTTTCATGCCGCGTCCGCCGCCACCGGCGGTGGCCTTGATGATGACAGGATAGCCGAATTCTTCACCGATCCGCTTGGCTGCGGCCAGATCCGGCACGCCACCATCTGAACCAGGCACACAGGGAACGCCCAAGGCCTTCATCGTGTCCTTGGCGGTGATCTTGTCCCCCATCACGCGGATATGTTCAGCGGTGGGGCCAATGAAGGTGATGTCGTGATCTTCGACGATCTGCACAAACTCGGCATTTTCAGACAAAAAGCCGTAGCCCGGGTGGATCGCCTGAGCGCCAGTGATCTCGCAGGCTGAGATGATCGCAGGCACCGACAGATAGCTTTGAGGGCTGGGCGGGGGGCCGATACAGACCGATTCGTCCGCCATGCGTACATGCATCGCGTCACTGTCTGCGGTTGAATGGACGGCGACTGTCTTAATCCCCATCTCGCGGGCGGCGCGGATGACGCGCAGGGCGATCTCGCCTCGGTTGGCAATCAGGATCTTGTCGAACATGGGGCCGCCTTACTCAACAATGACCAGAGGAGTGCCGAATTCCACAGCATCGCCATCACCCACCAAAATACGCTTGATAGTGCCGGATTTAGGCGCGTGGATGTGGTTCATGGTTTTCATCGCTTCGACGATCAGCAGCGTGTCGCCTTCGGAAACACTGGCACCGACGGAGATGAAGGACGGCGCACCCGGCTCGGGCTGCATGTACACGGTGCCGACCATGGGCGAAGTCACAGCGCCCGGATGGCTGGCTGGATCGTCACTTGCTGTGGGTGCTTCAGCTGCTGCTGGTGCGGCTGCCGGGGCTGCGGCTGGCGCGGCCGCCGGGACCGCAACCTGGACCGGAGCGGCGACGGGTGACATGCGGCTAACGCGTACGTTCAAGCTGTCATCTTCGCCATAATCACGCTTTACCTGCAACTCGGTCAGGTCGTTTTCCCGCAGCAGTTCGGCCAGTGCCTTGATAAACGCCACATCCGCTTCGTGTTTGGTATCTGTCATGAGTGTCCTCGACGGTTCCCCTTTGGCCCGTCTGTTTCGCGCGGGCTTTGGTCTGATTACGCAGCGTTATAAGCTAAGCGTACGGCCATGAAAAGCACAGTCTCGGCCTGTCAGATGGGGGTTTTGCTGAAGATTACCAGTGGTAAACAGCGTTACAGCGGCATTCCGGAGAGTTTCGCAACCAGTTCAGGCAGTTTACGTGCCCCGAATTTTTCAAGCAGCCGCGCACGGTAGGCTTCGATTGTACGATAGCTCAGGTTTAGTTCCGCACCGATTTCCTTGGCCGACAAGCCCTTGCAGGACAGAATGGCAACCTCGCGCTCACGGCTGGTTAGCTCGACCAAAGGGCGTTCCTCGGAAATATCCGAAAAACTCCAGATGCCATGGCGGAATGGATCTTCAGGCGTTAGCGAACGTCCACGCGCGCGGCACCAGAATAAGTCGCTATCGCGGCGACGCATGACCCTCTCATCCGTATAATATCCGGTGTCGCGCATGATTTGCAGGCTCCGTGCGCCGATACGTTCCCAATCTGCGACAGAAGGGTAGAGGTGTAGCAGGGGCATGTTGCGGTAATCGGCCTCTTCACCGCCGAAAGTGCGTGCGAACTGCAGATTGCACCGGCGGATCACGCGGTTCTCCAACTCGACCAATCCGATCGGCGCATATTCAAAGGCTGGGTCGCTCATATGTCCATGGTGCAGGTGTTTTTCCGAAAATAGAAGGGGAAGGCCTGTGATTTTCGAAATATGCAAATGGGTTACACCGTGGTCCGGGTGTTTGGAACTGCGGGATGCGTTTGTGAAGAAAGTAAATTGCTCAAGAAAACTAATTGCTAAAGACTTATATTTAAATAATAGTTTTGAAAATGCTTCTGAGGTTGACCAAAGGAGGCAGCGGAAAAAGAGGAAATTTTGCGGGACACGTTAACAGGCAGCCGTATTCGCGAAAGGCGGCAGATCGCAGGATTGCGTCAGGCCCAGCTTGCACGGCAGGTTGGAATCTCGGCATCCTATCTGAACCTGATCGAGCATAACCGCCGCAGGATCGGAGGAAAGCTGCTGGTGGATATCGCTGCGGCCCTGACCGTTGAGCCTTCGGTGCTAACCCAGGGGATCGAGGCGACGCTGATTTCTGCGCTGCGCGAGGCTGCGGCAGATGCAGTTGGCCAGAAAGCCGAAGTGGACGGGCTTGAGGAGTTCGCAAGTAGGTTTCCAGGGTGGGCGGGCGTTTTGGCGCAAATGCACAGCCGAGTGGTGTCGTTAGAGCGAACGATTGAAACCCTGTCGGATCGTTTGACCCACGATCCGCATCTGGCGGCATCCATGCACGAGGTCCTTTCGACAGCCGCCGCGATTCGTTCCACCGCTGCCATTCTTGCTGAAACGCAAGAGATTGAACCCGAGTGGCAAGACCGATTCCACCGGAACCTGCACCAGGATGCCGAACGCCTGGCCGATAGCTCCAAATCGCTGGTGGCCTATCTGGATGATTCCGAGGGGGCCGAGGATCGTCGCGGGGTCCCTCTGGAAGATGTCGAAGCATTTTTTGACAGGCATGATCACCATTTCCCGGAAATCGAATCCGGAGGCGGAAGCGCAGATGTTAATCTGAATGAGATTGATTCCTCTGCCGCGCGAAAAGTGGCGCGGGATATTCTGGACGTTTACGAATCCGACGCTCGGCTTTTGCCTCTGGATGCGCTCAAAGGGGCTTTGGATCGGGGAGTTACAGATCCTTTGCTTTTGGCAACAGAGTATTCAGTCGACATCGCCACCGTGCTGAGGCGGCTGGCCGCCTTGCCCAAAGGGTATTTGTCGCGCCCGACCGGGCTGGTGATATGTGATGCCTCAGGCAGCATTTTGTTCAGCAAATCGGTGCCCGGTTTTGCCATGCCCAGGTTCGGCGAGGCGTGTCCTCTGTGGCCGCTGTTTCAGGCGCTGAACCGGCCGCTGGTTCCGATCCGAAAACGGATCGTTCAGTTGGGGCGAACGGCCGCGGAATTCGATTGTTATGCCTATGCCTGGCCGCAATCCATTTCCGGCTATGAAGATGCGCCGGTTTATCGTTCGGTCATGCTGGTTCGATCCGTCGAAGAAAGCCCTCAGGGCAGTCAGGCGGTTGCCCATGTTGGCCCAAGTTGCCGGGTCTGCCCCAATAAGGACTGTGAATCGCGCCGAGAGCCCTCGATTTTGAGCGAAGGTTTTTGACAGTTTCGTGACACTGCGCATAAGCTGTTTCGGACAGGTTGACAGTGGTGCAGCCCGTCTCGGGGAGGAATGAAATATATGAGCCGAAAGGTTCTGTTGATCGAGGATGAGCCGAACATTGCTGAAGCCATTCGGTTTTTGCTGACCCGCGAGGGATGGCAGGTTGAAACGCATGCTGAAGGGACGGATGCGCTGCTGGTGATACAGGGCGCGAAGCCGGATCTTGTGATTCTGGATGTGATGCTGCCGGGCAAAAGCGGGATGGAGATTTTGCGCGACTTGCGCGAACTCGAAGAGCTGCGAAATCTTCCGGTTCTGATGCTAACGGCTCGTGGCCAATCGAAAGATCGTGAGATGGCCGAGAATGCAGGGGTCAGCCGGTTCATGACAAAGCCGTTTTCCAATGCAGAAGTTCTGACCGCCGTCCGCGATTTGCATGCGCAGGCCTCGCGGTCATGAGCATGCAGGACGACCGCCAACCATCTGGTGCGCGGCCGTCGCTGTTTCTTGAGCGTCAAAGTTACCGCCGACGCAGGCTAACCGACGCCGCCCGTTTATTGCCCATATTGGGGGCCGCGCTGATTGCGATTCCGTTGCTGTGGCCGCGTGGGGGCGATGCAGCGGACGGAGTGCCGCTGTCTTCTGCGATTCTCTATATCTTCACATGCTGGGCGGTTTTGATCGTTGCCAGCGTCCTCTTTGGGTTCGCCGCAAGACGCATATCAACCGGCGATGATTCCGAGCCAGGTCAAGACTGATGGCAACGCTGAACGTGCTGATCCTGGTTTGTTTGGGCTATGTGGTGCTGTTGTTCAGCGTCGCATTCGCCGCCGACAGAATGGCCGCGGCGGGCAGGGGGGCGTGGCTGCGATCTCCGTTGATCTACACGCTGTCGCTGTCGATCTATTGTACCGCCTGGACCTTTTATGGCGCGGTAGGGAACGCCGCCCGGTCGGGGCTGGAGTTCGTAACGATCTATCTGGGCCCCACGCTGGTCATGATCTGTTGGTGGTGGGGATTGCGCAAGCTGGTTCGGGTTGGCCGCAGCCAGAGGGTGACCTCAATCGCTGACCTGATTTCGTCTCGCTATGGCAAGTCGAACACTCTGGCGATTTGCGTCACAATTCTGGCCGTGTTGGGCGGGACACCCTATATTGCGCTGCAACTTCAATCCATTACGCTGTCATTCTCAATCTTTGCCGAGGCCGACCCAAGCGGTCTTTACCGCGAAGGGTCCAGTGTGTTCTGGGTTGCGGCGGGGCTGGCGGTGTTCGCCATTCTGTTCGGTACCCGCAATCTGGATGCCAACGAACGCCATCATGGCGTTGTCACGGCCATCGCATTGGAATCTGTCGTTAAACTTTTTGCGCTGCTGGCCGTGGGCATTTTCGTTGTCTGGGGTATAGCCGGAGGAGTCAGTCCGATGATGGACCGCATCGATGCCTCTGAGATCGGGCAGTGGAATGTGAATGCCGGACGCTGGACCACGTTTATTTTTCTATCGGCTGCGGCCTTTGTGTGTCTACCGAGGATGTTTCAGGTGATGGTGGTGGAGAACGCCGATGAAGGGCATCTGAGGACAGCCGCATGGGCCTTCCCCCTGTATCTGCTGTTGATGAGTCTCTTTGTCGTGCCAATCGCGGTCGTAGGATTGGACCTTTTGCCCGAAGGATCGAATCCGGATCTGTTCGTGCTGACGGTGCCCCTGTCGCAGGGCAATGAATGGCTGGCGATGCTGTCCTTTATTGGCGGCTTTTCATCCGCCACATCGATGGTGATTGTCACGGCAATGGCCCTATCGACCATGGTGTCAAATCACGTCGTGATGCCGATCTGGTTTAGCCGGCAGGAGGGCGCTGGCGCCGTATCCGGTGATGTCCGCAATGTGGTTTTGCTGTCCCGGCGGATTTCAATCGCCGTGATCATGGTGCTTGGGTTTTCGTATTACCGCATCTCCGGCGGCGGGGCTGCGCTGGCGTCGATCGGTCTGGTGGCCTTTGCCGGGATTTCCCAGATTTTGCCCTCGCTGGTTGGGGGGCTGTTCTGGCGCGGGGCGACGCGAACAGGCGCTTTGGTCGGGCTGACGGTCGGGTTCTTGTTGTGGATCTACACGCTGTTGTTGCCCGGCATGGGCAGCGCGATTATGTCGGATAGTGTCCTGCAGAACGGACCGTTCGGATGGGGCTGGTTGCGCCCGCAGGCCTTGTTCGGGATCGACGGAATGGACCCGATGGTGCACGCGGTGTTATGGTCGCTTTCTCTGAACACATTGGCATTTTGCGCGGCCTCTTTGCTGAGTTTTCCAAGCCCGCTCGAACGTTTGCAAGGGGCGCAATTCGTCAACGTATTCGACCATTCGGTCGCGCTGCGCGGTTGGACCGGATCGGTAGCGCAAAGCGAAGACCTGATGATCATGACCCAGCGCATTTTGGGCGCAGGTCCGGCGCAAGAGTTCTTTCAGGCACAGGCCGAACAGCAGGGTGGGCGGTCCAGCCTGCCCGAACCTACGCCAGGGTTTTTGGAGCGGTTGGAACGTGAACTCAGCGGCTCGGTCGGGGCGGCGACAGCGCATGCGATGATCGGGCAGATTGTTGGTGGTTCCTCCGTTTCGGTCGAGGATTTGCTCGCTGTGGCTGACGAATCCGCGCAGATGTTGGAATACTCCAGCCAACTGGAAGCGAAATCCGCTGAACTCAGCCGTACGGCGCGTCAGTTGCGTGAGGCGAACACCAAGCTGACGCAAATTTCCGAACAGAAGGACGGGTTCCTCAGCCAAGTCAGCCACGAATTGCGAACCCCCATGACCTCGATCCGAGCATTTTCCGAGATCATGCGGGATACCGAAGGTCTGACCAGCGAAGAAAGAACGCGTTACGCTGCCATCATCCATGACGAGGCGCTTCGGTTGACACGGCTGCTGGATGACTTGCTGGACCTGAGCGTTCTGGAAAGTGGACGAGTCAATTTGAACAAGAGCGGTGACACCCTGCGGTCGGTCTTGGACCGTGCCGTGTCCAGCGCCTTGGCTGGAAACAGCCAAAGACTGACCGTTCGGCGGTCTAAAACCTCCGAACGCGTTCTCCTGCATACGGATTTGGACCGTCTGGGGCAGGTGTTTATCAATCTGATTTCGAACGCTCAGAAGTATTGTGATGCCAAAGAACCAGTTCTGACGATTTCCGCGCATGATGTCGGCGGACAGGTCGTCATTGATTTTGCTGATAACGGCACCGGCATTCCCCCGGATGCCCGGCAGATGGTTTTTGAGAAATTTGCCCGCGTCGGAGGCGACAAGGCAGGTGGTGCGGGGCTGGGATTAGCGATCTGCCGTGAGATTATGCAAAGACTGGGGGGCGATATCAGCTACTTGCCCGGCCATGGTGGGGCTGCGTTCCGGGTCAGGCTGCCACAGGCCTACCGACAGGCTGCGCAGTGACGGCTGTATAAACAGGTTGGTAACTATCGCCGGGTTAGACCTGAAAGAGAATGCAGGAACAATCAGCGGTTTTAGGCATGACGCAATCTGTCAGCGCGGCTCTGGCGCGCAAGCTTTCGATCAGTCAGGAGGAAAAGGGTGACAAGCCTCGCTCGATCCTCCGTGCGCTGCGTCTGGCTTTTGCGCGCGCGGCAGAAGATCGTTTGCAGATGCCGTTGTCGGTTATTGGCGCCAAACAATCCTGTCGGCCACCAGGTGGGCTGACACAGTCTTTGGATGAGGATTGGATATTGCTGCTCTTTTCAGGCTCAGACAGCAGCTTGGCTGCGATCTGCATGGATATAGGGTTAGTGTCGGCTGTCGTGCAGGCTCAGACAATAGGCGAGGTGATGCCCGAAGCGCCTTCTGCGCGGGGGTTCACCGATACGGACGCGGCCATGGTGTCCCCTTGGATCGAAGAGGGGCTGTCCCGCGCGGCATCACTTGTCGAAACGACGAGTGACCGCATGTGCCTGATCGGTTTTGAATATGCTTCGCGCCTTGCGGATCTGCGAACTTTGACCCTAGCGATGGTGGAAGAGGAATACCGAGTTTTTGAACTGACGGTCGAACTTGGCGGTGGGCTGAGACAAGGTCAGCTTTCAGTACTGTTGCCCATCCGACCGGCTGAAACGGCCGAGACGGAGGTGATTCATGATGAGCCAGAGGGCAGGCTTGATCAGGCATCGGGCGTGTTGAGGGCAGATTTGAATACGGTGGTCTGCCGGATGCCCTTGTCTCTGGCGACGCTGACAAAACTGGCGGTGGGGGATGTGTTGCCATTGATCGGGGCGCGGCTGGATCGTACCGAGATTGTGGCGATCGACCGCAGCCGGGCCGCGATCGGACGGCTCGGCCAATGCGGAGGGCTGCGTGCGGTGCGCCTGAACGATACCTACCAAACTCAGGCATTTTCCCAGCCCGAAGAAAATGAGTTCCTTGAGGCGAGTTCAGCCAGTATACACGAAGAGGGGCCAACCGAACACGGGCAGGAAATAATGCCATTTTCCCCCGGCGCGCTGGGCCAAGAGGGGACAGAATTGAACCTCGAGAATTCGGAACACATGGTTGCCGAGATATCTCAACTGGCTGGTTTATCTGGGGATGAAAGCGCGCTGAAAGGCAGTTAGCAGACGGCTCAAGTCACTGATCTGCGTATTTCTTCCAAGGTTGGACGTAGGTTGTCCAACGCATAGCCTGCCTTGGTCGTCGCCTGAAGGATGTCTTCGGTGCTCATGCTTTCGCACTGCCCCAATGCCCAGATCACAGAACAACGCGTGCCCGATGCACAATATGCGAGTACCGGACCGGCACAGGATTCTGCCAGGTCACGTTGCAAGGAGACGTTTTCGGGCGTCATGGTCTGATGCGTCAGCTCTAGCACTTCGTATTCCAACCCGGCAGCACGCACGGCCTGTCCGATAGCATCTGACTGGAGATCCTCGGGAACTTCGCTGTTCGGCCGGTTGCAGATCACTTTGACAAAGCCTGCCTCGACAATAGTGGGAACATCCTCGACCGAAATTTGCGGCGAGACGGCATAGCGGGGGGTTATCGGTCGAATCTCCATGGCTACTGCTTAGGTCGCGTTTACGGTTCTGTCCAGTTTTGCACCTACGGCAGGAGCGGCATACATCCCTGCGAGCATGGAAACCAGAAACACAACGCCTCCGGTTCCGCCATACGTAAGAGACGCGATGGCTGGACCGGGACACAGTCCCGCTAATCCCCATCCCATGCCAAACATGACCGATCCGATGATAAGGCGGCGATCCAGTTCATGCTGAACCATCGTCGGGAATTTCCCACCCGACAGCGGTTTGCGATCTGGAACCAGCCTCCATGCGATCATCATGGGCACAATGGCTCCCCCCATCACAAATGCGAGTGTCGGATCCCAGTTGCCGAAAATATCCAGCCACCCCTGAACCTTGGTTGTGTCAGTCATGCCGGAAATCAATAGGCCTGCTCCGAACAAGGAGCCCGAAAGAAGCGATATCAGATTGCGCATCAGATCAACCCCCAGACATGGCGAAATAAGGCCAGCGTCACTGCCCCGGCCGCAATGTAAAGGATCGTTGCCACGATCCCGCGCACCGAAAACCGGGAAATGCCGCACACCCCATGTCCAGAGGTGCACCCGTTGGCAATTCGTGTCCCGATACCGACAAGCAGCCCAGCCCCGATCACAACCGTCAAATTCGAGGTCAGGTTTGTCTGCGGCCCCGGCGACAAAAACAGGCTTAGCATCAACGGCGTCCCAATCATCCCAGCGAGGAAATACAGCCGCTCTGCCGAGCGGTCAGAGCGATCGACAAGCCCTCCCAGGATACCACTCGCCCCCATTACACGACCGTTTCCAAGCAGGTAAACTGCTGCGCCAAGGCCAATCAACAGGCCGCCTACCAGTCCCCATATCCATTCTGAATACACTGATTTGTTCCCCCAATAAGTTCGGCTCTAGCCGTCTAAAGTTTGTTCACTGGTAGCTTCAGGAACACGTCGCCATTCTCATCCTCAGGCGGCATCTGACCCGCCCGCATATTGACTTGTAAAGAGGGCAGGATCAGCCGCGGCATGGCCAAAGTGGCATCGCGGGCGTCGCGCATTTCAACGAATTCCTCGATAGGTCGACCTTGCCCGATATGCACGTTCAAGGCTTTTTGCTCTTCAACAGTTGTTTCCCACGCAAACTCGTCCCGCCCAGGAGCTTTGTAGTCATGCCCGACAAAGATGCGTGTCGCATCCGGCAGTGAAAGGATCCTCTGGATCGAGTTGTACAAATCTCCGGACGATCCGCCGGGAAAGTCGCATCGCGCGGTGCCAAAATCCGGCATGAACAGCGTGTCTCCGACAAATGCCGCGTCGCCGATGACATAGGTCATGCAGGCGGGCGTATGCCCGGGGGTGTGCAAGACGTCCCCTCTCATTTGGCCGACATGAAATCCGTCGCCGTCGCGGAACAAGGCGTCGAACTGGCTACCATCGCGCTGAAACTCGGTACCCTCGTTGAAAATTTTCCCGAAAGTTTCCTGGATGGCGACGATTTGATCACCGATGCCAATCTTGCCTCCGAGTTTCTGCTGCAAATAGGGGGCTGCTGAAAGGTGGTCGGCATGGACATGGCTTTCCAGAATCCATTCGGTTCGCAACGAATTGGATTGGACATATCCGATGATCTCATCCGCAGATCGCGTATTGGTCCGGCCGGATGCGTGATCGAAATCCAGAACACTATCTATGATCGCGCAGGCATCGCCTTCAGGATCCTGAACCAGATAAGACACCGTGAATGTCTCGGCGTCAAAAAATGCTTTCACTTTGGGCGTCATGGTTTCCTCCGCCGGTTAGGTCTTAGTCATATATTAATAACGGAATGTGAAGCAATCAACATTTGGTGATTTGATGCCGGTCAAGGCAGAAGCGGCAAAGTTGGGCTAAAATTCTGGCATCCTGCGAAAGCGCGCCGATGTTAGGGGGCGGTCGGGCGAATTTTCGCGCGATAGAATAACTGAGTGATGTAAGTCTTAAAACCGTTACTAAACTATAGGTAACTGATGACATTTGGGAGGATGGATATGCCGAGAATAGATTTGTATTCCGAAGCCGAACAACTTGAGAAAAAACTGAAGGGCGCCAGTGTTGATACCCGCCTTGCCCTTCAGCCCAGTGTCACAAAGGTCATCGAGAAGATGCGTCTGCAGGGTGTTGAGGTTCCTGCGCGCCTGCGTCGCCTGGATGCGGCCCTGTGCGAGGACGTTATGGAAGCGCGTTTCGACAATCTGCCGGTTTGATGGCCGCAGTCAACCGAACGAGATTCCAAGTATAACCAGCATCAGACCTATCACCGACAAAAAGAGCGCGCCCATGTTCCAGGGCAGCACCCGTTGAACAACGGCGCGCAATTCATCGTCAGACAGGCCGGATTTGCGGGCTTTCATGACATGCAGAATGCACCAAACCAGCCCAGCCAGGCCGATAAGTGACAGGGCGGCACCGCCCCAGGTGATGAATTCGAACATCGTTTTCCATCTTTCAACGTCTGACCTGAGCGCTTAACTGATCGCGCTGGCCCGCACAAGCGAGACTGGTTTTTTGCATGCTTGCGGCTTGGCTCGCACCGATGTATCCCGCTTGTTGCCCACCTTTTCAGCATGACAAACCAGCCTCTGGGAGAGACTTAGATGGAAGAGAATACCGAAGATCAGGCCGCCGCGAATTACCGTGTAACCGCGGGTGAGCTGCGCCAGTTCATCGAACGGATCGAGCGTCTGGATGCGGAAAAGAAAGATTTGGCGGAGCAACAAAAAGAAGTGATGGCCGAGGCAAAAGCGCGGGGCTACGACACCAAGGTCATGCGGAAAGTGATCGCATTGCGCAAACGTGACAAAGACGACATTGCCGAGGAAGAGGCGGTGTTGGAAATGTACAAAGAAGCGCTGGGAATGTAACGGCTGCTTTCCCGCTATAGACTCAAGGTCTTAGAACCTGCACTCCGGGCATGGACTCAAGTCGGTCCATGTCCTGCGCATATAATTCTGCAAACGCGTCGACGATTTCCATGCTCCAATCTGGCAGATCAAGCTCTTCTGTTGTGAGCTCGGTTTTGGCGTGTTCCTCCAAAACCGTGGCAAGGTCGTCACGCAAATGTTCGTCCTGTTCCAGGCTTTGATCAATCAATGCCAGACCTTTGGATTTGCCTGAATCGTCTAGAAGTGACAGCAGTAAATCAAACTCGTCAACCAGCGTGTTGTCCGGGGGGAGGGCCGCGATTGCACGGATTATATCTCCCCAGATCAGAGGTGCGTCCTCATTGCTCCAGAGTGTGATTTTGACATTGGGCGCAAGATCTCTGATGTCCTCGACCATGCTGATCCAGCTGAGGCAGCTGATATCGGTACTTCGCATTTTGTCGAGGCGACTCTGTTCAGGTAGCGACATCAAAGCTTTGGGAATAAATCTGCCAGGGCTTAAAAAACCCATACAAAGCTCAATTTCGTGGTCAGGAAAGGACTTTTCAAGCAACTCCATTCGGCGTCCCGCATTTGGGTATAGCTGCCCGTCGTCCAGTGCATTTCCAACATCGCCTGCAAAGCTGGCGCATGAGTAAATCAAACGATCGACCTTCGGAGCCGATCGCAACCCAGCCCGAAGCATTTCCTTTGCGGCACCGATTTCATCCTGGTTTTCAATGGCAGCAAAGGCGGGTTCGAAAATTTGCCGATAACGGCGCGGGCCAAATACGGATGCACCATTTTGATGCAACGCGTCGGTGTTGCGTTGAAGGGACCGCAATACGAGACCTTCATCGGTGAACGCAGCACCTGCGTGGATTGCAACCTGCATATTCGGTTTTTACCCTCGCGTTCGTGCACATTATCTGTTGGGTTACAGGCTGTACTCCGCACAGTCAAACCAGGCGGAGTAAATTCTCTGGGCCAGACCCAGTGCCATGAATACAGAAAATCGTTAAGCGGCGGCAAAATTCTGTCTTGAAGTCCGTAACAAGAGGCATTAATCGACACCAAGTGCCCCTATAGCTCAGCTGGTAGAGCAACTGATTTGTAATCAGTAGGTCCGCGGTTCGAGTCCGTGTGGGGGCACCATTTCACTCTAAGATTCTTTCTATTTCTTGATTTTCCAAAAGTCAGAATGATTGGGACAGCGCAGGCGAATTGCGTAACGAAGAGTTTTTCCGAGGACTTTTTCTGATGACCTGCGTAAATGGGGTGGTGGTCAAAGGCGGCGATTGAATTTCCGCAAGTTGCATCGGCGAAACGCATTGTGTTCATAGCCTTATGGCCTTACTGGTGCTTTCAGCCTAAAAACTGGCCCAACGCGCTGTGCGGGCGTGATGGAATGGTAGACATATCAGACTTAAAATCTGAAGGGCGTATGCCCGTGTGGGTTCGAGTCCCACCGCCCGCACCACCTCTGCCACCCTGATTGATTTTCAAGTCTCGATGCAGCGGAACCTCTCCCGATTTGCTTTGGTTCGGGTTCGGCGGGAATTGAATACCGGGATTGGTCCAGCGCAAAAATCGGTGTCCTGCATTAAATGTCCAATATCTATCCAGTCTAAGGTGAGGGCCTGTCAGGCTACACCTTCCAGTTCCTGCATGTTAGCATCCCGTAAATTTCTTCAGGAGACACCATATGCCGTTGACCGTAAAACAAATGATGGAAGCTGCGAACTCCACCGTCGAGCGAATCCAGAGAGCCAAAGCGGTCGAGATCCTGGAGCGAGGTGGCCTGCTTCTGGACATCCGCGATGCAGCGGAATTGCAGCAGACAGGGCATGCTTCGGGGTCTCATCATATCCCGCGCGGTATGTTGGAGTTTCGGGCCGATGACACTCTGCAATCACATGATCCAGAGCTTCGCAAAGATCGCCCAATTGTCTTGTATTGTGCCTCGGGTGGCCGCGCTGCCCTTGCGGGAAAGCTGTTGCAGGACATGGGGTATGAGCAGGTCTATAACCTGGGTGGCTTGGTCGATTGGGTGAATGGCGGGGGCGAAGTCGCCTAGCCAATAGGAAACGCCAGAACCCAAGCTGTGATCGGTCGAAAGGTCAGGTCAGGCGTTGAGGAACGTCCTGACGGCGGCCTCGAACTCACGCGGTTTTTCCGCATGCAGCCAATGTCCTGCACCAGGTATTTTTGCAAAACGTGCCGAAGGGAACATTCCGCGGATCACTGAGCGATGTTCCGGCAGCACATAGTCGGACTCCCCCCCGGACAAAAACAGTGTTTGACCACCCCAGGATGCGTCTGTTTCAGGAAAGCCCATGATCTTGGGCATTTCAGAGGCCAAAGTATCCAGGTTCAAAAGCCAACGCTGTCCGTTGATGTCGAGTGACTGCGTGAAAAAGCTCTGAAGGGCTTTTTCAACTCCGTTGTCGGCCAGTTGTTGTTCAGCGTCGGAGCGACGCTCGACCCGGGAAAGGTCCACCGCGCGCATCGCTTCAATAAACTGAATCTGACTGTGGCTATAGGCCACCGGGGCGATGTCTGCCACCACCAGTTTGCGCAGCTTTGCGCTGTGCAGCAGGGCTAAAGTCATGGATGCCTTGCCGCCCATCGAATGTCCGACGACATCTGCCTGTCCGCCGAACTGGTCGATAACTTCGGCCAGATCATTTGCTAGATCGGAATACCCATGGTCATGCGTCCACATGCTGTTTGCGTGGTTGCGCATATCAACCGCCACAACTTGCCGCTCGTCAGATAGCCGGCGGGCGATGACCCCCCAGTTCCGGGCCGAGCCATATAGGCCATGGGCGATCAGCAAAGGGGGCTTGTCGGTTGGTTCACCATGTATGATCGTGTTCAGCATAGTGCCGTGATACCCGCCGCAATCTGAAACGGCCAGCCCCATTGTGGCTCCTATTCCACATGGGTAAGCTGTCAGCTCAGGAGGCCGCAGCATGCCGCAAGACACAGATATACAAACCCAAATTGCGCAGACCATTCAGCTGTTGCGTGACAAGTTGGGTGTGCGTGACAAAACGCTGACCGCCTCGGTCAAAAAGGCCAAAAGGCAACTGCCGCGCCGGATATACAAACAGGCAATGGTCCTGGCACAAGCAGAGCAGATGGCGGCCCACCCAAAACTGCGACTTGTGCTGGACAATCCGAAACTGATCCAGGCCTCGGAAGAGGTTCAAAAACATCTGGGGGGTATCAATTTGGCGGATCGGCGGATGGGGTGGTTTCTAGGAATGCTGGGCGGGCTGACTTTTAACCTGTTGGCCTTTTCTGCTTTGTTACTGATCTTCATGTTGTGGCAGGGGCTTATCTGACCACAAAAAAAACGGCGCCGGATTGGCGCCGTTTGGTCTTGGATGACTGAATTCTTACAAGTTTGGATAGATAGGGAATCTGGCGCAGAGGTTTGCGACTTCGGCTTTGACTTTGGCCTCGACCTCACCGTTACCGTCCTCGCCATTTGCGGCCAGACCGTCGACCACTTCGATGATCCAGTCGGCGATCTGGCGGAACTCGGCCTCGCCG
>NZ_JBXWOE010000015.1:0-95555 GCF_059610725.1 Ruegeria sp. CDSC045
GGCGTTGTGTCGAAAATCGTCGAGTAATTCGCGCAAGCGAATGATCAAATGGAAAGGGCGCCCATCCGGCGCCCTTTCTCGTTTGATCTCGACAAGCCCGCGACGCACCCATGTCGTACACCAATGAGTGTTGAGTGATCGGAGGCGGTGATGAGATCGTTCGTCGAATAGTCTCAGACCTAACCGTCGAAACAAAAAAAGCCCGCCCCAAACGGGGCGGGCTTTTTCTGTTTGAATTTGGTAGTTCAAGACGGGGGAATTCCTAAAGAAGCAGCATGCTTCAGTCGTATGCGGCGTCCACTATGAATTCCACCTTCAGTTCGGGCCGCGCTAGTTTTGCTTCGCCACACGCCCTCGCAGGTGCGTATCCTGCAGGAACCCAAGCATTCCAGACCTCGTTCAAACCAGCAAAGTCCTTCATATCGGCCAGCCAGATGGTCACACGCAGCATCTTTTCCCGTGATGAACCTGCGCGCTCTAGCAGGTCGTCAATTTTCCCAAGGCAAATACGCACCTGTTCCTGAATGGTATCACCTTCGGCGACTTGCCCGGTCAAATAGGCCACACCATTATGTTTAACGATTTTGGACGATCTCTCGCCGGTTTCGATGCGTTCTATCATTGGAGTGATCTCGCTGTTTCCTGTTTGATGCACGCGTTCATGGTCATAAGATGCCCCGCATGGCAAACGGAAACCGCTTGAGTAACTTTCAGAAAAGTTGAACTGGTCGGGGACGGCCCGGGTCGATAGCATTTCGCCACGCCTAGGCTAGCTTGCCAGCGACACAGTATACCAGATTGCGCTTTTGCCGTTGAAGTGCTCTCTAGTTGGTTTCAATGGATTGCATCGGGCGAAACCGCAAGAAGGATACTTCGACATGGACGAAACCGTAGAACGACTGTCCAAACGCCTGAAGCGGCGAGGATATCAGGTTTCGCCAATGAAGGAGACGGGTGCCTATATCGGTAATCTGGGTTTTGAGGTCGAGACAGTATTCGATGTCGGGGTGGCCTCGGGAACCGAGCATTTGTACGAAGCTTTCCCTGCAGCCAAGTTTGTGTTGGTTGAGCCCATTTCGGATTACGAAACCAAGGTACGGAAAAACTGGGGCGACAAGATCGATTTTGATTTCCATGCTTGCGGAGTTGGTGCCGAAAGCGGACAGACGACTCTTCGAATTCCAACAGTTGGCGATCGTTGGCTCGGCACACGGGCAACGATGCAGGAGTTTGACGAAGCGGCAATCCAGCACACCTCGCAAGTTGAAGAGCGACAAGTCCCGGTAAAAACACTGGATGAGATTGCGTCTTCCTACAAGGAACCTTTCGGATTGAAAATCGACACGGAAGGTTTTGAAATCGAGGTTATTAAAGGTGCATCGGAGATGCTGAAAAAATGCACCTTTGTATTGGCTGAAGTCTCTGTACGGCGCCGGTATCACGGCGGTTATAGGTTCAGCGATTTTGTCGCCGCGATGGCAGATCACGGGTTTGAGCTACACGAATTCGTCAGGCCACCGTCTGCAGAAGCGACCGATTGCGATGCCATTTTTGCCCCATTCGAAAGCTCAGTGTTCGACTATCAGGATACCAGACTGTCTCGTATGGCGGCACGGGTAGCCAAGACATAGTCTAAGGGCATCTTTCCGCATGCAACGCGAGTTGTGTTGCCCGCGAAGGCGTTGAGCCAATCGCGCTGGGAGACGCCCCGCTTTTCGCTATCCGTGAAAGTGGCCGCTCCTCAAAGGACGGCCTTTACAGAGGTTCGGATCGAGATGAGGTTACTCTGCGCCCACAAATCTGAAAGAGGTCGTGCAAGCCTCAAACAATTTGAAGTTAGAAACATGTATCGCCTCAGTTGCACTGATGACATATCGAACGTTACGAACAAGGGCAGAGTGAAGACACACGATGGAAGCAATATTCATCCTCTTGTTTTTGGCCTTTTTGCTCTGGGCGATCTGGCAACTGTTTGCGCTAGTGGGGGATATGGCAGAGCGGCGCGGACAAAATCGATTACTTTGGCAAGTGGCAGCACTGTTTATCAACCCGTTTGGGGCAATTATCTTGCTTTGGCTTTTTGTGTCTGTCCAAGAAAATCCCTAAGCATTCAGTACAGGAATCTGGTGGACCATTTTAGATTGAGTTGATCTTGTCACGACACCCAAATTCAGAAAATCTACGCATAGGGTATGAGCCAGGTGAGCGCATTCGACTTGTTTGAACTTCCCCCCTTGCCAAACCCCTCACACCCCTGTAGATCGCGCGAGTTCTCTATAAGAACATCAAGGCGGGGTGATTCCCGCCTTTTGGGTTCGATGAGGGTTGGCGATGCGCGCTTGTCCTCCTCTCAACCTCAACGCCTGATAAAAGGCTGTTATTATGCAAAGCCAAAATATCCGTATTCGGCTGAAGGCATTTGACTATCGCGTTCTGGATGCCAGCACGCAAGAGATCGTCAACACTGCCAAGCGGACCGGCGCGAACGTGCGCGGCCCGATCCCGCTGCCGAACAAGATCGAGAAGTTCACGGTTCTCCGTGGCCCTCACGTTGACAAGAAATCCCGCGACCAGTTCGAGATCCGCACGCACAAGCGTCTGCTCGACATCGTTGATCCGACCCCCCAGACCGTTGACGCGCTGATGAAGCTCGACCTCGCTGCTGGTGTGGACGTCGAGATCAAGCTGCAGTCGTAAGATCGGAGGGTATAGATTATGCGCTCTGGTATTATCGCAAAAAAAGTCGGCATGACCCGCCTGTTCATGGAAGACGGCAAGCAGATCCCTGTGACCGTTCTTCACCTGGACAACCTGCAGGTTGTTGCACAGCGCACGGACGAGAAGGACGGCTATACTGCTGTTCAGCTGGGTGCCGGTGCTGCCAAGGCAAAACGCACCTCGAAAGCCATGCGCGGTCACTATGCCGCTGCCAAGGTTGAACCCAAGCGTAAGCTGGTCGAGTTCCGCGTCTCTGAAGATGGCTTGATTGAAGTTGGCGCCGAGATTTCGGCAGAACATTTCCTGGAAGGTCAGAAAGTTGACGTTTCGGGTACTTCGATCGGTAAAGGCTTTGCCGGTGCAATGAAGCGCTGGAACTTCGGTGGTCTTCGCGCCTCACACGGTGTTTCGATCAGCCACCGTTCGCACGGTTCAACTGGCCAGTGTCAGGATCCGGGCAAAGTTTTCAAAGGCAAAAAGATGGCCGGTCACATGGGTGCTGCCCGTGTAACCACCCAGAACCTGGAAGTCGTCAAAACCGACGCCGACCGTGGTCTGGTCTTCATCAAAGGCGCCGTTCCCGGACCGAAATCCGGTTGGGTTACCGTCAAGGACGCCGTCAAGAAGAAAGCACCGGAAGGCCTGCCTTTCCCGGCTGCTGTGAAATCGGCTGCAACCGAAGCACCTGCGGAAGAAGCTCCCGCGGAAGGTGGTGAAGCATGAAACTTGATGTAATCAAACTGGACGGCGGCAAAGCCGGCAACATCGAGCTGGATGCGGACCTGTTCGGCCTGGAGCCGCGCGCGGACATCCTGCACCGTGTGGTCCGTTGGCAGCGTAACAACGCGCAGGCTGGCACCCACAAGGTCAAGACCCGCTCGGAAGTGTCCTACTCAACCAAGAAGATCTATCGCCAAAAAGGCACCGGTGGCGCACGCCACGGCGCCCGTTCGGCACCGATCTTCCGGGGTGGTGGCGTTTACAAAGGTCCGGTCGTACGTTCGCATGGTCATGACCTGCCGAAAAAGTTCCGTAAACTTGGTCTGCGCCACGCGCTGTCTGCCAAAATGGCAGCTGGTGAACTGGTCGTGATCGAGAACGCCGAAGCCGAAGGCAAGACCGCCGCTCTGGCCAAGCAGGTTGCAAACCTGGGTTGGAAACGCGCTCTGGTCATCGACGGGGCGACCGTGAACGAAGGGTTCCTGAAGGCGTCGCGCAACATCGAAGGTCTGGATATCCTGCCGTCGATGGGTGCAAACGTTTATGACATCCTCAAGCGTGACACTCTGGTGCTCACCAAAGCGGCTGTCGAAGCACTGGAGGCTCGACTGAAATGAGCGCGAAGGCAGAACACTACGACGTGATCCGCAAGCCGATCATCACCGAAAAGTCGACCATGGCGTCCGAAAACGGCGCGGTTGTCTTTGAGGTTGCGATTGACAGCAACAAGCCACAGATCAAAGAGGCCGTTGAGGCACTGTTTGGTGTGAAGGTCAAAGCGGTGAACACCTCTGTGACCAAAGGTAAGGTCAAGCGGTTCCGCGGCCAGTTGGGCAAGCGGAAAGACGTCAAAAAAGCATATGTGACCCTTGAAGAGGGTAACACCATCGACATTTCCACCGGTCTTTGATCGGGCCTGTCTTTGGACAAACCATTAAGACCCCCGCGAAAGCGGGGGTTTTTCTTTAGGTAGTGACACCAAAAGTTGAGCGCCATTCCCAGCGTCTCGAACAGAAAATGATTGCTATGCCGGTGGGGTCGTCTATCCGGTATGGAACAAACAAACGATATGGCAGGCGCATGACCCAATCCACTCTCTCGACCCGGGACAACCCGGATGTGACTGTCGCGCGGGACTGGGTGTCGACGCTGGCCAAATATCGGGAGCCAAGCCAACCGCGTAGCTGGTTCGAGCTGGGGGTTACCTGTGTTCCCTTCATAGCGCTTTGGGCCTTGGCTTGGATGTCTTTGTCGGTGAGCTATTGGCTAGCGCTTGCGATCTCGGTTCTGAACGCGGCCTTTCTGCTGCGCCTGTTTGCCATTCAGCATGATTGCGGTCACGGGGCATTTTTTACGAACCGGACGGTCAGTGACTGGGTCGGTCGGGGGCTCGGGGTGCTGACGCTGACGCCTTACGATGTTTGGCGGCGCACACATTCCTCGCATCACAACTCATCTGGCAATCTGGATAAGCGCGGGATGGGAGACATCCATACGCTGACTGTGGCCGAATACCGGGCGCTGACGCCCTTGAACCGGTTGTTTTACCGGCTCTATCGCCACCCGATCACCCTGTTTGGCTTTGGGCCCGGCTATCTGTTCCTGTTTCAAAACCGCCTCCCGCTTGGCTTGACCGGTATTCCGAAATTCTGGGTCAGCGCGATGGCGACGAATCTGGCCATTCTGGCCGCACTGGGGGCCATCTACTATTTTGGTGGCCTGATGCCGGTTCTGCTGATTTTCCTGCCCTCGACCCTTATCGCCGCGACCGCTGGCGTTTGGTTGTTCTATGTCCAACACCAATTCGAAGAGACGCAATGGGACCCTGATCAGGACTGGCAACTGCACGAGGCCGCCCTGCACGGCAGCTCGCATTACATCCTGCCATCCGTATTGCAGTGGTTCACGGCCAATATCGGCATCCACCACGTACACCATCTGTACAGCCGCATCCCGTTCTATCGCCTGACCGAGGTGCTGCGGGATCATGACGAGTTGGCCAACAGCAACAGGATGACCATCCGCGAAAGCCTCGCCAACGCACGGCTACACCTGTGGGATGAGAAAAACCGCCGCCTGCTGTCCTTTGCCGAAGCGCGCGCGCTGTATGGGTGACGGGATCGGTCAGAGGGTGTGAACAATAGCCGGAAATCCGGTCGTTGCCCCCGGCGTGTGATGCGGATACGGTCGCTCTTATGAAACATGTCCCCAAAGAAACAACAGATGAGGCCCTTATTCAGGAGTTCCTGGATAAAGGAGGCAAAGTCAGCATCGGCAAAACCAAACCTGCGCCGGCAGAGCTGGGTTTGAGCAAGAATGTTTGGAACGCCAAGCTGACCAAGGAAGAGAAGGCCGCGCGCGACAAGAAGTGATCGTGCGAGGCCAGTTAGTCAGGCGGAAAGACGTTAAGAAAGTAAATGTGTCTCTGGAAGGGGGAGCACATCGACCTGTCCACCGGTCTCTGACCGGTCTCGTCTTTGGAGAGAGATAAAGGCCCCCGCGAAAGCGGTTTTTTGTTCATCACAGATATCGTGCGTATGCCCAGTTTGGTGCATCAACGCCATAAATTTTACCGGTGCATTCGGTCTACCAAGTAGTTCATCCCAAGAAGTGTGACAAACATGAGGCTGAAGCAGCACCAAAGATACCCAAATGCGCTTGAATACTGGAAGAACGCCATGTAGCGGCAGACGAATTGGATTTGCGCAAGCTCCGAACTTAAAAGCTCGAAGACAGACGAGGTGAGAAAAATTATAATCGCCATACCGGTGCAATAACCAAACACTGAGCAAAGAAACTGGCGTCGCTTCAAACTTTGATCGCCTGCAAAGATTTTTCTGCCGGAAATTTCCTCTTCGAGGCGCGCGCTTTGAAATGTAGCCACAGCAGCTAACGCCGCGATGTAAAAGCCAATTAGCATCGCAAGCAAAGAATTGACTCTTGATATCAGGTTGTCTGACCCTTCAAAAATTGAGAAAAGGTCGAATTCCCTTAGAAAATAAAGTGATAGCCCGGCCGCTAGAGTGGGATAGTACCACTGGAACCAAGAGAGAGAGCTGCTGACTCTTTCCTTCATGGTTTTGGATCTACCGCTTCCCTCTTCCTTAAGAATCAGGAAGCGAAATGCCGTGAAGAGTTTTTGATGTCCTAGCATCATTCGCCTTGGTGGAGTTGATATTGGCCAAAGATGTTTTCTATTTTTTGAAACATGTCGTCCCTTGGCGTATGATAGTATTGAGGCAAAGGTTCTTCAAAACCGCTAACTTGTTCATTCGCCACGAAGAAAGATTCTAGTATATCGCCATTTGGGTCAACTTCAGTTTGTTTGACTTGCCCGAATGCTGTTTTGATCCTGATCAGCATTTTCGCGTCGTCATCGTATCCATGATCACGGGACCATCCGGTGAGCCGCTCAAATAGGTTTCGCCCTTGGTCCTCGGTAACTTGTTTTTGAAGTCTAAACTTTGCACTCATAAGTTTTTCAGAGCGGGCAGGTTCTTCATCAACGCCATTTATGAAGTATTCTTCTTCTTTCACAAATTCTACGTCCTGAATGGTGCCAGTTCTCAGTACGTCCTTAAGAAGCTTTGATTTATAACCTAGGAGTTCAACAATGCCGAATACAGACATGGGCTGGTTATGTTCATTGACGTATTGAATTTTGAAATTCTCATCCTTTAGCAGCCAGCGGAGGTAGTTTTCAACTGACTTGATGTGGATACCAGAAGTGCGTTCAACCAAAACCATATAGTTGCCGTTAGCTTCTGGTGTCGCTCTGATAGCGATGTGGCTAGAGAATGGCACACCTTCGTTTTCACCTTTTGGTACTTCCCGAGTGTCGGTCGTTTCGAAATCGACAAATGCAGGGTCGCTCACTTCCTTGTCGCCGAAGTGCAGCAGAAAGCGAATTGTGGAGTTTGTTCTAGTAACATCGGTGCACCAGAGCATCTTCTCTTCGTTCGAACCAACGTATTTTTTTTGCGTAGCGTCTTGCTCGCGTTGTTCGAGCAACGAGAAAAGGTGGTCTAGTGCGAACGTTGCTGGCGCGTCTTTTCTTCGTTTCTCACAGCGCAGAGCCATTTCTGCTACGTAAATCCAGCGCTGTTTGTTTGAAATTGCCATGAACTAATCTCATTTGTCGTGAATCTATCTCATTTACTGATACTTGTGCTTAATTCACAACCCCGAGGTTAGTGGGTGCGACACTGATCCACCTAACGGTGGTTGGACGCTCTAAATTCACCTATAGACACCCACCCCCAACACGGCTATATGCACCCAATCTTACGGCCTCGGATTCGTTCCGGGGCCTCTGATATTTGAAACCGGGGACCTTCGGGGCCCTATACCCTTGGCACCTACGGGGGCCTATCACATAGCGGGGAAATCCCCGCACTTGCTAAACGGAAGACAGAAAGCATGGCACTCAAGTCGTACAAGCCGACGACGCCGGGCCAGCGCGGGCTGGTGCTGATCGACCGTTCGGAGCTTTGGAAAGGACGTCCGGTCAAGTCTCTCACTGAGGGTTTGACCAAATCGGGCGGCCGGAACAACACCGGACGGATCACTTCACGCCGCCGCGGCGGTGGCGCAAAGCGTCTCTACCGGATCGTTGACTTCAAACGGAATAAATTTGATGTCGCGGCAACCGTCGAGCGGATCGAATATGACCCGAACCGGACCGCGTTCATCGCACTGGTAAAATACGAAGACGGCGAGCAGGCATATATCCTGGCTCCGCAGCGTCTGGCTATTGGTGACAAGGTTGTGGCTTCGGCCAAGGCCGACATCAAGCCGGGCAACGCAATGCCGTTCTCGGGTATGCCTATTGGTACCATTGTCCACAACATCGAGATGAAGCCTGGTAAAGGCGGTCAGATCGCACGTGCGGCCGGTACTTACGCGCAATTCGTAGGCCGCGATGGCGGTTATGCTCAGATCCGTCTGAGCTCGGGCGAGCTGCGCATGGTTCGTCAGGAATGCATGGCCACCGTTGGTGCCGTGTCCAACCCCGACAACAGCAACCAGAACCTCGGTAAAGCCGGTCGTATGCGCCACAAAGGCGTGCGTCCGTCGGTTCGTGGTGTTGCTATGAACCCGATCGATCACCCGCACGGTGGTGGTGAAGGTCGTACCTCGGGTGGCCGTACACCAGTTACGCCTTGGGGTAAGGACACCAAGGGTAAGCGTACTCGCAACAAAAACAAAGCGTCCCAGAAGCTGATCATCCGCTCGCGGCACGCCAAGAAGAAGGGACGTTAATCCATGTCTCGCTCTGTTTGGAAGGGTCCTTTCGTCGATGCTTACGTGCTGAAAAAAGCCGAAGCAGCGCGCGAGTCGGGCCGCAACGAAGTTATCAAAATCTGGTCGCGTCGTTCCACCATTCTGCCCCAGTTCGTGGGTCTGACCTTTGGTGTGTACAACGGCCAGAAGCATATCCCCGTCAACGTCTCGGAAGACATGATCGGTCAGAAGTTTGGTGAGTATTCGCCGACTCGTACCTATTACGGTCACGCCGCTGACAAAAAAGCGAAGCGGAAGTAAGTCATGGGCAAGGAAAAGAACCCCCGCCGCGTGGCTGAAAACGAAGCAATGGCGAAAACGCGCATGCTCCGTACCAGCCCGCAGAAACTGAACCTGGTTGCGCAGATGATCCGCGGCAAGAAAGTTGAGAAGGCTCTGACCGACCTGACTTTCTCGAACAAGCGTGTCGCGCAGGACGTGAAAAAGTGCCTGCAGTCCGCAATCGCCAACGCCGAGAACAACCACAACCTGGACGTCGACGAGCTGATCGTTGCCGAAGCATGGGTTGGTAAGAACTTGGTCATGAAACGCGGTCGCCCTCGGGCCCGTGGCCGTTTCGGCAAGATCATGAAGCCGTTCTCGGAGATCACCATCAAGGTGCGTCAAGTTGAGGAGCAAGCCTAATGGGTCATAAAGTAAATCCGATCGGCATGCGCCTGCAGGTGAACCGCACCTGGGACAGCCGCTGGTACGCCGACACCAAGGACTACGGTGATCTTCTGCTGGAAGATCTGAAGATTCGTGAGTTCATCAACAAAGAGTGCAAGCAAGCCGGCATCGCCCGTGTGATCATCGAACGTCCGCACAAGAAGTGCCGCGTTACGATCCACACTGCACGTCCGGGTGTCATCATCGGCAAGAAAGGCGCGGATATTGAAGTTCTGCGCAAGAAAATCGCCCTGATGACAGACAGCGAACTGCACCTGAACATCGTCGAAGTGCGCAAGCCCGAGCTTGACGCACAGCTGGTTGCCGAGTCCATCGCTCAGCAGCTGGAGCGCCGGGTTTCGTTCCGTCGCGCGATGAAGCGGTCTGTTCAGAACGCCATGCGTATGGGCTCGCTCGGTATCCGGGTGAACGTCGCTGGCCGTCTGGGTGGCGCCGAAATCGCACGGACCGAGTGGTACCGCGAAGGTCGTGTGCCTCTGCACACTCTGCGCGCCGACATCGATTACGCACAAGCCGAAGCGATGACTCCTTACGGAATCATCGGGATCAAGGTCTGGATCTTCAAAGGTGAGATCATGGAGCACGATCCGCAGGCACGTGACCGTAAAGCACAGGAACTCCAGGACGGCCCTGCACCTCGTGGTGCTGGTGGCGGTCGTCGCTAAGGAGGGAAAGATATGCTTCAACCAAAGCGTACTAAATTCCGCAAGATGCACAAAGGCCGGATCAAGGGTGAAGCCAAGGGCGGCTCTGATCTGAACTTTGGCACCTATGGACTGAAAGCTCTTGAGCCTGAGCGTGTAACTGCACGCCAGATCGAAGCTGCACGTCGTGCCATGACGCGTCACATGAAGCGTCAGGGTCGCGTCTGGATCCGCATCTTCCCCGACACTCCGGTTACGGCTAAGCCGATCGAAGTTCGTATGGGTAAAGGTAAAGGTTCGGTCGACCGCTGGGCATGCAAAGTCAAGCCTGGCCGCGTGATGTTCGAAATCGACGGCGTCAATGACGACATCGCCCGCGAGGCCCTGCGCCTGGCTGCGATGAAGCTGCCGATCAAGACTCGCGTCGTGGTTCGCGAAGACTGGTAAGCGACCCGGGGGCGACCCCGCTCGCGACAAGATTGACCCCCGTCGGGAATCCGGCGGGGGTTTTTGGTTTGATGGCGCTGCCCCCGCGACAGCCTCGCAAAACACCCATCGCCTTCATCGAGAGGCTGGTTTAAGACAGGCCCATGGCACAGATTGAATCACTTTTTGTCACCCGTCTCTATCGCGCAGCTTTGTCCGAGTTTGATCCCAAGATCGACCCGGAGGAGCTGGAAAGCTCCTGTCTTGTCATCGCCGAGGATGATGAGGCCGGGCAGGAATGGTGCGAAGAAAACGGCTATCCCGGTTATACCAGCTATGCCTCGCTGACGGATCTGCCTTGGCGGTTTCCGATCTTTGCCGATCTGGTTAAGGTGCTGGACCAGCACGTTGCAGCTTTTGCTAAGGATCTGGAGTTTGATCTGGGTGAGGGTGAACTAAAGCTTGAAGACCTTTGGATCAACATTTTGCCCGAGGGCGGAATGCACTCCAGCCACCTGCACCCACACAGCGTGATCTCGGGCACGACTTATGTTTCGATGCCCGAAGGCGCTAGCGCGCTGAAGCTTGAAGACCCGCGCTCGGGCCGCATGATGGCAGCGCCCACGCGTATGAAAGGGGGGCGTCGGGACCTGCAGCCATTCATCTATGTGAAGCCTCAGGTTGGCGATGTCTTGCTATGGGAGAGCTGGTTGCGCCACGAGGTGCCGATGAACATGGCCGAGGATGAGCGGATTTCCGTCAGCTTTAACTATAAATGGGACTAGCACGGTCGTTTAAGGGACTCTGATTCAAAGGAATGTGTGAAAAGTTCTTGCATTGTGTCGTCAGATAAACGATGTGGGGGGCGCTTACGTTTTTCTTTTTCGACCACTGTCTCCCGAATATCGGCGTTCAGTCTTTCGATCCAGACCGACAACGCCGCGCTGTCGCAATTCCGCGGACAGCAATTTACTAGGAGACTACGGATATGGCCAACGGCACCGTAAAATGGTTCAACACAACTAAAGGTTTTGGCTTCATCGCACCGGAGACCGGTGGCAAAGACGTGTTTGTACACATCTCTGCTGTCGAGCGCTCGGGTCTGACCGGCCTGGCCGACGACCAGAAAGTAACGTTCGACATCGAACCCGGCCGTGACGGTCGTGAGTCGGCTGTGAACATCGCTCTGGCGTAAGTCACTTAGACTTAGACAGTTGAAGACGCGGTCTCGTGCAAACGAGGCCGCGTTTTGCGTTTGTGAGTGGGATGTCTACATGCTGTAAGGGCTGGTGCATTCAACGCACCTGTCAACGAGGCCTAGGGTGGCGGGATTAATGCCAGCTTTTCTATTTTGTGGGAGTAAACCATGGGCGCGCCAAAACCAGCAAAGGTTGTACTAGCGGTTTCACTTTTTTTGGCGTTGGCTGTCGCACCTGCACTTGCGACGTGCCCAACCCGTGTAGATGTCGGTAAAGGCGTCTGGTTGGACTATGGCGGAACATGGCTTTTACGAGTTCAAACCGTTGTTGAGACGGGGTTTGTCGTTGAGTTGAGAACCGAAGACTCTAGGCGCATAGGTTTCGCTAGCCACTACGCGCATCCTTTGCTGTTCGGCGAGACCTTTATGAAGTTCACCGCCTCAAAGCGTTCATACGAGCAATCAGTTAGTTCCTTAGATGACCTAGAGCAGCAAAAAGAGTGGCAGTCAGGCTTCACGATACAAGATGGCGATAAAGAAGCCTTACTCGGCACTGTAACGGTTGAGTTCCAGAAAAATCGAATTGAACGGGTTGGAACGTGTAAATACAAAGTTTGGGAAGTTCTGGTGCGTGAGCATGTATCAGGGGATGACGAACGAACGGTAAAGGTGCTGTATTCTCCAGAGCTAAAGATAGTTTTGAAGCAGGCGCATATGCTGCCGAACTCTGGATTGGTTTGGGGAAGAGGTTTCGATGGAATTCGCTCCAAGAGCGAATAGGCTTCCAAATTCGGTTCAAACATCTCGTGCCCGTCGCTGGTTGCTCAAGTGAGCAGAGCGCTAAAAACGGCCTCTCGATCAATCCTCCATACTTTCCCTTGCCACCCACCCCAGAACCCCCTATAGAGCGGCATCTTGCGTTCCCCCGGCCGAGTCGGGGGATTCGTATGTCTATCATTCATCCACCAGGTCAAAGGTGACCCTGCATAGGGGCCTTCTGGTGTTTTGAGCAAAGGAAAAGGCGATGAACGCCCAAGAACTGCGTGACAAGACCCCTGACCAGCTCCGCGAGGAACTGGCCAACCTGAAGAAAGAAAGCTTTAACCTGCGCTTTCAACAGGCAACCGGTCAGATGGAAAGCACCGCTGGCATCAAAGCGGCCCGCCGCAACGCCGCCCGCGTTAAAACCATCCTGAACGAAAAGGCCGCTGCTGCGGCATCGGAGGAGTAATCCTATGCCTAAGCGTATCCTTTCCGGCACCGTAACGAGCGATGCCAACGCACAGACTGTAACCGTATCCGTCGAGCGCCGCTTTACGCATCCGGTTCTGAAGAAAACCATCCGTAAGTCCAAGAAATACCGGGCTCACGATGAAAAGAACGCCTTCAAGGTCGGCGATACAGTTCGCATCATCGAATGCGCGCCGAAATCGAAGACGAAACGTTGGGAAGTTCTGGAAGCGTAAGCCTCCGGGATTTTCCCATTTGTCGAAACCCTGGGGGATCTAACAAGACCAGCCCCCACAGGTCGGGAGAAACCACATGATCCAGATGCAGACCAATCTGGATGTCGCTGACAACTCCGGCGCACGCCGAGTTCAGTGCATCAAGGTCCTGGGTGGTTCCAAGCGTAAATACGCCTCTGTAGGCGACATCATTGTCGTCTCGGTGAAGGAAGCCATCCCACGCGGCCGCGTAAAGAAAGGTGACGTCCGTAAGGCCGTCGTCGTACGCACCGCCAAAGAAGTCCGTCGCGAAGACGGCACCGCGATCCGTTTCGATCGCAACGCCGCCGTCATTCTGAACAACAACAACGAGCCCGTAGGTACCCGTATCTTTGGCCCTGTTGTTCGTGAACTGCGCGCGAAGAACTTCATGAAAATCATCTCGCTTGCTCCGGAGGTGCTGTAATCATGGCTGCTAAACTCCGCAAAGGCGACAAGGTCGTCGTGCTGGCTGGCAAGGACAAGGGCAAAGAGGGAACTATCACCTCGGTCGACCCGAAAGCCGGTAAAGCCGTTGTTGATGGCGTGAACATCGCCATTCGCCACACCCGCCAGTCGCAGACCTCGCAAGGTGGTCGCCTGCCTCAGGCAAACCCGATTGAGCTGTCGAACCTGGCTCTGCTGGACAAAAACGGTAAAGCAACCCGCGTTGGCTTCCGCATGGAAGGTGACAAGAAGGTTCGTTTTGCCAAGACCACGGGGGACGTGATCGATGCTTGATACCGCAACCTACACCCCGCGTCTGAAAGCTCAGTACGCTGAAACCATCCGTGCCGCTCTGAAAGAAGAGTTCGGTTACAAGAGCGATATGCAGCTGCCCAAGCTGGAAAAGATCGTTCTGAACATCGGTTGTGGTGCAGAGGCCGTCAGAGACTCGAAGAAGGCGAAAGCCGCTGTTGAAGATCTGACCGCGATTGCAGGCCAAAAGGCTGTTGCAACACTGGCGAAGAAGTCGATCGCGGGTTTCCGCGTCCGTGAAGACATGCCGCTGGGTGCGAAAGTTACCCTGCGCGGTGACCGGATGTATGAATTCCTGGATCGCCTGATCACCATCGCGCTGCCGCGCGTTCGTGACTTCCGCGGTGTTAAGCCTTCTTTCGATGGTCGTGGCAACTTTGCCATGGGCATGAAAGAGCACATCGTGTTCCCGGAAATCGACTTCGACAAGGTCGACGAGGTCTGGGGCCTGGATATCGTAATTGCCACCACAGCGAAAACCGACGCTGAAGCGAAAAGCCTGTTGAAAGCGTTCAACATGCCGTTCAACGCTTAAGCGCCGGGAGGATTGAGACATGGCTAAAAAAGCAATGATCGAACGCGAGAAGAAGCGCGAACGCCTGGTGGCCAAATATGCCGCAAAGCGTGCCGAGCTGAAAGAAATCGCGAATGACGAGAGCAAGCCGATGGAAGAGCGTTTCAAAGCGCGTCTGAAACTGGCGAAACTGCCGCGCAACAGCTCGGCAACTCGTCTTCACAACCGCTGTCAGCTGACAGGTCGTCCTCATGCTTACTATCGTAAGCTGAAGGTCAGCCGTATCATGCTGCGCGAGCTGGGTTCTGCAGGTCAGATCCCCGGCATGGTGAAATCGAGCTGGTAAGGGAGACATAGATATGAACGATCCTATCGGCGATATGCTCACCCGTATCCGCAACGCGCAAATGCGCGGCAAGTCCACTGTAAACACTCCGGCGTCGAAACTGCGCGCCTGGGTTCTGGACGTGCTGGCGGACGAAGGTTACATCCGTGGCTACGAAAAGATGACTGGTGAAAACGGTCATCCGGCCATCGAAATCAGCCTGAAATACTACGAAGGCACCCCTGTCATTCGCGAGTTGAAGCGGGTCTCCAAGCCCGGTCGTCGCGTATACATGGGCGTCAATGACATCCCGCAGGTCCGTCAGGGTCTGGGTGTGTCGATTGTCAGCACTCCGAAAGGTGTGATGTCGGACCAGAATGCACGCTCCAACAATGTTGGCGGCGAAGTGCTCTGCACCGTCTTCTAAGGAGGTCTGTCAATGTCTCGTATTGGTAAACGTCCGGTCGAACTGCCCAGCGGTGTAACCGCCTCGGTTTCCGGCCAGACCATCGAAGTCAAAGGCCCGAAAGGTGCCCGTAGCTTCACTGCGACTGATGACGTTACGCTGTCGGTCGAAGACAATGTGGTTCAAATCAACCCGCGTGGCATGTCCAAACGTGCCCGCCAGCAATGGGGCATGAGCCGCACCATGGTTGCCAATCTGGTAACAGGTGTGACCGAAGGCTTCAAAAAAGAGCTGGAGATCCAGGGTGTTGGTTACCGGGCTCAGATGCAGGGGAACACCCTGAAGCTGAACCTGGGCTACAGCCACGACGTTGATTTCGTTGCTCCGGAAGGTGTCACCATCACCGCACCGAAGCAGACCGTGATCATTGTGGAAGGTAACGACCAGCAGCAGGTGGGCGAAGTCGCGGCGAAAATCCGCGAATGGCGCCGTCCCGAGCCGTATAAGGGCAAGGGTATCCGCTATAAGGGCGAATTCATCTTCCGCAAAGAAGGCAAGAAGAAGTAAGGACGCAAACAATGGCAAACAGCAAAAGAACCCTGTTTCTGAAGCGCCGCCTGCGCGTTCGGAACAAACTTCGCAAGGTCAATGCAGGTCGTGTACGCCTGTCGGTTCACCGTTCGAACAAGAACATCAGCGCTCAGCTGATCGACGACGTTCGTGGCGTGACCCTGGCCTCGGCCTCGACCCTGGAAAAAGATCTGGGTGTAGTTGGCACAAACAACGTCGAAGCGGCTACGAAAGTGGGCGCAGCCATCGCCGAGCGTGCCAAGAAGGCAGGCGTCGAAGAGGCTTATTTCGATCGTGGCGGCTTCCTGTTCCACGGCAAAGTGAAGGCTGTCGCCGACGCTGCGCGTGAAGGTGGTCTGAAGATCTAAGACTTGCGGGCAGCGCCTCAGCTGCCCCGATGATCCGGGGGCCTCGGCAATAGTCGAGGCTCACTTGGATTGAAACAACGGCGCCGCAATGCGCCACATGAGAAAAGGGATGCCAAATGGCAGAACGTGAAAACCGTCGGGGCCGTGGCCGCGACCGCGACGAAACTCCGGAATTCGCAGACCGTCTGGTCGCGATCAACCGCGTGTCGAAAACCGTAAAAGGTGGTAAGCGCTTTGGCTTCGCCGCTCTGGTGGTTGTCGGCGATCAGAAGGGCCGCGTCGGCTTTGGCAAGGGTAAAGCAAAAGAAGTACCCGAGGCCATCCGTAAGGCGACGGAGCAAGCCAAGCGTCAGATGATCCGCGTGCAGCTGCGCGAAGGTCGGACCCTGCACCACGATATCGAAGGCCGTCACGGCGCCGGTAAAGTGGTTATGCGCTCGGCACCTGAAGGTACTGGTATCATCGCCGGTGGTCCGATGCGTGCTGTGTTCGAAATGCTGGGCGTCAAGGACGTTGTGTCCAAGTCGTTGGGCTCGCAGAACCCGTACAACATGATCCGCGCCACCATCAACGGCCTGCAAAAAGAACAGAGCCCGCGTTCGGTTGCACAGCGTCGCGGCAAGAAAGTTGCTGACATCCTGCCCAAGCGGGACGAAGCGCCTGTTGCTGCTGAAGCAGAAGCATAAGGAGAGCGACCCATGGCAAAAACCATCGTCGTCAAGCAGATCGGTTCCCCGATCCGCCGCCCCGCCGAACAGCGCGCGACCCTGATCGGTCTGGGCTTGAACAAGATGCACAAAACCCGTGAGCTGGAGGATACTCCTTCGGTCCGCGGCATGGTCAACAAGATCCCGCATCTGGTAGAGATCATCGAAGAACGCGGCTAATCGCGAGTTCTTTGAAGACTTAAAAACGCCTCCGATCTGATCGGGGGCGTTTTCTTGTTTGGCCGGTCGTTTTTTTCCGGCTCGTCTTATGGTGCTGTTCAGTGCCTCGGCGCAAACTCGGCTATGACCCGAGCGCCTTTTTTTCTGCAAACTCAATGTCGACTTCATGGCGCAACGGGGGTTCTCTGCCTGGTTTTTCGTACAGCCTGGGGCATCCATCGCAAAAACTGGCTGCTGCTTCGCGTTTGGAATGAGCACGCGGGTTCCAGACCTGCCGGCGCAGAGCTTTGTATTTTTCGTTGTTCCAGATGGTTTCAAGTGGTTCGTCGAAAACATTTCCCAACACATGCGGATCACGGTTCTTGTCGGAAACATATTGGCGGCCGGATCGCCAGAGACAGCAGGGAATCACATCGCCATCAAAGCGAATGACCGTGCTGCTGTGGGGCCAATGGCATCTTGGGGTGAGGGATGATGACAGGGGCGGGCCATTTTCAATCCGATCGGAATCGTCGTCTACGACGTTGTACAGATCTCCATTTGCATCGAACCGTAGCCCTTCAAACGTGGTAAAGGCGTCGATACCAATCTCGTCTACGATGGCCTTCACCTGATCCAATTCATCCTCGGCGTGATGGGGGAAAGAGATATGCTGTATTTCTATGAACGGAGATTTCAGACCCTTCCTCTTTTTATAGCCAGCCAGTAGTCGCAGGTTGTTCAGAACGAAATCCAGGCGTCCGCGAACACGGGTAACCTGAAAGCTTTCCTGCGTCGCGCCATCAACCGAGATTGTGATATGGCTAAGCCCGGCATCGACCAGGTCATGAATCCTCTCGGCTTTTAGCCGATAGCTGAAATGGGTGGTGATATGGCTTTCCAAACCGGCTGCGGTCGTGGCCCGGATCATGTCGTTGAGGTCCGGGTGTGCCAGAGGATCGCCATAGTAGAACAGGCTTACACCAAGCGCGCGATCTTTGATCTGGTCAATGATATGCCGGTACTGCTGAAGGCTGAGTTTGTCCTGCTTTCCGAAATTCTGATCGCTGAGTAATGGCCGGTTGCGTCGGGACGGGTTCGCATGGACGCAATGTGGACAGGCTAGTGAGCACAGCGGCGAAATATCAATTTTCACCAGAGACGGCAGCGGGGCGGCTTGTTGAGAGTGAAGAAGATAGCCCCGAACGTTGCGCAACAGGTTTGCCGATTGCTTCAAGGAAGGACGGCGCTGAATCCAGCGCAACCTTCTAATAACGCTTGAAACCAAAGGCATGGAGTATCCTCATTCATGAAGTCGAGGACGCCCTAAACGTGCGAGGCGAAAATGGTAAAACAGGCCGAAATAGCCCGATAGTTCACGGATATGTGATAGAATAGTGAAAATATGGGTCCGTAAAAGAAAAAAGATATTAAAATATATAAATTTGATAGATCTTATCTTTAGCCGAGAAATCCACAGGTGTATTTCAACGAAAGCCTGTAGTGGGATGTCTAAACAGTGTTTTTACTGCCATTCCCCCAATGCATACCGGCCAGACCGAATCTTCTGTTGTTAGCGTTATCTGGCGTTCTTATTTGAGCTTTGTCCCAAATAGGAACGCAAACGAAATCTGGAGAATACGCTCCGGTTTAGAAAGGAATATAGAAATGGCAAACACAGCAACTTTTTCCCGCGAAGGCTTTGGTCTGACCGCCCGCATCACAACTCTGATCGCACGCGTGAAAGAGGCCTATGCCCTGCGCGCCGAATTCGGCCGCACCTATTCAGAGCTTCAGAACCTGACTGATCGTGAACTGAACGACATTGGTATCCGCCGGTGCGATATAAGTGATATTGCGCATAAGCACGTCTACTGCTGAAAACCTGGCAGGATGAACAACACCGAGGCGCCATTTGGCGCCTCTTTTGATTCTGCGTGCTTGAAAGGCACAGGCACGGTGAAATTGGTCGCTCTGCATTGTGGATCGTTTGGAAATTTTCCATGAGAATTTTTAGAGGGGGCTATGTCCCAATAACGCGATGACGAGGCTGACACAGTGCGAGACTACCAGATCGGCATGTTGTGGGTGGATGGCCCGCTGAGCTTTCTCGAGCAGCTCTGCATCAAATCCTATCTGGATACCGGTCAATCCGTTCGCCTCTACACCTATGGGAATGTCTCCGGGATACCTGAAGGTGTGGATACCCGCGATGCGCGCGATGTGATGCCTGGCACAGAATTCATTGCGCATAGCCGTACTGGTAGCCCGGCGCCGCATTCGGACAAGTTCCGATACCGCATGTTGGCGCAGGAGCCCGATTTGATATGGGCGGATACGGACGCCTATTGCATGCGTCCTTTCACAACGGAGACCGGGCATTTTTACGGAATGCTCGAAGGAGAGATTGCGATCGGCGTATTGGGCATTCCGTCAGACAGCCCGGCGCTGGATCTGCTCATCGAATATACAACGGACCCGTATCGGATTCCGCCATGGCTGCCCAAACGATATCAGGAACCCCTTCGTGCGGCACAGGATGCAGGTGATCCGATCAATGTGCCCGCGCAATATTGGGGCGCATGGGGTCCGTCAGCCTTTGCCTGGGCTTTACGGCAAACCGGCGAACACCAATTTGTTCTGCCTGAGCATGTGTTCTATCCGGTGAACTTTACCAGACGGCGCGCTTTGGCACGCCCAAACGCCGATTTATCCTGGTTCTTCCACGAGGACACAGTTTCCATTCACTTTTATGGTCGCCGGATGCGTTCGATCCTTAGGAACAGGTATAATGGCCTGCCAGATCCAGATAGCCTGGTGGGTAAGCTTCTGGCCAAACACCGGATTAATCCACTGGACGCGCCAATCCAAAATGCTGAAGGCTAGACAGTTTGGGTGTTGTTCACTTCAAAACTTGCATCCTCAGCCACAAAGCTGTATCGGGCTCCGGTGGCGTACTGCGCCGCAAGAATCAAAACCAAGAAATGCCGTGTTTGACCCATCACGCTTCGGGGTCATTTCCGGCGAAGGAGAAGCGAAATGAAACTGAATGAATTGCGCGACAACCCAGGCGCCACACCGAAACGGACCCGCGTCGGCCGTGGTCCCGGTTCCGGTAAAGGTAAAATGGGTGGCCGTGGTATCAAAGGTCAGAAATCCCGTTCGGGTGTGGCCATCAATGGCTACGAAGGTGGCCAGATGCCGCTGTACCAACGCCTGCCCAAGCGTGGCTTTAACAAGCCGAACCGCAAGGCATTTGCCGTTATCAACTTGGGCCTGATCCAGAAATTCGTCGACGCCGGTAAGCTGGACGCCAAAGCCGCGATCACCGAGGACGCACTGGTTGCATCCGGTCTGGTTCGCCGTAAACTGGACGGTATCCGCGTTCTGGCCAAAGGCGAAATCAGCGCCAAGGTGACCCTGGAAGTAACTGGTGCTTCGAAAGCTGCCGTTGAGGCAGTCGAAAAAGCGGGCGGTTCACTGACGGTCACAAAAGCCGCTGCGGCAGAGTAAGCGCTTGTGAGCGGGCCAAGACCCGCTTACATAGACCTCAGAGTTTTCCAAGACGCCGCCCGAGCCGGAAAACGGTTCCGGGCGGTGTTTTCATAAGAGAGACCGATTTATGGTATCAGCAGCAGAACAAATGGCAGCCAACACTAGCTGGGCTGCTTTGGGCAAAGCCACCGATCTGCGCAACCGCATCCTGTTCACACTGGGTTTGTTGATCGTCTATCGCCTGGGCACTTTTATACCGGTGCCGGGGATCGACGGACAGGCCCTGCGTGAGTTCATGGAGCAAGCGGGGCAGGGCATCGGCGGTATGGTTTCGATGTTCACCGGCGGGGCGCTTGGGCGGATGGGTATCTTTGCCCTCGGCATCATGCCTTACATCTCGGCCTCGATCATCATTCAGCTGCTGACCTCGATGGTTCCCGCGCTCGAACAGCTCAAGAAAGAGGGCGAGCAGGGTCGTAAGAAGATCAACCAATATACCCGTTTCGGCACCGTGGCGCTGGCCACCGTTCAGGCCTATGGCTTGGCCGTTTCGCTGGAGTCGGGCGATCTGGCGACCGATCCGGGCCTCTATTTCCGTCTGTCGACTATGATTACACTGGTTGGCGGCACCATGTTCCTGATGTGGCTGGGTGAGCAGATCACCGCGCGCGGCATCGGCAACGGTATCTCTCTGATTATTTTCGTTGGCATCATCGCCGAGGTTCCGGCAGCGTTGGCTCAGTTCTTCGCAAGTGGCCGCAGCGGCGCAATCAGCCCCGCAGTGATCATCGGAGTGATTGTCATGGTCATCGCCGTGATCACCTTTGTGGTGTTCATGGAGCGCGCTTTGCGCAAGATCCATATTCAATACCCGCGCCGTCAGGCCGGTATGAAGATCTATGAGGGCGGCTCGAGCCACCTGCCGGTCAAAGTGAACCCGGCCGGCGTTATCCCGGCGATCTTCGCCAGCTCGCTGCTGCTGCTGCCGGTGACGATCTCAACCTTCTCATCGGGTGCGACCAACGGGCCGATCATGTCCTGGCTGCTGGCCAATTTTGGACCCGGTCAGCCTCTGTACCTGCTGTTCTTTGCGTCGATGATCGTATTCTTTGCCTATTTCTACACGTTCAACGTGTCGTTCAAACCGGATGACGTGGCGGATAACCTGAAAAAGCAGAACGGTTTTGTGCCGGGTATCCGTCCGGGTAAGAAAACCGCCGAGTATCTGGAATACGTGGTCAACCGCGTGCTGGTTCTGGGTTCGGCTTATCTGGCGGCGGTTTGTCTGCTGCCTGAAATCCTGCGGGGCCAGTTTGCCATTCCGTTCTATTTCGGTGGTACTTCGGTTCTGATTATCGTCTCTGTGACCATGGATACGATCCAACAGGTTCAGAGCCACCTGCTGGCGCATCAATACGAAGGGCTTATCGAAAAGTCCCAACTGCGCGGGAAGGGTAAGAAACGCGGCAGGAAGGGACCCGCTCGTCGATGAACATCATTCTTCTGGGCCCCCCGGGGGCGGGTAAAGGAACGCAAGCGCGTCATCTTGTTGAAACACGCGGCATGGTGCAGCTGAGCACCGGAGACATGCTGCGCGAAGCCAAAACCTCGGGCACCGAGATGGGCCTGAAGGTCGCAGCCATCATGGATGCCGGCAAGCTGGTCACCGATGAGATCGTGATCGGCCTGATCGAAGAGAAGCTGACCACCGAAACCGGTGCCGGTTTCATCTTTGACGGTTTTCCGCGCACATTGGCACAAGCCGACGCATTGGCGGCTTTGCTGACCAAGTTGGGCCAGTCACTGCACACTGTGATCGAGATGCGGGTGGATGACGATGCCCTGGTGGATCGGATCACCGCACGTTCGACCTGTTCGGGCTGTGGCGAAGTTTATAATGACAAGACCAAGCCGATCCCGGCAGATGGTCGCTGCACCAACTGTGGTGAGCAAAAAGAGTTCACGCGTCGCGCCGACGACAACGAAGACAGCCTGCGCACGCGGTTGATGGAGTACTACAAAAAGACGTCGCCGCTGATTGGTTATTACTACGCCAAAGGTGATCTTCGCCCGGTCAATGGGTTGGCCGATATCAAGGAAGTGACTGCGTCGATCGAGGCCGTACTCGGCTAGCTCCAATATGGCCTTGACGCCAAGCGCAAAAGCCCATATCGACCCCCATCCCTAAAGGGAATCAAGATCGCAGGCGGGATTCGTCCTAACTGCCCCAACCACCTCGAATAATACTGGGCCCTCTGGCGTCACTGCCACGGTCAAGTGTTGTGAAAAAAGGTTCCGGAGCTACGGAACCGCAACAAAAAGGAAAGTGACACGTGGCACGTATTGCCGGCGTAAACATCCCGACTGCAAAGCGGGTACCTATCGCCCTCACATATATCACCGGTATCGGCAACACCTCGGCGCAGGCCATCTGCGAAGCCGTAGGCATTGAAGCGCACCGTCGCGTCAATGAGCTGTCGGATTCCGAAGTTCTGGCCATCCGCGAACATATCGACGCAAACTTCACCGTCGAAGGTGACCTGCGTCGCGAAGTTCAGATGAACGTCAAGCGCCTGATGGATTTGGGTTGCTACCGCGGTCTGCGTCATCGTCGTAACCTGCCCGTTCGCGGTCAGCGTACCCATACCAACGCTCGTACCCGCAAAGGCCCCGCAAAGGCCATTGCTGGCAAGAAGAAATAAGGAGGGTCTGACCGATGGCACGCGAAAAGACTCGTACCAAGAAAAAAGAGCGCAAGAATATCGCATCGGGCGTGGCCCATGTGAATTCGACCTTCAACAATACCAAGATCCTGATCTCAGACGTGCAAGGCAACGCCATTGCATGGTCGTCGGCCGGGACCATGGGGTTCAAAGGGTCGCGTAAATCTACACCGTATGCTGCTCAGATGGCTGCGGAAGACGCAGGTAAAAAGGCGCAGGATCACGGCGTCAAGACGCTGGAAGTCGAAGTTCAGGGCCCCGGTTCGGGTCGTGAATCGGCTCTGCGCGCACTGGCTGCAGTGGGCTTCAACATCACGTCGATCCGCGACGTGACGCCGATCGCTCACAATGGCTGTCGCCCGCCGAAACGCCGCCGCGTCTAAGCGAATTAGAATTGAGCTGGGGCCCGCATTTTCGCACGGCCCCAGCACGTCATTTTGAACCTCGGGCGTCTGCACCTTGTTGGTCATGGGGCGCGGACAGGAATGGAGGGATTACATGATCCACAAGAATTGGGCAGAATTGATCAAGCCAACCCAGCTGGAAAGCAAGCCGGGCAACGACCCTGCGCGCCAGGCAACGCTGGTTGCAGAACCGCTGGAACGTGGCTTTGGTCTGACACTGGGCAACGCCCTGCGCCGCGTTCTGATGAGCTCGCTGCAAGGTGCGGCCATCACCAGCGTTCAGATCGACAACGTCCTGCACGAATTCAGTTCGGTTGCAGGCGTGCGTGAAGACGTCACCGACATCATTTTGAACCTAAAGCAGGTCGCCCTGCGCATGGAGGTCGAAGGCCCCAAGCGTCTGTCGATCAATGCAAAAGGACCGGCAATCGTCACCGCAGGCGACATCAGCGAAAGCGCTGGCATCGAGGTTCTGAACCGCGATCACGTCATCTGTCACTTGGATGATGGTGCCGACCTGTTCATGGAACTGACCGTCAACACCGGTAAGGGCTATGTCTCGGCTGAAAAGAACAAGCCAGAAGATGCACCTATCGGCCTGATCCCGATCGACGCGATCTATTCGCCGGTTAAAAAGGTCGCCTATGATGTTCAGCCGACGCGTGAAGGTCAGGTTCTAGACTATGACAAGTTGACCCTGAAGATTGAGACTGACGGTTCGATCACCCCCGAGGACGCGTTGGCCTATGCTGCGCGCATCCTGCAGGATCAGCTGTCGATCTTCGTCAACTTCGATGAGCCGGAAGCGGCTGGTCGTCAGGACGAGGATGATGGTCTGGAGTTCAACCCGCTGCTGCTGAAGAAAGTAGATGAGTTGGAACTGTCGGTCCGTTCGGCAAACTGTCTGAAGAACGACAACATCGTCTACATTGGCGACCTGATCCAGAAGACCGAAGCCGAGATGCTGCGCACCCCGAACTTTGGCCGCAAGTCGCTGAACGAGATCAAAGAAGTGCTGTCCGGCATGGGTCTGCACCTTGGCATGGATGTCGAGGATTGGCCGCCCGATAACATCGAAGATCTGGCGAAGAAATTCGAAGACGCGTTTTAAGCGCGTCTTCCCCAATGCCCGGGCTGCCGGGGAATCAAGGGCGATCTTGCCCCAAGGAGAGTCGGTGACACGCATCGCCGGCCAGACAAAGCAAAACGCTAAAGAAGGAACTAGAAAATGCGTCACGCACGTGGTTACCGCCGCCTGAACCGTACTCATGAGCACCGCAAGGCTCTGTTTGCGAACATGGCTGGCTCGCTCATCGAACATGAGCAGATCAAAACAACTCTGCCCAAGGCAAAAGAACTGCGCCCGATCGTTGAAAAACTGATCACTCTGGGCAAGCGCGGCGACCTGCACGCCCGTCGTCAGGCCGCATCGCAGCTGAAAGAAGACAAAGACGTCGCAAAGCTGTTTGAAATCCTGGGCCCCCGTTACGCCGAGCGTCAGGGCGGTTATGTCCGGATCCTGAAAGCAGGCTTCCGCTATGGCGACATGGCCCCGATGGCGATCATCGAATTCGTTGACCGCGATCTGGACGCCAAAGGCGCTGCAGACAAAGCGCGTACCGCCGCCGAAGAGGCCGCAGACGAAGAATAAGAAAGCTTGGCTTTCATGTGAAAACCCCCGTGTCTCGGACGCGGGGGTTTTTCTTTTTCACAACTCTATCTCTGGCCTAGTTGATCCAGCCGCGCTCTCGATAATATCGGGCCGCCCCTGGATGGAGAGGTGCTGGCATGCCATCGCCGATCATGTCAGTTGGTTGCAAACCTTTCAGCGCCGGGTGTCCGACCGCCAGTTGCGGCAGGTTTTCAAAGGTCGATTTCACAAAGGCATAGATATCGTCATCGGGTACGTTGGCACGGCTTAGAAGACTAGCCTTATAGCCGAATGTTCTGGATGGTGACGTCACCCCTGTATAGGTATTTGCAGGGATGGTCACTTTGCTGAGCGCCTCGGAGCCGGAAACCAGACGGTCGATATCGCGCCCGGAAAGTTCGACCAGTTGAATCGCGCATGTCAGGGCTGTTTTTTGAATCAGGCTTGACGGATAGCCGACGACACTGGCGACGACGTCAATCTCGCCCGCGCACAAAGCCTTTCGCTGGAGGCCCATCTCTCCGAGTTTGATCGTGCTAAATCCCGAGATGTCCCAGCTTCCGGCATAGGGAAGCTTTCTGACCAAGCTGGATGCCGATCCTCCCAATCGGACACGCTTTCCATCCAGTTTATCAATGGAACTGATTCCGGACCCTTTGCGTACAACAACTGTCAGGGGTGCACTGTGGATCGAAAATAATGAGCGCAGAGTTGTGTCCGGCCCTTTGCCTTCGAAATAGGCTGCCCCCAACAGCGCGTCATTGACCCAGTCGGACCGCGCCACGACGATGTCGAACTTGCCACTGCGCAGCTTTGGAAGGTTTTCCTTCGGGCCACCTGTTGGCCGTGCGCGGCATTTATTACCGCTCGTCGCTTTGACAAATGACTTGCACAGAAGATTGCCGACGTTGAAATAGTACCCGGTTTTCCCTCCGGTCCCCATGGTCAGTTTGGTATCCGCCTGTACCGCCGGGGCGATTATCCCAAGGGTTGCGATCAGTGCGAGCGATGAAAGCCGCCCGCGCGACAGACATTTCAGAGTGAATGACCTCAAAACAATATTTCCTTCAAATGCACTTTGTGTTTGGCGGACATTCCCAGCCCTTCCGCCCCAAGTCAACGCGCCCTGTGCCTTAACACGCTTGCAATCCCTGCGCGGGCCTCGCATATCCGAAGGGCGCCCAATAGACGGATGGATCATGCGGAAAGTCTTGTGTTCACTCTTGCTGGCCGCTGCTGCGGTGTCAGCCCAGGCCGAAACAAAAGCACCTCAAACGCAGGCCGAAATCAGCCTTGGTTTTGCGCCCGTCGTGAAACAGGCCGCGCCGGCGGTGGTGAATATATACGCCAAGATTGTGCGCGAAGGGCGCTCGAACTCATTGTTCTCTGATCCGTTCTTTCAGGATTTCTTTGGCGGCGGCTTTGGCGAACCGCGACCGCGCGTTCAGAATTCGCTGGGGTCGGGTGTGATCCTGACGGATGACGGTTATGTGGTCTCTAACTATCATGTTGTTGGTTCAGCGACAGAAATACGGGTCGTCACGACGGACCGGCGCGAGTTTTCGGCCGAGGTGGTTCTGGGCGATCAGGAAAGCGACATCGCCATTCTACGTCTGAAAGATGCCGAGGCGTTGCCTTCGATCGACATGCGGGATTCCGATTTGGTTGAGGTGGGTGAATTGGCTCTGGCCATCGGCAACCCGTTCGGCGTCGGGCAGACGGTATCATCGGGCATTATCTCGGGGCTGGCGCGGACCGGGACGGCGACGGGCAATGCGCGGGGCTATTTCATTCAGACGGACGCGGCGATCAATCCCGGCAATTCGGGCGGGGCGCTGATCGATGTAAACGGTGATCTGATTGGCATCAACACCTCGATCCTGACACGTTCTGGCGGATCGAACGGGATCGGTTTTGCCATCCCTGCCAATCTGGTTGCCGAATTCCTGCGGCAAGCGCAGGCCGGCAATGACAGTTTTGTCAGCCCCTGGGCCGGAATGGCAGGGCAGCACATGAGTGCGGATATCGCTGAGTCTCTGGGCTTGGTCATCCCGCAGGGTGTGGTGATTTCGGATCTCCATGCGCTCAGCCCGTTGGCCGAGGCAGGGTTGCAGGTTGGGGACGTCGTGACCCATGTCGACGGGGATGAGGTCAACTCGCCGGCAGAGATGAAATTCCGCATGTCAGTGGCCGGTGTGGGCGGCACGTCGGTGGTGACGCGACTGCGCGGCGAGGACCGAGCTGAACTTGAGGTCGCTTTGGTCAAAGCGCCCGAGGTTCCGGCAGCGGAAGTGACGACGCTGAACGATGAAACCGTGATGCCAGGCCTGACCGTGTCGCGGATCAACCCTGCTGTTATCGCGCGGCTGGGGCTTTTGCTGTCGCAGACGGGGGTGGTTGTGGTCGACGCGGGCCGCTATGGCGGTCGGTCCGGGCTGCGTCCGGGCGATGTGGTCGATGGAATAAACGGCGCGCGGGTCGAGCGACCTGCTGATGTCGTGAAGGCGCTGACCGATCCGGGGCGTCGGATCAATCTGGATATCCTCAGGGGCGGCCGGCCGGTTTCCCTGCGGTTCAGGCTGTGACCGGATGAGTGACCTTTTCGATACTGGGTCACCTGATCCTGCGCCGCCTGTACATCGCCCGCTGGCCGACAGATTGCGCCCGCAAACGCTGGCCGAGGTGATCGGACAGGAACAGGTGTTGGGTCCGGATGCGCCTTTGGGCGTGATGCTGGCCTCGGGCAGTCTGTCGAGCCTGATATTCTGGGGGCCGCCCGGTGTCGGCAAGACCACGATCGCGCGGCTTCTAGCGCAAGAGACGGACCTGCATTTTGTGCAGATCAGTGCCATCTTTACTGGTGTTCCCGACCTGAAGAAAGTGTTCGAAGCTGCGAAGATCCGGCGTCAGAACGGGCAGGGGACGTTGCTGTTCGTTGACGAAATTCATCGCTTCAACAAGGCGCAGCAGGACGGGTTTCTGCCGCATATGGAGGATGGTACGATCCTCCTGGTCGGTGCGACCACGGAAAATCCATCGTTCGAGTTGAACGCCGCTGTGCTCAGTCGGGCACAAGTGCTGGTGCTGGAACGGCTCAGCCTGGCTGATCTTGAGCGTCTGACGCAGCGCGCTGAACAGGAATTGGACCGCGGGTTGCGGTTGGACCCTGCGGCCCGTGATGCGCTGCAGGAAATGGCCGATGGTGACGGACGTGCCCTGCTGAACCTGATCGAGCAGGTTGCCGCGTGGAAAGTTGAGGGCTCGCTAGACCTTGAAGCCCTGTCGACCCGGCTCATGCGCCGTGCCGCGAAATACGACAAATCTGGAGATGAGCATTACAACCTGATCTCGGCCTTGCACAAATCGGTGCGAGGATCCGACCCCGATGCCGCCCTGTACTGGTTCGCGCGAATGCTGACGGGAGGCGAGGACCCAAGATATCTGGCGCGCCGGATCACGCGAATGGCGGTCGAGGACATTGGTCTGGCGGATCCGCAGGCTCAGGCGATCTGTCTGCAGTCATGGGAGACCTATGAGCGGCTGGGCAGTCCCGAAGGCGAGTTGGCTTTGGCGCAGGCGCTGGTCTATCTGGCTCTGGCTCCGAAATCGAACGGGGCCTATGTGGGCTACAAGGCAGCGATGCGTCTGGCCAAGCAATCAGGAAGTGAGCCGCCGCCCAAACATATTCTGAATGCACCGACCTCTTTGATGAAAGATCAGGGCTATGGCGCGGGCTATGCCTATGATCACGATGCCGAGGATGGGTTTTCCGGCCAGAACTACTTTCCCGAAACCATACCGCGCCCGGTTCTGTATCAACCTGTTGAGCGTGGGTTTGAACGTGAGCTGAAGAAACGGTTGGACTACTTTGCCAAGCTGCGTTCGCAACGGAAACCAGACTAGCACCGGCTTGACTCTTTGGCCGATGCGCGCGACAGACGCGCATGTTTTCTGGGACAATGTTTACAGCGTGGTCCGGGCGGGTCTGCCGCGCGGCGCAAGGGGCAATGGCATGAGTGGCGTGCAGATGATAACGGTTGCGGATGGGGATGGCGATCAGCGGGTGGACCGCTGGCTGCGGCGTCTGTTTCCGCATGTCAGCCAGGGGCGCATCGAGAAAATGTGCCGCAAGGGCGAACTGCGTGTGGATGGCGGACGGGCCAAGGCCTCGACCCGGCTTGAGGTCGGCCAGGTCGTACGCGTGCCACCTCTGCCGGATGCGGACCACAAACCGGTCGAGGTGAAACCGCGGATCACAGATGCGGATGCCAAGATGATGCAGGCTTGCGTGATTTATCGCGATGATCACGTGATCGCGCTGAACAAACCGCAAGGCTTGCCGGTGCAAGGCGGCAGCGGCCAGACCCGGCATGTGGACGGGCTGTCCGAGGCGCTGCGCTTTGGATATGACGAAAACCCCCGATTGGTGCACCGACTGGACAAGGATACCTCGGGCGTGCTGTTGCTGGCCCGCACACGCGAGGCCGCCAAAGCACTGACCGCCGCTTTCCGTCACCGGGACACGCGCAAGATATATTGGGCTCTGGTCGCTGGGGTGCCGACCCCTTATCTGGGCGAGATCAAGACCGGTTTGGTCAAGGCCCCGGGCCATGGCAGCCAGGGCGAGGGCGAAAAGATGATCCCCGTTCATCTTAACGAAATCAACGATACGCCAGGCGCGAAGCGGGCCCATACACTTTACGCTACGCTATACCGCGTGGCCGGACGCGCCGCCTGGGTCGCGATGGAGCCGATCACCGGCCGCACTCATCAGTTGCGTGCGCATATGGCAGCGATTGGGCATCCAATCATCGGGGATGGAAAATACGGCGGTTCGGGTCAAGAGAACCTTGGCGATGGCTGGGGTGCGCAGTTGGGCGGTGTGATCAGCAAAAAGCTGCACCTGCATGCGCGGCAGGCTTCGTTTCAGCACCCGGTGACGCGTAAGAAGATCACGGTCACCGCACCCTTGCCTGATCACATGAAACACAGCTGGGACACATTCGGATGGGCCGAAGACTTGGCTGCGGATGATCCGTTCGAGTCTCTGCAATGAGCAGACCCTTGCGTCTGGTACTATTTGATGTGGACGGTACCTTGGTCGATAGCCAAAGCAGCATTGTTGCGGCCATGACCGCCAGCTTTGATGCCTTGTCTCTGCCTGTTCCGGATAGGGCGGGGATCTTGTCCATAGTCGGATTATCTCTGCCACAAGCCATGGCACAGTTGGTGCCCGAGTGTTCTGCTGTGGATCAGGAGCGGTTGGTAGAGGGCTATAAACAGGCCTATCACGCACATCGGCTGGAACAGGGAATGGCCAGTTCGCCGCTCTACCCCGGAGCCCGTGAGGTTATCGAGGCACTGCATGCAATCCCCGAGATGTTGCTGGGCGTGGCGACAGGCAAATCGCAACGTGGTCTGGATGCTTTGATCGAAGGTCACGGTCTGCAAGGCTATTTCGTGACCCGGCAGGTCGCAGATCACCACCCGTCAAAACCGCATCCTTCGATGATCGACACGGCTAGGGCCGAAACCTGCGTCGATGCGGTTGATACTGTCATGATCGGGGATACCCGATTCGACATGGATATGGCCGCCGCCGCCGGTGTCACGGGAATTGGCGTCACCTGGGGGTATCACGAACGGCCTGCCCTGGCCGCTGCCTCTCGTATTATCGAAACGTTTGACCAGTTGCCGGGCGCACTGGACGATATCTGGACCTGAAGACATGAGTGACTGGAAACCGAAACGATTTTGGACTGCATGTCAGGTGGTAGAGGCCGGTGGCGGATTTACGGTCGAATTGGACGGTCGTCGGGTCAAAACACCTGCGCGGGCCGGACTGATCCTGCCGACCTTGCCGATGGCTCAGGCCGTTGCGGCCGAATGGGACGCGCAGGAAGAACAGGTCGACCCAGGGACGATGCCCTACACGCGTTCGGCCAATGCAGCCATCGACAAGGTACAGATTCAGCACGCCGAAGTTGCAGACATGCTTGCCGATTATGGCGATTCGGATTTGCTGTGCTATCGCGCCGCTCACCCGCAAGAGTTGCAGCAGCGGCAAGCTGAACAGTGGGACCCGGTGTTGGACTGGGCCGCGGAAGCCATGTCGGTTCGCCTGCGGCCCGTCACAGGTATCCTGCATCAGCCGCAAGACGTGGCGGCGCTGGATCAGTTGCGCCGGCGAGTGCATGATTTCAACAACTTCCAACTGGCTGCCTTCCACGACCTGGTCAGCCTTTCGGGCTCGTTGATCCTTGGGTTTGCGGCCACTTCCGATTGGTGTGATGCGCAAGAGATCTGGCGGATTTCGCGGTTGGACGAGCTGTGGCAAATCGAACAATGGGGCCATGACGACGAGGCGCATGAAGCAGCCGAAGTCAAACGTTCTGCCTTTTTACACGCTAAACGCTTCTACGACGTCTCTGATTGATCTTAGATTTCTGAATTTTTACCGCTCTGATGGACATCTGTGAGTTGATCCATCGTTTTCCCTGATCCGACCCTTGACGTTTGTTTATGAATGCGACCAAACTCGTGCGCACTAAAGGGGAGACACCTTTGGGGAAACCTTTCTGGTACCTGAGGTGCCGGATAGAACCGTCCCTGAACGGGATGGACAATCAGGAAGAGGTAAAAATGAAAAAATCCGTAATCTTGGGCGCGGCCACAGTTGCCGGTCTGGCCGCAGGCGCAGCCATGGCGGGAACCGTGGACGACGTCAAGGCGCGCGGTAAGCTGAACTGCGGTGTGACCACCGGTCTGGTCGGCTTTGCCGCGCCCGACGCAAATGGTGAATGGCAGGGCTTTGACGTTTCGTTGTGCCGCGCCGTTGCCGCTGCGGTTCTGGGTGACGCAAGCGCCGTTGAATTCGTTCCGACCACAGGTAAGACACGCTTTACCGCGCTGGCTTCGGGCGAAATCGACATGCTGGCCCGGAACACCACATGGACCTTCAGCCGCGACGTAGACCTGAAGTTCGAATTCGTCGGTGTAAACTATTACGACGGTCAGGGCTTTATGGTTCCCAAAGCGCTGGGCGTAAGCTCGGCCAAGGAACTGGACGGCGCGACTGTCTGCATCCAGACCGGCACCACCACCGAGCTGAACCTGGCGGATTTCTTCCGCTCGAACAACATCAGCTACGAGCCGGTTCCGATCGAAACCAACGCAGAAGCGCAGCAGCAGTATCTGGCTGGCGCATGTGACGTCTACACCACCGACGCATCGGGCCTGGCCGCAACACGCGCCACGTTCGAAAACCCCGGTGATCACATCCTGCTGCCCGAAATCATCTCGAAAGAGCCGCTGGGCCCTCTGGTCCGTCATGGCGACCACGAGTGGGGCGACGTTGTTCGCTGGACACTGAACGCACTGGTTTCGGCTGAAGAGCTGGGTGTGACCTCGGCGAACATCGACGAGATGTCTGCTGGCACCGACAACCCCGAAGTGAACCGTCTGCTGGGCAGCGAAGGCACTCTGGGTGAGATGCTGGGTCTGGACGCACAGTGGGCAATGCGCGCTATCAAGGCGGGTGGTAACTATGGTGAGGTCTTTGCCAAGAACATCGGTGAAGAAACCCCAATCGGTCTGGCACGCGGCCTGAACGGTCAGTGGACCGATGGCGGCCTGCTGTACTCGCCGCCGTTCCGCTAATATCCATTGAAGAGGGCGCAGTTCATCCTGCGCCCTTTTTCAATCCATAAGAAACAGTCCCGGTTAGATTGAACAGAGATCAACTCTGTCTGCGAATAACGGGATGACACGGGGATATACATAGGTCATGTCGACTCTCACTGACCCGCCAAAGGAGCAGTTCCGGCTGTCCATGCTCCTTTACGATACGCGGTACCGATCTGCGACCATCCAGGTCATTGCAATGATCGGTTTCATGCTTTTGGCAGCCTGGATCATTTCCAACACCATTCAGAACCTCGAAGCACTTGGTAAACCTGTAGAATTCGGGTTCTTCGGCGAACCTGCAAGTTACGATATCAACCAACGCCTGCTGGAATACGATTCTCGAGACAGCCACTTGCGTGCTGGGCTTATCGGATTGCTAAACACACTTGTTGTTGCAGTTCTCGGCTGTATCACGGCGACGATTATCGGTGTTTTCGTTGGTGTATTACGGCTTTCAAACAACTGGTTGATAGCGCGGATCATGACTGTTTATGTCGAGATGTTCCGTAACGTGCCTGTGCTGCTTTGGATCGTTCTGGCTATGGCCATTCTGATCGAAGGTTTACCGGCACCCAATGCATTCCGAGGCGAAACCCCGACGGCCACGATGGATTTTTTCAACTCTGTCGCCGTCACCAATCGCGGTGTCTATATCCCAGAGCTCCTGTTTTCACGCAGTCTTGGCGATATCCACTTGTTTGGTGCGTCCAGCTTACGCTTCGACATTTCATTGGATCTGGTTGCCTTTCTGGTCGTTTTGGCGGGCAGCATTTTTGTAATGCGCAAAGTATCCGCTAATGCCGCTGCAAAACAGGAAGCAACTGGTGATCGCCCAACCATCTGGCATATTCAGTTGGGCATACTGTTTGTGCCGATGTTGATCCTGCTGACTGCGTTGGGATTCCATTTGGGATACCCGGAACTGAAAGGGTTCAACTTTAAAGGCGGCACTCATTTGCGGAACTCGCTTATCGCATTGTGGTTGGCCCTGTCCCTTTACACTGCAGCTTTCATCGCTGAGATCGTGCGGGCCGGAATTCTCGCCATTTCCAAGGGGCAGACCGAGGCCGCCGCCGCGCTGGGTATACGCCCGAGCCGGATTATGCGTCTGGTGATCCTGCCGCAAGCGTTGCGCGTGATCATCCCGCCAATGATCTCGAACTACCTGAACCTGACCAAGAACTCGTCTCTGGCGATTGCGGTGGGATATATGGATATCACAGGTACCTTGGGTGGCATCACCATGAACCAAACCGGCCGCGAGCTGGAATGCGTTCTACTGCTGATGCTGGTCTATCTGTGCATCTCGCTGAGCATCTCGGCAGTGATGAACTGGTACAACAATAGTGTCAAATTGGTGGAGCGGTAATATGAGTGATGTTTCATTTGTCCGCGCGGAAATGTTGCCGGAGAAAGCGCCACCAGCGTCCGAAGTGGGAATAGTAGGTTGGGTTAAGCACAATCTGTTTTCTGGTTGGTTCAATTCGATCCTGACTTTGGTTTCGCTCTATGCGATCTACTATGTGTTGTCGGGCGTTCTGCCATGGACGTTCCAATCCGTCTGGAATGCCAATTCACTGACTGAGTGCCGTGAGATCATGATGGCAACCTGGGGAGACACCCATGGTCATGCTTGCTGGGCTGTCATCAATGATCGCTGGCTGCAGCTGTTGTTCGGATTCTACCCGAGCCATCTGTACTGGCGGCCGATTCTGGCGCTTGTTCTGTTGCTGGTTGCTCTGGCACCAGTGTTGTATTCGGACCGTGTTCCGAGCAAGTTGCTGATCTTTAGCGCGATCTACCCCTTCCTGATGCCTTGGTTGATGTGGGGTGGTACCATCTGGGGGCCATTGTCGGCGGCACTTGGATTTGTTGCCGGCTGGGCCGTCTACACCGTCGTCAGCAAGCAACAAAGCGAATTGCTCGGGATGATCGGTGGTGCAGTGGCTGCGTTGATCTGGTGGCTGTTTCTATCGAGCTACTTCGTTGGTGCCATGGATTCGATCCTGCCGATCGGTATCGAAGCCGTGCAAAGTCGTCAGTTCGGTGGTTTCATGCTGGCGATCCTGCTGGGTGTTGTGGCCATCGGTGTCTCGCTGCCGATTGGTATCGTGTTGGCGCTGGGCCGTCAGTCGGACCTTCTTATCGTCAAATACATGTGTGTGGGCTTTATCGAGTTCATTCGCGGCGTACCGCTGATCACGCTACTGTTCGTGGCCTCGCTGCTGTTGAACCTGTTCCTGCCACCAGGCACCAATTTTGACATCATCCTGCGGGTGATGATCATGATGACCCTGTTCTCAGCCGCCTATATGGCCGAAGTGATCCGGGGTGGCCTGGCTGCATTGCCACGCGGTCAGTACGAGGGCGCCGACAGTTTGGGCCTGAACTACTGGCAGGCACAGCGTTTGATCATCATGCCGCAAGCCCTGAAAATCTCAATTCCGGGCATCGTGAGCACATTCATCGGGATCTTCAAGGATACGGTTCTGGTGTCGATCATCGGACTGTTCGACGTGCTTGGCCTTGCCAACGCGATCCGCGCTGATACCGCTTGGAACGGCATCTACTGGGAACTGTTCGCTTTTATCGGCGCGCTGTTCTTCGTCGTCTGCTTCTCCATGTCCCGTTATTCCATGTATCTGGAGCGCAAGCTTCAGACTGGCCATCGTTAAGGAGTTCAACACATGTCTGAACTTGCAATAGACCGCGAAATCGACCGATCCAAGATGCAGGTGAGCGACGAGGTCGCCATCGAAATCAACAACATGAACAAGTGGTATGGGTCTTTCCATGTGCTGCGCGACATCAATTTGACCGTCAATCAGGGCGAGAGGATTGTTATCGCGGGGCCGTCAGGGTCGGGTAAGTCCACCCTGATCCGCTGTCTGAACGCGCTGGAGGAACACCAGCAAGGCACGATCATGGTGGATGGGACGGAACTGTCGAATGACCTGAAAAACATCGACAAGATCCGGTCCGAGGTCGGGATGGTGTTCCAGCACTTCAACCTCTTCCCGCATCTAACCATTCTGGAAAACTGTACGCTGGCCCCGATCTGGGTGCGCAAGACGCCCAGGAAAGAGGCTGAAGAGCGTGCGATGCACTTCCTAGAGAAGGTGAAAATCCCAGAACAGGCCGACAAGTATCCTGGCCAGCTTTCGGGTGGTCAGCAGCAGCGTGTTGCGATTGCCCGTTCGCTCTGCATGATGCCGCGGATCATGTTGTTCGATGAACCTACATCGGCGCTGGACCCTGAGATGATCAAAGAGGTGCTCGACACTATGATCGAGCTGGCCGAAGAAGGCATGACCATGCTTTGTGTGACCCACGAGATGGGTTTTGCCCGTCAGGTCGCCAACCGCGTGATCTTTATGGATGCCGGTCAGATTGTGGAACAGAACGAACCAGAAGAGTTTTTCAACAATCCGCAAAGCGAGCGGACCAAGCTGTTCCTGAGCCAGATTCTGGGCCATTGATCCCGATCGGAAGAACCTTGAAAGGCGGGGTTTTTGCCCCGCCTTTTTTATTCCGGCAACTCGCGTGGAATGACAAACCCCAAGACGTCCCCACTGTGCCACCGAAGCGCGGCCCAGGAGTTGATCTCGAACTGTATGACTGTTGTTGCGCAGGTCGGGTAGTCATCGAAACGGCCGTGATCTGGCGCCTGCCGCACAAGCTGTCTGGTGAATTCAGCGATCCCGGGGTTGTGGCCCAGCATCAGCACGGTTTGGCCAGAAGCCTGTGATAGGGCCCGCATCATGAGATCGGGACCGGCCAGATACAGCGCGCGCTCGAACCGGATCGGATCGGCGTGCAACCCCATCCTGTCCCATGTCTCGCGGGTTCTGACAGCGGTAGAGCTGAGAACCTCATCCGGCAGCCAGCCGTTGCTGCGCAGCCAGTCGGCCACGGCGGGTGCTGATTTGCGCCCACGCTTGTTCAATGGCCGATCATGATCGCTGAGCGTCGGCTCATCCCAACTGGATTTCGCATGGCGGATCAGGATCAGAGTGCGGGTCATGACGGGTGAAAAGACCTCATGTGGTGGGCGGATTGTTCCGGATCGCGTCCGGCCCCGGCGCTGAGAGGGCAGGCGAGGCGCGCAAGGCAGCCACCGGTCATGCAGGTTTGGCCCTGCTCTGTGTTCAGATGCCCGTGGCAGGCCTCAACGTCATAGAAGCTGTGGGTGTTCAGGGCTCCGACTGGGCAGGTCTGAGCGCAAGGGGAATCGCATGTAACACAGGGCGATGAGTTATGGGCACCGGGAATCTCGAATTCCTCATCAAAATGCAGCGCGCCGCGATACGAGATCATCATACCGACCGTGTCATGCACCAAGGCGCCAACAGGGCTGCTGAATGTACGCCCCGATTTCAGCGCCCAGTCGATAAACGGCACATAGGGTGGGCCACCGAATGGGAAATAGGCTTGCACCCCCAAATCCTGCGCCATCTGATTGACGACGCGGTACGACCACCGGTCAACAGGGTCGGGACCTTGCCATTCGGGGGCTGATTTCAAAACAGGCCAGAACGTGGGCCCTGCACCTAGCAGGATCAGGGTGCCGCTGTCCAATTGCTTGGCATTAGCGCGCCCAGGATGCAACGCACCCATCACGATAAGCCCAACCTCAGCTGCCGCGCTGTCGACACGTTGATAAATGTTCGGAGAAGGTGCGGTTTGTTCTGTCATGTCACCTCCGTCGCAGTCGATCAATCGGGTCGGATCAGCGACCCAGCCCCGTGTTCGGTGAACAGTTCCAGTAGCACCGCATTGGGCGCGCGCCCATCCAGAATGACTACGGCCCGCACCCCACTATGTAGTGCGTCCAGCGCCGTTTCGGTCTTGGGGATCATTCCGCCTGCGATGGTCCCGTCCAGGGTCATCTCGCGGATCTGACCGGCTTTTAGCTCGGTCACGACCTCTCCGGCAGCGTTCTTGACGCCTGATACGTCGGTCAGCAACAGCAGACGGTCTGCCTTCAAGGCCGAGGCGATGGCACCGGCGGCGGTGTCACCGTTGACGTTGAACGTCTCACCTTCGCGCCCGGCGCCCAGAGGCGCAATTACCGGGATCACGTCATGCGTAAACAGATCGTGCAGGATTTCGGGTTTCATCTCGGAAGGAGAGCCAACAAACCCCAGCGAGGCATCGGTTTGATCACAGATCATCAGGCTGGCGTCCTTGCCCGACAGGCCAACCGCAGTCCCTCCCTGTCCGTTGATGGCCTGAACAATGCGTTTGTTCACGAGGCCCGAGAGCACCATCTCGACCACTTCGACAGTTGCCTTGTCCGTCACACGCTTACCGTTCACGAAATCGGATTGGATATCGAGCTTGTCCAGCATCGCGTTGATCATGGGACCGCCGCCATGTACCACAACCGGGTTGATGCCCACTTGGCGCATCAGAACCACGTCACGGGCAAAGCTTTCCATCGCTTCATCGCTGCCCATGGCGTGTCCGCCCAGCTTGATGACGACAATGGCCCCGTCATAGCGCTGCAGATAGGGCAGTGCGCTGTTCAATGTGGCGGCGGTGGCGATCCAATCCCGGTTCATATCTCTTGTCTTCATGGCTAAGGTCCCTCTGGCCCACCGTGTTAGGGCCTTTGAAAGGTGCTGCCAAGGGCCAAGCTATTCCAGATGCGTGATGATCGAGCGCAACGTTGGGATACCATCCCCTTTTTCGGACGACGTCAGCACGATTTCGGGGAAAGCGGCGGGGTGTTTTGACAGGGCCGAGCGGACCTGGTTCAGAACCTTTTCGCGTTCATTGGCCTTGACCTTGTCTGCCTTGGTCAGCACGCATTGAAAGGTTACGGCACTGGTGTCCAGCAGCTTCATGATCTCGGCATCAACAGGCTTTACCCCATGGCGCGCGTCAACCAGGACAAAGGCCCGGCGCAGGGTCTGTCGGCCACTGAGATATTGTTTCAGCAACCGCTGCCACTTTTCCACCACCTTAACCGGCGCATTGGCATAGCCATAGCCGGGAAGGTCGACCAGATATAGCTCTGGGCCCTGGGTGAAAAAGTTGATTTCCTGCGTCCGACCCGGCGTGTTCGACGCGCGCGCCAACCCCTTGGTTCCGGTCAGCGCATTGATCAAACTGGACTTGCCAACATTTGAACGGCCTGCGAAACAGACCTCAAGCCGGTCGGGGTCGGGCAGCCCGCTCATGGCGACAACGCCTTTGACGAACTCGGACGGGCCTGCAAACAGCTTGCGCCCGCGCTCCAACGAGAATTCATCGGGATCTTGGGCCAGAGGGAAGGGTAGGGTGCTCATAACGGTATCACCTTGTCACCGACCGAGATTAGCCCGCCGCGGACCACTTCGGTATAGATGCCGAAATCCTGATGGCCCCAGCTGTTCAGCGCGCCTAAAGTGTCGGCATCGCGGTCGCCGGTATCCGGGTTCGCAGTGGTCGCCAAACAGCGCACAATCCGCTCGCGGACGCGGAACACGGCCTCACCGATTTGCAACTCGCGGTCGAGCCAGTCGAATTCTTCCCATAGGGGCAGGCCATCGAACCAGATGTTACCGCGCCAGCGTTTGATTGACAGGTCTTGCCCCAGTTTTTGTTCAACCGCCCGGTGAGAGGCCATGTTGCACAGGCTGATTGACGGGAAATCGCTGTCTGTCATCCCACGCCCTGGTATCCGAACGATCCGGGCAGATGCCGCCCTGTCCGCGGGCATCAGCGGGCGCACCCAATCCAGAAAAACGTCCTGTTCCCGATCCGGGTCAAAGGTTAGATCGGGGCGATCGGGGTGGGTCAGGGTCAGCAGATCCGCATCCAGCTTGGCGGAAATGGCCATCAGAACTGGGGCTTTTGACCCTCGGCTGAAATTGACGCAAGGTACCCATTTCGTGCCATCGGCCTTTGACGCTTCGTGCGCAACTGCCCAAACGCGATCCCCGGGCATTGTCTGCCCGGGGGTCACTGTCACGGTCTTCACGGCTTCGTGGCCGTGGCTTTTCATAGGATGCCGCCAAATATGGGTGACTTCAGCCGTCATTTGTCATCCGTCTTAGCGGCGCGCTTGAAACCGGATTTGATGTTGCCAAATACATCCGGTTTATAACCTTGGCTGCGCATGATCAGATACTGTTGGGTAAAGGTGATCGTGTTGTTCGCGATCCAGTACACCACAAGGCCGCTGGCAAACCCACCGAGCATGAACATGAAGACCCAGGGCATCCAGGCAAAGATCATTGCCTGTGTCGCGTCTGTTGGTGCCGGGTTCAGCTTTTGCTGCAGCCACATCGAAATCCCCAGCAACAGTGGCAGGATGCCGATGAAGATCAGCGCCATAAGGGTGTCAGGTTGCGGCCCGGCCCAAGGCAGCCAGCCGAAGAAGTTCATGATTGACGTGGGATCCGGTGCGCTGAGGTCCTGAAACGGGCCAAACCACGGTGCTTGACGCAGTTCGATGGTGACAAAGATCACCTTATACAGCGAGAAGAAGATCGGGATCTGCATCAGGATCGGCAAACAGCCCGCGGCGGGGTTAACCTTTTCCTTCTTGTACAGTTCCATCATACCTTGCTGCATTTTCTGACGATCGTCACCAGCGGCCTCTTTCAGCGCCTCCATCTGCGGCTGCAGTTCCTTCATCTTCGCCATCGAGACATAGGACTTGAACGCGAGCGGGAACAAGATCGCCTTGATGATCAGGGTCAGGCCGATGATCGACCAGCCCATGTTGCCGATCTGGGCGTTAATATTGTGCAGCAGCCAGAAGATCGGCTTGGTCAGGAAATAGAACCAGCCCCAGTCGATGCTGTCGATGAACTTTTGAACGCCTTCGGCCTGATATTCACGAATGGTTTCCCATTCCTTGGCACCGGCAAACAGCTGGGTTGTTACCTCTTCAGTAGCCCCTGGTGCGACAAGCAATGTCGGCAGTACAGTTTCCGTCTGATAGATCTTGCGACGGGCATCGTATTTGGCTGCTGCCTTGAAGGTCGTGCCCTCAGCCGGGATCAGGGTGGTCATCCAATAGTGATCAGTAAAGCCGACCCAGCCACCGTCTTTGACCTGAAAGACCTCGGCTTGCGCCCGTTCGTTCGGATCAATGTCAAAGTCGCGCACATCGCCGTAGTCGATTTCATCCAGAACACCGTCGGCCATGACCATCACGCCTTCATGCAGGATGAAGAAATTCTTCAGTCCGGGCAGGTCGCCATCTTCGCCGATGCCATGGCGGGCAAGGATGCCATAGGGCGCCATGCCGACCTCGGTCTGTGTGTTGTTTTCGACGGCTTGAGTGACTTCGAACATATAGTTCTCGTCGACCGAGATTGTGCGGCGGAAGGTCAGGCCGTTGTCATTCTGCCATTTCAACGTGACCGGCGCGTCCACGCCCAGCGTTTCACCACTTTCAATCGTCCAGACTGTGTTCGGGCCGGGTACATCCGTGACGGTGACACCTGCACCAGGCGCCCATCCGTAGAGCGCATAATATGCAGACTCAGATCCAACCGGAGAGAACAGTTCGACAATCGGTGCGTCGTCCTGGATCGAGACTTTATAATCCTTCAGGTACAATTCATCGATGCGGCCACCGGACATCGACAGGCTGCCCTCGAGGCGGGGCGTGTCGATCTTGATCCGCACGGCCTCGGACCCGGGCAGCGTTTCTTCTGCGCTCGCCGTGGCTTCGCCTACGGTACCCGCGCTCGAGGCGCTGGGGGTCTGAACCTCATCGCTTTCGATGGCGCTGATTTCAGCCTGATCAGTAATGGTGGTTTGCTCGGGCGGTGGAAACAGCACGAACCAAACCAGGATCACGACAAAGCTGAGCGCGGTTGCGAGGATGAGATTCTTGTTCTGATCGTCCATCTGGGACAGCCACCTTAAGCAGTGAAACACACCCGGTGGGTTCAACAGAGTGCAGCCCCAAAGGTCAAGCGGATTCGCCCGCCTTATGGTTCCAGATTGGGCTTTTGTGGTGAAAACCTGCGATCAGGAACCCGCTTGCCTTCCAATCTTGGGAATGCCTTTGACTTTGTTCTGGTGGGCCGAGATCCAATCCATGGTCTTTTCGAACGGCATGGGCTTGCCAATGCCAAAGCCTTGAACGTGGTCACAACCAAGCTGTGCCATCAACGCGTGCTCACCGGTGGTTTCAACACCCTCGGCGAGTGTTTCGACATTCAACCTTTCGGCCATAGTCAGAATTGCACTGACCAATTGTTGTTGCGATGCATCACTGTCCGCCTTGGCCACAAAAGTTCGGTCTATCTTGATCCGCGTCACATCAAACCGTTTGATCGAGGCGATCGAGGCATGTCCAGTGCCGAAATCATCCAGATCAATACAACAGCCAAGTGCTGCAAGGCTGGTCACGTTGCGGGTAATCACATCGTCCGGACGTCGCGAAAACACGGTTTCCAGAATTTCGACAGCCAGTCGGTCGGGCGTCAGGTCGTTTTGGTCCAGTTCCCATTTCAATCGGTCCAGCAGAGCGGGGTCTCGTAGCTCGTCCGAAGAAAAGTTGATTCCGATTCGTGGGACGTGAATCCCGTTCCGGTCCCAGCAGCACATCGCGGAAAATGCATGATGCCGCATCGTCTGGCCAAGCCTCTCCATCAGCTCGGCCTGTTCGGCAAAAGGCAGAAATATCTGTGGGTTCAAGATGCCTTTTTGCGGGTGCTCCCAGCGGGCCAGGGCTTCAAACCCCGTAACCCGCCCTGTGTCTGTGGAAACCTGAGGCTGAAACCAGGGGCGGATTTGTCCGTTGTCCAGCGCAGCCTCGAACTCTTTGCGAAGGTTGGCCCTGATATTGGATCGACGGCGGGTTTCGTTTGAAAAGGCGCGGATCGTTGAGGGCCCATTACGCTGAGCTTCGCATAGCGCAGCAGATGCGGCATCAATCCAATTTTCAAACCCGGATCCGCGAACTGCGGATTGCAGGCAAAAACCGATTGAACACGAGACATAGGCAGTGGTGCCGTTTAGGGTGATCGGCTCTTCAACGGCGGATTGGATGCGGCCCGACATCTGAATGCAGGCTTCGAGATCGAGATGCTGTGACGGGCGCAGGCCGATGGCTATTCTGCACTCGTCTAATCGTGTCGCAATATCGCCGGTTCGAATGACCGAGAAGATGCGGTCACAAAATTGGTTGGACAGATGAGTCGCGGCCGCATTTCCGTGCAGGTCAACAAATTCTGTGAACCCGTCTAAGGCTATGATCATACAAGCCGATCCCATGTTATTGTGATCGGTACGGTCAAAGAAATTTTCAAGTTCGGCGGCAAACTTATCCGTTGGCGCGAGTCTTCCGTGATGGTGCAGTGGAGAGATGCGTGCAGTTTGCGTGCGTCTGACTGAGGCGAAGGCGACGATCAGCAACGGAAGGCTTAGTGCCACAACGACAAGCGCACGTTCTCCACCGATCCAGAAAGCCGCAAGCGAAATGGCGGGAGCAAAGGCCAGCACCGGCGGGCCACTCAGATACGTGGTGAGAGTATCGAGAAATTGATCAACGGAAACAGATTTCCTCATCGGTTCGTCTTCGCCTTTACCCTGAGCATCTTGCGCTCAGGTCAAACCGTAGAAAATCAGTCTGAGTCACTCGTTAACGCAGCTGTGGAATATCATCCGTTTTTTCAGTTTTTTCGCTCGAATTGATGGAAAGATTAACAAAATCAAACAATTTCGGGTCCAAAAGGTGCGAAGGGCGCGCATTGGTTAAGGCGCGGAACATCACTTGCCGCCGTCCGGGGCTGTTTTTTTCCCACTGATCGAGAATCTGTTTGACCTGTTGGCGTTGTAACCCGTCCTGGCTGCCGCACAGGTCACAAGGAATGATCGGGTAGTTCATCGCATTGGCAAATTTCTCGCAATCCGCCTCGGCGACATGGGCAAGGGGGCGAAAGACGAACAGGTCGCCTTCTTCGTTCACCAGCTTTGGCGGCATCGTTGCTAGACGGCCGCCGTGGAACAGGTTCATGAAAAACGTCTCAAGGATGTCGTCACGGTGATGACCCAGCACCACGGCCGAGCAGCCCTCTTCCCGCGCGATGCGGTACAGGTTGCCCCGGCGTAGGCGCGAACATAGCGCGCAAAAGGTGCGGCCTTGGGGAACCTTGTCCATGACGACCGAGTAAGTGTCCTGATATTCGATGCGGTGCGGTACACCCATGCGTTCCAGAAACTCGGGTAGGACGGTAGCGGGAAAACCCGGTTGGCCCTGATCCAGATTGCAAGCCAGCAGATCGACCGGTAGTAGGCCGCGCCATTTCAACTCGTACAGAACCGCTAGCAAGGTATAGCTGTCCTTACCGCCTGACAGGCAGACCAACCAACGGGGTGGTTTGCCGTCTTTCTCATGCGCTGACGGGTCCACCATGCCATAGTGTTCGATGGCTTCGCGGGTGTGGCGCACGATGCGTTTGCGCAGCTTCTTGAACTCGGTGGTCGAAGGCGCGCCGGCAAACAGCGGATGGATATCGTCAGCTTCGTCAAACATGCGCTGCCCCTACAGCAGATGGCGTATCCGGGCAAGTGTGCGGGTCAACCCAACCGCGCAAGCAGGGCACCAGTGTCCAGCCCGGACACCGAACCGGGGATGCGGCCATTGTTACCTGTCAGCCGAGACGCCACAAATCCATCAGCGACCGGCTCGGGCGCTTGGCGTATCAGTTGAGAGGCCGTCAGCAGCAAGGCAGTGCGCTCCGCAAACCAGCGCGCCTCGGCTTCGGGTGGGATATTGGTCCAGCGGGCGCGGTGGTCCCTCAGCGCCGCATCATAGTGGCGGTTCACTCCGGTTGCCGCCTCAAGCTCGGCCTGCAGGACCTGGGCGGCCAATGGGTCGCGCGCCAGGGTGCGCAGGATATCCAGACAGATCACATTGCCCGAACCTTCCCAGATGCCGTTCAAAGGGGCTTCACGGTAGAGCAGGGGCAGGGGGGTGTCCTCGACATAGCCCATGCCGCCCAACACCTCCATGGCTTCGACCACGACGGCTGGACAGCGTTTGTTGTTGAGGAATTTGGCGAGTGCAACAGCGATGCGGGAAAAGGCTTTATCCTCGGGTGTATGACCGTCAAAAGCCTGCGCCACACGCATTCCCAGTGTCAGCGCCCCCTCCCAGTCCAGCACGAGATCGGCCAGAACGATGCGCATCAGGGGTTGGTCAATCAACCGGCGCTGAAAGGCGCTGCGATGGCTGACCCAGTGATGCGCTTCGCTGAGGGCCGCCCGCATCAGACCTGCCGGGGCCATCGCAGTGTCGAGCCGTGTGTGATGCACCATCTCCAAGATTGTGCGCACACCCGCGCCCTCATCGCCAAGCTGATAGGCCAGCGCATCATGGTATTCAATCTCGGCCGAGGCGTTGGACCGATTGCCCAGCTTGTTCTTCAGCCGCATCAGGTGGATTGCGTTGCGTTCGCCGTCCAGCCAGCGGGGCACAAGGAAACAGGTCAGACCGCCGGGGGTCTGGGCAAGTGTCAGGAAACCGTCGGACATCGGGGCTGAGCAGAACCATTTATGCCCGCGCAACCGCCAGTGATCTCCGTCGCGTGTGGCCGTCGTGGTATTGGCGCGAATGTCCGAGCCGCCCTGTTTCTCAGTCATCGCCATACCCAGCGTGGCGCTTTTTTTGGAGGCGATAGGAGCGATAGAGGAATCGTGGTTCCATTCTGTCAATCTGGGAACCCAGATCGAGGCAATCTCTTCATTCGCCGCAAGTGCTGGAATGGCGGCGTAAGTCATGGTCAGCGGGCAGCAATGTCCGGGTTCGACCTGACTGGCAAGGTAGACCATGGCGGCGTGGGTTGCGTGACCATTCGGTAGGTCAGACCAGGCAACGGCTGCGTATCCGGATGATTGACTGAGTTGCATCAGGTGATGGTATGAATGAGTGAAACGCACTTCATCCAGGCGGCGTCCACCTTGGTCAAACAGAACAAGTTCTGGGGAGTGGAAATTGGCCTCGCGCGCCATGTCTCTCACTGCAGCACGCCCAAGGTCTGCACCATAGTTGCGAAGAATAGAGCTTCGCGCGCCTGTCACATTTTGCAGTACTGGGTCAGAGGCCCAAAGGTCTAAATCTGCTCGCACAAGCGGCTGGTTCAGAACGTCATGCGTGGATAGGGAATGGCGCGCGTCAGATGTCATCTGGCCCTCGAATTGAACAGCACAACTGTTCAGCGAAGGTGCGCTCCGGTCAAGTCCGACGACGGGTCAGGAGTGATCTTCACGGTCCGGAACCGGATCATACCCGTCACCACCCAAAGGGTGGCAGCGTCCGATCCGTCGCGCGGCCAGCCATGTGCCTTTGATGGCACCGTGTTTTTCCAGTGCCTCCAACGCATAGGCCGAGCATGTAGGCTGATAGCGGCAGTTGAACCCGACCCAAGGGCTGAACAGCAACCGGTACGCCCGAATGGGTAAGGCAAGGATATGCGAGAGCAATGTCATTTTCGCGCAGCATGCACTTTACGCAGAGCATAGCGCAAATCATCCAGCAGCGCCGCATAGGGGCGTCCGTCTGTGACATCGGCGCGACCGATCAGCACGTAATCCCAGCCGTCCTGCCCCTTCTCAGGCAGTACCGCGCGCGCAGCTTCGCGCAGGCGTCTCTTGGCCCGGTTGCGAGCCACGGCATTGCCGACCTTTTTGGAACAGGTGAAACCGACGCGAATCCCGTCCGCCTCGCCCTTGGCGCGTTTGCGCGCCTGCACCATCATTGATGATGTGCCCTGCCGACGCGCACGCGCGGCGTTCAGGAAATCGGATCGTTTCCTGAGGATGATCAATGTTTTGGATGCGCAAACGGACGCCGCCGGGGGCGTATCCCCAGGTTGGTTCTTACCATCCTCAGGGGCCTCCGGCGGCGTCATGTTCATAACCTGATCGGTGAGCTGTTTATGCGCTCAGCGACTTGCGGCCACGTGCGCGGCGCGAGTTCAGGATCTTGCGGCCGGCCTTGGTGGCCATGCGCGCGCGGAAACCGTGGCGGCGTTTGCGAACCAGGTTCGAAGGCTGATAGGTGCGTTTCATCGCTCCGTCTCCAATCTATTCGGTCGGGTGCAGCGCGGATTCGCCTGCCCGTGGTGTTCGAAGCCCGTCCTCTACTGCCAAGCGGGGGGTAAGTCAAACCCCTTGGTGGGGGTTTTGCAGCCTTTTGCAACAATTCTATAATCCTGCGCGGTAAAAGATTTCAAAAATACGGATTTTAGGCACAAAACCCTCACATTCACTGTCGAAAAGATCAAGGCAGCGTGAGGCCCCTGTTGCCCGGGCGCGTGACGTCGCATGTTGAGGCCAGAATGAGACGCACAAAACCGGACACCATTATGAGCGATACAACTCAGGCCCCGCGCAGCGGGCTTGCGCGACATATTCCTTTGCTGGTGATTCTTGCCGTAGCCGCTTTGGGTTACTTTACACTGGGTGAATACCTGACTTTTGAAACCCTGCGCGACAACCGAGAGGCCCTTTTGGGTTGGCGTGATGCCAATTACTGGGCAATGGCAGGTGCGTTCATAGCGATTTACATTGCCATCGTTGCGTTCTCGCTGCCCGGCGCTGCGGTGGCCTCGATGACCGGAGGGTTCCTGTTTGGCCTTTTCGCAGGCACGGTCTTCAACATTTTTGCAGCAACCATCGGCGCCTCGGCGATTTTTCTGGCGGCGCGCTGGGGCTTAGGTGCGTCGTTGACAGCACGGCTTGAAGCCTCGGAAGGCACCATCAAAAAGCTGAAGGACGGCCTGCGCGAGAATGAGATCTCGGTCCTGTTCCTGCTGCGCCTTGTCCCGGTGGTTCCGTTCTTTGTGGCCAATCTGGTGCCGGCGCTGGTGGGGGTGAAGTTCCGCAACTTTCTGTTCACCACGGCGCTGGGCATCATTCCCGGCGGTATCGTTTATACTTGGATCGGCGTCGGACTGGGCGGTGTATTCGACCGAGGTGAAACGCCAGATGTCTCACTGCTGTGGGAGCCGTTTGTCATCGGCCCGATCATCGGCTTGTGTGTGCTGGCGGCTCTGCCCATTCTGATCAAAACGCTGCGCGGCCAAAAGGACAGCTGATCATGCAAGAACTGAAATCCGATATCCTGGTGATCGGGGCCGGGTCAGGTGGGCTGTCGGTCGCCGCGGGGGCGAGCCAGATGGGTGCGGATGTGATCCTGCTGGAAGGTCACAAGATGGGCGGGGATTGTCTGAATTTCGGCTGCGTCCCGTCCAAGGCACTGATTGCCAGCGGCAAGGCCGCCTATTGGCAGGCGCATGCCTCGGCGCTGGGTGTGGCGGATGTGGTGCCACAGGTGGATTACGCCGCCGCCAAAGATCACGTGCATGATGTGATTGCGCAGATCGAGCCGATGGACAGCCAAGAGCGGTTCGAAAGCTTTGGTGTCAAGGTGATCCGGGAATATGGCAGCTTTGTCTCTCCGACACAGGTTCAGGCGGGGGATCACCTGATCACCGCGCGGCGGGTTGTGATTGCAACAGGTTCATCCCCCTTGGTCCCGCCGATACCCGGTTTGGACAAGGTGCCGTATTATACCAACGAGACCGTCTTCGACTTGCGCGACAAGCCCGATCATCTGCTGATCATCGGCGGCGGCCCCATCGGTATGGAGATGGCGCAGGCGCATATTCGGCTCGGTTGCAAGGTCACAGTCATCGAAGGGCAAAAGGCGCTGGGCAAGGATGACCCCGAGGCGGCAGAGGTCGTGCTGGACAGTTTGCGCGCCGAGGGCGTTGCGATCCATGAACAGGCGATGGTGGCACAGATTCGCGGCTCCGATGGCGCGGTTGAAGTGGTGACCGAGAACGGCGAGATCTTCTCGGGCACGCATCTGCTGTTGGCTGCGGGGCGAAAGGCCAATACCGACCGCCTCAACCTTGCCGCTGCCGGGATCGAGCCCATCCGAACCGGCATCAAGGTCGACGACACCCTGCGCACCACGAACCGCAGGGTCTATGCGATCGGAGATGTCGCGGGTGGGCTGCAATTCACTCATGTGGCGGGCTATCACGCGGGGATTATCATTCGTTCGGCGCTGTTTGGGCTGCCTTCCAAGGCGAAAACCGCACATATCCCCTGGGCGACCTACACCGACCCCGAGCTGGCGCAGGTTGGCCTGACCGAGGTGCAGGCGCGCGCCGAGCATGGCGATAAGATGGAAATTGCGCGGTTTGACTATCACCACAACGACCGCGCCATTTCCGAGCGTAAAACGAATGGTTTCATCAAGGTCATGGTCGTCAAAGGCCGACCTGTAGGTGCCACAATTGTTGGCCATCAGGCGGGTGAGCTGATCAGCTTGTGGTCGCTGGCGCTGGCCAATAATCTGAAGATGGGGCAGGTTGCCGCCATGGTTTCGCCCTATCCGACGATTGGAGAGCTTAACAAACGGGTGGCGGGCGCCTATTTCTCACCAAGGCTGTTTGAGAATCAAACGGTTAAACGTGTGGTCAGGTTCGTCCAGCGCTGGATGCCCTGACCTGGAAGGGAGAGCAATGTGAACTCGCTGTCAGGCCGATTTCTGATCCTGACGACGGTCTTCGTGATGTTGGCCGAGGTTCTGATTTTTGTCCCTTCGATTGCGCGATTCCGCGAAGATTTCCTGCTGAACCGGCTGGAGCGCGCTCAGATCGCCTCGCTCGCTTTGTTGGCCGATGATATGCTGGCCGAGGACCTTGAGGCTGAACTGCTGGCCAATGCGGGCGTCTATAACGTGGTTCTGCGGCGAGACGAGATGCGCCAGTTGATGCTGTCCTCTCCTATTCCAGGGCAGATCAGCAAGACCTATGACCTGCGTGACGCGCGACCATGGATTTTGATCCGGGATGCTGTCGTGCGGTTGTTCACGCCGGAAAATGAAGTCATCCGTGTTATTGGCGAGCCTGTGAAAGGCGCAGGTCTGCTGATTGAGGTGACGACTGACAGCATGCCTTTGCGTATGGCGATGACGGATTATGGGTTACGCATTCTGGGCCTGTCATTTGTGATTTCGATCATCACGGCTTTTTTCCTGTTTCTTGCGGTTCGGGTGGTTCTGGTAAAGCCCATCAAAAGCGTTGTCGGATATATGCAGCGCTATGCCAGCGCCCCCGAAGATGCCCGTGGAATCATCTCACCGGATTCTAAAGTGACCGAGCTGCGCGAGGCCGAAGAGGCGCTGAAACAGTTGCAAACCGAACTGACCCAGGCCCTGAAACAGCGCGAGCGTCTGGCGCAGCTGGGCGGGGCTGTGGCCAAGGTAAGCCACGATCTGCGCAACATTCTGACCTCGGCCCAGCTGTTTACCGACCGGATCGAATCCAGCGAAGACCCGTTGGTGCGTCGCATGGCCCCTAAGCTGGTGAACTCGATCACCCGAGCGGTAACCCTGTGCGAAAGCACATTGGCATTTGGCCGCGCTGAAGAACCTGCACCGTCGCTTACTTTGATTCCGCTCCGCATTGTGGCCGAGGATGTGGTTGCTAGCGAGAAACTTGCCGTTGCCGATGCCTGTGTCGAGATCATCAATGATGTGCCGGAAGAGTTGGTCGTACGAGCTGATCCTGAACAGATTTTCCGTGTAATGATGAACCTCGTTCGAAATGCCCGTCAGGCGCTGGTTGCATCAGGAAAGCCCGGTCGGATCACCCTGTCCGGGCAAGAGCAGGACGCCAACTGGTGTATTCAGATCAGCGACACAGGGCCAGGCCTGCCGGCCAAAGCGCGTGAAAATCTGTTCACACCCTTTCAGGGTGGTGTCCGCAAAGGCGGGTCGGGTCTGGGCTTGGCGATCTCACAGGAACTGTTGCGGGGCCATGGGGGTGACCTTGTTCTGACCGAGACAGGGTCAACAGGTACCACCTTTGAAATTCGCCTCCCGCGGGGCGATGGGGCTTTTTGAATTATTTTTACAGAATCAACTTGCACGTCCCGAATACCGGGTCTACATAGCGCCTCACCAACGCGGACCGATAGCTCAGCTGGATAGAGTACTTGACTACGAATCAAGGGGTCGGGGGTTCGAATCCTCCTCGGTCCGCCACTGGTTTCCTGTTGAACGTCACACGAACCTGACCCAACTGTCATAGTTGGACCAGAAAAGCAGTGAATGTTCGACATCAGAAGGCGCTCCCAACGTTGGACATCAGTTGAATTTGACCTTTGCGTCATCAACTAGCACGCCGCCCCCATTTCATACTCCCGCAGACAGTTTGGTTTGATCTGATCCCCCCTCTTGGAAAATCAGAGCTGATTTGTAGGTCTGACAGCGAAGCTGCCTGTTCCTGCTAATCTGCCACGTGGCGAACGCGGGAAGGTGCGAGGCAATGCTATTCGACGGGGGTGGCGCGGCCCGCAGGCACAGCCGAGGACACGGTTCTGTCTAATAGGGTTGCCCGAGGGGGAAGGCAGCGTCTTTCCCCTGATGGCCAGGGGCGTTTGGCTAGTCCAAATCCCGCTGGCCCCAAGACAAGTGCGACGGTGTGGGCTGCGCCGTAACTCTTTGCGCCAGAACACGTTGTTTTTCTAAAAAATGGGCGGGAAGCAGACGTTCGCCGCGTATTCGAATTTCAAAAACCACAACAGTCAAAGTGGCCACTCGCTTGTATCGCTTCTTTGGCAGCTGGGCACGTTCGAGAGACGACTGCTGCCAGGATCAGGTGCTTAGGATGTAGCAGTTTTTTGCGATAACGAAGCGTTTTGCGTGTGGGCTTTGTTTTTTTCGGTCTGGCGAAGGGTGTGTAAGGGAAAATCAAGCCCTTCTGATTAGGGGCGGCTTGCCATTTGGGATAGAGGGTACTGCGGGAAAACTAGAAACTGAAAATGTCTTCAAGTTGTTTCCATATTTGCTCTGCATGATCTGGCTGAGATTCTGCCAAGCGGACTACCCTGATTGCCAGAAGCTGTGTGGGCAGCACATCGTCAATGCACACAAGCGCGCCCTCAGAAAGGTGGGTCGCCACTAGAGAGTGGGGCAACCACGCGATGCCGATTTCATTCAAGGCGTATTGTAGTATGGCCAACGTAAGTGCGGTTTCAGCCCTGGGTACTGCGGTTTTACCTTCAGGTAATCGCGGCGCAATCATCCTGGAATAGACCTGCCCGAGAAAGACTTCGGGCGGGTAGCTGATTGTAGGAATTACGTCTTCCGTCACTTGCGTGCGCACAGTAGGCGCACAGACTGGAATCAAAGTATCCATCCCGAGTGTTTTGGTTTCAAACGCGTTAACGGGTTCTTGAATACTGTCATCAGGCACCGCGTACATGATGGCAAAATCAACTTCTTTTGAAATCAGATGCATCAGGCACTCGTCTTGATTTCCTGAACGAACACGAACCGAGATTTCGCCAGCTTCAGTTAAAACGCGAACAATTTCGGGTGAAATTGTCGTGGTGAGCGCGTGTTGGCAAACAAAAGACAGCGATTTGCCTGTCTGATCACTCGCTGTCTTTAAGGTGTGTCGAAGCCTCTGCAGCCGGGTGCTGAGTTCACGTAACTCAAATTCCAGTTCCCGCACGCCTGGCATCAAAGAGACTGGCTTGCGGCGGCGATCAAACAGCGTTGCGCCGATGTTGTCTTCGATAAGCCGCACCCGCCGAGTAAACGCAGATTGCGTCAGCAATCGCTTTTCAGCGGCGCGGGCGAGAGAGCCGCTATCAAGCACGGCCAATATATCATCGATCCACTCAAGACGCATGGCGGATCGATAGTGCAGTTCGTGACAACATGCAATTCCTGCAATTTATGTACCGAAGTTCGAATTAGGAATGTGCCTCAGCGCGTAGTAACTTGACAAAAGCAAATATTAGGAACCATGACATGCACCTTGCCCGTTTTCCCCGCCTGCATCTTGCCCATCTTCCAACACCGCTTGAACACATGACTCGATTGTCAAAAGAGCTGGGGGTCGAAATATGGATCAAACGCGATGATTGCACTGGTATGTCGACCGGTGGCAACAAGACCCGCAAGCTTGAATTCCTAATGGCTGAGGCCGAGGCGCAGGGTGCCGACATGGTGATGACCCAAGGGGCCACGCAAACCAACCACGGTCGGCAGACGGCTGCATTTGCCGCCAAGCTGGGGCTTGCCTGTCACATCCTTTTGGAGGATCGCACCGGTTACCAAAATGGAAACTACAATACGAACGGTAACGTCCTGCTAGACCATTTGCATGGCGCAACCACCGAGAAGTTTCCCGGCGGCCATGATATGCCGGGTGAGATGGAAAAAGCAGCCGAAAAGAAGCGCGCTGAAGGGCACAATGTCTATGTCATTCCTGGCGGCGGATCGAACCCGACCGGCGCGCTTGGCTATGTTAACGCGGCCTTTGAACTGTTGGCACAAGCAAATAACAGCGGTTTGCAAATTGACAGATTGGTGCATGCAACCGGTTCTTCAGGAACGCAGGCCGGATTGGTGACGGGCATGTGTGCCATGAATGCGCAGGTGCCCGTGCTGGGCATCGGCACAAGGGCGCCTCAGCCCAAGCAAGAACAGATGGTTTTTGACCTCGCCTGCAAAACTGCTGAAAAACTGGGCTGCGCAGGTGTGGTCAAGCGCGAAGACGTGAAGGCCAATACTGACTATGTCGGCGAGGGTTATGGCCTGCCAACGACAAGCGGCATAGAGGCGATCCAGATGTTTGCAGAGCTCGAAGGCATCCTTCTCGATCCGTGCTATTCCGCCAAGGGTGCAGCCGGTCTGATTGATCTTGCACGGAAGGGTGAGTTCAACGGCGAACGGATTGTGTTCCTGCACACAGGGGGTGCCGCAGCCCTTGGGGGGTATGATTTTGCCTTTGATCATCAAAACCGCTGGGTGACTGTCTGAACCATGACACTGCGCCCGGTTGGAATTCTTGGCGGTATGGGCCCCGAAGCGACGATCCTCCTCCAGCGCAAGCTGGTGGCGGCCGTACCCGCAACTGATGACCAAGACCACATACCTTTGTTGATCGACATGAACCCGCAGGTGCCGTCGCGGGTTCGTCATCTGCTCGAGGGCGTCGGAGAGAATCCGGGGCCGACGCTTGCCGCTATGGCGCGTCGGCTTGAAGATGCTGGAGCCTTAGCGCTGGCGATGCCGTGCAACACCGCCCATCACTATGCCAAGGCGATTACGGACTCCGTGGAAATACCCTTGCTGAACGTGGTCGAACTGACGGCTGATCATGCGGCTGGGACGCTCGGATCAGGGGGATGTGTCGGGATGCTTGCCTCGCCCGCCGTACGACATACGCAGCTATTCGAGACAGCGTTGCACAGGCGCGGGCTGTCGGTGGTTTGGTCCGCAGGTGATGAAAAGATGCTTGCAGCGATCCGGAAAATTAAGACGGACGGTCCGTGCGAAGAGGCGCGCGAAACACTAAGAGTTGCCTCGAAAGAACTTGTTGCCGCAGGAGCAGACCTGCAGCTTGTGGCTTGCTCAGAATTCTCGCTTATCGCTGATAGTGTTGCGGCCGAGGTCAATGCCATTGATACGATTGACCTGCTTGTCCAGGCGATTGTCGAATTTTCCCACGCAGGGCAAGTTTAGGCGATTGAATAAGTGCGCCACAGCGTTCGGAGGCAATCTGTAAGTCAACAGATACCTTTGTTCATAATTGGTCCCAAAGCTGTTGCGCTGTCTGATCTAAGGTCGCCGGATTGGCAAATGCGGAAATCGTCAAGGTGGCACACCACGCGTCATCGCCGATTGGCACCAGCAATCCTGCGTCCAGCTCTGGCGAAATCGCAGTTTCGGGCATCCAGGCAAAGCCGCTTCCGGTAATCAGGCGTCTCTTGATTGTCTCAACCAGACTATCAACATAAATCGTCTCGGCGTTCAGGGGTTTGCGGTCTATGGTATTTTCTACAACCATGCCCAAAAACGAAGAACGGTCATATGCCAGATAGGGGATGGGTGGGCCATCCTGCTCTGCGAGGCTCCAACCCATGGCACGCACTGAATCAGCTGTAGCCACTGGCACCAGACGATCCTTTAACAGGTCTTTTCGCTCAAATGCGGTTTCATCAATCATCGGTGAAACCGAGTGGTGATTGTAACACAAAAGAATGTCCACTGCGCCCTCGACCAACAGGTCACAGCAGGTGCTTAGGGAATCGGACAATACTCGAGTGCGCAGATCGGGAATTTGCATCTGCAACTCTTCGATGCGACTTGCCAAAAAATTAACCGCGATCGTGTGGAGGACCGAAAACCGGATGAAACGGCTATCCCCACGATCGGCATCCCGCAGCGATTGACGGGATTCTGACAGTTGTGAGATCGCCGCCAGCGCGACCGGTAAGAATTGTTGACCTGCTTCTGTCAATTGAACAGGATAGGTGGCGCGATTGACCAGAGGCAGCCCGACCCAGCTCTCCAACGCTTTGATTCTACGACTGAATGCGGATTGTGTGATGTTACGTTCATCGGAGGCTCGGGTGAAGTTCAGTGTCCGGGCGAGGCATTCAAAGTCGCGCAGCCAATTCAAATCCAATGTGTGTACCTGCATTTCCAAGGAAGCATTGGTCGAGCATACTCAAAACTATGCATTACGGGAATAGTTTGATGAAATGTTCGAATTGGCCCTCAGAAAACCTCATGCTCTAGACTTTAAGCTAGGGCCTGGCGGTTTGTCCCCCTTTTCCCCTTCCGTCCGAAGTCGCAGCCCGAGACGACTTTGTACGACACCGCCGAGTGATGGGAATGAGATTGACTAAAAAAAACGACGCCAAAATACGGCGCAATTCAACAGAGGAGACTATCATGAGAAACAAGCTAAAGGCATTTGGTATGGCAGCGGCGGTAGGTATCTATGCGATGCCCGCATTCGCGGCGGAAGAGGTTAAAATCGGTGTGCCGTCTTGGACCGGGGCGCAGGCAATCGCTCATCTTCTGGGTGCCGTTGTTGAAACGCGCATCGGCGGGACGGTTGAATATGTGCCCGGTAACAATGCAACCATCTTTCAAGCCATGGATCAGGGCAAAGGTGACATCGACGTGCATCCAGATGTGTGGCTGCCCAATCAGGAGAGCTTTACCAAGAAGTATGTCGACGAGGCCGGTACGGTAACATTGTCCTCGAACCCCTACGAAGGCAATCAGGGTTTTTGCGTCAGCAAGGACTTTGGTGAGGCCAACAATATCACCGACATAGCTGATCTGGGCCGCCCAGATGTCGCCGCCCTGATGGACAGCGATGGCAACGGCAAGGGTGAGATGTGGATTGGCGCCCCCGGCTGGGCGTCGGCCAATGTGAACGAGGTGAAAACGCGCGACTACGGTCTGCTTGATTTCATCGAGCCCGTGCGTGCAGAAGAAAGCGTGAAGACCGCGCGTATCAAAGACAGCATCGCCAAAGGCGAGGGCTATGCCTTCTATTGCTATAAGCCACACGCGGTCTGGTACATGTTCGACGTTCAAATGCTGAGCGAGCCGACGTTCGACCCGGCAAAATACGTGATGGTGCAGCCATCGGACGATCCGGATTGGTATAGCAAATCCAGTGTAGCCACCAAAGACGCCCTGAAGAACGTCCAGATCGCATGGTCTAATACGTTGCCAGACCGCTCACCTGCGATTGCAGATTTCTTCGCGAATTTCGCATTGACTGCAGATGATGTCAGCGGTTTCGCCTATGAGATCAGCGGCAAAGGTCGCGATCCGGCAGAGGTTGCCCGCGAATGGGTCGAAGCGAACCCGGATCGCGTCGACGCTTGGCTGGGTCTCTGATCCCACTTCCAGAAACAGGGTGGCGGCATCTGCTGGCGCCACCCAAAAGCAGATCTCTGGAGGACCTATGAGCGACGACACCGTTATCGAAATTTCGAATGTCTGGAAAATTTTCGGAGGCAGACCCGAGGTGGCGCTGCAGGCGATCCGCGACCGCGGGTTGGACAAGTCCCAAGTGCTGGCCGAATACAACTGTGTTGTCGGCGTCGCTGATGTCAGCCTGTCGGTAAACCGGGGTGAGATTTTTTGCATCATGGGTCTGTCAGGCAGCGGTAAATCCACCCTGGTTCGCCATTTCAACCGACTGCTGGAGCCGACAGCTGGTAAGATCGAAATCGAAGGCACTGATGTCATGGCCTTGGGGCCAAAAGAGCTTCAGCAGTTTCGCAACAACAAAATCGGTATGGTGTTTCAGAACTTTGCGCTGATGCCGCATCGGTCGGTGTTGGATAACGTGGCAATGCCACTGGAAATCCGACAGGTCAGTAAGAATGAACGCATGCGTCAGGCTGCTGCTATTCTCGATATTGTCGAACTGGGCGCCTGGGGGTCAAAGTTCGCACACGAGCTGTCCGGTGGCATGCAACAACGTGTGGGCCTAGCCCGCGCTTTGGCCGCCAACCCCGACGTGCTTTTGATGGATGAACCGTTTTCGGCCCTTGATCCGCTGATCCGGCGACAATTGCAGGATGAATTCATCCGGCTGAGCAAGATTCTCAAGAAGACTACGATCTTCATTACCCATGACCTTGATGAAGCCGTCCGCATCGGCAATCGGATCGCCATCATGCGGGACGGCAAGGTGGTGCAGATCGGGACAGCCGAAGACATCGTGATGAACCCCGCTGATGACTATGTGGCTGATTTCGTTGCGGGTATTTCACGCCTCAAAGTTGTGCGCGCCCATGCGGTCATGCGGCCAATTCCAGAACATATTGCGGCCCATGGACCGCTACCGTCGGATGCCCCGCGCGTGAATGAAGACGAAAATCTGAGCACGCTGATCAATCTGGCGATCGACAACAGTAGCGCAATCCTTGTGGAGGACGGCGGCGTGGATGTTGGCGTCATAACCCGTGCCGATCTGTTGCGCACCGTGATCGAAGGGACCGAAGTGTCATGAGCATTTCTGATGTGAACCCGCTGGAAGATACCGAAAGCGAAGCGGCCCTTGCCTATGCCGAAGAGCGGCGTGAAAACATTCGCACATTTGTGCGCACCAGCCCTGACTACTACATCCGTAATTTCGACAAGATTGGTGCATCGTCCCGCTTTACACCAACTTTCAATCTGATGGCCGGATTGTTTGGTCCGGTCTGGTTCGGTGCGCGAGGTCTGTGGTCATGGGCGTTACCATTTCTGATCCTCGAAACAATAGCCTTTGTGCAGATTGCGCGAGGGTTGTTCGGCGATCTGGCAGCCGAGGCAATGGAGCGTATTGCATCGATTGAAGGGACGCTTGAACTGCGCCGTCAGCAATTGGCGGCGGCTATCGAAAACAATTCGGACAAGATCGATGTCTATCAGCGAACGGTGGACTCGCTTGAAGAAAACATAGGGGGTATCCGTGCCGAGGCCGAGGCGATGGCAGCTGAAGGTCCTTACATCATTCTAACCGGCCTGATCATACTGATCATCATCAAATTCATACAGTCACAGGTGGCGAACTGGGCGCTTGAGGCGCGTTTCTCGGAGTGGCTATCGGATCGTTCGATCCGTTCGGCCATGCCGGTGTCGCAGATCGTGTTCAGCGCAATCTTCATGGCGTTAATCGTCGCCGCGGCAATGTTGCATTACAGCTTCCCAGGGCGCTTTTCACTGCTTAGCCATTTTCCGACAGACCCAAACATCCGCCTGACCAGTATCACTTGGGTAGAAGATTTCATCGCCTGGTGCGTACGCAACAGCGAGACCTTCTTTGATGGGCTGACATTCGGCATTCGCACTCTGTTGGATGCGCTAGAGGTCATACTGGTTCAGACGCCATGGATCGTGATTGCGAGCTTGATAATTCTGCTGACCTGGCTGACAGCGGGCATCAGCACGGCCATCTATTCGGGCGCATTTCTGGCCTATATGGGCCTCTTGGGGTTCTGGGAAGGTGCCATGACGACGCTGGCCTTGTTGGGGACAGCGGCGTGTCTGTCGATTGTTATCGGAATTCCGCTCGGCATGTTTGCTGCCCGTCGCCCACGGTTCTATGCGTTTATCCAGCCGATCATGGATTTCATGCAAACCATGCCAGCCTTCGTGTTCATGGTGCCTGTGATTGCGTTCTTCGGCGTTGGAAAGCCAGCGGCGGTTGTGGTCACGATGATTTTTGGCGGCACACCGGTGGTACGATTGACCGTTCTTGGTCTGCGTGGTGTACCAGAAAGCGTGCGCGAAGCAGCTATTAGTTTCGGTGCCAATAAGTGGTACTTGCTCACTAAGGTAGATCTTCCATTAGCAAGCCCATCGATCCGCGCGGGGATCAACCAGACGATTATGTTGTCGCTGGCGATGGTCGTCGTGGCCTCGCTGATTGGCGCCAAGGGGCTGGGTGAGGACGTGCTGGAAGCGTTGCAATATGCCAATGTGGGCCAAGGCATCCTCGCCGGGTTTGCGATCCTTTTCTGTGCCATGATCCTTGATCGCATTGTACAGGGTGGGCGCAAATGACACCTGTCGTATTCGTCCATGGATTTTTGGGCGGCAGTCGGCATTGGTTGGGGCAAGTCGATGCTCTGGCCGGTTTCAATGTCGTGGCCCTGGATCTACCGGGATTTGGTGAAAACGCACATCTCGAGGCCCCCACCAGTATTGCTGGATTTGCCGAGTGGGCGCTGTGCGAATTAACCGGGCGAGGAATTGAGCGATTTACCCTGATCGGCCATTCAATGGGTGGGATGATCGTCCAAGAAATGGTTACCCGTGCACCCGAACGTATCGACCGGTTGGTGCTTTACGGCACCGGAACGATTGGCATTTTACCCGGCCGGTTTGAGACGATCGACACTTCAAAGCGCCGGGCCAATACAGAAGGACCAAGAGCCACGGCCAGACGTATTGCGGCAACCTGGTTTCTTGATCGGGGAAAAGCTGCGGCCTATGAGGACTGTGCTATGATTGCAGAACAATGCAGCCTGCAAACCATGCTAATTGGGCTCGACGCAATGGAAAGTTGGAGCGGCGCCAAACATTTGGCGGATATCATGACCCGTACGTTGGTGATTTGGGGTGACCGGGATCGGACCTATCCATGGAGCCAAACCGAACAATTGTGGCAATCAATTCCCGACGCCAACCTCGCCGTGATACCTGGATGTGCTCACGCGACGCATTTAGAGAAGCCGGGGCTCTTTAATTCGATACTGCGAGATTTTTGTACCGCCTGACAGCTTGTCTGCAGCCAAAATGTTAGAACGACCGCTGTCGTGACCAATACCGGTCTTTCCCGGATAGTCTAGATTTTTCTGAGAGTGAGTATGCACGGGCAAAAAAGGCCCGTTTGCAACGCTGTATTCCAGTAATCCGCTCGGGTGTAGAATGTCTCTTATGGGCCGTTCTGCCACGAGGCTAGTTCTGCGAAACTGGCAGATGCCGCTCCGCATCTGAGGTCGGCTCTGAGCCCTTACTGACTGATGCTGCGAGACGTTCGAACGTCCGGCGTTGCTTTTTTTGTTTGTGTGGAGCGGAGGTCAGTTCAGATCAGATTTAGAAGAGGCCCACATTCGAAGACCACCTAAAAGTTAGCCTGATATTTTGGCATCCTGCGCCGCGTCCCAACCCAAATTTGCAGACATTTCACGCGCAATAAGGGAGATCTGGGGACCAAGTTTTTCGCGGAACGCTGGCGTAAAGACCCGTACCGATCCGGTTGCACCGATGGACATCGTGGAACCTGGCCCGCTTGGCGCAAGGGGAGCTGCCACCGAACACATGCCGCGCTCAATCTCTTCCACGCATTCTGCGAAGCCGCGATTGCGAATGGTGTCAAACTCGGCTTCCAAGTCCTGCACGTTTGTCAGGGTGAATTCGGTGTAGGCGCGCAGCCGGCCTTCCATTTCGCTGGTCAAAAACAAGTCGGGTGAGAATGCAGCAACGGCCTTAGAGCAGGAACAGGCATGCAAGGGTCGTTTCCCCAAACCGGGATGGAGATAGGAGACCCCAGTGTCAGGTGTTTCAACGTGAATAATTTCCACGGATTTTCCGCGCAGACGGGACAGGAAAAATGCGGTGCCATATTGTTTAGCGGCTTGCTTTAGCGCAGGCGCAATCACCTCTAGCAGTGCACGGTCAGAGTGGTCACTTTTCGTGATCCGCTTCAGGCGGGAGCCGATTGTGAATGTACCACGGGCAACAGGTTCCAGTAGACCCACACCGACGAGGTCCTGCACCAACCGGTAGGCAGACGGCTTAGGCAGGTCAGAATGAGCGCAAATCTCGGCCACTGTAGCCTCGCCCTTTTGTCCAACAACTTCGAGGATGAATGTCAGGCGTTCCAGATGCATATTTTTACCTTGCGAGAATCCTTTTATCGATTTACGAGAATCTTCAAATGATCGCAAGGGAGGAATGTGAAGATGGACGGAGCATGTTGTGGCCCGGGGTATGCAAGCCCTGCCGAGGCGATCAAAGCGCCGCGTGAAAAACTCTTGTACACAATTGCCATCTACACCGGCACCGGCATTCAAAAGCCGGACTACCTAGCCACCGTGGACGCCGACCCGGAAAGCCCGACCTATTCACAAGTCATCCATCGCTTAGAGATGCCCGGCATCGGGGATGAATTGCATCACATGGGCTGGAATGCCTGTTCTTCCTGCCACGACGACGCGGGCATGAGCCGTAAATACCTGCTGGTGCCAGGCGTGCGGTCCAACAATATCCATGTGATCGACACCGCGACGGACCCGTTTGCTCCGCGCCTTCATAAGGTGATTGACGGGGCCGAGATCAAGTCAAAAACCAATCTGAGCGGCCCACACACCGTGCATTGTTTGGGCTCTGAGATCATCATTTCCTTCTTAGGTGACGCACAGGGCGAAGCGCCCGGTGGTTATCTGCACCTCAACAAAGAATTCGAGATCGTTGGTCGTTGGGAAAACTCAATGGGCGATATCCCGTTTGGTTATGACTTCTGGTACCAGCCGCGCCATAACGTGATGGTCAGTTCCGAATGGGCCGCACCCAACACATTCATGCCAGGGTTTGATTTGGAAGAAGTGGGCCACCTGAAATACGGTCGCCGCCTGCACATCTGGGATTTTGAGAAAAAGGTGCCGGTCGGGACGATGTATCTCGGCGAAGACGGCCTGATCCCGCTGGAGGTAAAGTTTCTGCATGATCCTGACAGTACACATGGGTTCTGCGGTGCCGCGCTTAGCGCCAATGTCATCCATTTCTGGAAGTCCGAAGCTGGGAAATGGGAATGGGAAAAGATCATTGATGTGGAGAATGAACCGCATCCCGAATGGCCTATTCCCGTGCCCGGTGTGATGTCGGCCATCCTTGTATCGATGGACGACAAATACCTTTACCTCAATAACTGGTTGCACGGCGATATGCGCCAGTACGACATCTCTGACCCGCATAATCCTGTTTTGACCGGGCAGGTTTGGATGGGCGGGCTTTTGGGCAAAGCGCCCGAGGTCAATGGCGTCAAAGTGGCAGGCGGGCCGCAAATGTATCAGCTCTCGCTTGATGGCAAACGGCTTTATGTCACGACCTCGCTGTTCTCGACCTGGGACAACCAGTTCTATCCGGAAATTCGCACCCAGGGCGGTGTCATGCTGATGATCGACTGTGATGTCGAAAACGGCGGTATGAAAATCAACGAAGATTTCGTTGTTGATTTTGGCAAAGAGCCAAACGGACCAAGCCGCTGCCATGAAACCCGCTATCCCGGTGGCGATTGTACAAGCGACATCTGGCTGTGAGCGAAACCCGCACAATCACAATCGCCAACCGCGATGATGCGACCTATCAGGTCGACGCCCGCCGTCCGTTGCTGGACGCTTTACGCGAACAGGGAGTCGATCTGCCCTATGGCTGCAAATACGGCGGCTGCATCACCTGTGCGGCCAAACTGACCGCTGGCGAAGTGGATCAGCGCAGGCAAGTGGCGTTGAACAATCGCCAGATCAACAATGGCTATGTTCTGCTGTGTGTGGCCCGCGCGGTGAGCGATTGCATATTGGAAATCGGCGTCGAAAGCCACGACAAACTTTATCGCAACCCCTTCCTTGATCCGCTGGAGCCGCATGAGCTGAAGGCGGATATCGCGACCCCTAAGGAGGCTTAAATGCCCGAAGCTGACATCGATCACCTGTATGATTACGCGCCCGAATATCTGGCGGACATCCTGCGTTCGGTCAAAACCATTGCGATGGTGGGGGCCAGTGGCGACAAGACCAAGTTCAGCTATGGCGTGCTGCGTGTGCTGCACGAAACGGGCTATGACATGATCCCTGTCAATCCAAACCCAAAGCTGATCGAAATTCGCGGCATACCTGTCGTTCATTCGCTGGAAGAGATCGACCGGCCCGTGGATATGGTCGAGGTCTTCCGCCCGAAAGAGGAACTTTACGCGATCACCGAGAAAGCCATTGCAATCGGCGCCAAGGTGCTTTGGGGCCAAATCGGCGTTTATGATGACCGCGCGGCCGCGCTTGCCGAAGAAGCGGGGCTGAAGGTGGTGATGAACCGCTGCCCCAAGATCGAGCTGTTCCGCCCGTTCTGGAAGCCCCGTCTTGATCTCGCAATTTGACTGAGAGCGGCACAGAAACTCATGTGGCCTCTGCCTGCGCATACGGCTGTAGCGGTGCCATAAATTGGCCGCTCGACGCACTATTGGACTGGCTCAAAACCAATCGAAAATGAAACCAAACATGGCTCAGACGATCACCAAAAGCGCGAAAGACATCGTAAAGGTGGCCATGAAAGCGGTGCCTGCGATCAGTGCCGAAGAGGCATCGGCCTTGGAAGGCTCGCCCGATCACGTTTTTGTCGATCTGTGCGATGGTACGGAACAGGCCAAAACCGGCGTCATTGAGGGTGCTGTCGCATCGTCGCGCGGCATGATGGAATTCCACATCGACCCGGAAAGTCCTGCGCACAAGCCGGAGTTCAGTCAAGATAAGACTTACGTGTTCTATTGCTCATCGGGTGGGCGTTCTGCCATGGCGGCGGTGGTGGCCATGGATATGGGACTATCGCCCGTTGTGAACCTGACCGGAGGCGTTGGTGCCTGAAAAAAGGCCGCGGGCGCGCTGGAATAAATCATGGAACCTTCAACAAATTTCCCAAATCTCAATATGGCAGCAAAGCCTAAAGTCGAAGGGTTCTTTGATCCTGCCAGCAACACGATTTCTTATGTCGTGAAAGACCCCGCATCTAACGCCTGTGCAATAATCGACAGCGTTCTGGATATGGATTACGCCGCCGGGCGGATCACTTACGACAGTGCCGATCGCTTGATCGACGCCATCCAGTCACAAGGCTTGTCGGTAGAATGGATCATTGAAACCCATGTCCATGCCGATCACCTGTCTGCTGCACCCTATATTCAGGATAGGCTGGGTGGCAAAATGGGCGTTGGTGCAGGCATCATCGAAATTCAGGACACCTTCGGCAAAATCTTCAACGAAGGCACGGAATTTCAACGCGACGGGTCGCAGTTTGATGCTTTATTCGAGGATGGTGACACCTACACCATTGGCGAAATGACAGCCTTTGTGATTGCCACGCCGGGCCACACACCAGCCTGCATGGTGCATGTGATTGGCGACGCCGCCTTTGCCGGTGACACGCTCTTTATGCCTGACGGCGGCTCAGCCCGCGCAGACTTTCCGGGTGGTGATGCAGGGCAGCTTTACGATTCTATCCAAACCGTGCTGAGCCTGCCGGGCGAGATGCGCCCGTTCATCTGCCACGACTATGGCCCCGGTGGGCGCGCCATCGCGTGGGAGACCACAATTGGCCAGCAACGTGCCGACAACATCCATGTGGGTGCTGGCAAATCGCGCGAAGATTTCATCAAGTTCCGAACGGAGCGTGACGCGCAACCGGCGATGCCCAAACTGATCATACCGTCCCTGCAAGTGAATATGCGGGCCGGCGAGATCCCGTGCGACGAAAGCGGTGCACCTATGCTGAAAGTTCCACTCAATGGCCTATGAGGGCGAAATGCAAAACGATGATTTGATCCTGCGGGCTGACATCGATGGCGTTACCGTTCTGACTCTGAACGCGCCCAAGTCGATTAATGCGTTGTCAGAGGCGATGCTATGCGCTCTGTCTGACACATTTGACGAAATCGCAGAAGATCGCAGTGTCAAAGCAGTGATCTTGCGTACCGGCGGCAATCACTTTTGCGCGGGTCATAACCTCAAAGAAATGTCGGCGCGCCGGGCGGATGCCGACGGTGGATTTCAGTATTTCCAAGACCTGTTTGCGACGTGTTCGGCGATGATGCTTCGGGTGGTGCGCTTGCCGCAACCTGTAATCGCCGAGGTCAAAGGGATTGCCACAGCGGCGGGGTGTCAGCTTGTTGCGTCCTGTGATCTGGCGGTGGCCGCCGACAACGCAACTTTCGCAACATCGGGCGTGAATATCGGGCTATTCTGCTCAACCCCGATGGTCGCGCTTTCGCGCAATGTGCCGCGCAAGCTGGCGATGGAAATGTTGCTTTTGGGGGAATTCCTGCCCGCAGCCCGCGTCGCCGAAATGGGGTTGGTTAACCGCGTGGTGCCCTTGGCGGAACTGGAAGCGGCATCCACAGAAATGGCTAGGATCATTGCCTACAAATCGCCGTCCGCCGTCAAGATCGGCAAGCGTGCCTATTACGAACAGCTCGAAATGCCGCTGGAAGAGGCCTACGCCTTTGCCGGTCGCACGATGGCGGAAAACATGATGGCCAAAGATGCCGAGGCCGGTATCGGGGCCTTCACCCGCAAAGAACCGATGCCTGAATGGACCGGGGAATGATCTACGAGGGCCCGGAGCTTGCCCGTAATGCAGCGAACCACACCGCCCTGTCACCGGTTTCGATCCTCAAACGCGTCGAGCGCGTGCATCCAGAGCTTCCGGCGCAAATCCGTGGCCGCATCCGGCGCAACTGGGGCGAGGTCGCGGAACGTTGCAAACGGCTGGCCTCTGCCCTGGCCAAACGCGATATCGGCAAGGGCGATACCGTCGCCCTGATTGCGCCGAATATCCCCGAGGCGCTGGAATGCGCGCTGGCTGTGCCCATGTTGGGCGCGGTTCTGAACGCGAACAACACGCGGCTGGACGCGGGCACGATCGCTTATATTCTGGATCACGGCGACGCCAGGGTTTTGTTGGTCGATACCGAATTTTCCGATCTGGCCGCTGAGGCCGTCGCCCAATCGGGCCGTGACCTGTTGGTCATCGATATCGAGGATAGTGAAGGCCCGGGCGGCGAGAAAATCGGCACGTTGACCTATGATGCGCTGCTGGCGGAAGGCGACCCGGATTTTGCCTATTCCTTGCCGGAGGATGAGTGGGACGCACTTGCTCTGAGCTATACGTCAGGCACCACAGGACGGCCCAAGGGTGTTGTCTATTCCCATCGTGGCGCCTGGACCAACGCGGTCAACAATGTCGTCACATGGGAAATGCGGCATCATCCGGTATACCTGTGGACGCTGCCGCTGTTCCACTGCAATGGCTGGTGCTTTCCCTGAACAATCACCATGCTGGCCGGGACGCATGTGTTCCTACGTGCGCCAAGGGCCGACGCGATTTATAACGCCTTCGCCGATCATGGCGTCACCCATCTTTGCGGAGCGCCGATCATCATGTCGATGATCTCGGGCGCAGAGGAAAAACGCGACTTTCCGCAAAATATCAATATGATGACCGCCGCCGCCCCACCTCCGGCCAGTGTGATTGCAGGAATGGAGGCGATGGGCATCTCGATCACCCATGTCTATGGCCTGACTGAGGTCTATGGCCCCGCGGTGGTTTGCGCGGAAAAAACCCGATTGGGCAGCACTGCCAGCGGAAGAACAGGCAAGCCTGAAAGCCCGCCAAGGCGTCGCGTATGAATTGCAGGAAGACGTGCTGGTCCTGAACCCCGACACACGTGCGCCCGTGCCATGGGATGGTGAAACGCTGGGCGAAATTGTTTTTCGCGGCAACATCGTCATGAAGGGCTATCTGAAAGCGCCCGAGGAAACCGCCAAAGCCTTCAAGGATGGCTGGTTCTGGTCGGGTGACATCGCGGTGCAGCATCCCGATGGCTATATCGAGATCCGCGACCGGTCCAAGGACATCATCATCTCGGGCGGCGAAAACATTTCGTCCATCGAGGTGGAAAAGGCGCTTTATTCGCATCCTGCCGTCAGCCTCTGTGCCGTCGTGGCGATGCCGAATGAGAAATGGGGCGAAGTGCCTTGTGCCTTTGTGGAGCTTTCCGGCGAGGCCACCGAGGATGAGCTTCTGGCGCACGCCAAAGCCCGTCTTGCGGGATACCAGCGGCCAAAGAAGGTGATCTTTGGTGAGCTGCCCAAGACCATTACCGGAAAAATCCGCAAAAACGAACTCCGAGATTTGGTCCGCGCAAATAGCTGACCTCCCACACAATTAACTGGATACACGTCATGTCCCATGAACTTAGCTTTGCCCAGTTCAGCTTCGGAACACAGGTCCGAAAATCCCCTTACTCCGACGCAGCCTTGCGGTGGGGGGCCAAAGGATTTTCCGTCTACAACCACATGTACATCCCCCGCGATTTTGGCGATCCGAGGCAGAATTTCTGGAATCTGGTCAATGAGGCGATCCTGTGTGACGTCTCTGTCGAGCGTCAGGTCGAGATCAAAGGACCGGACGCGGCAAAGTTCACCCAATTCCTCAGCTGCCGTGATCTTTCGAAATGTGAGGTCGGACAATGTAAATACGTACTGATTACCGACCAGAGCGGCGGGATCATCAACGATCCGATTCTTCTGAAACTGGCCGAGGATCATTTTTGGCTGTCTATTGCGGACAGTGACGTCCTTCTCTGGGCGCGCGGTATTGCGGTGAATTCCGGCATGGATGTGGAGATTTCCGAACCCGACGTGTCACCGTTGCAGCTGCAAGGCCCCAAATCCCGCGACGTTCTGCGCGCAGCCTTTGGCGATGCCCCGACCGAGCTCAAATACTACCGGTTCATGGAATTTGACTGGGACGGCGTGCCTTTGATTATTTCACGCACCGGATGGTCAAGCGAGCTTGGTTACGAGATTTTCCTGCGCGACGGATCACAAGGTGACCGGCTTTGGGAACATCTGATGGTCGTTGGCACTCCTTTGGGTCTCAAGCCCGGCCATACATCGAGCATTCGCCGGATCGAGGCGGGCATGTTGTCGTATCACGCGGATATGAACCTTGCGAACAACCCCTATGAGCTGGGTATGGGGCGTCTTGTCGATCTGGACACGGAGGCTGATTTTGTCAGCAAGGCGGCCTTAACCAAGATCAAGGAACAGGGCGTGTCGCAACAGCTAGTCGGTCTGGAAATTGACGGTGATCCTTTTATCGGATCCAATGATTTCTTTTGGCCCATTATCAAGGGTGGCGTGCAGGTCGGCGCGGTCACGTCTGCGATCTATTCCCCAAGACTGGAAAAGAACATCGCACTTGCGATGATCAGCATCGACTACGCAGCATCAGGCGGGGTCCTACAGGTAGATAAGTTGAGCGAAATGCGTATGTGCACTGTCGTGCCGATCCCGTTTTACGATCCCAAGAAATCACTTGCCTCAGCGAGCTGAATGGGCCGCTGCATAGGTTTGGTCGCCTGTGCAGCGAAGCGTTTCCCCTCGATGTAATCCGCGTTAAAAAATACGGAGCATAAGTGAGTTCCCTAACTACGATCATAGAAAACGACGGTTTCGTATTGCCGAATTGGAAGCAGACATTGAACAGCCTCATCTGACTGGTCCAAGTTGATTGTTAGGGTCTGGACCCATTGATTTCCGTTTTGCGGCGTGATTCACGGTTCAAAAACGAGCGGTGAACATGTCTGATCTCTTCTGACTTACGGATGCGCAAATGGCGCGTCTGGAGCCGTTTTTCCCGAAGCCCCACGGCAAGCCGCGCGTCGATGACAGGCGTGTGTTGAGCGGGATTATCTTCATCAATCGCAGGTTTGCGGTGGTGGGATGCCCCTGCCGCCTATGGACCGCACAAGACGCTGTACAATCGATGGAAACGGTGGAGCGACAAGGGCATCTTCGCGCGAATGATGGCCGGTCTGGCCGCCGAGCACGGCGAACAGAAGACTGTAATGATCGACGCGACCTATCTGAAGGCTCATCGGACAGCGACCAGCATGGGCGTCAAAAAGGGGGGCGTGGACGCCTGATTGGCCGAACCAAGGGCGGCTTGAACACCAAACTGCACGCCATCTGCGACAGTCAGGGACGCCCGCTGAACCTGTTCATAACCGCAGGACAGGTCAGCGACTACATCGGTGCTCGGGCTCTGTTCAGCGGCATACCGAATGTCGATTGGCTACTCGGAGATCGCGGGTACGATGCCGATTGGCACCGAAAAGCGTTGCAAGACAAAGGGATACGCGCTTGTATCCCCGGTCGGAAGCAGCGCAAGACAACGGTGAAGTACGACAAGCGCCGATACAAACGCCGCAACCGGATCGAGATCATGTTTGGCAGGCTCAAGGATTGGCGCCGTGTGGCAACCCGTTACGACAGGTGCCCGAAGGTCTTCCTCTCAGCAATCGCCCTCGCAGCTCTCGTCATCTATTGGCTATGAGTCGTCAGCAGAGAGTCCAAAGCGGCCTTTATCTATCTACGACTATATCGGAGAACTGGGTTTTCTGGGCCTATCACTCGAAATCACCATTTTGGGTCATCAAAAGCCAACTTCGCGCATGTCAATTCCGGCTGGGTGTTGGAAAATGGGACCGAGAAATGTAATCTCTGCTCATCTCCATTGATTGGAGATGAAGTGGCCTGCACGCCGCTAGACCGTTCAGAAGGACGTCGAACGCGATCGTTCGAAATTTGACGGTTTTGAATAAGATGTTCATTTTCAAATGCTTGGGGGGGGCGCATGAGCTATTTCGACCTTGGGACCTATTCACGGCCCGGCGCATCCGCATCAAATGAAGCGCAAACGTGGTTCGACCGCGGTCTGAACTGGACCTTTGGCTTCAACCACGAAGAGGCGGCGGATTGTTTTCGCAAGGCGATTGCAGCGGATCGCGCCTGTGCGTGGGCCTATTGGGGGTTGGCCTTTGCGATTGGTCCAAACTACAACAAAGAGTGGGATTTTTTCGAGCTTGAGGAGCGGATTTCGGTCCTGAAAGAAGCGCACGAAGCCCTGTCGACGGCCAAGGCGCAAGCAGGCATCAACACAGTCGCCGCAGCGATGATCGAGGCGCTCACGGCGCGGTATCCGACCGACCCGGAAGTCGAGGATTTCGGTCCGTGGAACGACGCATTCGCTGATGCGATGCGCCCGATCTACGCGGCCCACCCGAACGACCTTGAGGTGGCGACAGTGTTTGCTGAGGCGCTCATGAATCGCACCCCCTGGGGGCTTTGGGACATTGAGAAAAATCAACCTTCAGACGGCGCGTCGACAGAAGAGGCGCGAAACGTTCTCGAAACCGCATTCTCAAACAACGCTGGCGCTTGGGACCATCCGGGGTTGTTGCACCTCTATATCCACCTAATGGAGATGTCGCCCTGGCCCGAGCTGGCCCTGTCGCATGGGGATCGCCTGCTGGATCTTGTGCCGGATTCCGGGCATCTGGTGCATATGGGGACGCACATCGACGTGCTGTGTGGTGACTACCAGAATGTCATTTGGCGAAATCACCGGGCCGCGGAAGTTGACGAAGCATATGAAGCCTACGCGGGAGCCCAGAATTTCTATACTGTCTACCGTTTGCATAACATCCACTTTGAGGCCTACGGCGCGATGTTCATGGGGCGAAAGTCGCAGGCGCTTGCCGCTGCAACGCGGCTGCAGGAAGTCCTGCCGCGCGAAACGGTCGCGTACCTTCCCGTATTGTTTGAAGCCTTCTGGGGTATGCGTATTCACGTGTTGGTGCGGTTCGGCATGTGGCAGGCGCTGTTGGATGAGACGCTTCCTGAAGATCAGGCGCTCTTTTGCTTCACTACCGCGCTGACCCATTACGGGCGCACCGTCGCCCTGGCCAACCTGGGGCGCATCGACGAGGCCCGCGCGGCATTTGCGGAATTCCGTGCTGCACAGGATAAGGTCGGCGAGGATCGCTTCATGTTCAACAACGAAGCCCGCGACGTCTTGAAAATTGCGGCGGCTATGGCCGAAGGTGAGTTGCTATACAAATCAGGCGAGGTTGAGAACGGCCTTCTACTTCTGGAGGCGGCCATCGCTGCGTCTGACGGGCTGGTCTACGATGAACCCTGGGGCTGGATGCAACCACCGCGGCATGCGTTGGCTGCCCTGCTGATGGATCAGGGCCGGTTCGCCGAGGCCGAGCCGATCTACCGCGCAGATCTGGGTCTAGATGATACCCTGCCACGCCCGGTTCAACACCCGCGCAACGTCTGGTCGCTCCACGGGCTGCACGAGTGCCTTGAGGCCCGCGGAGAAGAGGTTGAGCGGCGCCACGTCGCGGAGTTGCTTGATCAAGCGCTGGCTAGGGCAGAGGTCCCCATCCGAGCATCGTGTTATTGCAGAAGCGCTGCTGCAGAATAGATGCGATGGAAGTTAATTTAGTCCCACACGCTGTACAATTCACGAAGCGAACCAAAAAATGGGGTTTTGATACCGCATCAATCGACTGCTTTGCACCCAAAGCAACCTACCCGCAAATGACGGCGAATGCCCATTTCATTTGGCGAACTTGACAATTTGCCCCTTTCGGCGGTCCTCCGAAACGTGGCGACTGAGGAGATGTTGGATGCCTGACAATCAGGAACAGGACACATTTGCCGCCCTCGAAAGGCGCGAATGGGCCAAGTGCGATGTGGCACAATCCTATGCCGAGGTGTTTGCCAAGGCGGCGGACATGGTTGTCCCACACCTGGTCGCTGCGGTTTGTGCTGGACCGGACACTCGTGTGCTCGATTTGTGCTGCGGACATGGCAATGTATCCGCAGGCCTTTTCAACACAGGTGCTCGCGTAACGGGCCTTGATTTCTCACCCGCCATGCTTGAGATGGCGCGGCTGGCGGTGCCACAGGCTCAGTTCGTTGAAGGCGATGCGATGGCCTTGAGCTTTGAAGACAATACGTTTGACGCTGTAACAATTGGCTTTGGAATGCCGCATATGCCGGACCCCCCGAAAGTGTTGGCAGAAGTTCGCCGTGTTTTGCGCGACGGCGGTCGGCTGGCGTATTCGGTGTGGTGCGGGCCCGAAGTTGACACTGCACTGGGGTATGTTTTTGGCGCCATTGAGGAACACGGGTCGCCAGAGATTGCCTTGCCACCGGGTCCCGGGGCAAATGATTATGCCGATCCGACTATCGCCTTTCCCGTACTCGCCAAGGCCGGTTTTTCAGATTGCCATCAAACCTTCGTCGCGTCGAAATGGCAGGTTAGTGATCCGGGCGCACCGTTCGATTTTTTTCTTGAAGGAACGGCCCGAGGTGGCGCCCTTTTGCGCCCTCAACCTACAACGAATTCGGCCGCAATCCGAGCGGCAGTTGTGGCCAAAGTTCTGGCAAAGCACGGTGCGGGTCCTGAATGGGACGTGCCAATTCCGTCTGTCGTGACCTCGGCGGTCGTTGCCTAGCCGATCGGAGCGATGTGCTGAAATGCGCGTCGTCGCCATTCATCCAAGTGTCCGGATTGTCCCGCGTTTTGTCTGTTCACACGCGTGCCGCAAAAGTCGTTTCGTACCAGAGCGGCCCTCGGTGCAAGTCGCGGCATAGGTTTAAGGAGAGCCCGAAGTCTCAGTTGCCGCGCTTCGTACGAATGTCCGCTAGGTATTTCGACGAGGTGTAAGCCTTGTGATTTGGATAGCAGTTTTGTTGGCTCCATTTACGGCCGCACTTATGGAGCGGCTATTCCGAGACCTCGTGGGCGGCAAAGGCATCCGCATAGCCAGGATGCCAGCGCGACAGCGCGGGCCGGTTATGGATAATATCACCCAAGGCCCATTCGACGCGTTTCCTGTCGCGGGCTTCTGAGACATCGTTGTCGGGGCAGAGAATATAGAAATCTCCGTTCGACATGCGCTGCAGCAGATAGTCGATCGCCTCGTCGCTTGACCATGCCGCCGCGGGCTTTTCGGGCATGAGCTTCTGGATCATGCCCGTGTAGGTAAAGCCGGGCACAAACAAATGGGCGCTGATCTCGGCACCCGCCTCGCGCAGCTCGTGGGCCAGCATCTCGGTCATGACCTTCACAGCGGCCTTGCTGGTGTTATAGGCGGCGTTTCCGGGCGGCGTGGTGATCCCCTGTTTCGAGCCTGTGTTGATGACCACGGCAGGGCGCGCTGTGGCGATCATCCGCGGCAGGAAGGCGTGCACTCCGTTCATGACGCCAAACAGATTGACCTCTATCAGTTTCCGCCAGTTCTCGCTGTTTTCCCAACTGCCGGTCGGCAACGCAATCCCGGCATTATTCATCAAGACAGCCACTTCTCCGAGTTCAAAGACCTGATCGGCGAGATCCGTCATGGCTGCGGCGTTGGTCACGTCCGCGGGTATCGCCCGAACCGTCTGGGACGTATCCGCCAGTTCGATCAAATCCGGCTCGGCTTTGTCCAGCGCCTCTCCCGGAAGATCGACCAGCACAACACCCAGACCCGCCTGCAAGAACCGTTTGGCCGCAGCGAAGCCCACGCCGCTTGCCGCCCCGGTGACAACAGCCAGGCCGCCTTTATCGATTGCTTTTTGGTACATGTTGTTCCCTCTCTTGATGACGGGTCACGTCGTGTTTCAGGGCGCCATCTTTTGTTTAATGCCCCCGATAAACGCCGCATCGTCTTGTTGTTTGCGGGCATCCAGCAAAGCCTCGGCATCAGGTCCTGCGCGATACCGCAAACGGTCGCCGGTGTCGTTGGCCGCGTCCCAAATCATCTCGGCAACCGTCTCTGGCGCAGAAGGGTTCGATGCGAGTTTGCCGAACAGGCGCCCCATAGCTTCGGCCATCGGCACGTAGTCTGACAGATTTTCATCCATCGCAAAATCGAACGAGCTGCCGCCGAAATTCGTTTGGATCATGCCAGGCTGAACAATACGCACCCGTATGCCCAACGGTTCCAACTCGTAGTGCAGGGCTTCGGACAGACCTTCCACCGCAAACTTGGTACCGTGATAAAGCGCGCCCAGCGGGAAGGTGATCTGCCCACCGATAGACGAGATATTGATCACCGTGCCGGAACGGTTTTGACGAAAGTGGGGAAGCACCGCTTTGGTCACCTCCATCAAGCCGATCACGTTGGTGTCGAACTGGCGTCGGATGCGGTCCATCGTAAAGGCTTCGAGCGCGCCATAGGCCCCATAGCCTGCATTGTTCAGCAAAACGTCGATCTGTCCAAAGCGTTCGATGCCCCCTGCCACGGCCGTCGCGATTGAGTCGGCATCCGTCACGTCCAGCCGCGCCAGGTGGACGTTCTCCAAATTGGCAAGATCCGAGCCGCCGGTAGGGGTCCGCATCGTGGCAACGACGTTCCATCCCTTGGCCTGAAAATACCGGGCCGTTGCCGCGCCGATACCGGACGACGCGCCGGTAATTAGAATGGTCTTCATATCTTTGATCCCCTGATGCCTCTGCGCATAATACTCAAGAATTCTGTGGGAATCTTTTTCTATTCTCCTAAAAGTTAGCACATTTCTCCAGAAACGGAGTTTTTTTAAGAAATTAAGGCTGCGCCCATGCTAAAGGAGGACAAACCAAGGGAGGCGGACATGGAACCCCAGGATTTGTTGGACTACGTTTCGACACTGCTTGACCAGAAAGGGATCGGCCAGGGCGTTCTTCAGCATGAAGAAAGCGGGACGGTGTTCCTGACCCATCCGACGCCAACCCAACAAGAGGCCAATGTCTACCGTCCTCTTTTGTGTGCGGTGCTGCAGGGCGCAAAGCAGGTTGGCACCAGCACGAGAATCCTGACAGTTGGGGCTGGGCAATCATTGATCGTCAGCAATGCCTTGCCCGTGGTCTCGCAGGTTACCAACGCAACGCCCGAGCATCCCTATGTCGCACTCGTATTCCCTTTGGATTTGGATGTGATGCGCGCCTTGGCGTCGTCGCTGCCACCGTCATCTGGTGCCCGTGTATCGGACCCGTTTTCGATTTGCCTCGCAGATACGGATGATGCGTTACAGGACGCGCTGTTGCGCTATTTCCAACAGTGCGAAACCGATGAGACACGGTGCATGCTCGCCCCCATAACAGCGCGGGAAATCCATGCCCGCCTGTTGATTGGCAAGCATGGCAGCACGCTTCAGAAACTGGTGTGGCATGAAAACGTGGCCAGCAAAATCTTTGCAGCGACACACGAAATCCGCTCTGATCTGGGTCGGTCACTGTGTGTTCCCGAGCTTGCCGGGCGTGTTGGTATGAGCAACTCGGCCTTTTTTGAGCAGTTCAAGGCGGTCACTGGAACGTCTCCCTTGCAATACCAAAAGGACCTGCGGTTGATGCAGGCCCGCAACGAGCTGCGCACAACCGGGTCGAAAGTGTCCGAGATTGCCTATGGCGTCGGATACGAAAGCTCGGCCCAGTTTTCGCGGGAATATGCACGCAAATTCGGATGCTCCCCAAGACACGATCGAGTTTCTATGGCCGTCCAATAAGGCAAAAAGTAACAAATTCAAACGTCACAGCTCTATTACGGACAAGAGCCTTTCAGCCCGGCCAATTTCCGAAAGCAGCCGTAGGCGCATTCGCAGCGAAAGTCGGCTGCGTCCCGCAATGTGTGAGTTCGAGCAGCGCCAAAGTTTGCACTTGCAGCGAATGACCGGGATGCGGGCTGCGACCGCAGAATCCCTGCAGGGTGCCGAATGTCTCTTATGGGCCGCTCAGTGCTTGCGGCTGCGTGCGCGGTAAAATTGCACAATAACCAGTTCTTCACGTCAGAGCTGTGCGGCATTTTGCACTTGGCACCGTGCGGAAGGAGTGCGGTGTTCATTGCTGTTAATGCCTCCGAGCGGCGACGCCCTAGGTGGCACCTGATTGACATTTTGGGTATTTTGGCGCAAAATAAAAGCATATTTAAACAGCATTAACACTATTCCAAATTTGCAAATCACACTTGGTCGAGATTGGTGTAAAGCGTCCTATTTGGCGCAATTCCCAAGAGAAATTGACAGAAGTTCATTTTTAAAACGGAGGCTTACTTTAGCTATGTCCAGTCTTATTCAATCTGTTTTCGGTCGTGTCACCCAACAGGAGAACGGTCAGCCCGTACACGGTATATTGGTCAAGATTCAGGCGGTATTTGGGGATGGCTGGCGCAAGCGAGACGGCTGTAAGATCGATCTTGGATGCGTCCTGACGGCCGCCGATGGCCGATTTGTGCTCATAGTGGATTCGTCGAAAATACCCGAAGACTGTCGATGTGCAGGTCCGATGGAATTGCGGATAAAGCTGCGCGACCGCGATGGCGTGCGCATCCATAAAGCCCGGCTCAAGATTGAGGATTGTTCCTGCACCGACGATATTAAAATCGACGTCGCCATCCCGGCAAAGAAGCTGGCGTGTCACCTGAGGCGCCCGTTAAGCTGGGCTGCACCGGATAAGTCGTTTTTGCCAGAAAGCGTTCTTGATGACATTGAGGAAGCGCTTGAGCTTGCGGATGCTGATCGGTTGCTGCGCAAGCGCACTCACTTCTTTGAGTGCATCCGCCCGACGCTTGCGATTTTTGACAACTCGCTTAGTGATGCCTGGAGTGTTCTGAACGGAGACGTCGCTGCCAAGGGGCGCTATGTGGATGTCCTCAATGCTCTTTGTGCCACGTCGCCAACAGGCTGCGGCTGTGGCGGCGCATCCGGGGATGATGCAGGCGGTATCTTGCAGGACATTTTTTCCGACGACTGCAATGATGACAGCTGTAGGCCCATCAAATCCAAACCCAACCCGGTGTGCTGTTCCGACCATGTCTGCCCGACCGGTAAGTCTCTGATCGCTGACAAAGACATGAGCTTGATGGTCTTTGCGGCCATGCATGTATCCTGTGGTCACAGACCAACAATGATCAAATACGTCGGCGCGCTGCTTGAACAACGTTGCCGGTTCCAGGTGTTGACCGCGCTTCATGAAGCAGCTGTCAACCTGATTTGCAAGAAGCCGCACGCAGGGCGTCATTTTAAGGATCTGCTCGAATATGTGATGTGCATCTGCACCGGTCAAACCCCTTGCGGACAAGTGCCTTGCTGTGAAACTTGTGTCCGCCAGCCCATCCTGGATTGCATCACGGATGCATATAGAAACTGGTGCAGTATCGAATGCTACACCGTGACCAAGATCAACTCAGAGCGTGCCTGCCCCGGTGACACGGTTGCGATCTGCGGGTGCGGGTTTGGCGATATTGCGGGGCAAGTGCAATTCACCCAGCATGGCACGATGAACCCCGGTCCGATCGCTATGCCGACCTCGTGGTCAGACGAACGCATCTGCGTGATCGTCCCGTCCAGTGCAGGATGTGGTTTGGCGATCATTCCTCCGACCCAAACGATCAGCGTCTGCGATCGTTTCCTGGACTATCGAAAAAGCGGCACGATGTTGGCTGAGTTCGAAGGCACAAGCGCTGACATTCTCAAGTTTATCGTCAAAGGGCATCAAAACGACGACTGCCTGTTACCCGGCGAGGTTCTGAAAATCCGCTGGAAGGTCTGCGCCGCTGACTCAGTTACTGTGCGCATCGTCAATACAGACACCGGCGCTGCCATTGCACAGATTTCGCCGGCCCCCGATCTGGGACGCTGGGACTTCGATCAGACTGACTTCGACCAAACGACCCGAGTGCGGGTCGAAATCGTCGTGACCGGTAAATGTAAACCTCCTACAGTAAGTCAGGGCTTAGACCTCGTTTTCCAGAACCCGCCGGATCTATCCATCGACGGGGTCGAGGTAACGCAGGCGATTCAGTATTTCCGAGCCAACCAGCATCTGACTGATCCAGCTGACCGCGGCCCGGACAACTCCCTTCAACTTGTTGCCAATAAATCGGCCTGGGTGCGGACATATCTGCGCAGTGGACAGGATCCGAATTTCGATAATGGGCAGCTCGGCAATGTCAGTGGCACACTTCAAGTGGAACGCCGGGTTGGTGGGATCTGGTCCACGGTGGCCAATATCGTTCCGACCAATGCCCCGGTGACAGCGCAGGACAGTTTCTCGAGCTACGACGCAGAGAGACGCGACATTGATGCGACGCTGAACTTCATTATCCCTGCCAACGTGATGACCGGGCTCTTGCGCCTTTCTATCACTGTCTCGTCGCCAGACGATTGCTATGGAGGCAGCGGCACGGCCCAACAGCTTGTTGATGTCGACCTTGAGCAAGAGTTGCGCGTTGCAGCCGTCACAATTGGCTATAACGGTCCACCGATGGGCGGCGGCGCCAATATTACCTTGCCTGCCCCCAACGCAGCGCAAGTTGCCGCTGATACCAGCTTTGCCCTTCGGGTTTTCCCGGTAGGCAGTACGCCCAACGTGCGGATCATCGACAGTCAGACAACAACACAAGGTCTGACAAACAACAATTTCCCAGCGGGGGGGTGCGATCCCAACTGGACGCCGATCCTGAATTTCGTGGCTAACGCGCGCACGAATGACGGTAATCAGGGCGATTGGCTTTACTATGGATTGGTCAATGCGGCGATCCCGCGCTCGCATGGCAACACAGGATGCGCCAGCGGCGGCAACGGCGCTGGCTTGTCCGGTAGCCCGGTCACGTTGGCGCATGAGTTGGGCCATCAGGCGGGTTTACCACATGCCCCATGTGGCACGGTCGGCACGCCAAACGCGAGCTACCCGCTTTACGAGCCTTACGATACCGGCATGACAACGACCGACAGCAACGGCAACACTGTCTATTCGGATGCGAGCATCGGCGAATACGGCCTCGACACAAATGACGGGACAATACACCGGCCAGCCAACAGTGAGGATCTGATGGGTTATTGCGGCCCGCGGTGGGTCTCGATCTTTACGCATAACTATATGCTGAACCGCGCCGAATTTGACCCGGTGGCGCTGGCAACGGGCGTGTCTGGCGGCAGCTCGGAGGGGGCAGGCGCCATGGAAGTCGACAGGCAAGACCAGATGCGTCCTTTCGTGACGATCGTGGGTGAAGTCGGCAAAGACATGCAGGTCTCGGTCGCAAGCCTCGTACGGGTTCCAACCCGGCCCTTGCGTATGTCTGGCGCCCGTACCGATCTAGTTTTGCAGTTGATCGGGGACAAGGACGAGGTGATCTCATCTGCGCCGGTGTTCACAATGGATAATCACGACGCCAATGGCGATGGCTGCGGTTGCGGCGGAGGCGATAAAAAGGATCCGCCTAAACCGCCGTATAGTTTCATTGCGGCAATGGGCGATGTCGGCTCTGGAATTGCTATCCGCATCTGCCAGGGGGACGCAGTCATATGGGAGCGCAAGCGACCGGCACGGCTGGTTAAATTGGCTTCGGCTGAAGCCAGCATTGGCAAGTCTGGTCTAAAGGTTTCCTGGAAAACGACCGGTGCCAAGCGTGGTTACGATCCCGATATTTGGCTGCAATGGTCTTCTGATGGTGAACGCTGGAACGGGCTCAGGGTTGGTGCGAGAGGTAACAGCGTTGAGATCGACCCCAACACCATTCCAGTCGACAAGGTTTGGATTAGGGTCCTTGCTCATGACGGTTACTTCACCGCAACGGCAGACACCAAGCAAGTTAAACTGCCACCAGCGCCACCCGAACTCGCCATTATTCACCCCTCTGAGGGGCAAGTGGTGCGCCCGGACCGACCGCTGCATCTCTGGGGTACATTCACTGGCCGCACCGAAGTAAAATCTGTTGAATGGTATCTGGACGGCAAGAAGGTCGCCAAAGATCTGGATGCTTGGATCGATGTACCCAAGCCAGGTGAGCATGTGGCGGAGCTGCGCGTTAAAGGCGCAAACCCGGTAACTGTCAAGTTTTCTACAGGTGAGCGCTAGATAGCTGGCTTCGATGTGCTGAAAGGGAACTCAATCCAATGCTAGCATCCAGGGTTAACGCCTGAGATCTGGCAAGTGTTAGCCCACAACGCACCCTTCAGGTAGCAGCCGCCGCCGTCTAGAGATCAGATTAGATGTCGTTCGCCATTCCCTGGTGCGGTTTGTTTGCGCGACGGGTGAAAAACCAATGCTTTGCCCATTCGGCACAAAGGCCACGTTTATAAAGAGGCGCCCTTATATACTTGGATTAGTAGTTGGCGGTACTGGTTCTCAATAGACTTAATTATTCTGTCACTGGAGAAAACAACATTTATGACCAGCCCAAAATTGACAGGAGCATCCGGTGACGATCTCATTCAAGGGCTCGCATTTCCCAAAAGATGTGATCTTGCACGAGGTGTTTTTCTATCTGCGCTACTCAGTGTCGTATCGGGATCTGGAAGAAATCCTGGCTGAGCGCAGAGTTAAGGTTGATCACGCGACGCTGAACCGTTGGATCGTCAAATATGCGCCATTGATTGCCGACAAGGCACGTCGCCAGAAGCGAAACTGCGTCCGCCTCTGCAACGCTCGATGGGATTGAAGTTGCGCAGATGATCAGGAAGGGTTAGTTCGGAGTCGGAATCTGCCCGTTCAAGCAGTTTGCGAACCTAACCGCTTGAACTTAATAAATTCCAACCAGCCCTCACACTTCAGAGAATTTTGCGACAAAGCCGCTAAGATCATACCGAACTTGCGAATTCGGACCAACGGTGGCTCTTCCCGCAATATGCGGTCGGAAGGGCAGAGTAGATGAACGGCAGATTCCTTTCGCGAGCTGTTAGTTCGTAGACCTGCCGATTTCGTGGCTGCGGCGAATGTCTCCTTTGATGAGCTGCAGCGCAGTGGTGGGACAAATCTGCCAATGGCGGGTTCGGGCCGCCCGTTCATTTGCACACAGCGTCTGGAAAAATCGCAAAGGTTAGCTACAGTAGTCAGTGTTCAAGCGTCCGCTTCAACACAATGCTTTGCTGCTACCTAACAGTTGCGTGAGATTTCGGGATAGGTCTAAGAAAGTTATGCCCTCCTAGCAATCTCAATTCAATACTGAAGAATATGAGTTATTTGGCGGAGATTTAAGTGCGACTTAGCGTGGGCATCGCTGTGTCAATTCTGGTGGCTGTGTCTATCGGAGTGTCGACCTTTATTGTCCATTCCCTATGGTGGACGACTGCGCGCGACAATAGCCGCATGCTTGCAGCTGAAATCAACGGCCAGATCGCGAACACTGTCCGCATCGAGGTGGGGGTGACGCTTAGGTCGGCCGAAGCCGCCTGGGCAGCCGTTCGCACGATCTTTGTCCAGAACGTCATCGCGACGCGACAGGCCGACAAGCGCGAGTTTGTTTTTCTGTCGCAACTGCAGGCGCAGCCGAATATCTCATGGATGTTCTTTGGCTGGCCCGATGGCAATTTTTTCGCGTCGCACCGTTTAGGTGACGGCGGGCTTGAGATGATTGAAATCGACAAGGGAATCCGCGATCGAATGCTGCGGAGGGATCGCTACATCTTTATCCCGGGTGACATTCAGTTCGAGGAGCGGGCCTTTACTGAAACATCCTATGATCCGCGCGAACACGCCTGGTTTGAAAACTTCATGGGGCTCAGCTCTGCGGGGTGGATCGAAACGCGCGACCTTCCGGATAGTAAAAAAACCGTTTACGCCTTTGCTGGTCCGATAGACGTCAACCGAACGCGGCAAGGTGTTCTGGCTGTTGCAATCGAAACGGATCGTTTGTCACGTTTTCTCGCCACGCTTGCGCCCGGCGAATTCGGCGCGGCATTTATTCTGAACGCTGACGGCAAAGTTATTGCGGTACCTGATGCAGAAGCGGATGAGATTACCCCGGCGCGAATGGGCGAAGGGAAGCTTTATGAAGTTGCCATGATCTCAGGCGAAAGGTTGTTGGCAGACCCCCAAGCGAATGCCCAGGGCACGTTGACGAAACGTGTCGTCATCGACGGCGTGCCTTATGCGGTGGCGCTGACGCCACTGGGGTTTTACGGCTGGCGCGTTGCCACGGTCATACCCGAAGCGGCGTTTCTGTCGAGCATCGATGAAGCGCTGATAAACTTGATATACGTTTTGATCGGTGTGGTAGTCGTCGCAACCGGGCTGGCGATCTGGCTGATCCGAAGCATTGTCGCAAATCCGTTGGCACGCATCGCCGAAGATCTTGGCAAAATCGAACGCTTTGACGTCGAACGCATTGAGCGCAGACCCTCCAGACTGTCTGAGCTTGCCAATCTTTCTGCGGCAACCGCGAGCATGGCCGCTGGTTTGTCCGCTTTCCGAAAATACGTGCCCACCGATCTCGTGCGTATGCTGGTTGCTGAGGGCATCAAGATACAGCCGGGCGGAGAAATGAAACAGATCTCTGTGTTGTTTTGCGATGTAGCGGGTTTCACAGGGCTGTCCGAAAAACTTGGCCCAAATATTGTCCAGCTGATGGAGCCCTTCTTCAGCGCAGCTTCAGCGGCCATTACTCAAAACGGTGGGACGATCGACAAGTTCATAGGCGATGCCGTGATGGCGTTTTGGGGGGCGCCGCGTAAAGATGCTGATCACGCTGAAAATGCTTGCCGCGCAGCGCTGGATCTTGTCGCTGCGGTGGGCGCGTCCGGAATTGAAGATGAGGCCGGCAACCCCCTACGCGTCAGGATCGGGGTGAACAGCGGCGAGGCTCTGGTCGGAAATATCGGATCAGAGCAGCGGTTGAACTACACCGCGATTGGTGATGTCGTGAACGTTGCCAGTCGGTTGGAAGGGGCCAACAAAGACTATGGAACGCTGATCCTGGTCGGGCCGGAAACGAGGCGACAGGCCGCTGACGCAATCGTGGTCCGTGAGTTGGACACGCTTACCGTGTTTGGACGTGTTGAAGAGCTGGTGGTCTACGAACTGATCGCAATGGCGGATGGGCGTGTTGGATCATTTGCCTGGATAGAGGCTTATGAACAGGGCCTTGCACATTATCGGACAGGGCGGTTTGAAGAGGCCGTTGCCGCATTCGCGGCCGCAGACCAGGCGCGAAACGGAGACCCCGCCTCAGTCGCCATGATGGCCCGCGCCCAAGACCTGTTAGACAGGCCGCCAAAGGAAGGCTGGCGTGCGGTTACTAGCACCACCAAGAACCAGTAGGTAACTTCCGTTTAAGTTAAGGGGGCTTCGGGAAAGTCCGACAAGTCTCGCGTTGTGTGAGCTCAGCGCGCCAAGGACTTCGCTCTCGCAGCGAATGACTGCAAAGCGGGCTGCGACCGCAGCATCACCACCCAGTAGCCAATGTCCGGTTTGGGCCGTCTAGGAAAAAGACCCTGTGGCTCTAAATTTCAAAAGCTTCCGCGATGGCCAATGTGTTCTCCAACTCTAGGCCAGGATACCGTACCGTCCTATCCATTTTTGTATGTCCAGGCAGAAGTCGCTTATTGCGCAGATTGTCAATGTTTCTGCAGATCTGAGTAACCTTGGTTCACCTCTTAGAATGCGTTCCCTTGGTGCTCGCCTCAAGGTCTATGGGCTTCACCCATTCCCGGACAATCCGCAAATACTGGCGGGTCGAGACGAGCGGGCGCTCATGAATAGCGGAAATTAACATGCCCGTCGTTTGCTAATGTCACTAATACTCTTAAGGTGAATGGAGCCTTAGGAGGCCTTAATGAAAAACCTAATTTTGATCTCGGTCTTGGCCGCTACTAGTACTGCGACCAGTGCCGAGGAGCAACGCATCGAGCTTAATAATTTCTATCCGCTTTCTCAGAAAGACTTTGACCTTGGTGATCATATTTTTCACATCGCCGACAACAAAGGAGGATTTGAAGTTATCGAAGGTCCTGTTGACGGCGGGCTTGCTCGATGCCTTGGATCGGGGTTCGGTTACCAAGATGGGACCAACTCAATCTCCGGAATATGCATTTTTGGTGAGGGCGAAGACACTTTCACGATGCGTTGGAAAGCAGGTGAAAAAGGCGCGGCAAACTCTTGGGAAATTATCGTCGGAACTGGGCGCTATGATGGGATGACTGGCGAGGGCATAGCCACGACGGACATTGTGTCGATGTACCAAGCACTACCTTTGAGGCGAACCCACATAGTAGGAACCGTGGAAATCCCTGAGTGAAATGTTGTCCCTGAGTTTATGACGGGTAGGGCCGTTGGATTGATCGTGGGAAGCAGGGCATGGGAAAACGTTACTGTTGCTCCAATGTTCGGTAGGTGATGGCGTCAGACATCATACACATCACAGAGAGCAGCATTTCGCGGTTGCCGACGCAATATAAGCCGTCCCAACAAAGCGCTCTTACTTCGAGGCCTTGAGTTGTTCGTCCAGATCAGAGAACGATGCGGCCCAGAATTCTGCCAGGAACGCTGAAACCTCCTGTTCTGAGATTTCCGACCTATTGCCCTCGGCATCCGTCGCTTGACCCATTGTGTATCGCATGTCGGTGCCAGAGTTCGTTTGCGTCAGCTGATATGTCTCGGGCAAGCTCACCCCGGTGCGCGCCGGATCCTGGATGCAGGTCGAGAAATAGTCGAACGGTTCCCAATCAGTGATGCGATAGAAAAAGTCCGCCAATTCGTGAGAGCAATGATATTCCGACCCGTTGCTGAGGCGCCCTTGCGGGCTGTCGACGGTGATATCCTGAACACGGTTCATCCATTTCAGCTTTAGTTCAGGCGCGACCAACGCCTCCCAGACGACTGCAATTGGAGCATCGAAATGATGGCTGAAGGTCCAAACTCCGTCTTCCTTGGTCAAAAAATGGCGCTCGCGGTTGGCACGCAAACGTTCCCAAGATTTAGCCAAATCGTAGACCTTCATCGAAACCTCGCCAAAATGTTCGATGTCCTGTGAAAACGGTTCCACTATGCCTTTGATATCCATGGCGTTTGCAGCGGCCTCGCTAAACAGCGCGTAACTGCGTACACCGGTGGCTTCAACAACGTTCGTCTTGGCCATTCGGTGGACCAGAACAACGTCGGCGCCGGAAAAGTCTTTTACCGGGCCAAGTTGCATTTCTTCGAACTGGCCATGATGGGTGATAACCTTCAAATCCAGCCCTCCGACATTGGCACACGCGTTGCAGGTACAGGTTGTGTTGGCAATTATGTCCTGCCGACGAAGAGCAAATGCGTTGTAGAGATTCTCGCAGATGGTCAGGAAGGTCTCGCCGGAGGGGAAATCCTGCCGGGTTGAATATGCCAGAACGGCATCGCCTTCGGTTTTCCAGAAATGGAGCGGATCACCCACCTGTTCGACCAGTACGCCCAGCAAGGAATGCAAAATCGGATTAGCGTGATCCATTTCCGAAGTGGTCAAAAATTGTGTGTAGCCGGAAATGTCGGCGATCAACAGATATCCAGTTTGTGTTGACATGGCACGCTCCCCAAAAGAGTGTTTGGCGCGGTTATTTTGACCTACAAAGGGTTCAAAACCACTTTGGGTCCAAATGCGCCATAGACGGTCATCATGGTGTGTAGGCTGGAGCTCAGACGCAAAGTTGCCGGTGAGAGCCAGAAGTGGTTACCAAGTTCCCGCAATACAGCCCCTAAATGGCGCCGCCGCTATAGCGACGTCACTACGCCCATCCGAGTTGTTTTAGAGAGTGCCCATCATTCCAGATTTTGGTCATTCGGGCGATCTTATCACCTTCAAATTCCATAACGTAGGCATAGTTGGTTGCGATTTCTTTGCCGGTGGCAGGAACTGGTCCACCTTCACCGGTTTGTTTGCCGCTGAATACTGCTGTGGCCGTTACGATGTTGCGTTCGTGATCAGTCGAGAATGAGGTGATGTCGTAATTGCCATCTGGGATTGGGGTCAAAATTCCCGCCGTCCAGGCTGTATAATCTTCGATTGTCGTGATATCGGCCAATGCGTCGGCTTCGCATGTAAAAGTGGCACCGTCCTGACAGTATGTCTTGCAGACGTTCCAGCCTTTGCCTGTTTCGCATGCATCAAAGAAGGCCATAGCCGTTTCGGAAATACTCATCGTGTTTCTCCTATCCCTGTTTTACTAACGTCCAGCGCGTAGTCGCCTTCAACTCCATCTGGATGGGATAGTTTTAGAACATTTATTTTAAAAAATCAATTTTAAAATAAATAGGGGATGAAATTCACTCGCGAATTTCCCTCATGATCAAGTCGTAAAAGTTTGGTATCACGCGCTTTTTTTCGTCGTGCCGCCCATACAAGACGGTCCCGTGAACGCAAAAAACCACAAAGCTCGCAAGCTGCGCCGTGTCCTTCTCCGCCCCGATATCTCCATCCGCCTGGGCATTACGAAGAGCAGTTTCAACCAATGACTCGACTTCTGCGCAGAACGCGCCCACCTGTTCAGCGGCCTCAGGACTTATCACATGTTTCTGCGCAAGGTGGTTCATCATCAGGCAGCCCTTGTATTCCGACTTGGCGGCCCCCAAAAAAACGTTTCGGAGAAACATTTCGACGCCCTCTAAGTTAGGGTTGTCGATCAGAATACGATAGCGCGGCCCGATAACATGATCGCGGTAATGATCCAAAGCTGCTGAAAACAATCCTTCCTTGTCTCCAAACTCCTTGTACATGCTGGCCGTGTTCAGCCCGGTTTCGCGGACAACGTCACTTATCGATGCAGCTTTGTAGCCGTTCTGCCAAAAAACACCCATGGCTTTTTCAACTACAGCTTCGCGTGAATATGATCTTGGTCTACCCATCGGAGCATATTAAAATGATCATTTAAAAATCGCAACACGTACCGTCTGAGCAAGATCATGAAAAACCGTTACGCAGGGTAGAATCTTCGTGAACTGCCACGTTTTGCATGGTGCGCTCTTAATTTCCAACTCGCAGGCAAGTAGTTGACTTGTTATTGCTCCGTGTAGCGAGAATGCTCCCGCGTTTTCACAAATCGATGTCAGTATTGACCGCCTTTTTTTATTGTTCAAACCAACTGCAGAAAATGCGCGGCTCAATTTTCGCATCCCAGCGCGGCCTTCAATGACCGGTTCGATGAAATTCGCTGAGAGGCAAAGTTCCGATGGTCGAACGAGCCTGCCCTGACCTAGACCATTTGCACGAGCAATGCTGCATGATTTACAGCCTGGTCGCGTATCCCCGAAAATGTGAATCCTGACGCGTTTAGGTATCTCTGTAACGAGCGTCGGCTCGCTCCCATTTCATTTGCCACGCATTGGACCGTTGGCCTACCGTCTCGTGCCAAACCGAGCCTTGGCTCGGGACTGAATGGACCACTCGTGGCGCGCTGATGTTCGCGTAATCTCCAACGTGGAAATTCGACCTATTTGAGTGCAAGGTAATTACGGGCTGCATTTGGAGGAATCCGTTTTGATGGAATCGAATTCTGACTCTGGGACTTCCTCAGAATACTCCATAGCGGTGGAGGGCTTTGATCTGGACGTCGCGAAGTCTGTCTTTTTCGGTAATTTCAGCGACGGGATCAATGCATGCGTAGAATGTTGTGATGTCCATTTGCAGGGCAATCCCCTGGCTTTGAACTGGATTGCATTGGACGGGCACTATGAGACCCGCGACTTTAGACAGTTGCGCGATGAAGCTGCACGCTTCGCCAACTTGCTGAAAGAACAAGGTATCCAACCCGGTGACATCGTGGCGGGTCTGTTTCCGCGCACCCCGGATCTTGTGACGGTTGTTCTTGGCGCCCTCCGAGCTGGCGCTGCCTATCAACCTTTGTTTACAGCTTTTGGGCCCAAGGCCATTCAGGACCGTTTGACCATGAGCGGCGCGAAACTGGTTGTGACCGACGCCGCGAACCGCAAAAAGCTCAACGAAGTGGAAGGTTGCCCGCCTGTCGCGATGATTGCTGACACGCGACAAGAGGTTGTTGGGGGAGACATTGATTTCCGCCGGGCAATGGCCTCGCAATCGCCTGAGTTCGTCCCGGTATTGCGGAACGGCGATGATCTGATGTTCATGATGGCGACCTCTGGAACTACAGGTCCCGCCAAAGGAGTTCCCGTGCCCCTAAAAGCTCTGCCTGCCTTTAGATCTTACATGGTCGAAGGGATCGGTCTGCGGCATGAGGATGTTTTCTGGAACATTGCCGATCCGGGCTGGGCCTATGGTCTATACTATGCGTTGATCGGCCCGCTACTGTTGGGTCATGCAACCACTCTGGTCGAGGGACCATTCACAGTGGACAGTACATATGACGTGATTTCGAGATTGGGTGTGACTAACTTTGCAGGCGCGCCTACAGCGTTTCGACTAATCATCGCCGCCGGAACCGAGCGCGCGTCACAGCTGCGCGATCAGATCCGCTGCATCAGCAGCGCTGGCGAGCCACTGAACCCCGAAGTCATCCGCTGGTTCGAAACCGAACTGAATGCGCCGATTAAAGATCACTATGGGCAGACCGAAACGGGTATGCTGGTGAATAATCATCACGGGCTCGTACATCCGGTCCGTCCGGGATCGGCCGGCTTTGTTATGCCGGGATACAGGGTCGAGGTTCTGGCCGAGGATGGTAGCATCGCCGATTTCAATGAGCCTGGTCAATTGGCCGTCAACATCGCGGATTCACCTCTCTTGTTCTTTAGCGGCTACCTGAACAAGGGCAACAAATCGATCGAGAACGGATACTATCTTACCGGGGACACGGTGGAGCGGGACGAACACGGATGTATCACTTTCGTAGGGCGGAACGACGACGTCATCACCTCTTCGGGGTATCGCATCGGACCGTTTGACGTTGAAAGCGCCCTGATCGAACACCCTTCTGTGACGGAGGCGGCAGTCGTAGGCGTGCCGGACAAGGAACGGACCGAAATAGTGAAAGCGGTGGTCGTACTGGCGGAAGGCACAGAAGGTAATGAGGAGTTAGCTGCAGAGCTGAAGGATTATGTAAAACAGCGCCTTTCAGCACACGCCTATCCTCGGCTTATCGAATTCGTTGAAGAACTGCCAAAGACACCCAGCGGCAAAATTCAAAGGTTCCTGCTTCGAGAAGCGAGTGTCGGCGCCACTTGATCTAGCCTCTCGAGGGCAAGCTTCGTCGTTCATCTACATGGCAATTCTGCTGGGCAGCAACCGGCAGCTTCGTCCCGCGTTCTGTGAGTTCGCTTGTGTTGAGATATTGCTGTCGTAGCGAATGACCGCAAAGTGGGCTGCAACCGCAGCATCGTGACGGCATGTCGAGTGACCGGTAAGGGCCGACCGTGTAGGCGGCCCAGAGATGTTTGATTTCAATAGCTTCATCAATGGCCAAGGCACCCTCAAGTTCAACGCCAAGATACCTGACTGTACTGTTCATCTTTGTGTGCCCGAACAGAAGCTGAACGGCGCGAAAGTTGCCAGTCTTCTTGTAGATCTGAGTGACATTCGTTCGCCGCATCGAATGCGTGCCCTATGCACTGACTTCCAGTCCGATCGACGTGACCCAGTCCCGAACAATCCACGCATATTGACGTGGCGATATGTGAAGGCGCTCATGAGAACGGCCTAGCCAAAGATACTCTGATCCGACCATCAATTCGTATTCCATCCATTTCTCGATGGATGTGCGGGCGCCTTCCGATATCTCAAACCGAACTGACTTCTGTGTCTTGTTCTGCAGCACTGAGGCGCGTTCCCTGATCTGGCCTGACGCCAGCACATCCACAACTTTCCTCTTCACAAGGTCGCAGCGGCGAAGCTTGCTGTCGACTGCCATATTGAACAGAGCAAGATCACGATGGTTCTCTGCCAATTCAAGCCGCACCCGGATTGCCCAGACATGCTTAGGTTTAAGTGGCCGCTTCTAACCGACAATGCGGCCCTTGTTCCATGCGGGGCGCAGTGCGCGAATGGCAGGTAGGTTTGGTGTTTCCATGACTGATCCTCCGATCCGTCATGCACTCCCAAAACGACAACCCGGGGTTGACATAGACGTCATACCACAGGATGCCGCGCCGCCTCCGATGTCAGGAACCGAGTCCGACCTGCCCATTCGACAGAACGCAGTGAAAGTCAGTTTTTTATGGCTTGGCCATAAATGCGGCTCGGATCGCCTCCTTCATAGCGTCTTGAGGCCCTTGTTCTTTCGGCTTGCTGGATGCCATCACCAGCTTGGAGGCAGGTGTGTTTCCGAAGCCCAATGCGTCGTTCACCACCGATAGACCTGCGTGAAGCGACGAGCGACCAAGTAGACCTACTGCAATCCCAGCCTCAACCGCTGCGATCACGCCAGAGACGCTCTGGCTGGAATATACAAGGCGATATGGCTCTCCGCGGGCTTGCAATGAACTGACTGCCGCGTCGCGCCACCAGCACGCATGATCGAATAGGGCCACCGGAAGGCTTTCATCGATCTGAAAATTCCGGCGCGCCGACGACACCCAACAAGTTGGGTCTTCATAAAGAACTTCCTCTTGGCTGGACGGGTTTTCGACCTCATAGACCGCAAGGTCCAGCGAACCTTTGTCGAGGGCCTCGGGAAAACTTGTGCTCAGGGCGCAGGTGACATCCAGTTCGACTTTTGGGTGATGACGGGTGAAGGACGCAATGATCTCGGCGAGTTTGGTTCGCCCGTGATCGTCGGGTATCCCCAAACGTAGTTTCCCGCTTACAGTGTTCTGGGAAATCTCCCGTAGTGCCGCGTCGAGACGTGCCGTCACCTCCTGCGCGACTGGAAATAGCTTTCGTCCCGTGTCGCTCAGGACCACCCCGCGGCCATGTCGGTCAAAGACCGGCTGACCAAGAATCCCTTCAAGGCGCTTGATTTGAAGGCTTGTTGCGGACTGCGACCGGTGGATACGAGCGGCGCCTTCTGTGACGCTTCCGGCATCAGCCACGGCGACGAAGGTTCGCAGAAGATCGCTATCCAGGTTTTCCATTTGTTGTTCCAATATCGGAAATTAAAACTATGCGTTTCACAGATGCCTCGTGCCGCACTATTTTTCAAGGTCAGAGGAGTATCCCATGTCCGATCAAACCGACTCCGACCGACCATCCAACTGGAAACCCCTGATATGGGGCCTGTCTCTGCTGATGTTGGCGGGCGTCGGTCTTGTCTGGCCGGAACACGCCGCAAACGCAGCAAGGTTCGTCTTATGGGGTCTAATTGTCGTTGCCCCCATTGTCATTCCGGGCATCGTTCTAGCAGCTTGGATCATCGCCAGCGGCGCGGATACCCATATCGCTGGCGCGTTCGAGGGCAGGACGTTGCGAACGGTTTTGGCTGCATCGCTCATCGGAGCCATCACGCCGGTCTGCGGTGTGACGGTGCTGCCCTTAATGGCCGGATTGCTGGCAGCGGGCGTGCCACTCGCTCCGATCATGGCATTCTGGCTGTCCTCCCCAATAACTGATCCGGCGATGCTCGCGACAACAGCCGCGACACTGGGTTTGAGCTTTGCGATCGGCAAAACACTCGCAGCTTTCGGATTAGGCGTATTCGGGGGCGTGATCACAGGGCTATTCGCCAAGACACCTTGGGCAATGAGCGCGCTTCGAGACAATGGTCTTGCGCGCCAACTGAGTGCCGCACGATGCGGCAGGGATCAACCCTTTGATCCATGGGTATGGCGGTCTGAGGCACGAAGGCATTCTTTCAGCAGACAGTTCTGGGCGACCACGCGGCTGATCCTGATCTGCCTGATCCCGGCATTTGCCGCCGAGTATGCCTTAAACGCCGCACTGACGCCGGGCGCACTGGCAGCATATGTTGGCGAAGACAAATGGTGGGCCATACCCGCCGCTGTCTTTGTCGGTGCCCCGGCCTATATCGACGGTTACGCTGCGCTCCCGCTGACACGCGGGTTGATCGACAACGGCATGTCCGAAGGCGCGGCGATGGCTTTCCTTGTCTCGGGCGGTGTTGTCAGCATCTGGGGTGCGATGGCCATTGCACCAGTGCTCAGATTTAAACCGTTCATGCTCTATCTGTTGCTTGCAATTCTGGGGTCGCTCGGGGCGGGGTATGTCTTTGGGTGGATCGTCTGAGATTCAGCGTTAACGGGAAGCAGACGTTCAGCAACCGGCAGCTTCGTCCGCACTGTGTGAATTGATCGTTCCAGCCTCGCTGCGCGCTGCACCAATGGCCGGTTTCATCGCCGCGTCACAGCGCCAGATTTCGAGCGCATGCAGCGTTTCTTCCGTTGCGAGCGTGCGCCGCGAAAAATCACAATGACCGGGTTGGGCCGTTCGTATCGATAACGATAATGGGAGCCATTATCGTTACTGATTTGAACTCGCAAACTTATCATTCACCTGCACGCAGCGCTGTATTAAGCGGTCGGCTACGGCAACTTTGGCAGGTATCGAGGTGGCGCACATAATCCGCAAGGGCCAATTCACGCCCGGACTCTGTTCATTCAATCAATTCGCAGAGCTGACCGTCTAGCTCCGATCCGATCGTTAAAACAGCTCTTCGTGCTCAAAACTTTACAACAAAACCAGCAATGTCCCGGCCGGTGAGTGACTTCGGGCTGCAATCTGTTTTTGTAGCAAATTCCGAGCCTGCCATTTTGTGACCGGGCTCTAGGTTTCAGCCGACATATCGGCTTCCACCCAGAACACCCCAGCATGATCTCCCTGACGTAGTAGCCCCTAAACCGTCTCTTGTGAGCCGGCACAGGGGTTTTGGGTCATGGTCGGTCCATACCGTGGTGATCTTCCCACTATACCGGGTGGCCTTTCAGTATTGCAGCGCAGCAGTTACCGGAACTACATCGCAGCCGGACCTAATTCTCCCGCATTCCAGAATTGGTAGCATTCAGCTGGGCCAAGATTGCCACGTGGGCAAGCGATATCATAAATAATTTCCGCAAAACCCTCGATGATAACCCCAAACCCTGCCGCGACAATGATCACGGAACCAATGAGGTATCGACCATCTTCTTCAACTTGACCAAGCATTTGGTTTTCTTGATTTGGCCCCCAATTCAGGTGAATACCGTCTTCGATCGCGTATCCACCAGTATCAGTTCCGATCACATCAACATCGGACAAATCCAAGCTCCAATTCGGGTCTATTGCGGGATATTGCAGAGTGGCGGGCAGGTTATTTTGACCCAGATGACGCTCTGAAGGCAAATCGAAGCTAAAGCCGGACGAATTGGTGGTTTGGTAGGTATTGGCCATCCCATCAGTGTGGTTGACTGTTTGCGAAACTGATGAGTGAACTTTGTGCGCAAACCCGCGTTGGCCATGGTCGCGCAACGGACCAGCCGTGGACGTTCCGGCACTCAGGACAATGGCGAATGCGGTGACGGATGTAATAAGTGTCTTTTTCATTTCTTGGTCCCTCTAGGTTGAGCCTGTCTGATACGCTGTAGGTGGACCCAACTTGGAAGTTTGCGGATTCTATTTATTGCGCTGACAGGTCAAGGTTTTGAGAAAAGGCTTCAAGTTGACGCCTATCCCCGCCAGCCATGAACTTGCCTTCGCCTTGCGTAAAATCGGCAAGATGGAACGGACGCTGTTTGTCATCCACTGGTTGCTCGATGCCGATATGCAGCGCCGTGCACAGATTAGGCTGAACAAGGGCGAGGCGCATCACGCCCCGAAGAACGCCTTGAGAATTGGTCTACAGGGTGAAATCCGCGACCGTACTGCCAAGGACTAGCACTATCGGATGGCAGGCCTTGTCCTCTTGGCCGCTATCATCATCCACTGGAACACCAAGCATCTGAGAAGAGCGGTCACCGCTTATGATACAATCCTGCCCCTTACCGGAATCCATCCCAAACACGCTGCTAACAGGCGCTAGCTTGATGACTTTTCTCAAAACCTTGACTTGTCAGCGCAATAAATCTGAACCGCGGTTTGCCAGATTGAGTGCACACACAGCGTTTCAGATACGCTCGGCTGAAAAGGAACCAAACGATGAAAAAAGTACTGATTGCCTCCACCACAGTGTTCGCGATTGTTGCAAGCGCCGGAATGTCCATGGCTGGTCCGGTGCGTGATCAAGCCCAGCGTGGGTTTGAGAAGAATGTCCACACATCCGTTTCACAAGCAAACAACCACGCTGGGAAAAAAGCCAACAACCATCAAACCACTCAGATGATTGGCGGCGGTTCTGGTTTGACGTCAAAGCACGATCTGGGTCAAAAGAACCAGTCCTTAACTCAGGAGAATAGCACATATGGCGCCGGAGGGGGCTCGCAGCTTTCCAATGCTCCCCTTATCGGCGGCATTACCGTTTATTTCCTTGAAGTGCCTGAATTCGACTTTGATGCAAGAAGGCTTAAAAACGTTTTTGACATTGATGCTGGTACAGTGATCAAACGCAGGAGACGCTGAGGCTAAGATGCTGAAAGAGACCAAGCTGTGAACAGCGAGGCGAGATTTACCGGTGATCAACTCCAGCTGGTTCGCTCCTTTTGCTGGCTGGACGTTGTGATGCAACGGAGCTTCCAAGACCCGCTAAATTCCTAGATCACAAACCGATCATGTGCTTTGCCATTACGCGCACCCAGTGACCATTCGTTTAAACTAGACCAACTACGGAATGAGTGCGCTTGTCGGCTTTAACCTGATCAATCCGGCGCGGTTGTCGCTAAGCCAGTGTTTACCTGACAGAGAATGCCCCACTGCCAAACACGCCGCAAACAGGCGTTCGTTTGATGTATTTTCTCAAAACCTTGATGTGCCAGCGCAATCAATCTGAGGCGCAGATCGCCAATTTGATTGCATACACAGCGTGCCAAACACGCTTAGCTGAAAGGCGCGAAAAGATGAAAAAGGCAATGTTCACATCCGCAACAGTATTCGTGCTTGTCGTAAGTGCCGGAATGTCTATGGCCGGTCCTTCGCGTGGCAACCTAACCGGGTTTAAACAGGGTGTTCGCTCATCAGTTTCGCAAGCACACAACCGCACTGAGACGCAAAGCAACGGTTCCAAAGCCTTCACCGCCAGCCAGGTGCTGATTGATTTGACCACAACCGCCGGACCATTGTTCTGGTTTGAGTCCCAAAGTGAACGCGACAGCTATGATGTCGGTGAAGGCGAGTTGACGACGAACAACGGCACTCTGCGATATGGCGCGAATTTGCCTTTGGGTGAGATCGCGGGCGGACAGCTGTTTGGCGGGCTGGAATTTGGCATCGGCAGCCTGTCATCGAACGTCGGCACCAGCCTGGCCAGTGCCAATATCTCGACCGAAGCCTACGATGCAACCCTGAGCGCGCTTTGGGTTGCGGACAGTCTGTTTTATGTCGAGGGCCAGCTTCGCTATGGGTATTTCGACAGCCAGATACGTCCGGATGGCAGGGGCGCAGTGGATGCCGATGGCAGTGGGTATGAGGTATCTGTTGAAGTTGGCAAGCCCTTCACGCTGCTGAACGAATGGACGCTCACCCCGCAAGTGCAGATCATGTACAGCGATATCGACATGGACGATGTCCCAGATCGCGTCGGGGACAGTCGGATAGGATCGCTGGTGGATGGTGAAACATTGACGGCTCGGGTCGGACTGCGTGCTGAGCGTGCCATTGCAAACAATTCGATGCTGTATGGTCAAATCGACGTCTATCATACGTTCGACAACGCAACCTCGTTGGTGTTTGGGCAAAGTACAGTGTTCACCGAGCGCGGTCAGGACACAGCGGCCCTGACCTTTGGCGGTAATTTCTCCCTGTCAGATCGCTCTTGGTTCTATGGTGAGATCACTACTGAAACTGGATTGGGAAGCAGCTCGGACGACTACGCCTTCAGCTGGAGCATCGGCGTAGAGGTGCAGTTTTGAATCGTAACGGGGTTCAGACGCCAGCTCGATGTTTTTTCTCAAAGCCTTGACGTGTCATCGCAATAAATCTGACCGACAGATCGCCAAATTGAATGCACACACAG
>NZ_JBXWOE010000016.1:0-95240 GCF_059610725.1 Ruegeria sp. CDSC045
GGCGTTGTGTCGAAAATCGTCGAGTAATTCGCGCAAGCGAATGATCAAATGGAAAGGGCGCCCATCCGGCGCCCTTTTTGATGCTAGGTTCTGATCAGTGCGTTTTCCTCAATGTAATCAGCGCATTCTGAGAAGCCACGCAAACGAATCTTTTGCAGTTCGTTCACTGTTACCGGAAGGTCGTACCCTGCTTGTCTGGATAGCCCTTCGCACTGGGGGCCAACTCTGGCGGCGCAACCAGACAGGACACCAGTTCCGATCCAAATCAAAATCAGAAATCGCATTGCGGAACCTCAACTATCGTTTCTTCGTTGTAGATGGTGCTGTCCACAAGTGTCATTTGCCCTCGTAGCATAATCGCGTTTTCGCTGGTTATGCCTTCCGGCAGCTTGAGTGACAGAACTCGGGCAAAGGTCTCACCAATTTTTGCCGCGTTTTCCACAGTCATTACTTGCTCAGATATTCGGAGCTGATTGTCCGGCGCATCGACAATTTCCCGGTAGTCGAGCTTATATGCCTGAATGGAAAAACTGACGGGCTCAATAATTATTCCTTTTGGGTTTTTCACCTGGATTCTGGCGGCAAGCGTACAGTCATCGTGAATTTTCGAGGTAACGGTCAAGGTCGCGTGAGAAGAATGATCCTGTCGAACAAGAACATACCAACCGGCGACCAACGCGGCTGTTATCACAACAATTTTTTGGACAATGTCCAACAACTTATCGGCAGTTTCCATTCACCAACTCTCCACCATCGTTTGGTCACCTGCGGCATTGGCACGCAAGAAAATGCCAGGCAAAGCCTATTTGAGGTGAACCATCGTATATTGGTTGGCTTGAAATCAAGAAGTTAGCTGGAATTTCCCCCGGAACCCTTCTGTGGCCACCAAAAGGCGTGAGATCCAGAAATGCGACAACAAGAGGAGTGGTCCTTACCTGTGCCAGTTTGGTAAGGGTCGACAATTTGAGTGCGACCACTCGTGATCAGCCTGCTCGGAGTTGCGAAGGATTAATCCGCCGCCAGTTGAGCAGCAGCCCTAACAGCCTTGATGTTCTTGCCGTAAATTTCAGGTTTGTCCACCGACCCGCCCTTGAAAACCGCCGATCCGGCGACCAGCACATCTGCGCCCGCCGCAGCGACCAGAGGGGCAGTTTTGGGGTCTACACCACCGTCGATTTCGATGTGCACCGGGCGGTCGCCGATCATCTGGCGCAGGCGGCGGATTTTGCTGGTCATGTCGATGAACTTCTGGCCACCAAAGCCGGGGTTTACGGTCATAACGCAGATGAGATCGGTCAGATCCAACAGATGCTCGACCGCTTCGGCCGGAGTGCCCGGGTTCAGCGCGATACCGGCCTTCATTCCTGCAGCGCGGATGGCCTGCAGGGTGCGGTGCGAATGCGGCCCTGCCTCGATATGGGCGGTCAGCACATCGGCCCCGGCATCGGCATAGGCCTGAATATAGGGATCGACCGGCGCGATCATCAGATGCACGTCCATCACCGTTTTGACATGCGGGCGGAAGGCTTTGACGGCGGGCGGACCAAAGGTCAGGTTGGGAACAAAATGGCCATCCATCACGTCGATATGCACCCAGTCGGCGCCCTGCGCCTCGATGGCCTGAATCTCGGCACCGAAATTGGCGAAATCGGCGGACAGGATCGACGGGGCGATCTTGATGCTGCGGTCAAAGCTCATGGTGGCCTCGTGTCATCTGAACAGTTGAGGATGCGTATAGCGTTGAGGTCAGATGATGGATAGCCCCCGCGACAATCGCGCCGTAACAAAACTTTCACCTTACTGACACACAGCCGTTGAACAGTGGCTGTAGCTGACCGCCAAGACGAATTGGGGGTGGCCTGTGCTGCGTATCGACAAACTGACCAAACGCTTCGGCGATAATCTAGCCGTGGATGCGGCGACCTTGGATGTGGACAAACCGTGCATGATCGGCATCATCGGGCGATCCGGCGCCGGGAAATCCACCCTTTTGCGGATGGTCAATCGCCTGACCGATTCCAGCGAAGGCAAGATCCTGTTCGAAGGCCGCGATGTCACCCAGTTGAAGGGGCGGGACAAGCGGGCCTGGCAAGCCGAATGCGCCATGATCTTTCAGCAGTTCAATCTGGTCCCGCGCATGGATGTGGTGTCGAACGTGCTGCATGGCACGCTGAACCACCAATCGACGCTGGCCACCATGTTCAACCTGTTCCCGATGGAAGACATCCACCGCGCCATCGACATTCTGGATCGTCTGGGCATTGCCGAACATGCGCCGAAACGGGCCGAGGCCCTTTCGGGCGGACAGCAACAGCGTGTCGCTATTGCTCGGTCGCTGATGCAGGACCCGAAAATCATTCTGGCGGACGAACCGATTGCCTCTCTGGACCCGATGAATGCCCAGGTGGTGATGCAAGCCCTGCGCCGCATCCACGAAGAGGATGGCCGCACGGTCATCGCCAACCTGCACACGCTGGATACCGCGCGCCGCTATTGCGACCGCGTCGTCGGCATGCGCGATGGTCGCATCGTCTTTGATGGGCTGCCGGAACAGCTGACCACCGGCGTCGCCCGCGAGATCTATGGGGCCGATGCGAGTTTCTCGGAAGAGGCGACCTCGACCGAGATCGAGACGCTCGACGCCACCCAGAAGGCCCTGATGGAAGCCGAAGCCACCATCTGAGCCACCCCAACCACCTTTCATCGCCCGACCCGATGAGAGGTCGGGGACATCAACCTGGAGAGAGACAGATGAAAAACCTAATTGCTGCCCTTGTTGCGACCACTGCCATGGCCGCGCCCGCTATGGCGCAGGAAATAAGCGAATTCCGCATTGGTATTCTGGGCGGCGAAAACGCCCAAGACCGAATGAGCAAAAACGAATGCCTGCGCGAATACACCGAAGAGCTGCTGGGCGTTCCGACCAAGCTGTTCGCCCCTGCCGATTATAACGGTGTGATTCAGGGCCTGCTGGGTGGCACGATTGACGTCGCTTGGTTGGGTGCGTCGGGTTACGCCAAAACCTATCTGAGCGATCCCGAAGCGGTTGAGCCGGTTCTGGTCAAGGTCAACAGTGATGGCGGCTATGGCTACTACTCGGTAGGCTTTGCGCGCAAAGACAGCGGAATCGCTTCGCTGGACGACATGAAGGGTAAGGCCTTTGGTTTTGGTGATCCGAACTCGACCTCGGGCTACCTGATCCCTTCGATCGAGATTCCACAGGCCACCGGTGCGACCATGGACTCGGGCGATTACTTCGGTGAGGTCAAGTTCACCGGCGGTCACGAACAGACTATCGTTGCGGTAAACAACGGTGACGTTGACGGCGGCGTGACCTGGGCCGACGGTCTGGGCGATTGGGAAGACGGCTATCAGTCGGGCGCGCTGCGCCGTGCTGTGGATGCCGGTCTGGTCGACATGAACGATCTGGTCCAGATCTGGAAATCTGCTCCGATCCCGGAAGGCCCGGTTGTTCTGCGCAAGGCTCTGCCCGAGGATGTCAAAGTTCAGGTCACCGAACTGTGGAATACGCTGGATGAAAAAGACCGCGAGTGTTTCTACGGCGTGGCAGCAGGCGAAGCCAAGAGCTTTGATCCCATCACGCACGAAGCCTACGAGGTCATCATCGAAGCGCGTAAGCTGAAGTCGAACTAAGCCTGCAACTCACATGATCGGGGTCCGGTGTTATACCGGACCCCGTTTTCTCAGGAGCATTCTATGACAGACCTGACCGCAGGGTCCCACAGTGTCGATCAGATCCGCGACGAATACTCAGAAATGACCCGGCGAAAACGGGCTTATGGTGGCATTCTCCTGATCCTGTTTGTGGCTTTGATGGCCGCAGGGTTCCGCACTGCGGATGATCGAAACGCAGGCAGTTTCGTTGACGGTTGGTGCAGGGTTTTCGACTATCCGGCCGAAGTTCTCTCGGAAGCGTGGGAAAAGATCGGCGCGATGCCGGAAAATCTGATCCGGTTCTTTCCGGCCTTGATCGAGACGATCAATATCGCGGCAGCATCAACCCTGATCGGTACGATTGTGGGGACATTTCTTGCCCTGATGTCGACACGGGGCATGGCGCAGTGGCCATCTCTGATCCCATTGTTTCGTCGGATTTCCGATATCTGCAGGGCCATCCCTGAAATCGTTATCGCGCTGGTTTTGATCTTTATTCTCGGCGGCGGTCCGGTTCCGGCAATGATTGCGATTGCCATCCATACCGCCGGTGCATTGGGCAAGCTATTCTCGGAAGTGAACGAGAACGCTTCGCTGAAGCCGATTGAGGGGCTGCATTCGGTGGGCGCGAACTGGTCGCAACGGATGTATTTGGGCGTGATCCCACAGGTCGGACCGAACTATGTCAGCTATGCCTTGCTGCGGTTCGAGATCAACATCCGTGCCTCGGCCATCCTCGGTTTCGTCGGTGCTGGCGGTCTGGGCTATGAGCTGCGCAACGCGATGTCATGGGGGCAGGGGCGCTACGACGAGGCCGCGGCCATCTTCCTTCTGCTTTTTGTCACAATCATGGTCGTGGATCAGCTGTCCGGCTATCTGCGGGATCGCCTGACCCACGGGTCTGAAAAAGGAGCTTCGGCATGACGACATTTGCCACTGATCTGTCGACAGATGACCTCAAGGCCGAGGCCGGTCGTCTGTTCAACCGCAAACGGATCGTGAATTTCGGGTTGCCCGGCCTTGTCGCTGTTTACCTGATCTACGTGTTCTTTGCCTTTGACGTGCCGGGCTTGGCAGGGCGCGCAAACTGGGAAAACGGCAAGACGCTTGTTGCCGACACCTACAGTTACAAAACCCATGTCACGCGAGACAATCGCAATGGAGAGGTGTCCGTTGCGGTCGAAGGGGACCGCAAAGGCACCTATCCCGACGGAACCGCACCCGATTGGGTGGCGCTGGGCGAAACCACGATCATTGACCTGGAGGATGGTCACGTGGTGCGTTTCGGCCCTGAGACAATCGAATATGATATCCCCGGCTATGGCGTCGTGCGCGCCACACCCACCCGCGCCTCTGGGGTGCAGGCCGAGCTACCGGCGGGCGAGGTTCCAGACTGGATCAACGTCTCGAAAAACCGGCTGGCGATCACCACCGATGCGGGGCGTCTGACCGTGACCCGCAACCGGTCCGAAGTGTTCTGCTATTTTCCAGGGTGGGAGCTGTTCTGGTTCACCCTCGACAGCCCGTATTATGGCAAATCTTTCCCCGAGTTGGTCAGCCGCGCCACCGCCGGTGAGGCCGGTGCCATTTTCAACGATTTCTGGACCAACAAGATCTGGCGGCATCAGGATGTGGCCTGGGCCATCTTCGAGACGATCCTGATGGCGTTTCTGGGCACCATGGGGGCAGGGATTATCGCCTTGCCACTGGCGTTCCTGGCGACGCGGAACTTTAACCCCTTGCGGTCGGTGCGCTTTGCCACACGGCGGGTGTTCGACTTTGTACGCGGTGTGGACGCCTTGATCTGGACCGTTGTTCTGGCACGGGCCTTCGGCCCAGGGCCGTTGACCGGAGCGCTGGCAATTCTGGTGACCGATACCGGGACATTCGGCAAGATATTCTCAGAAGCGCTGGAGAATGTGGATGAGAAGCAGATCGAGGGCATGCAGTCGACCGGTGCGAATGCGCCGCAGCGCTATCGCTTTGGCGTGATCCCACAGATCACTCCCGTGCTGTTGAGCCAGCTTTTGTACTTTCTCGAATCCAACACCCGCAGCGCGACCATAATTGGCGCGATTACTGGCGGCGGCATTGGTCTGTTGCTGACGCAGGCGATCATCACTCAGAAAGATTGGGAAGAGGTCGCCTATTACATCGTTCTGATCATTCTCATGGTGATGTTGATGGATTGGTTCTCGGGCTGGTTACGGCGTCGTCTGATCCAGGGCGACAGCGGCAAGAAGAGCAAGCCGAGCAACGCGAAAACCAAAGATTTTATTCTGCCGTGAGCGCAGCTTGAAAGGTCAGGACTATGGCACGATTGCGCACGGATGAACCGTTCATCCATCCCGATTGCCAGATTACCAACAGCAGCTTTGGTGCATTTGTCGAGATTGGCACCGGCAGTCGGATCGCCAACGCGGTCTGGGGCGACTATTCCTATTGCGACCGGACCTGCGACATCGCCAACGCCCAGATCGGCAAGTTTTCGAACATTGCCAGCTTTACCCGGATCGGCGCCACGGATCACCCGTTGCAAAAGGCCTCGCTGCATCATTTTAGCTATCGGTCGGCTGACTATTGGGACGATGCCGAGGATGATGCCGAGTGGTTTGCCCATCGCGCAAGCCGGATCGCATATATCGGGCATGACACATGGATCGGTCACGGAGCGATCATCAAGCCCGAGGTGACAATCGGTAAAGGTGCGGTCATCGCATCCGGGGCGCTGGTGACCAAAGACGTACCGCCCTACATGATCGTTGCTGGGGTGGCGGCCCAACCACTCCGCCCCAGGTTCCCACAAGCGGTTGCGGATCGGATGGAGCAGTTGGCCTGGTGGGACTGGGACAACAGCCGCTTGCGTGACGCATTGCCGGATTTTCGCAAACTAGAGGCCGAGGCGTTTTTGGAGAAATACGAATAGCTGGCCCTGTGACCCCAGGTGCTCCGCGCCCGCAGAAGCATCGGTTTCGCCGATCCCCCTTTGGGGCCTTGGGCCGGGCGCCGCGCTTTGCGCGGCGCTACGCCCAATGGGATGAAACCTCCGATAGGAGGTTGAAGACGGGCGGGAGGCTTACGGGATCAATCCTCGTTCAGGGTCAGCGTAACTCGTTCCCCGGCAAAGGTTGTTCTTCCGTACTCGACAGGATTGCCCTCGGGGTCTGCATTGATGCCGATCGAAAACAAGACTGGTGCGCCCTCGGACAGGTGCAGGTGCAGAGCTTGAGTTGCCGTGGCCGCGCGCGCGGTCAGGCGGGTTGAGATGCGCGTGTAATCCGGCACATCGCATCTTTGCAGGGCTTTGGTGACGGATTGGGTTTCGGTCAGAATCTGCAGAATATCAGGAAATCGCTTGGCCGGAAAAACGCTTTGAAACAGGCCGATGGGTTGCCCGTCGGCCAGAGACAGACCGTCATAGACATGCACCGTGTCGCCGGTTTCAAGCCCCAATGCATCGGCCTCGGCTTCATCCGCGGCCCGTGTGGTCAGGGCGAGGATCTTCTTGCCGGGCATCTTGCCGCTGGCCGAGATGCTCTTGTGGTATCGCACCCGCTTACCAATCGGATACTCGGTTGGTCGGGTGGCGACGAATACACCGGCCCCGCGCCTAGAATGGACCAGCCCCTGGTCGGCCATGTCAGACAGCGCCCGACGAACCGTGTGGCGGTTAACGCCATGCGTTGCGGCCAGTTGCGCTTCGGTCGGCAGCCGGTCACCGGTTTGATATCGCCCTTCGGCAATGTCCGACGTCAGGCTTAGGGCGATGCTTTTCCAGATCGGCGTTTTGTTCATGTCACCAAAAATTCACACAGTTGCGATTGCGAGTCGCCGGGCGGCGGTCTATGATTTGTATAGTTGTATAGGATAAGTAGACAACCCCGCCAAGAGGCTTTGATGACACAACAGAGAGATTCCGCGACCGAGGCGCGTAAGACCTGGATGGGCCTGCTGGCCCGCGCGACAGATGACGCCACGTTGGCGCTGTGGGAGGGCCTCACGGACCGTCCCGGCTTTGAATGGCTGCGCAGCCCCGAAGTGGGCGGCGTGATGGTGCGCGGACGTACCGGCGCCACCGGGGCGCCCTTCAACCTGGGTGAAATGACGGTCACGCGCTGCTCGGTGGTCTTGCAGGATGGCACGGTCGGACATGGCTATGTTCAGGGCCGGTCAAAGCCCAAGGCCGAAGCTGCAGCTGTGATTGATGCGATGATGCAGACTGCGGCAGCAGACCATGTGCGGGAAAACCTGCTCGGTCCGCTGGAACAGAAAATGCAGGCGGTCAAAATCGCGCGGGCAGCAAAGGCGGCGGCAACCAAAGTAGAATTCTTCACGCTGGTTCGGGGAGAAGATTGATGACTGCGCAAACTCAATTCTCGGGCGGGTTCCAGAACATACCGGTTGATTCCGCGCATGCTTTTCGCGCGGCGATGACGGTGATGGCACGCCCTGGCGAAATCCGCAGCCTGTCAGGGGCCGTGCCCCCTGCGCCCTTGTCGGTAGCAGCGGGCACTTTGTTGCTGACTTTATGCGACCCGGAAACCAAGGTACATCTGGCGGGTGAGCTCGACACCGACGCTCTGCGCGAATGGCTGACCTTCCACACCGGCGCGCCGCTGGTTCCTGCTGCCGAGGCGGATTTCGCCGTCGGCACTTGGGGCAAACTTGGTGGGTTGGATCGCTATCGCATCGGAACTGCCGAGTATCCGGATCGGTCAACCACTCTGATTGTTGAGCGTGACAGCCTGGATCAGTCCGGTGCCATTTTGCACGGTCCCGGTATCAAGCAGAGCGCAGGCTTGAACCTACCCGATATCCCTGCGTTGCAACGTAATGCGGCTCTTTTCCCTTTGGGATGTGACTTCTTCTTTACCTGCGGTGACAAGGTCGCGGCCCTGCCGCGCAGTACCCAGATCAGCGCGGAGGGTTAAGCGATGTACGTTGCCGTCAAAGGAGGCGAAAAGGCGATTGAGAATGCCCATGCCTGGTTGGCCGAAGAGCGCCGAGGCGCCCCGGATGTGGCCGAGCTTAGCCTGGTCCAGATCCGGGAGCAGCTGAGCCTGGCGGTGAACCGGGTGATGGCAGAAGGATCGCTGTATGATCCGGACCTTGCCGCACTGGCGATCAAACAGGCGCGTGGCGATCTGATCGAAGCGATCTTTCTGATCCGCGCCTATCGCACGACATTGCCGCGTTTTGGTTATTCCGAACCGGTTGAAACTGGCAATATGGCCTGTGACCGTCGGATATCGGCGACGTTCAAGGATGCGCCGGGCGGGCAGGTGCTGGGCCCGACATTCGACTACACCCACCGCCTGCTAGATTTCAAACTGGCTGCGGATGGCGAAACTCTACCCGCGCCCGAAGGTACGGCGCGACACGAGCCGACCCCGCATATCACCGAATTCCTCAAGGGTGAGGATATTATTCAGGACGAGCCGGTCAGCGATGCTACGCCTGGCGACCTGACCCGCGAACCGCTGGAGTTTCCGGCGGACCGTCCGCTGCGGTTGCAATCGCTGGCGCGCGGGGATGAGGGGTTTGTGCTGGGCATGGCCTATTCGACTCAGCGCGGCTATGCCCGCAACCACGCCTTTGTTGGCGAGCTGCGGATCGGCAAGGTCGCGGTCGAAATGGACATTCCCGAACTGGGCTTTGCCATCGAGATCGGCGAAGTCGAGTTGACCGAATGTGAGACGGTGAACCAGTTCCAAGGCTCAAAGACTGAGCCGCCACAGTTTACACGCGGCTATGGGCTCGTCTTTGGCCAGTCTGAACGCAAATCCATCGCCATGGCCCTGGTCGACCGGGCGCTGCGGTGGGAGGAGCTGGGCGAGGACAATCTGGGCGCACCTGCACAGGACGAGGAATTTGTCCTGAGCCACTCAGACAATATTCAGGCAACCGGTTTCCTCGAACATATCAAGCTGCCGCATTACGTGGATTTTCAATCCGAACTGGAATTGGTGCGCAAGCTGCGCCGCGAGGCCGAGGAACGGGCTGCATCGAGGGAGGCTGCGGAATGAGCTCTGTACGCTTTGCCCTACAGGCTCGTCCTACGGTTCAAAAACCAGTCGCTGCCCTGATTGGGCGATTTTCTGCCGAAAGCTTCGCGCGAATTCACGATTTCGAGCGATTCCCATTCGCACGAAAGGTCGCGGGCCATGGCCCCGAGGCGCCACTTTGCGCGAAAATTGCGCCAGATAAAATAGAGCATAACCGCCAAAATGAGCGAGCAAATACCAAATACGTTCATAAAAACACCAGAAACAAAATAGTTACATCAAATGACTGAATATAACTTCGCATATCTGGACGAACAAACCAAGCGGATGATCCGTCGGGCGATCCTCAAGGGGTTGGCTATTCCCGGATATCAGGTGCCATTTGCCAGCCGAGAGATGCCGATGCCTTATGGCTGGGGTACCGGGGGCGTGCAGGTATCTGCCGCAACTTTGACCCCGGACGATACGTTCAAGGTGATTGATCAGGGCGCGGATGATACGACCAATGCTGTGTCTATCCGTAAGTTTTTCGAGAATACGGCGGGCGTCGCCACCACCGAGGAAACCGAGAAGGCGACGGTCATCCAGACCCGCCACCGCATCCCCGAGGCGAAGCTGCGCGCGGATCAGATTCTTGTCTATCAAGTGCCGATCCCGGAACCGCTGCGGTTTCTGGAACCGCGCGAGACCGAGACACGCAAGATGCACAGCCTCGAAGAATACGGGTTGATGCACGTGAAACTGTACGAAGACATCAGCCAGCATGGTGCGATCTCAACCGCTTATGCTTATCCTGTGATGGTCTCGGACCGTTATGTGATGGACCCGTCCCCCATCCCGAAATTCGACAACCCAAAGCTTGAGATGGACGCGATCCAGCTGTTTGGCGCGGGCCGCGAGCAACGTATCTACGCGGTGCCACCGCATACCAAGGTCGTCAGCCTCGATTTCCAGGACTACCCGTTCGAGGCCACCAAGGCCGACCATCCCTGTGATCTGTGCGGGGCCGAGGACAGCTATCTGGATGAAGTCATCATGGATGATGCAGGCACCCGCATGTTTGTTTGCTCGGACACTGATTATTGCCGGTCGCGCCGCGAGGCGGGCCATGTGGGCCGTTTGGCCAGAGAGGATGCCGCATGAAACGAGAAGATGTGCTTGGAATTGACCACCTTGGCCTTACGGTTTCGGACCTCGACGCCACGCGGACGTTCTTCGTCGATGCGCTGGGTTGGGAGGTCTTCGGCAGCAATCCGGATTATCCGGCGGTTTATGTAACCAATGGCGCGGCGAAGCTGACGCTTTGGCAGCAAAAAGGCAAGGGGCTACAGGGGTTTGACCGGCACAAGAACGTCGGATTGCATCATGTTGCATTGAAAGTTCCCGATGAAGAAGCGCTGACTGCGGTTTTCGATGCGGTCAAAGACTGGCCTGCCGTCGCTGTCGAGTTTGCACCTGAACCCTCGGGTTCAGGTCCGAAACTCCATTTCATGATCCGAGAGCCGGGCGGCAATCGGATCGAGTTTTCATATGACCCAAGGTGAATGAAATGACACCGCTGCTGTGTGTACAGGATATCAGAAAATCCTACGGGGCCCGTATCGGCTGTACCGATGTGAGTTTTGATCTCTATCCCGGCGAGGTGATGGGGATCGTAGGTGAGAGTGGTTCGGGCAAGTCAACCCTGCTGAACTGTCTGGCGGGTCATCTGGAGCCGGATGCGGGGCAGGTGATCTTTGACACTCGTGCAGACGGTCCGGTGGATACCGTGACCATGTCGGAACCTGAACGCCGGATGCTGAGCCGCACCGATTGGGCATTCGTGCACCAACATGCGCGCGATGGCTTGCGTATGTCTGTCAGTGCGGGCGGAAATATCGGCGAACGACTGATGGCCGTAGGTGGCCGCCACTATGGCGATATCCGCGACAAGGCGATCGACTGGCTGGGTCGGGTTGAGATCGAAGTGGAGCGGGTTGATGATCGTCCGACCGCGTTTTCCGGTGGCATGCAGCAGCGCCTGCAGATCGCGCGGAATCTGGTGACCGGCCCCAGGCTGGTCTTCATGGATGAACCGACTGGTGGTCTGGACGTCTCGGTACAGGCTCGCCTGTTGGACCTGTTGCGCGGGTTGGTTCGGGAAATGGGGCTGAGCGCCATCATTGTCACCCATGATCTTGCCGTTGTCCGTCTGCTGGCGGATCGGCTGATGGTGATGAAAAGCGGTCATGTGGTCGAGGCCGGATTGACTGATCAGGTTCTGGACGATCCGCAGCATGCCTATACGCAACTGCTGGTGTCCAGCGTGTTGCAGGTATGAGGGCCGGGACCATGATTGAACTGAACAATGTCAGCAAAAGCTTTACCCTGCACAATCAGGGCAGCGCGGTGATCCCGGTCATGCAGGGCGCTACACTCAGGGTTGAACCGGGTGAGTGTGTGGCGCTGACCGGCGCGTCAGGCGCAGGGAAATCCACCTTGATGCGGGTGATCTATGGCAACTATCTGGCTGCCTCGGGCCAGGTTCTGGTCGGTGGTTTAGACGTCGCCAAGGCTGAACCGCGCGAGATCTTGACCCTGCGGCGCGAAACGCTGGGCTATGTCAGCCAGTTCCTGCGTGTTGTGCCCAGAGTGCCAACGCTTGAGGTCGTGGCCGAGCCGCTTCTTGCCGTTGGTTGCGATAAACAGAAGGCACTGGACAAGGCCGCGGGTCTGCTCGAGCGTCTGAATATTCCTGAACGGCTCTGGTCCCTTAGTCCGACGACCTTTTCGGGCGGCGAGCAGCAGCGCGTGAACATCGCACGCGGTTTTGCCCATGAGTACCCGGCCATGCTGCTGGATGAACCCACGGCCAGTCTGGATGCGCAGAATCGCGAAACCGTCCTGTCCCTGATCCTTGAGGCGAAAGAGCGCGGAGCGGCGATTATCGGCATCTTCCATGATGTTGACGGACGGAAGCAGGTTTGCGATCGCGAGATCAACGTTTCGCAATTCACGCCGGGAATTGCGGCATGACGCTTGCCCCGGTCATAGCGGTTGTCGGTCCGTCAGGTGTCGGCAAAGACAGTGTGATTGAGGCGTTGGAAGCCCGTGCAAAAGGTATCCAGCGGCTGCGCCGTGTCGTCACCCGCCCCGAAGGCGAAGCGGGGGAAGATTTCAAACGGGTCACAGATGACGCGTTTCGACGGATGGAAGGTGAGGGCGCATTCGCGCTCAGCTGGCATGCACATGGGTTGCTCTATGGTGTGCCGAAAGAGATCGCGCAGCAACGTCAGGTGGCGGAGGCAGTTCTGGTCAACCTGTCGCGCGCTGTGTTGTTGCAGGCGCAAGAGATCTTTGGCGATCTGATTGTTATCTCGTTGATTGCAGACGCGAGCGTTCTAGAGCAACGCTTGTCATTGCGCGGGCGCGAAAGTGACAGAGAACAGGCGCGTCGGTTGGGCCAGGCCAAGACCCCGTTGCCTAAGGGGCTGGTCCGGGTGATCGAGGTCGACAATTCTGGTGCTCTGCAGGATACGGTGGCCAAAATTTTGTCCCGCCTTCAGTTGGAAAGCGCATAGCGATGGATCAGGTGAAACCGTCCATCCTCGGCCTCGCCCATCAGGGCCAGATCCGCAATTCGAAAGGGTTTTGGCAAAAGCGGCCCCAGATGGTTTTCCAGGGTGCGCTGGACCGAAGCAAGCACGGGCTTGCCCAACCTGCCGCTCAGGGTGATGTGAAACCGAAACGCGTTCAGCACATAAGGGTATCCCCATTTGACCAGGTTGGCGTCCTGATCCGGTGTCAGTCTGGAGGCGCGGCGATGTTCAAGTTCAGCCGCCGACGGTGGGGACCGGAACATATCAAGCTCTTGAACACAGGCGGCGGCCAACGCGTTCAGCGCGGCTGTGTCGCCCAGTGGTCGCAGGGCAAGAAACCGGCCAAGGCGGGCAATCTCAAGACCTTCCATCATGATTGCGCATTGGCTGGCAGCAAGGGTGGCGCAGGCCTCTTGCAACGCTGTGACGGATTGCCCCTCGCGCAGGCGAAACGGGGGTTTCATGGTCGCGTGCAGCCCGTATTTTCGCGGTACCTCCGTAACCGCTGCAACATCCACACCATCCAGCCCAGGATGGGCGACCTCGGTGCCAGCCTCCATGTCCCAGCCCAGCCAACGGGTTGCGAATTGCGTCCACTCCGCCGTGGCGGGTGGCGCAAAATAGATCGCGTATCGCGTGAATGTCACATTGGCCTCCTATTGCGTGGCCTTCCAATACCTCAAACTGTGTGAAGTTCAGATGACAGAAGAATTGATCCTTGCCAATGCCACGCTGATCCTGCCCGACGAAACCATTAACGGCAGCGTCCGGGTTCAGGGCGACAGCATCACCGAGATCGATACAGGCGCGGCGGTTCCAAGCGGTGCAATCGATTGTGAGGGTGACTATGTCAGCCCCGGTCTGGTCGAGCTGCACACAGACAATCTGGAACGTCATATCCAGCCCCGCCCCAAGGTCGACTGGCCCCATGCGGCGGCAATTCTTGCCCATGACGCCGAACTGGCCAGCACGGGCATCACAACCGTGTTCGATGCGATGCGCGTCGGGTCGATCCCGACTGGTCCGCGATACAACAAATACGCACGTGGCCTGTCCCGCGAGCTGTGGCAGTTACGAGAGCAAGACGCCTTAAAAATCAGCCATTTCCTGCATTTGCGGGCCGAGTTGTGTTCAGAAACGCTGGTCGAAGAACTGGATGAATTCGGCCTCGAGGACCGTGTCGGGCTGGTGTCACTGATGGACCACACGCCCGGTCAGCGTCAATTCCGCGATATCTCAAAGCTCGAAAGCTATCTGAAAGGAAAGCTGGGGTTGGAGGGCAAGGAATTCCAGCAGCATGTCGCGGACCTCAAGGCGATGCGGGACAGGAACGGCGAAAAGCACGAGGTGGAAACCGTAAAGGCGGCCAAACGTTTTGGGGCCATGCTGGCCAGCCATGACGACACCACCCAGGAACAAGTACATGTGTCAGCGGGCCACGGTATCCGGCTGGCCGAATTCCCCACTACCGTCGAAGCGGCGCGGGCTTGCCACGATCACGGGATCAAGGTGATGATGGGGGCGCCGAATGTAATCCGGGGCGGGTCACATTCGGGGAATGTCGCCGCCAAAGAACTGGCCGATCTGGGACACCTGGATATTCTGTCATCGGACTATGTGCCGGCCGCGTTGTTGCTGTCGGCGGCACGGCTGGGGGAGATGTGGGGCAACATGGCCCGTGGACTGCGGACCGTTACGATGTCCCCGGCGCAGGTGGTCGGGCTGGAAGACCGTGGCGAGCTGCGCGCAGGCGCACGCGCCGACGTCATACGGTTCCGGATGCGTGAAGGCGCGCCTGCCCTGAACGGAGTGTGGTCGCTAGGGCGACGTGTGGCCTGATCAGGCCCTGTAGAAAAGGTATCGGTCGGGTGCGATGGTCTCCGGTCCGGTGATCTGTTCAAACCCAACCAGTGGTTGGCCGGATATCAGCAGCCCACCGGGCAGCATGACCTGAGCGATCAGCGGGCTGAGCATCGCCGCCTCAGCCACATCATCCTGCTTGATACCGCGCCCGAAATCGTAATGTGCCAATGCTATTTTTGGGCCACCGGCTGCTAGTTTCTTTAACATAGGACCCGCTTCGCCCTGCAGAAAATCCTCTGCCGGAGGGGTGCTGGACGGGTGGCACTGTAAAACCCTGTCCATGACCCAGATGCGCCGGTCTGGTAGAATTTCACGTAGGTGATCATAGGTGCGGCCATTCCCCAAACCCATGTCCAGTATATCGCCGCTCGTATCTGTAATCTGATCGACCGCCCAGTTCAGCCCGTCGCGTTGGGCCGTCAGGCGGCGCAGCATTGAATCCAATCGGCTCATTCGGGTCTCCGTGATCTATCGTTTTTTGGGGCGGTCCAGACGGTCGCCGGACCATCCAGAAACCGCGTCAGAAAGTCCTGCGTAAAGGACCAGACTTCCTCGTCATGCACCAGGTGATGCGTCAGAATCCCAAACGGCTCGGTATTGTCCGCAGGCCCTTCGCGCCTGTCCCGCAGCAGATCTGTGGCCTGAGCGATCAGCTTGTCCCGAGGGGCCAACCCCCGTGACCCGCGCCAGTCGATCGGGTCCAGATGCGTGTTGACCTGCATAAGGCCAGGTGCCGCCATCTTTGCCTTTCGGGGCGTCGCAGTGGACAGGATTTGATATCCCAGGCCCGGCAATTCCTGCACCATTTCTGAGGCGATACGGTTCCACGGCGGCACGAACATTGGGCACAGCTTGTCGGGAAACAGGGTCTGTAGCCGGGTCAGCCCGGCTCGTGCATCGTTGCGGATGTCCTGAATGGGGCGATGCAGTTGAAACTCTGATTTCTTCTCACTTTTCTGAGCATGGTTTTGATGGGCCCAGCCATGGACCACCGGTATCAATGCGGGCGAGCCTTCGACATGGGTAACCAGATCTTCATCTGCGTCGCGCGGAATAATCGCCAGATGAACCGGCAGTTCCAGTGATGCGGACAGCGCCTCCAGACGTTCCAACTGTGGCGTGACACAGACCGCGTCATCATCCCTCCACCACAGCGGCAGAGTCAGCCCTTCCTGTTGCCACAGATCAAGCTCGGTCATCAGGGGTTGCCAGTCAGCGGTCATGAGCGTGATCCAACAGTGATCTTACAATCTCAACAGACTTTTCTGCCCCGCTGAAACCTTGGCCGGTGCTTGGTCGTTTGGGGGCAGCCAGGATGGCCTCGACAGCCTGCGCCAGTGTTTCTCCAGTCAATTGGTCACTCGGCAATACGTCGATCGCGCTGAGTTTTGACAGGCTTTGGCTGCGCAAAGTCTGCTCGACTTCGCTTCCGTCGTCGAAGGGGATAAAGACCGAGGGTGTGCCAGACTGCAAGATGTCCAACGCAGTGTTGTAACCGCACATGCTGACCGACGCGGCGGCCAAGGGCAGCATTTGGCGAAAGTCCGGGCGCACCGGTTCTAACGTCACAGGGGCGTCGCCAGCCAGTTTTGTCAGGTGTTTTATACGTGCCGAGGCGTCCTGTCCGCCCACCAACAGGCGCCAGCGCCTGTTGGGCATCTTTCGTGCGGCCTCGATGGCCGCCTGAAAGATAGGCTCGCCCACCGACCCACCGCCAGCGCTTACCAGAATCTCACCTTTACCGATCCCTTCGGGATGCGGGGTCGGTGCCGTAGGGGCCACGAACCCGGTATAGAACAGGCGATGCGCCAGACGTTCCGAGACTGGCCAGCTTACATCCAGCGGGATCATGTTCTGGTCTGAATGGACAAGGACACCGTCAAAGAGGTCAAGAATGATTTCCTCGGTGCGCTGGGCTTTGGCAGGTTTGGATGGGGGCGCCAGTATGTCCCTGACAGATCCCAAAATAACCGGACGGGGACCCTGTGCGTGGGCCGCCTCCAACAGGGCGTCGAACTCATCCGCCAGAGATCTGCGGCCAAAGGGGTACAGCTCGGTGATCAGCGCATCCGGGGCAAAGCTCCGCAGCGCCTCTGTCAGGGCAAACTTGCGAGCATCGAAATAGGCAGCATCTGCGACCTCATCCGAATGCGTCAGCAATCGCGTGAAATTGGTGCCGTCTGAGCGCAATGGCGGCAGCCCTAGCAAGTCGATCCCGGTATGGTCCAGCTGCGGCGCGGACATTCCGCCCGAGACCAGCAAGACCTTGTGACCCTCAGCGGCAAAGGCCCGGCCCAATGTAAGTGCGCGGCTCAGATGTCCGGTGCCCAGCAGATGGGTCACAACAATCATCACCCTCATATGCGGGTCTCCTGCCGGATCAAACGGATAGGGTCAGTTTCGGGGCGCATGGACTCCATGTCCACGATATAGAGGCGGTTGCGCTTGATCTTAAAGGGGGCGGGGCCGTCAAAATCCCATCCCCAGGCGCGGGCCAGAATGACCCGCATGATACCGATATGGCAAACGGCTACGGTATTTTCGCCAAGACTGGCAAGCCAAGGTTCCAGCCGCTGCCAAATTTCGCCGGGGCTTTCACCTCCGGGGGGTAGGAAACCCCAACCCCAATCCTCGATATGGCGATAACCGCTTGCGGGATCGGCAATGAGATCGGTGCCGTGCTGCCCCTCCCAAGCGCCCCAGTTCATTTCCGTGAGGGCCTCGGACTTCAACGGTTCGCGCCCTGAAACCAGTTGTGCCGTTTGGGCCGCACGCGCCAACGGGCTGGACCAGACCATAGCCTGATCCCAAGGGGAGGGCAGGGAATAGCATGCCAGTTCTGTCTGAGCCTGTTCATCCAATGGAATATCGCTGCGCCCCTGAATGCGCCCGGCGCGGTTCCACGCCGTATGCCCGTGGCGCAATAGGGCGAGCTTGCTCATGTGGATGCCTCCAGCAAAGGATCAACAGCCGTCCAGAACCGATCAGTTGCATCGGGCATCAGGTGGCGCGCGGCTATATATGCGGCCGATTGGCTGCCTTGAGAAGACCGCAGTGCCGGATTGTCCAGAAGAGTGCGCAGCCTTGCAGCCAGCCCCTTGGCCCCTTCAGCAACCGAAGGATAGTCGGACGGCATAAGCACATCCCGGACGCCCGGCCTGTCTTGCGCGACCACGGGGATACCATGTGCCTGAGCCTCTAGATAGATCATACCATAGGCCTCATTCACGCCGGGCCAGACCATCAGGGATGCGGTAGCATAAGCCTTGCGCAGCGCGTCGCGATCAAGCTGCCCCAGAAACCGGACTTTCGTGCCAAACTTGGCCATCAGCGCTTCGATTTCGGCGCGGGCGGGACCATCGCCCGCAATAGACAGGGACCAATCGCCCTGCAGGTGGCGCAGTGCCTGTTCAAGCACCCGGTAAGAGGCCAGCTTGTCGCCGTGTCGCATCATGCCCACGGCCAGCATCGGGCCATCGCAGCTAGAGGCCTGCGGCAGCGAGGAGGCGGGAAGAAACGGCGGAAGCTCGACAAGCGTCTGATTTCCGAACTGCTCGCGTTCCAGCGTGATGAGGTCATTGGCGGTGTGATAAAAGATCACCCGGGCCGCGTCGCAGGCCTGATGGGCCGCTTGGGCAAACCCTGACCATGGCCCCTGAAGGCGGCTGTAGGCACGGGTGCTTTCAAGCTGAACATAGGGTATGTTTCGCGCCGTACTTACACGGGGTCCAATCAGATCAGGGGCCTTGTAATAATTGTGATAGGTCACCCATAGCGCAGTGTCAGCAGGTAGGTCGTAGGTCAGGCGCAGCACCTCGGCATCAGCCTCATGGCGCAGCTTGGCTTGGACCTCTTTGTCGCCGTGCTTGTCGAATACGCGCAGGTCCGAGGCCAGATCCACCGCATCCCCTCGGGCTTGGATTGCAAGAAGAAGATTTCGTGCCATTTCCCGGTCCCCCGACGGCACCGGGCTGTTGGGGGATTTCATCGGGGCATAGAAGGCGATGCGCGGCATCAGCTCTTATGCGCGCCCAGCGCGCTTAACCTGGCAGACAAAAGCGCTATGCCCGGGTCCATGCGGAATTCGGTGATCAGGCGATCATAGGCAGCGCCCGCCATACCAGCAGCTTGTGCGGGGTTGGCCGCCAGCTTTGAGATCGCATTTGCCAGCGCGACCGGATCGTCGTCCGTCAGGACGCCATGCGTGCCTGTCTCGATAAACTCAGGAATCGCAGAAACGGGGGTCGAAAGGATTGGCAGATATTGCGAGGCGGCTTCCATCAACACATTGGGCAGGCCATCCCGGTCCCCATCTGCGGCGATCCGGCTGGGCAGAACAAACAGGTCTGCTGTGCGCATCGCGGCGATGACCTCGGGTTGGTCACAGGCCCCTTTCCAGGTGATGCGCCCGGACAACCCGGCCGATGCGGCCCGGTTCTGCAAAGTATCACTCAGGCTTCCTCCGCCGATATGCGTCCAGTGCCAGTCAAGATCTTCTGGCAGCATGGCGAATGCATCAATCAGGCGATCAAAGCCTTTCTTTTCGACCAACCTCCCAACGGACAGCATATGAAAAGGGCTGTCAGCGGGGCGTAAGCCGCGTTCCGGCGGGGCTGGAAAGCGGCCCAGATCCAGCCCGTGATAGATCAGTTCAACCCGTGCCGGATCGTCGGCTAGGCTGCGCAGATGCTGGGCGCCGATCGCGGTGCAGGTTGCACCAAAAGCTGCTCCGTAAGTGTCGGAGTGCAACTTTTCCGATTTTTCCCAATCCGGTGACGTCCAGATATCTTTTGCATGGGCTGAAAAGCTCCACGGAAGGCCGCGCATGATCGCGGCATAGCGCGCGACCGACGAGGGCGTATGCATGAAATGCGCATAGAGAACCTGTGTGCTGGCGGGCAATTCCGCAGCCAGAACGCTGGCCTGACCGAACCGACGGATGCGGTTATGCGTGGGATCGCGGCGCAAATCAGCGCGCCAGATCTTATAGGCCGCGCCGTATCCCGGAAGGCACTGCGCTTGTTCGCGGGCAGCCCATATGCGCTGAGGTTCTTGATACAGATATTCCGGCAGATATCGAACCTGGCCACGAAACCTGTCGTGCAGCGGATGCCGTTTCACATCGGTTGGATGACGCAGGGACCAGATGTCGAACTGATGGCCGGCCTCTTGCAGAGCAACAAGTTCCTGCGCGATGAACGTTTCGGACAGGCGCGGCCACCCTTTGACCAACACCGCCAGATTGGATGCGCCTGCGGTCATCCGGTTGCCCGTTCCTGTTCCTGATTCAGCAATACCTCAATGCGCCCGGTGACATAGTCCAACCCGTCCAGCAGGCCCTGTTCAATGGCCTGAGACGGCAATGGCTGATGTGGTAGATCGCGAATGGCACGGACCATGGAATCGGTTGTTAGCCCGTCACGGAACTCGTCCAACATCCGGATCAGTCCCAGATCCTCGGCGCGTGAGGCACGGATCCACTGTTCCATACGCGGACTTGTCCGTGGAACAATGACGGCGCGTTTGTCAAAGGACAGGACCTCGCAGAACGTATTATACCCGCCCATACAGACAACGCCAGCCGCGCCGTGGAACAGCGTTTCGATCTGGGATTCAAAGCCGACGGCGGTCACACGCCCGTTCAAGGCGGCCACACGGGTTTCGAATTCGTCCCGCAGATCACCAGACAGGAACGGGCCATAGACCAATACCGCGCGTGGTGACAGGTCGGGGTCCTTTTCGTAAGCCGAAAGAACCAGGTTCACCATCGCCTTGCCGTCCCCACCACCACCTGGGGTAATCAGGATATAGGGCTGTTCCGGTGGGGTACCGATTGGCCCCAGATCACGACGCAAATAGCCAGTCCAGTGAATGCGCGACTGGGCCGCGTGATTCAGAGGCAGCCCCTTGGTCGGATCATAGATCGAACGCAGCCCGTAAACCCAGATTTCATGATAGAATCTTTCAGTCGCTGCAGTTGCCTCTTTCCGTTCCCACTCTGCGGCCAGAACTTCGGGTTCATCCAGAACATCACGCAAACCCAGCACCAGTTTGGTGCGCTGCGAGAGCAACAGGTTTTCGAGTGTTGGCAATAGCTCGCCGCGGAACCCGGTGGGTTCTTTGTCTACGATCAGAATGTCCGGGTCGAACTGCTGAACGGCGGTCTGAATCAACCCCGATCGCAACTCGGTCACCTCGTCGATCCCCATCCCGATTGTCTGAGACGCGTATGACCCGTCCGCCCGTTTGGTCACGCCAGGCAGACGCACGTGGTCGACCCTGCGCGGAAATGTGAACCGGCCAGCGACGGGCGATCCGGTCAGGATCAGGGATGATGCCGTTGGATCCGCCTGCGTAATTGCGGCGGCCAGTGCACGAGACCTGCGCAGATGGCCCAGCCCGAACGTGTCATGGCTGTAGAACAGGATCCGTGGCGCGCGGCCAGTAGTATCGTTTTGTCTTCCTAGGCTCATGCCTTCGCCTGTCTTAAGTGTCTTGGTGTCGGTCCGCGCATCGGCACCTGTTAGCTTATCGTCTTTCACCCGTCTTGCCAAAGGGCCTTGTGACCCGCCGACTGGAAGGGACTGCGTAAAACGTCAGCCATTCCTCTGGTAAGCCGCAAGGTGCCTTTTCGTTTTTGCGCAAAGACCTTAGCTGCTTGCCCGAAAGTGTATGCCCAGCCCGTCATATTCAGTTTTGAAGCGGATGAAAACATCCGATTCCAACTCATTGCACCCGGAACACGCCTGTGCACTTTATCGGGACCGCAGCGGCGCATAAATTGAAGTGTTCGGAAAGCTTCTGTAACCTGCGACAACATGCGACCCGGAAGCGAGAATTCATGAGATTTAACCTATTGGCTGCAATGGCCCTGTTCGTCTGGGTAGCTATGCTATCTCTGGGGTCGGAAGCGACGGCGCAGACTTCGCTTATACCCGGGTATGGTTCGGGGTCTGGCACGACATCTGAAGCAGATAAGGAAAGCGAACTGGCTGACGCGATCCGATCAGCCACCGAAGCGGGTGCAAGCGTCATTGTCATCGACAGCGCCGGTCAGCTTGTCTCATCTGGTGGCAATACCGCCTCGACGCACGACGATATCGCCCATGACCCGATGTCCGAAGGGTCACAGTTGATGAAGGCGCAAGAGCGGTTCTCGAAGTTCCGCGAGTCGATGGAGTCGCGCCTGCAGGCTTTGCCGTATTCGATCTTCGAAGTGCAATATGTTTTGCGAGAGACCAGCCCGGACGGCCGAATACAGACCTATGTCGAAGTGTTGGGCTGGAATATACTCTTCCTTCTTCTGGGGCGCTGGCTGTCGATAGAAATCTACGGCAAGCGTCTTGCAAAAAGGCTGGTGGTGGCGCGGTCAAAAGAAGATCCGCAAGGCTATCGCGAAAAAATGCCCTTTCTGGTCTTTCGCTTTTTCATGGGTGTTGGGGCCACGATCTTCGCGATGCTGATGGCCCTGATCGTGGGCTATCTGATCTTTGGCGAGGCTGAAGATCTTTCGATTCAGTTCACGACCACCGCCATATTCACGGCTTTCTTTCTTGCACGCACAGTTTCCGATCTTTGGCGTATGGTGTTGTCTCCTTACCTCAGTCAGTACCGGCTGCCGCCCTTTTCCGACCGGGAGGCAAAACGCCTTTACGTCTGGGCCTCGGCAATCGCGACATATGATATCTCGGTAGTATTGTTTTCTACCTGGGTTGCGGATTTTGGTCTGAACTACAATGTCTATGCGATGGTCTATGGCGGCCTGACCATGTTTGGCGCCTTGGGCAATGTTCTGATGATTCTGTTCAACGCCCGCGCCATCTCGAACGCGATCCGAGGCGGGCGGTCAAAGGAACAGGTATCCTGGATTTTGCGCCTGATATCGATTGCCTGGGCGCCGGTTCTGGCAGTTTATATCGTGTTCAGCTGGTTCAAACTGGCTGTTGATCTGGTGCTTGAGAACGAGAATTCCATTCCGATTGTTGCCAGCAGCTATGCCATCTTCATGTCTGTGGTCATTGCCTATGGCGCGATGAACTATCTGCTTGAACGCTACTTCGTCCGCAATCGCCAGATTGAAGAGCTGAACGCAGAGACTGGCGCCGGTGTTGAAGAGGATGAGGTTCCCCAAACCCCGCAAGCGGAAAAGAGAAAGCACTCAATCGTCACCTATGAGGATCTGGCGCGACGTGTGGCCGGCATCCTGGCATTTGTCGTCGGGTTATATGCTCTGGTCGTGATCTGGAATCCGGACGCAAGCTGGAGCGAAGACCTGCCTATTGAACGGGCTCTCGACGTGATGGTTATCCTGTTCATGGGCTATATCTTGTTCCATTTCTTCCGTGTCTGGATTGATACCAAGATTGCTGAGGAAGAAGACGTAGCCGGTGGAGAGGTTGAACTGGGCGACGAGGGCGGGGAAGGCGGGCAAAGCCGTCTTGCGACACTGCTGCCGTTGTTCCGTGGCGCAATTCTGGCGGTTGTTGTTGTGACCATCGTTCTGATTGTCCTGATGGAATTGGGTATCAATGTCAGCCCGCTGTTCGCCGGTGCCGGTGTCGTGGGTCTGGCCGTTGGGTTCGGGTCGCAAACGCTTGTCCGGGATATCTTCTCGGGCGCGTTTTTCCTGATGGATGATGCCTTCCGCAAAGGCGAATATATCGACATTGGCGATGTGAAGGGGACGGTCGAGAAAATCTCGGTCCGGTCGTTCCAGTTGCGGCACCATCTGGGCGCACTGAATACGATCCCCTTTGGCGAGATCAAGGTTCTTACCAACTATTCGCGTGATTGGGTGATCATGAAGCTGCCCCTGCGGGTGACCTATGACACCGATGTCGAAAAAGTACGGAAACTCATCAAGAATTTGGGCCAAGAGCTTTTGAGCGATCCGGTGATTGGGGATAATTTTATCCAGCCATTGAAATCGCAGGGCGTGATCGAAATGCAGGATTCGGCGATGATTATTCGGGTCAAGTTCATGACCAAGCCGGGCGATCAGTGGCTGGTGCGTAAGAAGGTCTATCAGGATATCCGCGAATTGTTTGCCCGCGAAGGGATCAAGTTTGCTCATCGTGAGGTGACCGTCAGGCTTGCCGACGGAAAAGAGGCCGAAAACCTGACACCGCAGGAACGCGAAGCGGTGACCGGTGCAGTGCATGCGGCCATCGACGAGGATTATCTGGACGATATCGGTCCTGGAGGCGACGACCGCTAGGGACCGCTCCCGCCTCTTTGGGCTGCGTCTCTGACGAGACCCCTTCCAAAGCGTTGGGCCGGACCGCGCGGCTGCCGGCGAGGGCGTAGGCGTAGGGCTATGACCAGGTGGCGCTCGACGTGCCCAGTTTGCTTGCGGGCAGGTCCCACGACATCTGGGCCGGACCAACCGAGAGCGCGGGCTTCAACCTGTGGCCAGGTCCCCATCCAGAGGTTTCGGTTTTGGTCGTGAAATCCGCAGGAACCGAAGCGCCAATTTCTGTCTTGGTGTCGAACTTGCCTAGAATGGTCAGCAGGTCAGCCGTGCGTGCCAGCGACAATCGGGCCTGCATGATCGGCGCACCCATCGCGGCTTCGGACAATGCTGACAGGACGGCGGCAGCCATCAGATATCCAGTCGCGTGGTCCAGCGCCTGCACCGGCAGGGGTGTCGGCTTGTCTGCACCGGCCCATACCCGACCTGCATCGGCAATCCCGCTGCTCATCTGTACGAGGCTGTCAAATCCGCGCCGCGAAGACCAAGGGCCTTGCCAGCCATAGGCATTCAGCGTGACTTCTACTCTGTTCGGGGCAATCTCGTCCCGTTTGGCTTGGGTGAGGCCCAGCGCGTCCAATGCGCCAGGGCGGTAGCCATGAATGAAAACATCCGCCTGAGCCAGCAACGCGTGAAGTGTCTTGGCACCTTCCGGCGATTTCAGGTCAAGATAGGCGCAGCGCTTGCCCAGGGAAATGTCCGGGATCACACCGGGTTCATCCCAACCCGGAGGATCAATGCGCAGGACCTCTGCCCCGAACCCCGCCAGAGTTCTAGTTGAAACCGGACCGGCCAGAACGCGGGTCAGATCAAGCACGCGCAGACCTGCCAGCGGGCGCTTGGCCGTTGCCTTTGGCCGGTCGCGAAGCTTAATCTGTCGGGGTTTGTGCCATCCGATCAGCGGGTCCCGTGAAACCGCGCGCCCCTGTGGATGATCCTGCCATTCCCCACGGCTGCGCATGGCGGCTGCCACACCACCCTCAGCCACGACAGCGTTTTCAAGATTGGCCGCCGACAAAGTTGCAACAGCCTTTGTAACCGCGTCCCGATCTCCTTTGACCTTCAGGACTTTCAGGGCGGCCGCACGGTGCTGAGGCAGGTTCGTGTGCAGCCTGATCCAACCATCATTGGCAAGGTAATCACCGGCGATACTGTCCCAGAGGTTGGGCATTTCCCAGCCATCGGGTTTGAAAGAATATCCGTACCAGAGAGACGCCAACCGGTGATCGACCAAAATCTCGGGCGGGCTTTGGGTCAGGTTCAGCGCGCCCATCAGGCGTGCCAGTTCCTGACCAACAGCCGCAAAGCTGGCGGTCGCCAGTTCGGAGACTGCATACACGCTGGGTCGCGCTCCGGTGCCGGTTGTCCGATACCCTTCGGGTGATGGCAGTACGGATAACAGCGTCATTGCTGATACGGATCCAGGCTGTCACGAAGCCCGTCACCCAGAAAGTTGAATGCCAGCACGATGACAATGATCGGCAGCATCGGGATGGCCGTCCAGGGGTAGATCTCGATCGAGGCAAGGTTCTGCGCATCGTTCAGCATCACACCCCAGCTGACGGCCGGGGCGCGCAGCCCAAGCCCAAGGAAGCTGAGCGCCGTTTCGCCCAGGATCATTGCCGGGATCGACAGGGTTGCCGATGCGATCAGGTGCGACATGAAGTTGGGTAGCAGGTGTTTGCGGATCACCCGGCCCGAGCTTGCTCCCATCATTTCGGCTGCACGTACGTATTCTTCTTCGCGCAGCGAAAGGAATTTGGCACGAACAGATCGCGCAAGGCCAGGCCAGTCGAGAATCCCCAGGATAATCGAGATGATGAAGAATACCGCGACCGGGCTCCAATTCGAGGGGACCGCCGCTGATAGCGCGAGCCAAAGGGGCAATTCAGGTAGTGAGCGCAGAATTTCGATTATACGGTTAATCACCCAGTCGATTCTGCCGCCAAAATATCCCGCAATCGAGCCGAACAGGATACCAAGAAAGAAGGACACTGAAATCCCGATCAGACCCACCGTCAATGACAGCTGGGCGCCAAAGAGGATACGGCTGAATACATCACGGCCCAGACGATCCGACCCCCATAGGAACAAAGTCGCGTCTTCAGGCGCGCAGAACAGATGCGTGTCCGACTTGATCAGACCCGCCAGCTTGTACTCGGCCCCTTCGCAGAAAAACTTGATTGGCCGCGGGGTGTCGGTGTCGGCGACAAACTTCCACTGGAAGGTCTCCAGATCCGCCTCGGCCACCATCGAATAGACATAGGGGCCGATGAATTCGCCCTCATGGAACCAGTTGATGCTTTGCGGCGGGGCATAGAGGTGCTCGTCATTACGTTCATTCGGGCCATAGGGCGCGATGAAACCCGCAAAGGGCAGCATGAGATAGCACAGCAACAGGAAGACGCCGGAAATCAGGCCCAGCTTGTGGGTTCGGAATTTGCGCCAGACCAGAATCCAGTTCGGAGCATCCAAATCGGCGCGCTCAAGTTGTTGCAGGGCGGCATCGGGATCGAATGGTGCGTCGTCGACATAGCGACCATCAGGATGTTGGGTCATGCTTCACGCCCCTCATATCGGATGCGCGGGTCCAGCATGACCAGCAGAATGTCAGAGATCATCGTACCGATCAGTGTCAGCAAAGCCACAAACATTAGGATGAAGGCGGACAGGAACTGGTCCTGGGTTTTCAGCGCCGTCAGCAATGTCGGGCCGATCGTCTGAAGGCCCAGAACAACCGATACCAGAACAGAGCCGGAGACCATCGAAGGCAGCAGGTTTCCGATATCCGCGACAAAGGGGTTGAAGGCCACGCGCAGCGGGTATTTGGTCAGCATCCGCGACGGGGCCATGCCTTTGGCAATGGCGGTTTCCACATAGGGCTTGCCCAGTTCATCCAGCATGTTCGCCCGCAGCCGCTGCATCATGGCCGAGGCGCCAGATGTGCCGATCACAAAGGTCGGTACGATCAAATGGACGAGGATGGATTTCAGCTTTTCCCAACTCATCGGCAACCCTTCAAAGGACGGGTCCATCAGGCCTCCGATTGGCAGGTTGAAATAGCGGTGCCCATAGTAGAACAGGATCAGTGCCAGTAGAAAGTTCGGCGTTGCCAGACCCAAATAGCCCACAAAGGCCGAGGTATAGTCGATCCAGGTCCGCGACTTCGCGGCTGCAAGAACACCCAGGGGAAGGGCCACTGCATATACGAACAGGATGGCGGCCAGATTAACCACGACGGTCAGCCACAGCGTGTCGCCCACGATTTCTGCGACCGGGCGGTCAAATTCAAAGGACCAGCCGTAGTTGCCTTGCACCAGCCCATCGAACCCATGCGGGCCAGGCCAGAAACCGATCCAGATCAGATATTGCTCCCACATGGGGCGATCTAGCGCATATTCCGCGCGCAGGAATTCTGCCTTGGCCACACCCGCCGATTGTCCGGACGCCTGCAGTTCAGCGATCTGGTTGCTGAGATAGTCGCCCGGGGGCAGGTTGATAATCACGAATACCAGAACCGACACCACCAGAAGGGTCAGCAGCATCGTGAAAAAGCGATAGACTGCATAGCGCAGCATGACCATGTGGCTGCTCCTGATCAGTCGGCGAAAAAGAATTCGTCCGGCCGGTGAATGCCGAAATGTGCGCCGGGTTCCCAGGCCCACATGGCCTGCTCGGGGACGTTGCGCAGGCGGTTCGATACGACGATAGGCTGAGGCGCACCGTTCAGAATGCCAATGGCATAAAGTTGGTCAGCGTGGATTTTCAGCATCTCATCCCATGCGGCCTTGCGTTCCTCATCAGTCGAGGCGACCTCCCAGTTATGGGCCAGTTCCATCAGGCGCTCGGCCTCAGGCATATCGGGTTTCTCGCCAACATCGCCTCCAGTCTGATAGTACTGCCCCCATTTTGGCCAGGCCAAAAACACCTGATCGGTAGGGGCAAGATAAGCTGGTGAGGTGTGGTGTTGCGGGATGCCGTCATCCCAGCCGAACCAGACGGACGCCATTGTGCTGCCGGCAAACACCCGGTTGCGCAGAATGTCCCTGTCCAATGGGCGCATAATAAGATCGACGCCAATGTCGCGCCATGTGTCCGTGACGATTTGCAACGCGTTTTCGACCTCTTGCCGCTCACCTGCGGTTTCGATGACCAGCTCCATCGGGCGGCCATCGGGCAACAGTCGCGTGCCGTCTTTGTCGCGCTCGGTCAGGCCGGCCTCGTCAAGCAGCGCATTCGCCAATTCGATGTCGTACTGTGCCCATGCCTTTGCGTTTTCTTCGTTGAAGAAGGGCGAAGCGGGCAAGACCGACATCGCGGCGGGATGGGCCAGTTTGAAATACAGCGCCTGATTTATCGTTTTGCGGTCGATTGCCAGAGACAGCGCGCGGCGAACACGCGCGTCACGCAAAACGGCACGCCATGCTTCGTCTTCGTAGTTCAGATTGGGGTAAATCGCGATCTGTGAGGCAACCCCGGTTTTCCACAGCAAGGTTTTGTAGTCTCCACCAGCCTCGCCCTTTTTCAAGATCGAAGCGTCGCGGAACGCCAGTCCGCGCCCCTGTAGATCGGATTCGCCAGCATTGGTTTTTGCAGCAACCAGACCCCCGGCCACGATCTCCATCTCGACCACGTCGATATAGGGAAGCTGCACCCCATGGCTGTCGATGCGATGAAAATAGGGATTGCGAACAAAGTTGTGACGGATCTTTTTGCCCGAACTTGCATTCAACCAGGGCTGCAAAGTTGGCAACTCGTGGTTGTCAAACTTGTAAAGGTTGTCGAGTTTGTTGTGTAAAGCTGCCCAGCTTTTGACGCGGGCATCTTCAACCTGAAAGGCAAGCTTTTCTGCGTCAGCGTATTTCTCGTGGTACTGTTTCAGGAACTCGGAAGGGCGGTAGATGAAAGGCGGGCGCGCTTGTGCCAGAGCCTGCAGGAAGCCGGGGTTGGGATCTTCCCATTCAAACACAACGGTCGTTTCATCGGGGAAGGTCACGGTCGGAGTCTTGCCTTCGACGATCAGAAAATCCGGTGGTCCCGACGGGCTGAGCAGTTCGTTATTTGCCACATCCTCCCACCAGTATCGGAAGTCCTCGGAAGTGAACGGAGAGCCATTCGACCATTTGTGACCTTCACGCAGGTTGAGGGTGTATTTGCGGTTGTCGTCGTTCTGGAAGGATTCAAGCAGGTCTGGAACGACCTGATAGGTCTGGTCGAACCCAACAAGGCGGGCGTATCCGTAAACGACCATCTGCCGGATGTCTTTGGACCGAGTAATCATTGTGCGCAAAGTGCCGCCCTGTTTGCCGAATTCCCTGCCTTTTGCAGCAAGATCCACAATCAGGGGTTCGGCGGGAATTCGGTCCTGTATGGGGGGAAGGTTCCCCGCATTCACTTCGGTTTCCCAGAAAGTACTTTCTTGCAGCTCGGGCATGTCTGCCGTGGCGGGCAGGGCCCATGTTGCGGCCAGCGCAACGGCCAGTAACAGCGGGCGAGTGGTCTTAAACATGGCATCGTACCTTATGGCCGGGCTCCATCTCTACCAATGAAGGTACCACGGAGTCGGTAAATCGGAAGGCGTCATCCCAACTGTCAGGTGAACCAGCACCCAAAGCAACCAAATTCAGGTCGATGGGGCGGTTGATGTCGGGCTCTGGTTGCGCAGCAATCAGTGCCTTGGTGTAAGGGTGACGAGGGTTGTAAAACAGTGTCTCGGGCGGGGCCTGTTCCACGACAAGCCCACGACGCATCACAGCAACTTCGTCGGCAATGCGTGCAACAACCGCAAGGTCGTGCGAGATGAAGAAATACGACAAATTCAGGCTGTCCTGCAAATGTTCCAGCAACGTCAGGATTTGTTCCTGAACCGATACGTCCAGAGCCGAAGTGGGTTCGTCACAGACAATAAGCTGAGGGTCGAGCATCATTGCGCGGGCAATCGACAGGCGCTGTCTTTGGCCGCCGGAAAAAGCATGGGGATAGCGTTTCAGCATATCGGCGTTCAGGCCAACACGTGTCAGCATCTCGGCCGCTTTTTCGCGCTGCTCGGCGGTCGATCCGATACGATGAATCTCCAACGGTTCGGTCATCGCATCCTGAATGCGCATGCGAGGACTGAGCGAGCTGTAGGGATCCTGAAACACCATCTGCGCCTTGCGCTGAAACGCGGTGCGCTGGGTCCGCGTCATCTTGTGAACGGTGATTGCTTCTTCATCGGGGGAGGATCGAAACAGAACCTCTCCGCCCGGATCAGGCGGCTCAGCCCCTAGTGCGATGCGGGCGGCCGTAGTTTTGCCCGAGCCGCTTTCGCCGACGATCGCCAGCGTCTTGCCCCGCGCGAGGTTCAGATCGACTCCGCGGCAGGCATAGATCAGGCGTTCGCCCTGCCAGCCCTTGCTGGATCGCATCGTATAGGTTTTCGACACGGCCTTCATCTGAAGGATCAGATCTTCGTCGGGCATCGGGATGCCAACCGCGTCCTGATCCGGAATCTCGGGCGCGGCGTTGAACAACTGTTGGGTATAGGGGTGAGCAGGGCTGGTCAGGATCGGTGCCGCAGCTCCAGCCTCCATCACGCGGCCTTTGTGCATGACCACGACCTGTTCGGCCATATTGGCGACGACCCCCAAATCATGGGTCACAAGGATCAGTGCCATTCCCGTTTCACGCTGAAGCTCTTTGATCAGCCCCAGCACCTGGGCCTGTGTCGTAACGTCCAATGCTGTCGTCGGCTCGTCCGCGATCAGTAATTCCGGTTTGGAAACCATGGCCATAGCGATCATGGCGCGTTGGCGCATCCCGCCGGACAGCTCGAACGGGTAAGAATCATAGGCGCGCTGAGGGTCTGGAAAACCCACGCGTTCGAACTGTTCCAGAACCGTTTTGCGGGCCTGTGCCTCGGAGGCATTGCGATGCAGCCAAAGAACTTCGCTGACCTGATTGCCAATTTTGTGCAGGGGAGAGAGCGAGCGCATCGGCTCTTGAAAGATCATCGAGATCCGATTGCCACGAATGCCGCGCATCTGACGTTCGCTGATCTGGGTCAGTTCCTCCATGCCTTTAGAATCATTCAGAGTAATCGTACCGCTTCGAATTTGGGCTGCTCGGGGAAGAATGCGTAAAGCAGCCCGGCATGAGATCGTTTTCCCCGACCCTGATTCACCCACAAGCGCAAGTGTCTGTCCCGCTTCGACGTCGAAGTTGACGCCTTGAACCACAGACTCTCCGGCACCAAATCCGATGCTGAGGTCCCGGACAGACAACAACGCAGTCATGCGGGTATTCCACCCGTTAGGCCGTAGCTCGGCATAGGCTTGATCAACTCCCTGTGTTTTTTGTCGCAGTTTCGCGCGGTTGTGCCTGTATAGTCAAACCCGTTCTTAGGGTGAAATGTCGCGAAAACGTGAAACTGAGGCCGATTTGCCTACACAATGCCTTGAGGATTTGTCATCACATGCGATGTCGGTCACAGGTTATGTGTCGTCAAATATCAAGGAGAGATTTCCCAGTGCCCGATCCCCAAAGCCGTCTTGACCTGTTCATCGACCGTATGGTGTCGCAGCGTGCCTGCCTGGACCATGCCATTGCACAGACAAGCACCATGTCCGGTCCGGTGTTCGAGCTGGGATTAGGGAATGGTCGTACTTATCATCACATGGTTCAGTACATTCAAAACCGTCCGGTCTATGTGTTCGAGCGCGCCGTGGCCTCCCATCCGGACTCTACCCCGCCCGAGGATCTGGTGATTCTGGGGGATGTGCGTGAGACTCTGCCTGCGGCGCTGGAACGGTTTGGGGCGACGGCCAGTTTGATCCATGCGGATCTTGGCGGCCATAACAGGGACAAGAACGATGCTTTCGCGCGGTTGGTTTCCCCCCTGATAGAACCGTTGTTGGCAGAAGGTGGGCTGATGGTGTCCAGCGACCGGATGTATTTCGAAAACCTGACCGAAATCCCGCTGCCTGAACATGCGGTGGACGGACGTTGCTTTATCTACCGCCGCTAAGCGCGAGAAGGATACCAAATGCTTTTCTATGATTGCACGACCGCTCCAAACCCGCGCCGCGCGCGCATGTTCATCGCAGAAAAAGGGCTGGAGATTGAAACGCGCAATATCTCGATAGCAAAGGCGGAACAGTTGGATGGCGCTTTCCTTGCGGTAAACCCCAATGCGACGATCCCTGTTCTGGTGACGGATGAGGGTGCAACGCTGACCGAAAACCTGGGCATTGCCGCCTATCTTGAGGCGCGCTTTCCCGAACCACCTTTGATGGGACGTACGCCAGATGAAAAGGGGCTGGTCCTGATGTGGAACAGCATTGTCGAGCAGCAGGGTGGAGTGCCTATTGCCGAGGCTCTGCGCAACACCCATCCAGCGTTCAAGGATCGGGCGATTCCAGGCCCTGCGAACTATGCCCAGATTCCCGAGCTGGCTCAGCGCGGCACGGCTCGGGTGGGCCGGTTTTTCGATTTGCTTGAAACGCGGCTGAAGGATAGCGCGTTTGTTGCGGGGGCTGAGTTCACGCTGGCCGATATCTCGACCTTTGTGTTCGTTGACTTTGCCCGCGTGATCAAGATGCGGATTCCACAGGAAAATACCGCGACGCTGTCTTGGTTCGACAAGATCGCATCGCGTCCAAGCGCACAGCTTTAATGCGTTGAAATTGAGCTGTCTGAACTTGCTCACTTGCACTGTACAGAAATGTCTAGACAGGTGTGAACAGTATCACTAGCGTCTCCCTCGAGTCATGCAGGGGAGAGCATAATGAAATCTCAGTATCGCGTTGTGGTCATCGGTGGCGGCGTTGTGGGCGCCTCGGTTCTGTATCACTTGGCCAAATTCGGCTGGTCAGATGTGGTCATGCTGGAACGGCGGCGATTGGCGTCGGGATCGTCCTGGCACGCGGCGGGCGGTATTCACGCGCTGAACGCGGATCCGAACATGGCGTCGCTGCAGGCCTATACAATCGACCTTCTCAGCGAGATCGAGAAGGAATCCGGGCAGAATATCGGCCTGCACATGACCGGTGGTCTGACTTTGGCTGGAACGCCCGAGCGGTGGGAGTGGCTGCAGGCCAACTATCGTATCTTCCAGTCTATCGGTATCGAAGACTGCGAATTGCTGACTCCACAAGAGGCGCAAAAGCGCTGTCCCATTATGTCGACTGACGGCGTTCTGGGCGCGATGTGGGCCGATCGAGAAGGCTATATCGACACGACCGGTACGGTTCAGGCCTATGCAACTGCTGCCAAGAAACGCGGTGCCGAGTATTACGAGGAGACCAAGGTCGAGGAATTGATCCAGACCGATGATGGCTGGCAGGTCGTGACGGACAGGGGCACAATAACTTGCGAGCACGTGGTCAATGCCGCGGGGCTTTGGGCCAAGCAGGTCGGGCGCATGGCGGGGGTTGAGCTGCCAGTGTCGCCGCTGAAACATCACTATCTGATCACGGATACAGTGCCCGAAGTGGCGGCGGCGGATTTTGAGATGCCAATGACCGTGGACCTCGAGGGGTTCACCTATATGCGGCAAGACCAAAAGGGCGTTCTGGTTGGTATCTATGAGGTCGACCATGAACATTGGGCAATGGACGGTGCGCCGTGGAATTATGGCGAGGAACTGTTTCAGGAGCAGCTTGACCGGATTGAGAATGAACTGACGCTGGGCTTTGAACGCTATCCGTCGATCCAGAATGTCGGCATCAAAACCTGGGTCAACGGGGCGTTTACATTCTCGCCTGATGGTAACCCGCTGGTCGGGCCGGTTCCAGGTAAGCGCGGGTATTGGACCGCCTGCGCTGTCATGGCCGGGTTCCTGCAAGGCGGCGGCGTTGGCAAAACGCTGGCAGAGTGGATGATCCATGGCGAGCCCGAGGCCGATGCATGGCCGATGGACATTGCCCGCTATGGCGATTTTGCTCAGAACAAACGCTATATCCGTGAAACCACCGGGCAATTCTATTCCCGCCGTTTCGTGATGACATATCCGAACGAACAGCTGCCTGCCGGTCGTCCGCTGAAGATGGCGCCAGCTCATGACGCGATGACTGAAGCGGGATGCAAATGGGGTGTCAGCTGGGACCTTGAGGTGCCGCTGTACTTCGCGCCGAAAGGGTTCGAGGAAACGCCGACCCTCAAGCGATCCAACGCGCATGATATCGTGGCCAAGGAATGCAAGTTGATCCGCGAGGGCGTCGGCCTGATGGACATCTCTGGCTTTTCCCGGTTCGAGGTCACCGGGCCAAATGCCGAGCTGTGGCTGGATCGCGTGATGGCCTCGAAACTTCCCGCGCCGGGACGGGCCAAGTTGGCACCAATGCTGGGTGAGAATGGGCGGCTCAAAGGGGATTTGACCGTTCTGAACTGGGGCGATGGCACCTGGTGGATCATGGGCAGCTATTACCTGCGCGCCTGGCATATGCGCTGGTTCGACGATCATATGATCGACGGAGTCGAGGTTCGCGATCTGGGCGAGGAGTATTGCGGGTTCGGTCTGGTCGGGCCGAAATCGCAGGAGGTAATCGAAAAACTGGCCGAGCAAGACATCTCCGGCCTGAGATTCATGGGCTGTGGTGATTTTGATATCGGTCTTGTCAGGGCTCGCGTTGCGCGCATGTCAGTCACAGGTGAAAAAGGCTATGAGATCAACTGCCGCTATGGTGATCACATCAAGCTGCGCCGGATGTTGCTTGAGGCCGGGGCTGATGAGGGCATTCGTGAATGTGGGTTCAACGCGATGCTGTCCACGCGGCTTGAGAAAAGCTTTGGCATCTGGTCGGCTGAATTCACTCAGCTTTACACGCCGGGCATGACCGGCATGGATCGCTGGATCGACTGGGACAAGGATTTCGTCGGTAAAGAGGCCGCCTTGGCCGAACGCGATGGCAATGGTCCTGCGCAGGTTCAGGTGACGCTTGAGGTTGATGCTCTGGACGCAGATGCCAGCGGATACGAACCTGTCTGGTCAGGGGCAGAGCACGTGGGTTTTGTCACCTCGGGCGGCTATGGCCACTACACCGGCAAGTCCCTGGCGATGGCGCTGGTCAATCGTGACAAGGCCGCACCAGGCACTGAACTGTCTGTCCATGTGGTTGGGGTCGAACGACCTGCGCGGGTCATCGCGCCGTCGCCCTATGATCCACAGGGCAAAGCGATGCGGGGTTGAGCGTGTCGGCCAGTGATCAGGGACGCAGGCGCAGACGGCGCGGCGTGGATGCCGCGCCGCCGCCCGGTCGGGATATCAACTATCGCCAGCTGAAAAATCCTTTTCCACTGATGGAGGTCTTTCCCGCAGACCAGATCGCCGACATGCACGAAACCGCGCTGCGCATCTTGCAAGAGCTGGGTGTGAAAGTTCTGCTGCCCGAGGCGCGGAATATCTTTGCCAAAGCTGGCGCGCGCGTGGATGTCGATAGCGAAATGGTTTTTATTGGTCGCGACATGGTCGAGGCCGCCGTTGCCTCGGCCCCGAAATCCATCACCTGCCGAGCCGGTGCGTCGCACCGGGATTTCACGCTGGAACTGGGTAGCCTTGTGTTTCAACCGGGGGCAGGGGCCCCCAATGCCACCGATCTGGAGCGCGGGCGTCGCCCGGCGACGGGGCAGGATTATCTGGAGTTCCTGAAACTCACCCATCATTTCGACGTCTTTCAAATGATCTCGCCTCAGGTTGAACCGCAGGATGTGCCGACCCCTCTGCGGCACTATTTCACCACGCAGGCGCAGATGGAGCTGACAGACAAGTTCCCATTCTTCTTCTCGCGCGGGACACCGCAGGTGATGGATTGCTTTGAGATGCTGACGACCGCGCGAGGCCTGTCGGATGACGAATTTAGGACCCACCCGTACAGCTATACGATCATCAACACGAACAGCCCGCGCACGCTGGACATACCGATGGCGCAGGGGCTGATCGACTTTGCGCGCCACGGGCAGATGTCAATCATCACGCCCTTTACGCTGATGGGGGCGATGGCACCGATCACGGTGGCGGGGGCCATCACCCTGTCCCATGCCGAGGCGTTGGCCGCACTGACTCTGACGCAATTGGCGCGTCCCGGTGCGCCTGTGTGCTATGGCACTTTCACCAGCAATGTGGATATGAAATCCGGTGCTCCGGCCTTTGGAACGCCCTCGCATTTTCAGGCCTCACTGGCGGCCGGGCAGTTGGCGCGGCATCTGGGCCTGCCGTGGCGCTCGGCTGCGGGCTCGGCTTCGAACATCAATGATGTGCAGGCGGCAAATGAAAACCAGTTTGGCCTATGGGGGTGCCTGATGGCTGGGGCGACGGTGATCATTCACTCGGCGGGATGGCTAGAGGGCGGATTGACCGTGTCCTTTGAAAAACTGGTCTGCGACGCCGAAGTGTTGAACATGGTGGCCGAGCTGTGCGCCGGGGTGCAGGCTGGCGAGGCTGAAATTGGGTTCGACACTGCGCTAAGCGAGGTTGAGCCCAGCGGACATTTCTTTGCATCCAGCCAGACGATGGAACGCTACAATACAGAATTCTACGAGCCACATGTCCATGATTATGCCAATTTCGGCACCTGGGCCGAGCGTGGATCGTTGGACGCAAACAGTCGTGCGACCGGTGTATGGAAGGAAATCTTGGCCAATTTTCAGCCACCTGAGCAAAACAGCGACCAGATTGGCGCGCTGAAAGACTTTATTGCCAAACGTACCGAAGAGGGCGGCGCGCCGCCGGAGAGTTAAATGAATACGAAACCCATCCTGCACCGGGACGACCCGGAAGCTGAACCGCTGATCGGCAATATCAAGGTCACGCGCGACGACTGGCTGAACGTGGCGTTGGATGTGCTAATCTCGGACGGGGTCGATCAGATCAAGGTGATGAATCTGGCGGAACGGATGGCCGTGTCTCGGTCGTCCTTCTATTGGTACTTCAAATCGCGCCAGGAACTGCTGGATGCTCTTCTGGCACGGTGGCAGGCCACCAATACCGCGGCATTGGTCGCGCAGGCTGAAGCTCCGGCAAAGACGATAACCGGTGCGGTGTGCAATGTGCATCGCTGTGTCGTCAATACCGACCTGTTTGACACCGCGCTGGATTTCGCGGTGCGCGACTGGGCGCGCAAATCGGGCAAGGTGCGGCGCGCGCTTGACCAGTCTGACGCGCGACGGTTGCTAGCGCTGCACGCCATGTTTGCCCGCTTTGGCTATTCCGAGGTCGAGGCGGAAACCCGTGCGCGCGTGCTGTATTACATGCAGATAGGATACGATCTGGCGCAGCTGAATGAACCGATGTCCACGCGGATATCAATGGTGCCGCATTATCTATATGTCTTCACCGGGGTCGAGCCGAGGCCAGAGGAAGTGGAAGAATTCAGCGCCTATTCGCGCCATCACTGGAAAGGAGAGCCATCATGAGTCAACCAGATGCAATCATCATCGGAACAGGCGTGATCGGGGCGGCCATCGCGTTCGAAATGGCCAAGGCCGGGTGGAAAACCGTATCTCTGGACCGGAACGCTCAGGTTGGCCATGGCTCAACCGCCGGGTCCTGCGCGATCATCCGGATGCATTATTCCACCTTTGACGGCACGGCATTCGCCTGGGAAGGCTATCATTATTGGCGCGACTGGGCCGAGTATCTTGGCCTGCCGCAAGGCGCCGATCTGGCCCAATTCCGCGAAACCGGCTGTCTGGTCATGAAGACCGAGGCGAACGGGCTGCTGGAAAAACACATGAAGAACAGTTCCGCGCTGAATTGCCCATTCGAGGTATGGTCCCCGGAACAGGTCACCGACCGGCTGCCGGTCTATTCGCAGGACAGTTTTGCCCCCGCTCGTCGCATGGATGATCCCGAGTTTGGGCAGCCCAACGGACGCAAGATGCAAGGCGGCGTTTACTGGCCTCAGGCCGGGTATGTCACCGATCCGGCCCTGTCTGCACAGAACCTGATGGATGCCGCCAAACAGCACGGGGCCGAGGTGCGAACCGGGGCCGAAGTGGTCGAGATTTTGACTGATGGCGGGCGAGTTTCTGGTGTCAGGTTGGCATCGGGAGAAGACATTCATGCGAAAGTTGTGGTTAACGTAGCCGGGCCGGGTTCGGCCATCATCAACGGGATGGCTGATGTTCTGGATGACATGACCATTCAGACCCGCCCCTTGCGCCAAGAGGTCGTTCACGTCCCTGCGCCCGAGGGGTTTGACTTTGAAAATGACGGCACAATCGTGTCGGACAGCGATATCGCCTGCTATTGCCGGCCTGAGCATGGCAACCACATCCTGGTGGGCTCGGAAGACCCCGAATGCGACCCACATCAATGGTGCGAAGATGACGTAACCTATAATCGCGACTTTACCGACCAGTGGACGACACAAGCGATGCGCTATGCCCAAAGAGTGCCTAGCCTTGGCATTCCTTCCAAGACCCGCGGTGTGGTGGACCTGTATGATGCGTCGACGGATTGGATTCCAATCTATGATAAATCCAGCCTTCCCGGTTTTTATATGGCCTGCGGATCCAGTGGAAATCAGTACAAGAACGCGCCCGTTGCAGGCAAGATGATGACGGCGCTGATCGGGTATTGCGAAGACGGGGCGGATCATGACAGTGCGCCGCTACAATTTGAACTGCCCTATATTGGACGCACAATCGATGTCGGTTTCTATTCCCGCAAGCGCCCGATCAACAAAGAAAGCAGTTTTTCCGTTTTGGGCTAGCCGACGCGTCCTGATGCACTAGCATTCACGGGATCGAGTTGAGCCCGGACGCATAATGACCAAATCGAAGAACAAGGTTCTGATCCTCGGCAGCGCCCCCACCGCGCTGCGTGCGCGGGACTGGGCGCGTACGCCGTTCACGCATATCGTCGCTATCAACAATGCCTGGCGGGTCCGCGCAGACTGGGATTTTCTGATCCACCCCGAGGATTTCCCGACCAAGAACATGCCCACATCTGTCAGTGACATTCAGCGTATAGTCACTGCAAATGAATACGTTCCGATACAGAACGGTTTCGGTGGATTTGTCTATGCCGGGGGAACGATGGCCTTTACCGCCGGATACTGGGCTTTGTCTGCATTACAGCCCTCGGTTCTGGCTTATTGCGGTTGCGATATGATATATTCCGGACAGGGTCGGACACATTTCTACGGCAACGGAGCCGCAGATCCGTTGCGACCCGATGTGACCTTGCGACTGCTCGAGGCGAAGTCGGCGCGACTAGGATTGTTTGCTGCGGCGCAGGGCTGTCGCACAGTGCGATTGTCCGAAGGGCCAAGCCGACTGGTTTACCCCTCGGTCGACAGCGAAGATTTGTCTTCGGTCGAGATGCCTTCTACATCGGGGATGGCTGAGATCATACGGTCGGAGTCGGATCTTGGATATTTCGTGGAGTCTGGACGGTACTGGGAGGTTGAGACCGAGTTCGACCCGCAGAAGATTGATGCCTTGGACCAACGGTGGCTATCGCTCTATCCATCGGCCTCTCAGCTCTGAATTGCTGTGGTATTTCTGGTTCAGGCCGCGAATGTCGCCCAGGCCCAGACCATTGCCACATAGGTCAGATTATGCATGCACTGATCCAGCCCGGCTGCCCGCCAAAAGGCTGCCTGAGTCGGCATAAGCTGTTTTTTGTCGGAATAGCTGGCTTTGGCAAAATCGATGTTGAAATGAACTATCCACTCTAGCGCGGCAATGATCAGGATAAACGGCAGCGGAGCGCCGAAAACCAAAAAAACCAATACCGAACCAACAACATGCACAGCAGCATGTTGCGCGCGTCCCCAGTGAAAATACTCACCCCGGCCTGACAGCATCTTGGGCGTCTGGAGGTAAAAATCTGCAAACATATGTTTGATCTGCAATAAGCAGAGCATCAATAACACAGTGCCTAATGTGGCAGGCAAAAGACTCCTCCCGATATCGTCCTAAAGCGAACAGTAGGGGCTAATGTGAGGTTGCGCAAATGAACTTGTTCACATTCGGCAAATATCTGTTCAATTCGGAAACTATTTGCGTCTGCAGGCTTGATTGCGGTAAATTCAGACTGTGGAATTTACGAGAATTTCGTAAAGACCGGGTCAGTGATCCGCAGCAGGGGCAGGTTCCATAGAACGCACGATTTTCCGTTTTATCTGGAAATATTCAAAGCGCGACCAGCTGATTTTGCTGGCCGTAACCACGTCTTTGTTTCCGCTGCTTTACCTGACGCTGGAACTGCCCAAGCGCATCATCAATGACGCGATCGGGGCTGCGACCCCTGTTGTTGATGTGCTGGGCTACAGCCTGTCGCAAACGAATTTTCTGATCATATTATGCATTGGGTTTCTGCTCGCCGTTCTGGCGCATGGTTTGATGAAAATGCGTATCAACACCATGAAAGGCGTCCTGAGCGAACGGATGCTGCGCCGATTCCGTTATCAGATGATCAGCCGCGCCTTGAGATTTCCGCAACCCTATTTCGAACGGGTCAGCCAAGGCGAAATGGTGTCGATGATCACCGCTGAAAGCGAGCCGATGGGTGGGCTGATGGGCGATGCGATCAGCCAGCCGGTATTGCAGGCGGGACAGATGATCACGATCCTGTCCTTCCTGTTCCTACAGAGCTTTTGGTTCGGGCTTGCTGCCGTTTCCCTGATCCCGTTACAGGCATGGTTGATCCCAAAGCTGCAGCGCCAGATCAATCTGTTGAACAAAAGCCGCATCCAGGAAGTGCGCGTGCTGGCTGCACAGATCGGTGAAAACGCAGCAGGTGCGTCAACGCTGCGGGCAAATGGTGGCTGGCGGTATCGCCGGGCAATGATCTCGGATCAGCTGGGCCGGTTGTTTGAAATCCGCTTCGATATCTACCAGAAAAAGTTCTTTATGAAGTTCATCAACAACTTCATTTCGCAGCTTACCCCATTCCTTTTCTATCTGGTTGGCGGCATTCTGGTCTTGCAGGGCTCGGTCTCGTTGGGTGCGTTGGTTGCGGCTTTGGCGGCTTACAAGGATCTCAGTTCGCCTTGGAAAGAGTTGCTGACCTATTACAATCAGACACAAGATATGTCCTTGCGCTGGGATGTTGTGATCGAACGCTTTGCGCCCTCTGGAATGCAGGACGAAAGCCTGTTCGAGGGCGAGCCCGACAAACATCCCAGGCTGGACGGGGATATTGTTCTGAAACATGCGTCTGTTCGTGACATGGACGGGAATCTGGTTCTGGACGACCTCGATCTGACATTCCCAGGCGGTAAAACCATCGGAATCGCTGCGCCCAGCGAAGAAGACCGGCGCGCGGTTTCGGAATTGCTGACCCGAGAGATCCTGCCCAGTTCCGGCAGGGTAACGGTCGGGCAGGAAGATTTGTCAAAGCTGCATCAGGGAGTCATTGCTGCGCGGATCGGTTTTGCCTCATCGCGACCGGTTATGTTTCAGGGAACTTTGGGCGACAATGTGATGATGCCGATGCGTCTTCGTCCTCTGTCGACAGAATCAGACGACCCCGGCTTTGCTGAAACAAGACGAGCGGGCAACAGTACCGACCCGTTTAGAGTTGATTGGCTGGACCCGTCGCTGGCTGGTTTGAACACCGTGGAAGACCTGCGCGACTGGTGGTTACAACTGATCGACGGTCTAGGTTCGGGCGCTGCCCTGTTTCAGCGCGGTGCTGAACAGACATTCGAAGCCAACGAGCACCCCGAGTTGGTCAGAAAACTGGTTGAACTACGGCCCAAAGTTCAGGAGGCGGTGGTCAAGGCTGGGCTGCAACAGCAGGCTCTGATCTTTGACCGCAATGCATATAATGCGGCCTTGCCGGTCGCGGAAAACCTGCTTTTCGCGACACCCTGCGTTCCGGTCACTCAGGAAATACTGACCCGTCAGGGCGTGTTTCTGGGCCAGCTGCGCGAGCTGGGCTTGGACGAAACCCTGGTCAGCCTGACGCGCGATGTCATTGATATGTTGCGCCAGATCTTTGGGTTGGACGGCACGGACCACCCGTTGTTCCGCAAGCTTGGCCTGCAGGCCGAAGTCTACGAAGCTGCAGTCGAACTGGTAGAGCGCACCCGAAACGAAGGTGTCAGCGGTCTGGATGATGGGCAACTGGCCAACCTTTTGGCGGTTCCGTTTGTCATCTCGGCTGAACAGATTGGTCCCGCGTTTACGGATGAATTGAAAAACCGCATACTTGAATTGCGGCAAAGCCACTCCGAAAAACTGCTGCAACATCTGAATGATGTCTTCGTACCGCTGAAGGAAACCGAGTTTGCCCCCGGTCTGACCGTGATGGAGAACGCTTTGTTCGGTAAGGTCAGCCAGATCGGCGGCGCGCGATCAGATGAGGTCCGTAAGCTGATCGTTGATGTCCTTTCTGAAAACGGAGCCCGACCTTTGGTGGTCGAGCTGATTTACGATGTACCGGTCTCGCTGGGCGGGCAGAACCTGCCTGCGGTTTTCGCCGAACCTTTGGCCTTTACGCGGGCTACGATCAAGAAACCCGACATTCTGATCCTTGATAATGCCTTGGCAAGCTATGACATGGAAACTCAGATTGCGGTCTATAAGAACCTGCGCGCCCTATTGCCAAATGCGACGGTGATTTATCTGAACGATCAGTACGAAAACCCTGACGTATTCGACATGTTCATAGAAATAAGGCAAGGTCGTGTGGTTTCAGACGAAGGACCCGCCGACGTGGAAGAAGATAGCGCAGCATCAGCCGATTTGGCGCGCAAGCTTCGTGCGCTGGAACAGACGCCGCTGTTTTCCGGTCTTGACCGCAGACAGCTGCGCCTTCTGGCATTTGGTGCGCGCTGGTTCCAGGCCCAACCGGGAGAGGTGGTGTTCCTGAAAGACGACCAGCCCACCGATGGGGCCTATGTCGTTTTGGAAGGCGAGGCAGGCCTGTATTTGCCGCAATCAGAAGGTCCCGATCAACTGATCGCAACGGTTGGCTCCGGCGCATTGGTCGGAGAGTTGGGGTTGATCCGAAAGGAACCCCGCGCCCTGAGCATGATTGCGGAAACCGACCTGTCTTGTCTGCGTATCGGTGAGGAAGAATTCCTGGCCGTGGTCGAAAACGATGCCGCAACCGCTTTCAAGCTGATGCAGGTGATCGCCGGCTATGTTTCGAACTAGGGGTTGGCTTCAGGTTTGCAGAACAGGTCGTATAGCAGCTGGATGACTTTCGCTGTATTTCCGTCTTGCAGGGAATAGTAGATGGTTTTGCCATCGCGCCGTGTCGACACCAGCTGTTCTTCTCGTAGGCGCGCCAACATCTGACTGACTGCGGCTTGCCGGATTTGCAGCAGTTTTTCCAGCTCACCAACCGATTTCTCGCCATCACCCAGATGGCACAAAATCATCAGGCGGCCTTCATGCGCCAGCGTCTTCAGGTACGCGGCGGCACGTGCTGCACTTTCCTGCATGCCGGGCGGAGTTTCGTCCGTATTCAGTGTTTCGTGGTCTTGAACTGTCACGCGCGTATAGGTTCCAAACTTGGCTTTGGCGCAATATGACTCAGAATTTCAGTACTTGTCACCCCTTTGCAGCAGGGGCACCGCCCTGAAAGGCGTTGCCGTTGGCATAGTCGCAAGGTTCTTCCTGCATCTGAAGGTGCAACCCATCGCCGGTATAGGGGTGTGAGCGGGCCATATCTTCGTCCACTTCGATCCCCAACCCTGGCGCATTCGGTGCCACGACAAAGCCATTTTCAACGCGCAGTGAACCTTTGATCAAAGCGTCGTGATACGGCGTATCAATGGTTTCCAGCAACAGCAGATTTGGGATTGAGGCTGCCAGATGGATGTTGGCGGCCCATTCAACTGGACCAGCATAGAGATGCGGAGCCATCTGGGCGTTGAATATCTCGGCCATGGCTGCGACTTTCTTCATCTCCCATATCCCACCTGCACGCCCAAGGGCGGGTTGCAGGATTTCTGCAGCACCTGCGCGCAAAACTGCACCGAATTCGGCTTTGGTGGTCATGCGTTCCCCGGTTGCCACGGGTATTCGCACGTTGCGAGCGACGCGGGCCATGTCTTCGATCATGTCAGGTGGGGTAGGTTCTTCGAACCAAAGCGGTGAATAGGGTTCCAGCGCCTGACCCAGCCGGATTGCGCCTGCGGTGTTGAACTGACCGTGGGTGCCAAACAACAGGTCGGCCCTGTCGCCGACCGCTTCACGGATCGCTTTGCAAAAGGCAACTGACATCGAGATGTCGGACATAGCAGGCATATGCCCGCCACGGATCGTGTAGGGACCAGCGGGATCAAATTTTACTGCCGTGAAGCCGCGGCTCACCATTTCAGCTGCACATTCCGCGGCCTGGTCGGGCGAAGTCCAAAAGTCGGCCAGGTCATGCTGGGGCAGGGGGTAAAGGTAGGTGTAGGCCCGGATGCGTTGATTAACCAGCCCACCCAAAAGCGCATAAACCGGACGGTCGCGATCTTTACCCAGAATGTCCCAACACGCGATTTCCAACCCTGAAAACGCACCCATTACGGTCAGGTCGGGGCGCTGGGTAAAGCCGCTGGAATAGACGCGGCGGAACATAAGCTCGATATTCTCGGGGTTCTCGCCGAGCATATGCCGTTCAAAGACATCCCGGATTACGTGACACATAGCTTCAGGTCCAATGGATGAGGCATAGCATTCGCCCCAACCGGTGACGCCTGTGTCGGTAGTAACCTTTACCAGTATCCAGTACCGGCCACCCCAACCCGGAGCAGGGGGGGCCGTGACAATGATATCGAGATCCTGCAGTTTCATAGGATATACTCCAGCCGGGGCTGCTTAGGCCCTGTCAAACATGATGACGTTTCGTTTGGCCGATCCGGTTTTGGTATCCGCAATCGCCTCGTTGATTTGCGACAAGGACCAGCGGCCCGAGATCAGTTCATCCAGCCTCAGCCGCCCCTGTTCATACAGGTCGATCATCCAGGGAATATCACGTTGGATCACCACATCCCCCATCTTTGACCCGATCAGCCCCTGACCAAGTGCGGCCAGGACAACAGGTTCATAGCTTGCCATGTCGCCGGAATGGGGCATCCCGATCATGATGGCCTTACCGCCTCGGCCAAGATAGCGAACGGCCTGGTCATAGGCCGGGATCGCACCGACTGTGATCAGCACGGCATCGGCCCCTCGACCGCCAAGTGCGCGGTAAGCTGCCTTCCATGGTGCGTCCAAAGTGGCCAGAACGCCGTGGGTTGCACCAAATTCCTTTGCAATGGCCAGTTTGTCCTCGGTCATGTCGACCGCAACGATGCGACGGGCACCCGCAATCCGTGCGCCTTGTATGGCGTTCAGGCCAACGCCTCCGGCCCCGATCACGACGACATCCTGACCCGCGCGCAGACCGGCTGCATTCACGGCAGCGCCCACACCGGTGATCACCCCGCAAGACAGCAGACTGGCCACATCCTTTGGCATGTCCTCGGGGATTTTCACGATCTGCCGGTGGCTGACCACGACTTTTTCGGCAAAAGCCCCGCACGCCATTGCCTGCTCCAGCGGCCCCCCGTCAGCGGTGCGCAACGGACCTTTTACAGTGTCGTGGGGTGTTTCACATAAGGTTGGCTTGCCACCCGCGCAGGAGGGGCAGGAACCGCATGCACGGATCAGCGTCACCACGATGGAATCGCCAACCTCGAACCCTTCGGTCATGCCGCCCGTTGCGGTGATCACACCCGCGGCCTCATGGCCATATACAGCGGGCAGGAATCCACCCCAGGCGCCGCTGGCGAAAGAAATGTCGGAATGGCAGATCGCAACTGCATCCAGGGTGACCTCGACTTCGCCGGCGGCGGGCGGGGCGATCAGCACGTCTTCTATGACCAGGGGTTTGTCGAATGCCCGACATACGGCCGCCTTGATGGATTGCATGTTGTCCTCGTATTCGGTTTGAATCACGGTGGCGCGGTTCGGAATGCCCTGCAAGGCCGAAACCGTCATCGTCATGTCGTTGTTATGCAGAAATGGGGCGAGATCTGTAAAAGAGGATAAGGCCGACAATCATAAGGCACATGGCCAGAAGAAACGGCGCGCCGGGAAAATAGATGGCGGTGCCGGGCTTTGCGAACCAGGCAAATACGCTGCTCATGACCAGAGGGGAAATCACCATGGAAAGCGCGTGCAGTGAAGTTAGCACGCCCTGAAGCTCTCCTTGTTGCGAATCTGGTGTTGCGCGCGAGGCCAGAGCCTGGATTGCCGGGGTTGCGACTGCGCCGATAGCCGTGATCGGGATCAGCATCAGCGCGATTATTCCATTGGTCAGAAAAGCCAGAAGCAAAAAGCTGACAATCTCGAACACCATCCCGAGAAGGATTGTTACGCGTTCGCCGAGATAACGTGTGGCGGGGCGTATCAATCCGCCCTGAACCGCGGCCATTCCAATTCCGTAAAGACCCAGCGACACACCAATCATCTGGGGTGACCATCCAAAACGCTCGGCGGTGAAATAGGCCCAAATGGCCGGATAGACATAGATTGAGACAGAATAGAGGAAATAGACCCACAACATCGGACGGATCCCCGGCAGCGCCGCGATGGCACGCAGTGAATTCACGGGGTTAGCGCGGCGCAGGCTGAACGGGCGCCGGTTCTTATCGGTCACCGTTTCAGGCATCACCATCAAACCGACGCCGAATGTTATGGCCGAAAGCGCTGCGGCAGCCCAGAAGGGCGCACGGGTCCCATATTCGCTCAGCAATCCGCCGATGACCGGACCCAGGACAAAGCCAACCCCGAATGCCGCCCCTAACAGACCGAAATTCGCAGCTTTTTCGTGGGGTTTCGACACATCCGCCATGAACGCCGCGGCGGTGGAATGAGTTGCGGCTGTGATCCCGCCGACGATCCGACCGGCAAGTAATAGCCAGATACTGCCAGCAAGCGCCATGACCACATAGTCCAACGACATAACAAACAGAGATACCAACAATACCCCCCTGCGCCCGAAAGCGTCAGACAGGTTGCCCAGGATCGGTCCAAAGATAAATTGCATCGCTGCAAAAGCGGTGCTTAGGACGCCGCCCCAGATCGCCGCGCTGGCCAGCGTACCACCCTGAACATCAATAATGAGCTCGGGCATAATGGGCAGCACAAGGCCAATCCCCATTGCATCAATCATGACAGTGGCAAGAACAAACAGGAAAGGTAAGCGCATGGGAACCGACAAAGAAAGTTTCGGGCACCCTATCGGGGGTCAGGTTCAGAGGAAAGCCGCAAGATTTCGCAGATCAGTCAAGAGTATCAAAGCCCTGCGCGATGTCGTCCAATAGATCGGTCAGTTTTTCAGGGTGCGAAAAGAATGGCGAATGAGAGCTTTGGATGGAATGGCGCATTCCCTCGGGCATGCTGAGGCTCATGATGTGCTGGTATTCAGGCGGGATGGTATGGTCGTCGAGTGTTCGGATATATGCTTTGGGCATATCCTGAAAATGTGCTGTCAGGGTAAGCCGTGTCTCCTGAGGTGCAATGGCCTGCGGGCAAAGCCGAGCCAGCGCATAAAGCAGGACCTCTTCCGGGCAGTCGTGGTAAAACAAGGCCTTCACGCTTTCGGGTTTGACCGTATAGGACAGCCCGTCAGTCGATTTTTCGACGGCATCAACTATTGTTTGCCGCGGTGATTTCCGGCGCATCTCGACCATCGACAATCCGTTCTCGGGGACGTAGGCGGACAGGAAAACAAGTCCGCGCATCGCATCCGGTCTCAATTCGGCGGCGGCACTAATGGGGTATCCCCCCCAAGAATGGCCGACGATGATCGTATCCGATCTGCTCGCAGCCAGAACGGCGTTCCGGCAACTGTCCAGGGTCACCTGGTCGATCGACGTCGGGTCAGATCCGTGGCTGGGCATATCAATTGCGCGGACCGAATGGCCGCGTGTTTCAAGTGCTGGGATCAAATCTCTCCAACACCAGGCACCATGGCATGAGCCATGGACCAACAGAAAATCCGCCAAAGCAATGCTCCTTCAGATATGACCGATGCCAGTCAAAAAGTCTTTTAGTAGCGCCGCGTATTCAATGGGTCGTTCGACGCAAGGCAGATGGCCCGCTTTGCGTATCAATTCGAAACGGGCACCGGGAATTAGATCAATGGTTTCTTTTACTAGATCCGGCGGGGTAGAGCCATCCTCACTGCCCGCAATGCCCAAAGTCGGCAAACGCAGGCCACTTGTCGGCGTGTAAAAATCTGTTCCGGAAATGGCGGCGCAACATCCCAGATATCCTTCAACAGGTTGCCGCACCATCATGTTGCGCCATAGCAGGTGCTGGGGCGACGCGTGGAAAGCCCGCGAGAACCAGCGCTCCATAGTTGAGTCGGCTAACATTTCGATGCCGCCGATCCGGACGGCTTCCATACGGTCCGCCCAAATCGCCGGGGTGGCTATTTTGGCCGCTGTATTTGACAGAACCAGCCCGCGAATCAAATCCAGGCGTTTGACGGCCAGACCTTGCGCGATCATCCCGCCGATGGACAGACCGACAAAAACGCAATCTCGGACCTTTAGGTGATCCAGAAGGCCTTCGGCATCGCGGATCAGCGCCCCCATCGAATAGGGCGCCTGAGGCGCCGAGGACAGGCCATGCCCGCGTTTGTCGTATCGAATGACTCGCAGCCCATCAGGCAGGTATGGCAGCATCGCATCCCACAGGTGCAGATCGGTGCCCAGCGAGTTCGCGAACACGATCGGCGCGCCTTGTGGGTCGCCGTCGATCCGGTAATGAAGCTGTACATCCCCAAGGTCAGCTATCTGCATAAAAATCCTCAGTCTTTGCATGCTGAACTGACACGCTGCCGGAACCGACGGCGGTTGTCAGGTCAGGAACTCCATAGCTTTGGCAAAAACGTCCGGGTCCGCATTGCCACCCGATGCGACAATGATAACGGCGTCTCCTTGAATTTCGGACCTGCGAAACAGCGCTGCGGCCAGGGAAACCGCACCGCCCGGTTCCAGCACGATCTTCAGGCGCAGAAAGGCCAAAGCCATGGCGCGCATCGCCTCTTCTTCGGTCACAGACAGGCCGGGACCGCACAGCCGTTGCAGGATCGGAAAGGTGATGTCGCCGGGTTGCGGGGTCAGAATGGCGTCGCAGATATTGCCAGATGTGGCCGCGTTGTTCTGTATTCGTCCCAGTGCCAACGAGCGTTTGACGTCGTCAAACCCTTCGGGCTCGCAGGGGCGGGCGCGCAGACCGGGTGCGTGCCCCTCTAGCGCAAGCGCAATACCCGAGGTCAGCCCCCCGCCGCCGCAACAGACCAGCACATCAGCCTGTTCGACGCCCAGCACAGCCGCCTGGCGCGCGATTTCCAGCCCGGTTGTGCCTTGTCCGGCGATCACCAGCGGCTCATCATAGGGGCGGATCAAGGTCAGGCCGCGCTCGGATGCCAGGGCTTCGCCGATCTCTTCGCGGCTTTCATTGGCGCGGTCGTACAGAACCACCTCGGCCTCCAGCGCGCGCGTGTTGTCGATTTTGAGCTTTGGGGCATCCGAGGGCATGATGATAACAGCCGAAATACCATGCTGTGCGGCGGCATAAGCCACGCCCTGAGCATGATTGCCCGAGGAATAGGCGATCACACCTTTCTTTCGGTCTGCTTCACTGAGGCCCGAAATGGCCGACCACGCCCCGCGAAACTTGAAACTGCCGGTGTGCTGCAGGCATTCCGGTTTTACCAACACGCGGCGTCCCGCGATTTCATCCAAAAACGGAGAGGTCAGGATTGGTGTTTCTCTGACGTGCCCTTGCAGACGCAGGGCTGCGGCTTCGATCATTTCAAGTGTGCTCATGCCGCGTCCAGTACTTTGCGAATAACGCCCAATGATTGAGGTTCGTCCAGAAACGGCACGTGTCCGCGATCGGGCACGGTAGCCGAGATCAACCCCGGATGCCGGTTCTGCATCTCGGCCAATGTCTGCGCGCTCAGAAGATCGGAATTTTCACCGCGAATGACACCCGTTGGGATGTCGTGCAGGGCCTCGAAGAAAATCCACATATCCGGGATTGCCCCGGCTGCGGCCTGTTCCAGCAGCGCTGTGCGCAGGGCCGGATCATAGCGCAGGGTCAAACCTTCTGTCGTTTCCTGATTTTGAAATTCAGCCATCTGCCGCCATCTTTCCAGCGAAATCCCTGGAAACTGCGGGCCCATCATGTGCTGAAGCGCCTGCGCGGCCTCGTCATAGGTTTTCGAGACCGGTTGCTTGCCGACATATTCCATTATTTTGGCGATGCCCGATGGGTTAAAGACCGGACCAACATCATTGAGCACAACAGCCGCCAGCCGCTTTGGGTGGGTGGTGGCCAAGGTCATCGCGATCAGGCCTCCACGTGAGGTCCCAATCACGGTCACCTGATCCAGGCCAAGATGATCCAGCAGATCAATCACGTCTTGAGATTCGCGTAACAGGCTATAGTTCCCGTGATCCGAGTCATGCTCGGATTGCCCGCGCCCGCGATAATCCATCGCGATCATCCGCCAATCGGTCATGTGCGGGGCAAGAAATGAGAAATCCCGGCTGTTTCGGGTAAGGCCTGCCAGACACAGAACCGGCCTGCCGCTGCCGGTGTCTTCGAAATAGAGGCGTTTGCCGTCGTTGGTCGAAAAAAAGGGCATCAGAGTCCTGCAAGTTCCGGAATGGATGTCAGGTCGGACAGTACATGCGTTGGCTGCCATGGCAATCGATCCATTGGTTCGTTCGCACGGTTGACCCAGGCGGTGACGAAACCATAGCCACTGGCCCCCGCCGCGTCCCAGCCATTTGAGCTGACGAACAAGACTTCGTCGCGCTCGCAGCCGAAGCTCTGCGCGACCAGATCATAAACCTTGGCATGCGGTTTGAAGACGCCGACGCTTTCGACCGACAGAATATCATCCAGAACGCCGCTTATACCTGCGGATTGAACCGCACCATCCAGCATCGGCGGTGATCCGTTCGACAAGATCGCAGTCTGCATCCCGCCGGCCTTCAGGGTGGCCAGCATTTCGGGAACCTCGGGATAGGCCTGCAATTCCCAGTAGAGATCAAGCAGGCGCTGGCGTAGGGCCGGGTGCTGGTCCAGCCCCGTTGCCTCTAGTGCCCAATCCAGACCGTCTTGGGTGACGTCCCAAAAATCTGCATGTGCATCGGCCACCGCACGCAGCCAGGTGTATTGCAACTGTTTCAGGCGCCAGTGATTGGCCAGATCCGGCCATTTCTGCTGTAACGCCTCAAAGCCGGGTTCTGATGCAGCTTGCCTTGCGGCTGCGGCCACATCGAACAACGTGCCGTATGCATCAAAAATGCAGGTTGTGATCGGCATCAATTCCCCTCCGTTCATTCGGTGCAGGTTTGCAAAAGTGCTAAGGGTTTACAATGTTGCTTCATTGCCTAGGTTTGACCGCTCAATTTTCTATCGGCCGGAGGCCAAAATGACAGCGATAAAACAGGGCGACACAGTTCGCATCCACTATACCGGTACGTTGCAGGACGGGAATGTCTTTGACAGTTCACAAGGGCGCGATCCACTGGAATTCGAGGTGGGGTCCGGGCAGATTATTCCCGGATTGGACAGTGCAATGCCTGGTCTGGTGGCCGGGGACAAAAAACGTGTCGAGATCGCCTGCGTTGATGCTTATGGGCCGATCAATCCCGAAATGCGTCAGAGCATTCCACGCGAAGGTATTCCGGACGACATCCCGCTTGAACCCGGCACCCAGTTGCAGATGCAAACGCCCGAAGGGCACGCATTGCCGGTAACTGTTGTCGAGGCTGATGAGGTGACCGTCACGCTAGACGCGAACCATCCTCTGGCCGGAAGGGACCTGATTTTCGAAATCGAAGTGGTTTCGGTGAATTGAGTTTCGTGATCTGGATCAGCCTGAAAACAGGCTGGTCCATGATGCAAAGATCTCGCGTACATGCGGCTGAGTGAAGAATACAAACAGCATCAGCAGCATTGTTAGGGTCATCAAGACGACGCGGCCCTTAAACCCCAGAAAACCCGGTTTTTGGCGGGAAACCCGCTTGCTGCTGGCGATGATTTGCTCTGCTTTGTTCATGCAACTATCCCTGCCTGCGAAAGATGGTCAAATCTTGGCACTGACAGGGAAAGAAATGGTCACATATGGTCCGGTTGAGGCATTCCCAGAACGTGGAAGCCACCATCAACACGAATAACTTCGCCCGAGGTGCATGCCCCCGCATCCGAAGCCAGATAAACCGCGGTGCCGCCGACAGCCTCAAGCGTGGCATTGCTGCGCATTGGAGCGTTCTGGTCGCAGAACTTGAAGGTCTTGCGGGCCCCACCGATGGCCGCACCGGCCAGTGTTTTCATCGGACCCGGAGAGATTGCGTTCACCCGGATTCCGTCAGGTCCAAGATCGTTGGCCAGATAACGGGTCGCTGATTCCAGCGCAGCTTTGGCCACACCCATTACGTTGTAGTTGGGCACAACCCGGTTAGACCCCTGATAGGTCAGCGTCAGGATCGTACCGCCGTTTTCTTTCATCATCGGATAGGCGCGGCGGGCCACTTCGATCAGCGAATAGGCCGAAATATCCATCGAATTCTTGAAATTCGCCCGGCTGGTGTCCAGGAACCGGCCTGTGAGCTCGGATTTGTCAGAATAGGCGACGGCGTGGACAACAAAATCTATGGTGGGCCAGCGCTGGGCAAGCTCGTCAAAAGCGCGATCTAACGACTCGTCATCGGTGACGTCCGCATCGACCATGAAATCGCTGCCAAGGCTCTGCGCCAACGGTTCCAGCCGCTTTCCGAATGCCTCGCCCTGATAGGTGAATGCCAATTCGGCGCCCGCTTCGTGCATGGCCTTTGCGATGCCCCATGCGATCGAACGGTCATTCGCCACGCCCATAACGAGGCCGCGTTTGCCTTTCATTAGATCTGACATTCCATTCACCCGTTATACTTTGAAAGAACCATGGACCCGTTCGTCCCACCAAAGCCGAAGCTGTTGGTCATGACGCTGTCCAAACCTGCATTTTCAACTAGCTGAGTTGCAATTTCTCCGGGCTGGATGCCCTCGGCAAGCGTGTCGACGTTGATCGACGGCGTTATAAAATCATGTTCCAGCATCAAAAGGCAGAAAATAGCCTCCAGCGCGCCAGCCGCACCTTGTGCGTGACCTGTCATCGACTTGGTCGAGGAAATCGGCGGCACGCTACCCTCGCCAAAAATACGGCGCACAGCTTCGACTTCACCGACATCTCCGACCGGGGTCGAGGTGCCATGGGCATTGATGTAGTCGACCTTGCGGCCTTCGGGCAGGGTGTCCAGCGCCAGACGCATGGCGCGTTCGCCACCTTCGCCAGAGGGGGCTACCATGTCGTGACCGTCGGAGGTTGCTGCAAAACCCGTCACTTCAGCATAGATTTTGGCGCCGCGTGCCAATGCGTGTTCCAGATATTCCAGCACGACAATACCGCCTCCGCCGGATATCACGAACCCGTCGCGGTCTTGGTCGAATGCACGAGAAGCTTTTTCGGGCGTATCGTTGTATTTCGACGACATGGCACCCATTGCATCGAACAGACAGGACAAGGTCCAGTCCAGCTCTTCCCCGCCGCCCGCGAACATTATATCTTGTTTGCCCATCATGATCTGCTCTGCGGCATTGCCGATGCAATGCAACGAGGTCGAACAGGCCGAAGTGATCGAGTAATTGATGCCCTTGATCTTGAAGGCGGTCGCAAGGTTGGCCGAAATGGTTGAGCACATGCATTTAGGAACTGCAAACGGGCCGATCCGCTTGGTCGCGCCGTTTTTCAGCACGGTCTGATGTGCGGTCAGCATGGCGCTGGTCGACGGTCCGCCCGATCCGGCGACAAGGCCGGTACGTGGGTTGGCAACCTGGTCTTCGGTCAATCCTGAATCGGCAATCGCCTGGCTCATCGCGATATGCGCATAGGCCGCTCCGGGACCCATAAAGCGCAGGGTGCGCTTGTCCACATGTTCGCTAACGTCGATTTTGAGCGACCCGGCGATCTGGCTGCGAAAGCCATGTTCGACCATCTGGTCATTGGCCACGATGCCGGACTTGCCGGCCTTGAGTGAGGTCAGAACCTCTTCGGCATTGTTCCCGATGGAAGAGACAACTCCCAAGCCGGTGACAACTACTCGACGCATGTGCGTGCTCCTTATTTGGGGCCGGTCAGGCTCAGGCTTCGGACAGAACTACTTTCATGTCCTTGACATCGTAAATCATCTCACCGTCGGCTTCGACGATACCATCTGCGACACCCATAGTCAGGCGGCGGGTCTGGATCGCTTTCTTGAAGTCGATTTTATAGGTCAGCATCTTGCGGTCCGGGCGTACCATACCTGTCAGCTTGACCTCGCCCACTCCAACGGCCATGCCGCGCCCTTTCCAGCCGCGCCAGCCCAGGTTGAATCCGGTCAGCTGCCACAAACCGTCCAGGCCCAAGCAGCCGGGCATGATCGGGTTGCCGGGGAAATGGCAATCAAAGAACCAAAGGTCGGGCGTAATGTCGAATTCAGCAAGAATATGACCTTTGCCATGGGCGCCACCATCGGCCGAAATCTCGGTGATCCGATCCATCATCAACATCGGCGGGGCGGGCAACTGTGCGTTCCCGGGGCCGAATAGTTCGCCGCGGGCGCATTTCAGCAGATCGTCCTTGTCAAAGCTGCTTGGGAATTGGGCCATTCTGCGCCTCTCCTGCCAGGGGTCTTTCCATCTAATTTGGTCTCGTCTAGCACCCGTATGCAAGGTCCTGCAAGAGCAGTGGCCTACATCATGTTGTGTTTACATTATTCTCTGCGAATGAAATTCATTTGAAATTACCTGACTACAGCACTTATATATACCTCAGCAACAAATTGGTATTGGACTGATGACAGCAGATTGCCAGAGCATAGCCACAGGTTGGTTGGTTCACGCCGGATTGCGTCCGACGCGTCAGCGCGTAGCATTGGCAGAGCTGCTGGTCGGTGATGGCCGCCATCGCCACGTCACCGCCGAAAGCCTGTTTGAATCGGCCAAACAGAACGGAGATGCTGTTTCTCTGGCGACGGTTTACAACACGTTGCGCGCCTTTTGCGATGCCGGGGTTCTGCAGGAAATTACCGTTGACGGATCGAAAAGCTATTTCGACACCAACACGCATGATCATCCGCATTTCTATTGGGAAGATGAGGGCCGGCTCAGCGATGCTCCGTCCGAACAGCTGGTCATCCAGCGACTGCCGGAAGCGCCTGAAGGGGTTGAGATCGCGTCGGTCGACGTTGTGATCCGTCTGCGTAAAAAGTAAACTTACGTCATCAGTCCGGTCAGGATGTCCTGTGCCTTTTCGCTATGCGAATCTATAGGGCCTGTTCCATGCCGTGCCACAACAACGGGTTCTGCTGCGATTTCATCTGACACAGGTATGCTGACCAACGGCATCCCGTCATAGCTGGTCTTGGCAGGAATGTTGGCATAGCTGATGGCAACGCCTTCGCCATGCGCCGCGAGGCTGCGTTGGATCTCGGGCGACGCGGCCCGATGTGCGACAGTTGGGTTCTGTCCGAGTTGACGGAACAGACCAAGGAAATGCTGCGCAGAGAGCCCCTCGTTCGACAGGATCAGCGGGTGGGCCACGATATCGTGCAATGACACCTGTGCATGATGGGCTAGCGGATGGCCTTCTGACATGACTGCGATGGGTCGGTTGGTGAACAAGGTGGTGGTGGAAAAGGCGGCATCCAGCGTTAGACCATAGGTCAGCGCAAGGTCGATCTCACCATTGACGAGGCCGGAAATCAGGCCCTGAAACTCGTCTACGCGATACGTGATATCAACTTCGGGCATGTTCTGTCGCAGGCTATGCAGAGCTTTTGCCAGCAGGAAAGGCGCGAGGTCGTCGAAACAGCCCAGACGCAGGCGCGTGGTTGCGGTCCCGTCTGTTCCAGAATTTTCCAAACGTGCGGCACGTGTCAGCAGGGCCTCGGCGTTTTCAATAAAGCTGCGTCCCTGCGGTGTCAGCGCCATGGCCGCTCCGCGCTTTCGGATAAACAGCGGATAGCCCAACTGGTCTTCGACCCGGGTTAGCGCATTCGACAGAGCTGGCTGCGAAACATTTAGATGCAACGCTGCAGCAGACAGGCTGCCATGCCGTCCGATGGCGCAGACATATTCATATTGGCGTAGGGTAACGTATAACATAAAGTTAACTATACATTTCAAAGATATTATTTGAATAGATGAAAATCTCATGAGCAAATTCAGGTTAAATTCGAACGGAGGCACAGATGGCTCACCCCCTGGTTACGCAAGAGATGATTGACACATACCAACAGGACGGCGTGGTTCTGATCAAAGGTTTGTTTGCCGACTACGTGGATACGCTGCGTGACGGCATCGCGGTCAATATGGCTGAACCCGGACCATATGCGTCGGACAACCAAAAACAGGGCGAAACCGGTCTGTTCTTTGATGATTACTGCAACTGGTCGCGTATCGAACAGTTCCAGAACGTGATCCACAATTCACCGGCAGCCGAGGTCGCAGCGGATCTGATGCAGTCGCAAACCGTACAAATGTTCCATGACCATGTTCTGGTGAAAGAACCAGGCACGTCGATGGCAACGCCGTGGCACCAGGATGGGCCATACTATTTCGTCGAGGGCAGTCAGACGATCAGTTTCTGGTCGCCATTGGACCCGGTGACACAGGCCACCCTTCGTTGTGTGGCAGGTTCACATAGATGGGAGAAAGAGGTTCTGCCCACGCGTTGGGTCTCGGAAGAAGGGTTTTTCGCGGATGAAGGCCAGTACATCCCCATTCCCGACCCCGATGCCGAAGGTATGAGGGTGGTTGAATTCGAAATGGAACCCGGTGACGCGGTTGCCTTCAACTACCGTACGCTGCATGGCGCGCGTGGAAACCAGTCTGACAGCCGCCGCCGTGCTTTTTCCTTGCGGTTGGTTGGGGAGGATGCGCGATATGTGGAACGTCCGGGGCGCACTTCGCCTCCGTTTCCGGGCCACGACATGCAGCCCGGGCAGCGTTTGCGGGAAGATTGGTTCCCGGTTCTGCTGCGACGCTGAACTGCCTAGAACCACTGCCCCGATTCGATGAGCCCCAGTTCCAGCAGCTGCTGGGATGACCACTGGAACCGAGCTGAGTTGCGCCAGCGGAAGCTGGGGATGTCGAAGGTCGACCCCGCGTTGCTTTTAAGCGCCTTGGCTGCGCGGAAGGAACAGATCGCCGCCGTCAGATTGTGGTGCCAGGGGCAGGAATAGGTGTTGTACTCGGGCTCATTGAACGTGTGGTCGGGCAGTAACAACAGATCGTTTCGCGATTTGAACAACCCGATTCTGTCGATGCGGCGGCGTTCATAGGGGATGTGATCTTCGAACCGCCAGCGCAAACCGCCGGATATGTCCAGCTGTCTTTCCAGCGGGTGTCCTTCGGCGTTGTGTCGGGCATGTGCGTAATACCCGGTGCTGTCCAGCATGGCTTGGTCAGGGGCAACCCCGTTTGGAAACGCGCCCAGGTCATCAGCATACAGGTCGATCACATGGGTTAGCATGGCGTTCCGGCGTTCTTCGGTGTGAAAGGCCAGTAACTCGCCGATCGTGCGTGTTTCGCAGAAGGGGAAGAACAGGTATTCAGCGTTATAGCAGTAATACATCCAATGGTCAGGAGCGGCCCGGATGACCTGATTAACCGTGTCAAAGACGACGGTTCTCGGTGCGCAGGTCAGTGTCACTCTGTGGATACGCTCGGTCAGTTCAGAATCCAGCGTAAAGGCTTCGGGCATGAACACGATCAGTGATTTGAAGCCAAGGTTCAGATGGTGCCGGATGGTGCCGTCGATCTCGACATCGTCTTCGGCGAAGATCATCGCAACCGGACCTTTGGCCAACGCGGCCTTGCCGGATTGAAGGAAAGAAGTGAGACTGTCGTACTGCATTGCCTGTCCGGCCCCGTCCAACTGGAGTTTTCGGCCAAAATCGGGTAATCGCGCTGGCATTGCAAGCGGCGTTCGTTGGGTATAGATGACGCCGATCCCGCGAACGCAAAGGCCCAACCCCATGTCAGAACCCAAAAAGCTGTACATCAAGACCTATGGTTGCCAGATGAACGTCTATGACAGCGAGCGTATGGCCGAGACCCTGGGCGGGCAGGGCTATGTCGAAACCCAGAGCCCGGATGACGCGGATATGATTCTGCTGAACACCTGTCACATCCGGGAAAAAGCAGCCGAAAAGGTCTATTCCGAGCTGGGGCGTTTCAAAGGGTTGAAAGCCGAAAAACCCGATCTCAAGATCGGGGTCGCGGGCTGCGTCGCGCAGGCCGAGGGCGAAGAAATCATGCGCCGTCAACCCCTGGTCGATCTGGTGGTTGGCCCGCAAAGCTATCACCGTCTGCCTGAGATGGAAGCAAAGACGCGCGATGGTGCCAAGGCACTGGACACGGATTTCCCCGAAGAAGACAAGTTCGAAAAGCTCAAGAATCGTCCCAAAGCCAAACGTGGCCCCACCGCTTTTCTGACCGTTCAGGAAGGCTGCGATAAATTCTGTGCCTTTTGTGTCGTGCCCTATACCCGAGGCGCCGAAGTCAGCCGTCCGGTGGACCGTATCGTCCGCGAGGCACAGGATCTGGTCGAACGTGGCGTGCGCGAGATCACTCTGCTGGGTCAGAACGTCAACGCCTATCACGGTGCTGGACCGAACGGCGACATGACGCTGGCGGGACTGATCTGGGAGTTGAACAAGGTTGACGGGCTAGAGCGCATCCGCTTTACCACGTCGCACCCGAATGACATGGCCGACGACCTGATCGAGGCGCACGGCACCTGCGAAAAACTGATGCCCTATCTTCATTTACCGGTCCAGTCGGGTTCGGATCGCATTCTGAAGCGAATGAACCGCAGTCACACAGCCGAGAGCTATTTGCGTCTGATCGAGCGTATCCGCGCTGCGCGTCCGGATATTGTCATGTCTGGTGATTTCATCGTTGGGTTCCCTGAAGAAACCGACCAAGATTTTCAGGCCACCATGGATTTGGTCGAGCAGGTCAAATACGGCTATGCCTATTCGTTCAAGTATTCGACGCGCCCAGGAACGCCTGCAGCCGAGCGGTCTCAGGTTGATCCTGGGGTGGCGGATGACCGCCTACAGCGGCTGCAGGGATTGATCACGCGTCATCAGCGCGAAATTCAGGATGCCATGGTTGGACGCAAAGTCCGCGTTCTGTTCGAAAAAACCGGCCGGTTGCCGGGACAGATGGTGGGAAAATCTGAATATCTTCATTCGGTTCACGTCTCTGACGCGGATGTGGAAATCGGCGCGCTGCGGGACGTTTTGATCACCGGATCAGGTGCGAATTCTCTGGCGGGGCAGTTGCTCTGACCCGTCCTTTATCTGTGATGCGGATACCATCGCTGGTATTTGTTTCCAAGATTTACCCTTGATTTATCACTTGGAATTATGTTCCGAGAAAAGTCAGGTTTTTTCGGGACCTAGGCTAACGCCTCCTGAAACGGCATATCAGTGCTGATCCTGGTGTCGGATCGGGATGACGGAGGGTGCGAGTGAAACTTTTGAGATTTAGTGCAGGGCCAAATATCAGGGTTGCCCTTCCCGCAATGGCCGCGTTGTTTCCGGTATTCAATTCCGCTGCCGCAGGGAATCTGGATCCGGATTTATCTGAACCGCCGGTAATATCGTCAGCACGGTATGGCAGCGATGTCAGCGCCTTCTATCTGGGTTTGACAGCCGGCTATTCGACCAGCGGCTCGGACCGCTTTGGCCTGACGACGCCTACAGATACGTTCGCTGTCGGCGAATTGGACCTCACCGGCAGTTACGGTGGTATTCGGGGCGGTTGGCGCGGTCTTCTGCCCGCAAAAGGCGGGCGTGACTACGTCTATGGGGTCGAGTTGGGCTATGATTTCGGATCTCTGGACGATGAAGTGTCGACGCAGATCGGAACCTCGGTCGTCAATGGCGGTTCAGAGATTTCGGATGTCATCTCAATTCGCTTTCGGAACGGTCTGACAAACCCAAGTGGCAGAGTGTTATACTTTATTTCCGTTGGTTACGTGCATGGCGATATAACCACGACCAGTTCGATTACATCCGGGGCAACAACCCAGTCCTTTCAGGATAAAGACAGTCGAAAAGGGTTCTCGGCCAGCATTGGCGCCGAGCACAAATTGAATGAGAACTGGTCGATCACTGGGGAATATGAATACGTCCGGTTCGATTCTGAAACCGTCGAATTTGACAACGGGTTTACGACCAAATCGACGCCCCGTTACCGTGGTTTGCGGTTTGGCCTGAACTATCAGTTCTAGGTTTGCCTGTATGGAACGTTCGCGGTGCCTCCAACTTGATCGGCGGTTTTACCATTCTGTACGGAAAATTTGAATCTCTGGCTTGCGCCCACCAAGAAATGTTGTCTACGCTTGGGGTGAAACGCCCAGACAGGAGAGCGGATTGGCCATTGGTGCCCTGAACCCACCGCAAAATGAAACGCCCCAGCGGGAAGCGTTTGTTGAATTTCCAGACAATCGGTTATTGATAGATCTTTGCGGCGAATATGACCGCAACCTGACCGAAATCGAACAGAAGCTGACCGTACAGATCGTGCGCCGTGGCAACCAACTGGTTGTCATGGGTGACGACGAATCCCAAAAACAGGCGATCGAAGTTCTGCAAGCGCTGTATACCCGCCTGGAAGGTGGTCGTGACGTAGAAGCAGCGGATGTAGACCGCGAACTTCGCATGGGCGGGTCGGAAACAGGAACCGGCAGCCGGGATGGCGATCAGCTTGAGATGTTCAAGGGTGGTTCGGTTGAGATCAAAACCCGCAAAAAGCTGGTCGAGCCGCGTACTGACGCCCAGAAGGTCTATGTTCAGTCCTTGTTCAACAATGAGCTGGCCTTTGGCATAGGTCCGGCGGGCACAGGTAAGACCTATCTGGCCGTGGCCGTTGGCGTATCGATGTTTATCGGCGGGCATGTCGACCGCATCATCCTCAGTCGTCCCGCCGTCGAAGCGGGCGAAAAGCTGGGATATCTACCTGGCGACATGAAGGACAAGGTCGATCCCTATATGCAGCCGCTCTATGATGCGCTGAATGATTTTTTGCCCGGGAAACAACTGGCCAAGCTGATCGAGGAAAAGCGCATCGAGATTGCACCTCTGGCGTTCATGCGTGGCCGTACGCTCGCGAACGCCTTCGTTGTGCTGGATGAGGCGCAGAACGCCACGACCATGCAGATGAAAATGTTTCTGACCCGTTTGGGCGAAGGCAGCCGCATGGTCATAACAGGCGACCGGTCACAGGTTGACCTGCCGCGCGGGGTTCAGTCGGGATTGGCGGATGCAGAACGGCTGTTGAGCACGATACCAAATATCAGCTTCAACTATTTCACCTCCAAGGATGTTGTCCGGCACCCACTTGTCGCCGCGATCATCGAGGCGTATGAGGCCGATACGGGCCGTGAAACGGGTTGATCTTCTGGGTCCCGGTATCGGGATTTTGGACATGGTGGCATGAACCTGGAACTATCGGTTGAAGACACGCGCTGGGACGGGCTCGAGTTTTTGGCAGAGCGCGCCACAAGGGCGGTTTTGGATCATTGCGATCTTGATGCGGACCTGTGTGAGGTTAGCCTGCTGGGATGCGACGATGCACGGATCGCCCAGTTGAACACGGAATTCCGTGAAAAGGCGTCACCGACCAATGTGCTTAGCTGGCCAGCCGAAGATTTGGCTGCGGATTCCGCCGGGCAGACTCCGATACTCCCTGAACCCGATTTCTCAGGGGAAATTGCTCTGGGCGATATCGCGATTTCTTATGATACTTGTGCTCGCGAGGCGGCAGAGGCAGGGAAAAACATGGATGATCATGTCACACATCTGATCGTTCACGGCCTGTTGCATTTGCTGGGTTATGATCACATTCGTGATCTCGACGCCACGCTGATGGAGGGTGTTGAGGTGGAGATACTTGGCAAACTGGGTATTGATGACCCATATAATGCTTAGAGCGAGCCTTTCGGCTTATCATTTGGAATGGGAAAATGGGCGAAACAGACGGCAGTTCTATGGCGGCGCAGGGCGCGCAACCGAAGGACGGCAACGAAAATGTCACTGAGAGACCAGGACTTTTCTCTCGAATAGTGGATGCGTTCTCAACGCAGAGTGAAGACTCGGCTTCTGAGGTCAATGGGCAAGAGGTCGATCCGGCTCAACCTCGCGGCATGATTAACCTGCGCCGGATGCGGGTCGAGGATGTGGCGATTCCCACGGTCGAGATCGTGTCAGTACCGTCGACGATATCCAAAGATGAGCTGGCCCAGGTTTTCCGGGAAAGCGGTCTGTCCAGGATACCTGTATATGAAGGAACGCTGGATACGCCTTTGGGTTTTATCCACCTGAAAGATTTCGCGTTGACGCACGGGTTCAACGGCGGCTCGACTGAGTTTGATCTGGTGTCGATGTTGCGGACATTGCTGTTCGTGCCGCCTTCGATGCCGATCGGTGTGCTGATGACCAAAATGCAAACCGAGCGCCGCCACATGGCATTGGTGATCGACGAATATGGTGGTGTCGACGGGTTGCTGACGATCGAAGACCTGATCGAACAGGTTGTTGGTGAGATCGCGGACGAACATGATGCGGATGAAAGCCAACTTTGGGTTCAGGAAAAACCTGGATGTTATGTGGTGCAGGCGCGGATACCCCTTGAAGATTTCGAAGCCGAGATCGGGCGATCCTTGACCAGCCACGAAGATGTCGATGAGGAAGAGATCGACACGCTTGGCGGGTTGGTCTTCATGTTGTCCGGACGGGTTCCGGCACGAGGAGAGGTTGTTCTGCATCCGGAAGGGCCTGAATTTGAGGTGATTGATGCGGATCCGCGGCGCATCAAACGGCTGCGTGTCATGCTGCCGGATATCGTTGCATGAACCTGATACGGGCTTGGCCCATTTGGCTTAGATTTGTCCTTTCTGGTTTGTTGGGAGGGCTGGCTGCATTTGGACTGGCTCCCTTTGGGTATTGGGTGGCTACTGTATTGGCGTTGGTGTTGGTCGCACCAATATTTCAGAGCACCGAGACACGTGCGCGTGCGGCGTGGATCGGTTGGGCATTTGGGACCGGGTATTTCGCCCATGCACTCAGCTGGATTGTCGAGCCGTTTCTGGTGGACGCCGATCGTCACGCTTGGATGGCTCCGTTTGCTTTGGTCTTCATGGCTGGTGGTTTGGCGCTGTTCTGGGCGCTGGCATTCTGGGTTGCTCGCAGGCCCGGCGCGCGCGGGGTTTCACAGGCGTTGTTTCTCGCCTTGGCAATCTCGTTGGCGGAATGTGCCCGGGGTTATGTTCTGACCGGGTTCCCCTGGGCCGGGCTGGCGCAGGTCTGGGTCGAGACCCCTGTTGCGCAGCTACTGTCACTTTTTGGGCCTTACGGGCTTGGGGCGCTGACCTTGGTGGCGACTCTGCCACTAGGGGCGGCTTTGGCGCTGCGTTCCAGAGTATTCGTGCCCTTGGGCATCAGTGTGGCATCGGTCGCATTGGCTTTGGGCTATGCAGGGACGCGGCCCGCTGTGGTCGAAACGGGACATATCGTTCGCTTGGTTCAGCCCAATGCGTTGCAACATCAGAAATGGGATCCAGAGTTTGCACCTCTTTTCTTCGCACGTCAGATTGAGTTTACTGCCGCCGAACCGCAGCCAGACCTGATCGTTTGGCCTGAAACCTCGGTTCCCGCCTGGCTGGGCAGCGCGCAGCCGTATCTGGATGCCATCGCCGAGGCGGCGCAAGGCACGCCGGTTGTTCTGGGAATTCAACGAGGCGACGGGCCGCGTATCTACAACTCGATGATCTACCTTGATGTGGATGGGGCTCAGCAGGGGCTGTACGACAAACATCATCTGGCGCCTTTTGGCGAATATGTTCCGTTTGGCGACGTGATGGCGCGGTTCGGGATCTATGGCATGGCTGCAACCACCGGACATGGGTTCAGCGCCGGGTCGGGGGCGGCGCTGCTGGATGCAGGCCCATTGGGTAAAGCGCTGCCGTTGATCTGCTACGAAGCTGTGTTCACCCAGGATGTCCTATCCGCGCCGGGGCGCGCTGATTTCCTTCTGCAAATCACCAATGATGCGTGGTTCGGAACGCGCTCAGGACCGTATCAGCACCTGGCTCAGGCACAGATGCGCGCCATCGAGCAGGGGCTGCCCATGATGCGTTCGGCCAATACCGGCGTCTCCGCCATGATTGACCCGCTGGGCCGGATCACCGAGGCCCTGCCGCTTGGGCAGGCGGGCTATATTGATGCCGGACTTCCGGCGCCTCATTCTCCGACGGCTTATTCCCGAATGGGGGATAATACTGTCTTTGCCGTGTTATTGGTGCTGTTTAGCCTGTTTTGGTACGGGCTGCGGCGGCGAAACCTATGATTTCGCATTGACCCTCGGTTTTGGGGGGCTTATCCCCTCTTGTGCCCATCACAACGGCTTCCTGGCGTGACGGGGTAATCTTAATGGAGCACTTGTATGTCCCGACAGAACTATACCTTTACTTCGGAATCCGTTTCCGAAGGGCATCCGGATAAGGTTTGTGACCGTATTTCCGATGCTGTACTTGACGCATTTCTGAACGAAGAACCCGAGGCACGCGTTGCGTGCGAGACCTTTGCGACAACGGATCGCGTGGTGATCGGCGGCGAAGTGGGGCTGTCTGATCAGGACAAGCTGCATGACTATATGGGCCGCATCGACGAGATCGCCCGCGCCTGTATCAAGGATATCGGCTATGAGCAGGATAAGTTCCACCACGAGACGGTAGAAGTTACGAACCTGCTGCATGAGCAATCTGCACATATTGCGCAGGGCGTAGATGCGTCGGGTGACAAGGACGAAGGTGCTGGTGATCAGGGCATCATGTTCGGCTATGCCACCACCGAGACACCCGCGCTTATGCCTGCGCCGATCCAGTATTCCCATGCAATCCTGCGCCGTCTGGCCGAGGTGCGCAAGAACGGGACCGAGCCTGCGCTGGGCCCGGATGCGAAATCGCAGCTGTCAGTGATCTACCAGGATGGCAAGCCGGTTGGCGTCAGCTCGATCGTTCTGTCGACCCAGCATCTGGATGAGACGCTGAGCTCGGCCGATATTCGCGCCATTGTTGAGCCGTATATCACCGAAACTCTGCCCGAGGGTTGGCTGACCGATCAGACCGATTGGCACGTGAACCCCACCGGCAAGTTCGTCATTGGCGGTCCGGATGGCGATGCGGGTCTGACCGGTCGTAAGATCATCGTGGACACTTATGGTGGTGCAGCGCCTCATGGTGGCGGAGCGTTTTCGGGCAAAGACCCGACCAAGGTAGACCGTTCGGCGGCTTATGCCGCGCGTTATCTGGCTAAGAATGTCGTGGCCGCGGGAATGGCCGAGCGTTGCACGATCCAGCTGAGCTATGCCATTGGCGTTTCCCGGCCTCTGTCGATCTATGCGGACACGCATGGCACGGGGCAGATCGCGGATGATCGGATTGAAAAAGCCGTCGGCCAGGTGATGGACCTGACCCCACGTGGCATCCGTCAGCATCTGGAGCTGAACAAGCCGATCTATCAGCGCACAGCAGCCTATGGCCATTTTGGTCGCCAGCCGGAAGCGGATGGGGGTTTCAGCTGGGAGCGTACAGATCTAGCAGACGCGTTGAAAGCGGCGGTTTGATCTGACTGGTATTATTAGGTGCGCCCTTGCGGGCGCGCCTATTTCTTGGGAAATGTATGAGAGGCGGCGGCTATTCTGCTCTGCCGCCGCCCCTTGCCTCTGAGCCGTCCCCGCAGTATGGGCACCGCCATGAGCACCCAGACACCCCAACGCCCCCGCAGAAACTTTTATGGCCGGTTCAAAGGCAAGACCCTGAAGCAAAGCCAAAAGACGTATCTGAGCGAAGACCTCGATGCGCTGTCTCCGGGTGCTGTGGACTGGGAGAGCAATCCTGAACGCAATCCGCTGGATCTGAAGGAACTGTTCGGTGGCAAGGATGTCTGGCTTGAGATCGGCTTTGGCGGCGGCGAGCATCTGGTGCATCAGGCGGCCAGCAATCCCGATATCGGTATCATTGGGGCTGAACCCTATATCAACGGTGTTGCCATGTTGTTGGGCAAGATTCGCAAGGCTGGGGTCGAGAATCTGGCGGTGCATCCCGGCGATGCGCGCGATCTTTTTGATGTCTTGCCCGAAGCCAGCATATCACGCGCCTTTCTTCTGTACCCCGACCCCTGGCCCAAAACCCGGCATCACCGCCGTCGGTTCGTGACCCCAGAGCATCTGGAGCCGTTGGCGCGGTCGCTGAAACCGGGCGCGATCTTTCGCGTTGCAACAGATATTCCCGACTATGTGCGCCAAACGTTGGAAGAGGTGCCTGGCGCTGGTTTTGAATGGTTGGCGGAACGCCCCACCGATTGGCGTGAGCCCTGGGAGGACTGGATTTCCACGCGCTATGAGCAGAAGGCCCTGCGCGAAGGGCGGACACCGCATTACCTGACCTTCCGCCGCAACGGCTAATTGCGGCTGGACCAAGCGGCCCCAATTCGCTAATCGGCTTGGGAACTGATAGCGAAAACAGGAGCCCCCATGTCCGGACACGGCACGCCCATCCCGATGACCTCGCACCCTTGCGGTCCGCTGACCGGAACGGCCGAGGTGCCTGGTGACAAGTCGATCTCGCACCGATCGCTGATCCTGGGCGCGATGGCCGTGGGTGAAACCCGGATCACCGGTCTGTTGGAGGGTGAGGACGTTCTGGACACCGCAAAGGCGATGCGTGCATTTGGGGCTGAGGTGACGGATCACGGGGGTGGCGAATGGTCTGTCCATGGTGTGGGCGTCGGTGGCTTTGCCGAACCCGATCAGGTCATAGACTGCGGCAACTCGGGCACCGGCGTTCGGTTGATCATGGGCGCGATGGCGACCTCTGCGATTTCCGCGACATTCACAGGGGATGCCAGCCTCAACAAACGCCCTATGGCGCGGGTAACCGATCCTCTGGCGTTGTTTGGTGCGCAATCTGTGGGACGCACCGGGGGGCGCCTACCCATGACGATTGTGGGTGCAGCAGACCCTGTCCCAGTAAAGTACGAGGTTCCTGTTCCCTCCGCACAGGTGAAATCTGCCGTTTTGTTGGCAGGTCTGAACGCACCGGGCAAGACCGTGGTGATTGAGGCCGAAGCGACCCGGGACCATTCCGAGCGGATGCTGGCCGGGTTTGGGGCCGAGATTACCGTCGAGGACACGGATAAGGGGCGTGTTATCACCCTGACCGGGCGCCCCGAACTGAAGCCGCAGGTCATAGCCGTTCCGCGCGACCCCTCAAGCGCGGCCTTTCCGGTCTGTGCTGCGCTGATCACGCCCGGATCCGATGTTCTGGTTCCGGGCATCGGCCTGAACCCGACCCGCGCGGGTCTGTTTACCACTCTGCGTGAGATGGGTGCTGACTTGACCTATGAGAATGAGCGCGAAGAGGGCGGCGAACCGGTTGCCGATCTGCGCGCACGCTATTCGCCCGATATGAAGGGAATCTCGGTTCCTCCGGAACGAGCGGCCTCGATGATTGACGAATACCCGGTTCTGTCTGTGGTCGCGGCAAATGCCACGGGCACCACGATGATGGGCGGCGTGAAAGAGCTGCGCGTCAAGGAAAGCGACCGTATTGATGCGATGGCCCGCGGCCTGCGCGTTAATGGCGTCACCGTCGATGAGGGCGATGATTGGTGGTCTGTGGATGGTTTGGGAATTGGCAATGTTCCCGGCGGCGGCACCTGTGAGAGCTTTCTGGATCATCGGATCGCGATGTCCTTTATGGTTATGGGTATGGGGGCGAAAAAACCGGTCGGGGTCGACGATGGCGGCCCGATCGCAACATCTTTCCCGATCTTCGAACCGTTGATGGCTGGCCTTGGTGCGCGGCTGCAGCGAAACAACCGGTAAATGCGATGGCAGTTGCCAGTTTCACCATAGCAATCGATGGCCCGGCAGCAGCGGGGAAGGGCACGATTTCCAATGCCGTTGCCGCCCATTTCGGGTTTGCGCATCTCGATACCGGCCTGCTTTACCGTGCGGTTGGCCGCAGAACGCTGGAAGGTGCCGACCCGGTTAGTGCCGCGCAAACGCTGACGGCCGAGGACCTGGATCAGGGTGATCTGCGCACCACTGAAATCGCGCAAGCGGCCTCGAAAGTTGCAGTTATCCCCGAGGTGCGGGCTGCATTGGTCGATTTTCAGCGCGCCTTTGCGCGCCGCGCGGGCGGTGCGGTGTTGGACGGTCGCGATATCGGAACCGTTATTTGCCCGCGGGCCGAGGTGAAACTGTTTGTCACCGCCAGCGCCGAAGTGCGCGCTGAGAGACGGTTTCTGGAACTGGACGCCAAGGGCCATCAGGTTACACGCGCACAGGTGTTGGCCGATGTGCGAGAGCGGGACGCTCGGGATGCCGAACGCAGCACGGCACCTATGAAGCCAGCTGAGGATGCGGTCATACTGGATACCTCGGACCTGAGCATTGACGCAGCTCTCGCCCGCGCGATTGAGGTCATCGAACCAGTTCTGCCCTAGGGCCGTTTGCCAGAGCAAACACAACTTTGTTCACTAAGCTTTGTTTGGCCAGTGCCCGAGGCGTCGATTACCTTTGTATCGACATCTGCCGGAGGTAATCGATGTTCCGCCTGATTTTGATTTTTACCTTTCTCGCCAGTGCGCTTTCAGCGCAAGAGGCAGAACCGCCAATGACCTACGAGCGTTTGGGCAAGATATTGTTTGCGCTTGACCCCGAGACAGAGCCTCTTGGGCCGGGCTTTCAGCTTACCATCGCGGAGGTTCCCGTTCTGGTGATTACTGACGTCAATGCGGACCGGATGCGGGCCATGGTGTCGATCCAAAGTGTCGAAGATCTGAGTGCTCAGGACATGCAACGGATGATGCAGGCGAATTTCGACAGTACCCTGGATGCGCGATATGCGATTGCCAATGGCACCTTGTGGGCTGCGTTCATCCACCCCTTATCGCGGCTGGAAAGGGATCAGTTGATCTCGGGGCTGGCCCAGACGGTGAACATCGCCAACACCTACGGCACCTTGTATTCCAGCGGAGTTGCGGAATTTGGCGGCGGCGATAGCAATGATCTTCAGCGCGCTCTGATCGAAGAGCTTCTGAAAAAAGGCGAGGATATCTGACGCAGGGCCGGTACTTGCGCATTTCCTTTCTCGCAGCATCCACCATCCTAAAGAAAGTCGCGCAGTGGCGAGCGGCCTGTGTTGCCGGGTCTGATGACCCGACATGTATGTAGGTTCGGCCGTCATAGTGCCTAGCTGGATGCAGGAAAGCTGTTATAGTTTCTCTCAGGCAAAAAGGGAAAGCTGCTTTACAAGCCCCAAAATCAAAAAGGGCAGGCGGCTAAAAAACCCCAAAACCAACAGGGACAGAAAATATGAATAATCGTTTGCGCAAGATCACCATTGTGGGTGGCGGCACGGCAGGTTGGATGACCGCGCTGATCCTGGAAATGGTGTTTTCACGCACGTCAGCACCCAAGGATCGCCCGCGTATCTGCCTGATCGAAAGCCCCAATATCTCGACTGTGGGCGTTGGCGAGGCCACGGTTCCACGGATGCCGGTCACGCTGCGCCAGGCCGGCATTTCAGAGCGGGATTTCTTTCGTGAGACCAACGCCTCGTTCAAGCTGGGCGTGAAGTTTTGTAATTGGAACAAGGACGCCAAAGGCAATCGCATTGATTACGTGAACCCTTTTGCGCATGGCCAGTTGTTAGAGGGGTTAGAGCCTGCAGAATACTTCCTGCGCTTTGGCAATGGCGATAGGGATTTCACGCAGTCCATCTCGCCCCATGATGATCTGGCACGCCTGTGCAAAGGTGGACGGCCACTGGGTCAGCCAGAGTTTGAGCAGCGGTTCGGTTATGCCTATCATCTGGATGCTGTGAAGTTTGCAGGCATGTTGACCAGGGTTTGCACCAAGCGCGGCGTTGAGCATATCCAGGACGAGGTGAAATCGGTCGAGCTGGATGAGCAGGGCAATGTCAGCCATCTGATGCTGGAAAAGAAAGGCCGCCATGACATTGAGATGGTCGTGGATTGCACCGGGTTTCGCGGCTTGATTATCAACAAGGCGCTGGGCGAGCCTTTCATGGACTATTCTGACTATCTGCCCAACGACCGCGCCATGGCGTTGCAGATCGAGCACCCGGATCCAGAAAAAATTGAAAGCGTCACACGGTCCACCGCACTTGGCGCGGGGTGGACCTGGCGGGTGCCACTCTTTAACCGTGTGGGCACGGGCTATGTTTACTCATCTGCGCATCGCACGGATGAACAGGCGGCGGATGAATACCTCGAATGGCTGGGCGACAGCGGCAAAGGTGCGACGCCGCGTGTGATCCCGATGCGTATCGGACGCGTGCGCAATGCCTGGGTCAAGAATTGCGTGGCGATCGGACTGGCCGGAGGGTTCATCGAACCGCTGGAAAGTACAGCGATCCACATGATTGATCATGCGGTGCGCTGGTTCGCCGAGCATCTGCCTACGCGGGACATCGAACCGTCGCTGCGGGCGAGATATAACAAGCAAATGGATAAGCTCTATGACGAGGTTCTGGATTTCATTTGTCTGCACTACCGCTTGGGCAACCGCACGGATGATCAATATTGGATCGACGCGCGGACCGAAATGAAGATACCGGATCGGCTGGCCGAGAACCTTGAGCTGTGGCAGCACCGCCTGCCTTTGGAACGAGATATCGAGTTTGCAACGCTTTTCGATTTCCGCGTCTATCAAACGGTTCTTTTGGGTAAGCAGGTCTATGATACGGGCTATGGTGCCGGCATCCGCGATCGCTTGCGGCCGTTGAAGAAACCGATCTGGTTCCAGTGGTGGAAAGGCGCGAAAGTGGATCTTGCGCAGATACTCAGATCAATGCCTGATCACAAAACCCTGCTGCGCGATATCCGGGGCGAGCTAGAGCGCCCTGCCTTTGGAAAGGCCGCAGCAGCGAAGCCAACAGTCGCGATGCCGGGCGCGGCCCCGGTACCTTTGGCGGTCCAGAACATGCCGAATTTTGCCGAAATCCAAAGCGGCTCAAAAGATCTGCAACTGTTTTAGGCGCTCTGTCCTTTCGGAGCTGAAGAAGAATACAAATCGACCCGACCTCAGCCATGCAAGGCTGGGGTTTGCGTGTTATTTTGTGATATGCACGGTAAAACTTGCAGCGCCTGTGCGAACCCGTTATAGAGCGCGCGTCGACAAGGCGATTTGAGCCATAAAACAATGAGACGAGCAGGGTCGGACCAACCGGCCCTCTTTGTTTTGCGGTATATGTCAGATCGTCTGACCAATCCACTAAGACCGGCGGAGACAACCGCTCGGCCAGCAAAAACGTTATGTAAAGGAAAACACTGCCAGATGGCTGATACAACCATGGAGGAATTCGAAGCCCTCCTGAATGAAAGCTTCGAAATGGACACGCCCGAAGAGGGTTCTGTTGTCAAAGGTAAGGTTCTGGCGATCGAAGCCGGCCAAGCCATCATCGACGTCGGCTACAAAATGGAAGGCCGCGTTGATCTGAAAGAATTCGCAAATCCTGGCGAAGCCCCTGAAATCACTGTTGGTGACGAGGTTGAAGTTTACCTGCGCGCCGCAGAAAACGCCCGTGGCGAAGCTGTCATCTCACGCGAGATGGCCCGCCGTGAAGAGGCATGGGACCGTCTGGAAAAAGCATATGCCGACGACCAGCGCGTCGAAGGTGCAATCTTTGGTCGTGTCAAAGGTGGCTTCACCGTCGATCTGGGTGGTGCAGTTGCGTTCCTGCCCGGCTCGCAGGTTGACGTGCGCCCCGTACGCGACGCTGGCCCTCTGATGGGTCTGAAGCAGCCGTTCCAGATTCTGAAAATGGACCGTCGCCGTGGCAACATCGTTGTTTCGCGCCGCGCAATCCTGGAAGAATCGCGTGCCGAACAGCGCGCCGAGGTTATCGGCAACCTGACCGAAGGTCAGACCGTAGAAGGCGTGGTCAAGAACATCACCGAATACGGTGCGTTTGTTGACCTGGGCGGCGTTGACGGCCTGCTGCACGTCACCGACATGGCATGGCGCCGTGTGAACCACCCGTCCGAGATCCTGACGATCGGCGAGACCATCAACGTTCAGGTCATCAAGATCAACAAAGAGACCCACCGCATCAGCCTGGGCATGAAGCAGCTGCAGGAAGATCCGTGGGATCTGGTTGCAGCCAAGTATCCGCTGAGCTCGGTTCATCAGGGTCGCGTCACCAACATCACCGACTACGGCGCGTTCGTCGAGCTGGAAGCCGGTGTCGAAGGTCTGGTGCACGTGTCCGAGATGTCCTGGACCAAGAAAAACGTCCACCCCGGCAAGATCGTTTCGACGAGCCAGGAAGTCGACGTCATGGTTCTGGAAATCGATGGCGCCAAGCGTCGCGTGTCTCTGGGCCTGAAGCAGACTCAGCGCAACCCGTGGGAAGTGTTTGCAGAAACACACCCCGAGGGCACCGAAGTCGAAGGCGAAGTCAAGAACATCACCGAATTCGGTCTGTTCATTGGCCTCGAAGGCGACATCGACGGCATGGTTCACCTCAGCGATCTGTCCTGGGACGAGCGTGGCGAGGATGCCATCCAGAACTACCACAAGAACGACGTGGTACAGGCCGTTGTGTCTGAAGTGGATGTCGAGAAAGAGCGTATCTCGCTGTCGATCAAAGCCCTGGGCGGTGACAAGTTCGCCGAAGCCGTGGGCGGCGTAAAGCGTGGCTCGATCATCACCGTTGAGGTCACCGCGATCGAAGATGGCGGCATCGAGGTAGAGTACGAAGGTATGAAGTCGTTCATCCGTCGTTCCGACCTGAGCCGTGACCGTGCCGAACAGCGCCCCGAGCGTTTCTCGGTCGGTAACAAGGTCGACGTCCGCGTCACCAATGTCGACAGCAAGACCCGTCGTCTGGGTCTGTCGATCAAGGCACGTGAGATCGCCGAAGAGAAAGAGGCCGTGGAACAGTACGGTTCTTCCGACTCGGGCGCATCGCTGGGCGATATCCTGGGTGCAGCGCTGAAGTCGGGCGACTAAGTCCGAGCCTCAGTCAAGCCGAATTTCTGGCCCCGCGTGAAAGCGCGGGGCCGTTTTTGTTGCGAATCAACATGTTCGCATTTTCAGGCTAATTGAGGCTTAGGTTCATGCATTTGTCGGGCAAATTACATGAACTGGCAAAAATTCGCGTTACTTAACTGTAATTTTCAGCCTTTGCCCGCAGAGTTTACGTTCCCCCGAACCCAGTTTTTTCCTATACTGTTCAGAATAATAGGCATGGTTAACCGGTCGCCTGGGAGGGTAACGCACATGATCCGTTCAGAACTGATTCAGAAAATCGCCGACGAGAACCCGCATCTTTATCAGCGTGACGTCGAGCGAATCGTGAATACCGTGTTCGAAGAAGTAACGGATGCGATGGCGCGAGGGGATCGGGTTGAACTGAGAGGCTTCGGGGCGTTTTCAGTGAAACAGCGCGATGCCCGTGTGGGTCGTAACCCGCGCACCGGCGAAACTGTGCAGGTCGAAGAAAAATGTGTTCCGTTTTTCAAAACTGGCAAGTTGCTAAGGGACCGGTTGAACGGTAAAGCCTAGGCCATGATGCGCTACCTTCGATATGCTTTTCTCGCGGTCCTCGGGATCGTCTTGATTTCAGTCTCTCTGGCCAACCGCGAAGCGGTTGAGCTGACGCTTATTCCCTCGGCTATAGCCGATTTGCTTGGCTTCAATTTCAGCGCCTCGTTGCCGCTGTTCGTGGTGGTTCTGGGTGGCATCGTCGCTGGCCTGGTCATTGGCTTTCTTTGGGAATGGCTGCGCGAGCACAAGCACCGCCGCGATGCTACCGCCAGCAAAGGTGAAGTGCGCAAGCTTGAGCGTGAGGTCAAGAAGCTCAAGAAAGCGCAGAACGAAGGACAGGACGAAGTTCTCGCCCTGTTGGATGAGGCCAGCTGAGGCCCGGAATGTCGGATGTAGCGGTTAAAATCTGCGGCCTGACTGCACCAGATCACGTGCGCGCAGCAGCTGATGCGGGTGCACGGTATCTTGGTTTCAACTTCTTTCCGAAATCGCCTCGATATGTTTCGCCTCAACAGGCAGCAGCTTTGTTCGAGCATGTCCCCGTTGGGGTTGCAAAGGTCGCCTTGGTTGTGAACGCCACGGATGAGTTGTTGGACAGTATCACCGCAGTCGCCCCTTTTGACATGTTGCAGCTGCATGGCTCAGAATCTGTCGAGCGGGTGCAGGAAATCAAGGCGCGCTATGGGTTGCCTGTTATCAAGGTGGTTGGTGTTGCAGATGCCGAAGACCTGGCCGACATTGATACTTATTGCGATGTTGCCGATCAGTTGCTGATAGATGCCAAGGCGCCAAAGAGCTCGGTTCTGCCGGGTGGAAACGGGCTGGCGTTTGACTGGCGTTTGCTGGCTGGGCGCAAATACTGGCGCAAGCCCTGGATGCTGGCCGGTGGGTTGAACCCCGGCAATGTGGCCGAGGCCATCCGTATGACGGGCGCGCGTCAGGTCGATGTCGCCTCGGGCGTGGAAAGTGCACCGGGCATCAAGGATGCCGCGATGGTTCGTGCGTTTGTAGACGCTGCAATTCGGGCCGGCTGAGGTATCACATCTAAGGATTCCCATGTGCGTTTTGCCATGGCAAATCCCGCCGCTACCTCCTATGAACAACGGGTACGACGATGGAGACACCCATGGCCAACGATCTTTTCAATTCCTTCATGTCCGGCCCAGACGAGCAGGGCCGTTTCGGCATTTTCGGCGGGCGTTTTGTCAGCGAAACGCTGATGCCGCTGATCCTGGCGCTGGAAGAGGAATATGAAAAGGCCAAGGACGATGCCACATTTTGGGCCGAGATGGACGATCTGTGGGCCAACTATGTGGGACGCCCCTCGCCATTATATTATGCCGAACGCCTGACCGAGCATCTGGGTGGCGCCAAAATCTATCTGAAGCGCGATGAGCTGAACCACACCGGCGCGCACAAGATCAATAACGTATTGGGCCAGATCATTCTGGCGCGGCGCATGGGCAAGACCCGGATCATTGCCGAGACCGGCGCCGGACAGCATGGCGTGGCCACAGCCACCGTTTGCGCCAAGTTCGGTTTGAAATGCGTGGTCTATATGGGCGCGCATGATGTGCAGCGACAGGCCCCGAACGTGTTCCGCATGCGCCTGCTGGGGGCCGAAGTGATCCCTGTGACGTCAGGTCGTGGCACATTGAAAGACGCGATGAACGATGCGTTACGTGACTGGGTGACCAACGTGCGCGATACGTTTTATTGCATCGGTACAGTTGCTGGCCCGCACCCGTATCCGGCGATGGTGCGCGACTTTCAGTCGATCATCGGCAAGGAAGCAAAGGAACAGATGCACAAGGCCGAGGGCCGTTTACCCGACACGCTCATCGCCGCCATCGGTGGTGGATCGAACGCAATGGGTCTGTTCTATCCGTTCCTGGATGATAAATCCGTCAACATCATCGGTGTCGAAGCCGGTGGTAAGGGCGTGAACGACAAGATGGAACATTGCGCCTCGCTGACCGGCGGCCGCCCCGGTGTTCTGCATGGCAACCGCACCTATCTGCTGCAGGATGATGACGGGCAAATCCTCGAAGGATACTCGATCTCGGCTGGTCTGGATTACCCGGGCATTGGCCCTGAACATTCATGGCTGAATGATATCGGCCGCGCGCAATATGTGTCGATCACCGACAAAGAGGCGCTTGAGGCGTTCCAGCTTTGCTGTGCAACCGAAGGCATCATCCCGGCGCTTGAACCTAGCCATGCGCTGGCTCATGTGATGAAGATCGCGCCGGATCTGCCCAAGGATCACCTGATCTGCATGAATATGTGTGGACGTGGTGACAAGGATGTTCAGACCGTGGCGAAATATCTGAACTTCGACATGTCGGATACCGAAGGTCGCAGCGCCGATTGACCAGGCGGTAAAATTTGAAATTTCTGACAAAAGCTGTGTGCCTTTGAACGGTGTGCAGCTTTGGTTTCCAGCCTGCGGCTTTTCGAATGTTGCGCAGCTGGGTAATTTTGTTGCGCACCCGCCACAGGTGCATTTCCACCTCTCAGAATATCATTGAGCGAATCCTGCCTCTTCGCCTAAACCCGCCGTTACCGGTCAAAACGGGCCGGACCCTAGCGAGCAGAGGTGATCACTCTCTCGGTGCGGACGGCGCTGCCGAAACCGTATGCCAGGGCCGAAACCGGGGATTGGTACATGCTTTGTAGCTCAGGTGGAAGAGCGGCAGATGGCAAGTCTGTGAGCGAAGGTTCGACTCCTTCCAAAGCTCCAAATGTAGCTCATTCTGGTTAGAGCAATCGACTGTTAATCGATGTGTAGCGGGTTCGAGTCCCGCCATTTGAACAAACGCTGTTAGGTCAGCACCGGCCTTCAACGCCGGTCCGTGAAAACGGTCCAAATCATTAAGATCCGGGTGTTCCCCAGCAGGGGTGGCACCGCGCTACGTCAGGCTTTGGCCGGGCGGGGCAGGGGTCTTCGCTGCTCTGGTCTTGGGCCGGAGGGCAGATGACGGTGTCGCCGGATTGACGCCCCGCTTGATCCCTTGGGAACAGGCGGCGCATTGGTCCCGCGCCCCTCTCTCTGACCCTCTCGCAAAAGGGCACGGCGCGGGGGATGCCCGGTCTTTCACAGCCTTTATCCGAAGGCTTCACACCTGTCACCCAATCGGGGTGCAACCCACTGAAAACATGAAAAGGAGTTCGCTTTTGCGACGACGATAGAGCGAGATGAAAAGGAGAAATGAAATGATACTATTCCAAGATCTGATCGACCGGCTGACCGGTCATCAACGGCTGACCCTGACCGAGACCCAGCGGGTGCTGGTTTTGCGCAAGGGGGTAATTGACACCATCCTCGGCCCCGGGAAACACCGGCTGCCACGCAGGGATGTGCTGACCGAGCTGCACGATCTGGAGGCTCTCTTTTTCGTGTCGCCCTATGAGCGGGCGCTGATGCAGAACCGGCTCGAACTGGCCGAGGCGCACCTGACCGAGTTTCGGGCAGGGCCCGACGAGGTTCTGGTTCTGCTTCGGGATGGCGTGCCCGCTCGAGTGCTGATTCCCGAAGTACGGGCGCTAGTTTGGAAGGATGCCGGCCCCTGGGCCGTTGAGCAACACGCGCTGACCGAGTCCATGGTTGTGCACAAAGCGGTCGCGCAGCGGCTGGTTCGGGTAGGGCTGCAGATGCACCTGACGCGGGTCGAGATTGCCGAAGGGCATGTCGGTTTGCTGACGGTGGATGGCGTGCTGGTGGATCGGCTGAACCCCGGCGCTCATGCCTTCTGGAAGGTGGGCCGGAACGTCGAGGTCAAGCAGATCGACCTGCGGCAACGAACCCATGAGGTAACGGGTCAAGAGATACTGACCAAGGACCGGGTGACCATCCGGGTCAACCTCAGCGCCGATTACCGGGTCGTCGATCCGGTCAAGGCGATGGGGGCGGTGAAGGATTTTGATCAGGCCCTGCACCGGGCCCTGCAACTGGCGTTCCGGAAGACCCTTGGGTCGATGACGCTTGACCGGCTACTTGCCGAGAAGGTGGGCGTTGACATCGAGGCTGCGGATCGGGTGCGGACACAAATGGCCGGGATCGGCATCGAAGTGGGTGAGATCGCGTTGAAAGACGTCATCCTGCCCGGCGAGATGCGCGAAATCCTGACCGCCGTAGTCGCTGCCGAGAAACAGGCCGAGGCCAACGTCATCCGGCGGAGGGAAGAAACCAACGCCACGCGGTCTTTGCTGAACACCGCGAAAGTGATGGCGGAAAACCCGGTGATGCTGCGACTGAAAGAGCTGGAAGCGCTGGAAACCATCGCCGGCAAGGTCGAGCGGCTGACGGTTCATAACGGAACCGAGGGTCTGATGTCTGACCTTGTGAAATTGCGGGATTGATCCCGAATAAGGGCCGGTCCGGGTGATCCCGGGCCGGTCTGCCTAGTCCTGAACCGCGTGTTGGTTGAGAATGCGCAGAGGCACGATGTCCAGCGCCCGTTGATGTGTCGCCTCAAGATGAACCTTGGGCGCGCATCCTTCGTCGTGGGCTTGCAGGAAGCGACCCGCACATAAACACCAGCTGTCACCGGCACGCAGCCCTGGAAAATTAAACTCGGGGCGCGGCGTGCTGAGGTCATTGCCGACATATTTCGAATAGGCCAGAAACTCGACCGTCATTACCGCGCAAACCGTGTGGCTGCCCTGATCCTCGGGGCAGGTATTGCAGGCGCCATCGCGAAAGAACCCGGTCAGCGGATCGCGGGAGCAAGGGGCGAGCACGCCCCCCAGAACATTTATGCTTTCCTGTTTCTGCATAAGAGCATCTTACAGGCTTTGCGCAATCTTGCGGAACATTTCTATGTTGATCTCATTCACGCCAGGGTCTCGAAACTTGCGATCGGCTCCGGTGGACACGATCAGAACCCCGCGCGGCTGGTCGAAATAGATATACTGACCATAGACGCCGCGGGCCATGAACTCGCCCTCATGCGCGCCCACGGGAATCCACCACTGATATCCATAGCCGATCTTGCCCGATGCGGTCGGGGCACTGGGCAGGACCGAAGCGGCGATCCATTCAGCCGGTACCAGTTGCTGCCCATCATGAACCCCGTTTTGCAGGATCATCTGACCGAAACGCGCATAGTCGCGGGTGGTGAAATTCAAGCCCCCCAGAACAAAGGCAACTCCGGCCCCGTCGGTCACGTAATAGCCATCCCGCTCCAGCCCAAGCGGCTGTACAATGCGCTCTGTAAGCAGTTCGGCCACGCTGCGACCGGTTGCTCCTCGGACCACCATACCGATAACATGGGTGTCGATTGACACGTATTTCCAGGTTTCTCCGGGTGTTGCGAAACTGTCTTGCAGCGAGGCGGCAAAATCGTCCAGTTCTCGGCCTAAGGCGACCACTCGACCCATCCGGTTGATGTCAGAATTGTAATCCAGATAATCCTCGTTGAAGGTCACACCGCTGGCCATGTTCAACACGTTGCGGATCGTCGTACCATCATAGGCCGTGCCTTGCAGTTTGGGTACGTATTGCACGACAGGATCGTCCAATGAGGCGATTGCGCCTTCGTCCAGCAATATGCCGAACAATGCAGAAAGATAGCTTTTGGCAACCGACCACGAAATGCGTCGATCGTCTGGTGTGGTGCCCAGATAGTATTCCTCAAACCGGATCTGCCCGCCCTGCATCACAAGCAAGGATGTGACCGACCGGTCTTCGATCCATTGATCCGTGCCTGCTGGCAGGTCAAACCCGGGCCCGTAAGGCAATTCCCATGTGGCCCCATCCCCACGCGGCAAGTTGACGGTTTTGAAAGCTGCATCCATATGCGAGAAGTTGTGAACGATCTTTTCGGGGGAAAACAATGAGTTCACCGCCATCAAGCGTTGAATTTCCTCGCGTTTCCAGAACCCGACAACGGCGGCTGCCAGCACAAGCATCAGCGCGATACGCAGCACCCATTTAAACAAAGCTCTCATTTGTCGCCTCCCATGATTGCCGGTATTGGAGCCTGCCCGGGAAAATTCCGCAATCCGGACGTAGGGGCAACGGCAAGGGCGCTATTTGAACTTGTCCATCAGCTTCTGCATGGCTGACCTGCTGTCCTCGGCGGGTTCGGTAATCGTCTGGGCCGTTGGTTTTGGGTGCTCGGACGGTGACTTGGACGAACGTGGCGGTGCCGTTCGCTGGGCAACGGCGTTCATGAACTTACCGCCATCGCCATTGGCCAGGTGCCTTGCGCCATCCGCAACGCCGCGCAGGACATCTTCCAACCAGTCGTTGTCAGCCTTCGCGAAATCGCCCAAGACATATGGCGAAACCAATTCTTTCCGCCCGGGATGACCGATCCCAAGGCGCACCCGATCATAGGCTGGGCTGATATGTTCGTGGATCGACCGAAGCCCGTTGTGACCGGCATGGCCTCCGCCTGCCTTGACGCGGACCTTACCGGGCGCCAGATCCAATTCATCATGTAGGACAGTGACGTCGGTCGAATCCAACTTGTAAAACCGCATGGCCTCGCCCACCGATTGACCGGACCGGTTCATGAAGGTCTGAGGCTTGATAAGCAAAACCTTTTCTTGACCCAGCCGCCCTTCGGCGATTTCGGCCTGAAATTTGGATTTCCAAGGACCAAAGCCGCAATCCTCGGCGATCCGGTCAACGGCCATAAAGCCAATATTGTGCCGGTTTCGAGCATATTTTGATCCGGGATTTCCCAGGCCGACAAACAGCTTCATCGTCATGTCCTTGTCTCAAGCGCGATATCGCAACTGGTTGATGGCACGGATCGGGGCCGATTTTCCAGCCCAATGGGCAAAAGAAAACGGGACCCCGATGGGGCCCCGTCACAAAAACCGAAACTTTGGATCCGGCCTTATTCTTCTTCGCTTCCGACGACTTCGACTTCATCGGGTGCAACATCACCCTCTTCGCCCTCTTCGTCATCGCTTGTAGCCAGGCCGGTTGGGGCCGAGATGTTGGCGATCACAAAGTCACGGTCGATGGTCGGCTTGGTGCCAGCAGGCAGATCGACCGACGAGATGGTGACAACGTCGTTGATGTTCAGACCGGTCAGATCAACGGTGATCTTCTCAGGAATCTCACCAGCGGTACACATCAGCTCGACCTCAGGACGGACAACGGTCAGAACGCCGCCTTTCTTGATGCCGGGGGCCTCTTCCTCGTTGATGAAATCAACCGGAATAAACAGTGCGATCTTGGTGGTCCGACGCAGGCGCATCAGGTCCAGGTGGGTCGGCAGGTCTTTGACAACGTCACGCTGAACGTCGCGGCAGATGACGCGAACGTCTTCCTGGCCTTCAACCTTCAGGTTCCACAATGTCGACTTGAACCGGCCCGCTTTCAGGCGCTTGAACAGTTCGTTGAACGGGATCTGGATCGGCAGCGGCTCTTTGTCGCCACCAAAAACAATGCCCGGAACCATGCCGTCGCGGCGTGCCTGACGAGCGGCGCCCTTGCCTGTCCCCGTCCGTTCCAGAGCTACGAGATCAGGAATCTCTCCAGCCATGATATTTCTCCAATGTTAGGGCGGGTATCCTCCAAGGCTGTATACCCGCGTGAAGCCGCGTCCTTAGCTTGATTCATTGAGTTTGGAAAGGGGTTTTTGCAGCTCGTCTATTTTGCGAGGCTCTGTCCCGCGCTCCGAGGTATTTTCGGCCAGATGAAGCAGGGAATCCTTACTTCAACTGGCTCTAAATATCTCGGGGGAGGCGGCCAAACGGCGACAAGGACAGAGCCCCCATGCGCGCGATCAATCTGTCCAGCTCCCTCCGAAGTCTTTCGGGACAAGCAAATTGTGCCGGCCCAGATCGCTCACATTGCGTTCACCGCAAAGTGCCATGGTCGTATCAAGTTCTTTCTGAATGATCTCAAGTGCCGTGGTCACGCCTTTCTGGCCCATTGCGCCAAGACCGTAAACAAAGGCGCGCCCGATAAAGGTGCCCTTCGCGCCAAGTGCCAGTGCTTTCAGAACGTCCTGGCCAGATCGGATGCCACTGTCCAGATGCACTTCGATGTCGTTCCCGACAGCGTCCATAATCTCGGGCAGGACACGAATGGAACTGAGCGCCCCGTCCAACTGGCGTCCGCCGTGGTTTGAAACCACGATGGCATCGGCGCCCAGCTTGGCGGCCATCTTGGCATCCTCGGAATCCAGGATACCTTTGAGGATCACCTTGCCGCCCCATTGGTTCATCAGCTTTTCAACCTTGCCCCAATCCAGGCTGGGGTCGAATTGTTCCGCCGTCCATGTGCCCAGCGATCTTGTATCAGTGATATTATCAACATGGCCAACAATATTGCCGAAGTTCCGCCGTTTGGCGCCTAACATTTCGATGCCCCAGGTCCATTTTGTCATCAGATTGGCGATGGTCTTGGGCGTCAGCTTTGGCGGCGCGGACAGACCATTCTTTAGGTCCTTGTGGCGCTGCCCGAGTATTTGCAAGTCCAGGGTGATCACAAGGGCCGAACATTTTGCATCCTTGGCGCGTTGGATCAGCCGAGAGACATAGTCCTGATCCTTCATGGTGTAGAGTTGGAACCAGAAGGGCGCAGTGGTGTTCTCGGCCACCTCCTCGATAGAATTGATTGACATCGTGGACAGGGTAAAGGGGACGCCAAAAGCCTCGGCTGCTTTGGCGGCTTTGATCTCACCATCCGCGTGCTGCATGCCGGTCAGACCAACGGGGGCAAGGGCAACAGGCATGGTAACATCCTGTCCGATCATCTGCGACGCCGTCGTGCGCCCGGTCATATCAACCGCTACCCGCTGGCGCAGGCGGATATCTTCGAAATCCGAGCTGTTGTCGCGAAAGGTCTGCTCGGTCCAGCTGCCGCTTTCGGCATAGTCAAAGAACATGCGCGGGACGCGTCGTTCATAGATGTGTTTGAGGTCTTGGATATTGGTGATGACGGGCATGAGATGCGGCTTTCGAAAGATTGGTCCTTTTTCTTTACCAATTTTTCGAAAGCCTCGCAACGCCACGTTTCTGTGCGCAACGTTAGGTGCAATAGAAAAACCGCAGCCGGGTTGCGCCGACTGCGGTCAAGATTGCGAAACCGGTCGTTGGATCAGGCCGAATGTGCCCCATCTGCCAGCGATTTGACAAAATCCAGAACTTCACCAACCGACTTCCCGGCGGCGATCTGGCTGACAATGGCCGAGCCGACCACAGCGCCATCGGCAACAGTTGCGATTGCCCGCGATTTTTCCGGGGTATTGATTCCAAAGCCCACGATCACTGGCAAATCCGTGGCGGATTTGATCCGAGAGACCTCGGGGCCTACATTCGTGGCCTGGGCTTCGGCTGCACCTGTGATCCCCGTGATCGAGACGTAATACACAAATCCCGAAGTGTTCTGAAGAACGCGCGGAAGCCGTTTGTCATCCGTTGTCGGCGTGGCGAGGCGGATAAAATTCAATCCAGCCGCCTGTGCAGGCAGACAAAGTTCGTCATCTTCTTCGGGAGGCAGGTCAACGACGATCAGGCCGTCGATGCCAGCCTCAGTAGCGTCCGCCAGAAACCTTTCCACACCGCGGCTGTAGATGGGATTGTAATACCCCATTAGCACAATAGGCGTTGTATCATCCGTTTCCCGAAAAGCACGTGCAAGATCCAGTGTGCGTTGCAGGGTCATCCCGCCCTCTAGGGCGCGTTGTCCTGCTGCCTGGATGGTCGGACCATCCGCCATTGGGTCGGTGAACGGCAGCCCAAGTTCGATCACGTCGACACCGGCACCGGGCAAGCCCCTGACGATCTCAAGCGAGGTGTCGAAATCGGGGTCACCGGCCATGATGTAGGATACGAAGGCCTTTTTGCCCTCGGCCTTGAGGGCGGCGAACTTGGCGTCGATACGGGTCATCTGCGGTCCTTGCATACGGATTTGAACCTGATGTGCAGAAACTTTGCACGGAAATCAATCCCGCCGCGCCAGATTGCTTCAGAACCCGTAGTGATAACGCATGAACACTGAGTTGACGCCGGGATTGAAACTGTCCGTGCTCGCGTTCGAATTATGGGTGATGGCCAGCGAGAGCTTGTTTCCGTTTTCCAGGGCATATCCAATTCCGAAAAGGCTGCGGATCTGGAAATTTCCGCCGAGATCATTGTCATCATTTGAGGCGTTGTAGTAGCCAGGCATCACGCTGGCCTCTGCGAACCACCGGTCAGAGATCGTATAGAGACCGACCAAACCGGCGCCAATATGCGTGTCGGCATCTGCATCCACCGTCAGAGCCACACCCCAGCCAGCACTGAGGCGCGTGGCTTCGTGAAACGGGCTGTGCTGATATTCCAGTGACACGACCGCCTGATCATTGCTGCTGGTGTGGGTGAAATCCGCATATCCTGCTCCCAATACGATGGACTGCCCGTGTGCCATGGTCGTGGTGGCCAGCAAAGTGCTCATTAAGAAAAGTGTTTTCATCTCGGTACTTCTTGGTTTTCTCAACTCCCTGTCAGTTGGTGACGTGGCAGTGGCAGAATCAAGTATTCGAAGTACACGTTTGATTAACAGATAAGTGATGTTGCAACTGGGACTCGACCTGTTGCCGCCGTCTGGGTTGCGCATTTGCCCGGACGTGAATAGAAGACGCCGTCGTATCGCTTCAGGAGGCCGAGATGGGCTTTAAAATGGGAATCGTGGGTTTGCCGAATGTGGGCAAGTCAACTCTCTTCAATGCGCTGACCAAGACAGCGGCTGCTCAGGCGGCGAATTTCCCGTTCTGCACCATTGAACCCAATGTGGGTGATGTGGCCGTGCCCGATGACCGGCTGGACAAGCTGGCGGCGATTGCAAGTTCAAAGCAGATCATCCCGACGCGAATGACGTTTGTGGATATCGCGGGCCTGGTAAAGGGCGCGTCAAAGGGCGAGGGGTTGGGCAACCAGTTTCTGGCCAACATCCGTGAGACTGACGCCATCGCTCATGTGTTGCGCTGCTTCGAAGATGGTGATGTGACCCATGTCGATGGCCGCGTCGATCCCGTGGCGGATGCCGATACGATTGAGACCGAACTGATGCTGGCCGATCTGGAAAGCATCGAAAAGCGCCGTGCCAATCTGGTGCGCAAGCTGAAGGGCAACGACAAAGAGGCACAGCAACAGGAACGTTTGCTTGCCGAAGCGCAGGCCATGCTGGAAGACGGCAAACCCGCGCGTCTGGTCGAAGTTAGCGACGAAGACGACAAGGCGTGGAAGATGCTGCAACTGCTGACCACCAAACCGGTTCTCTATGTCTGCAACGTCTCGGAAGAAGAGGCCGCCGAGGGCAATGAATATTCAGCCCGTGTGGCTGAAATGGCCGCAGCGCAAGGCAACTCGCACGTCATTATCAGTGCCAAGATCGAAGAAGAGATTAGCCTGCTGGAAGAGGACGAAGCGCAGATGTTCCTCGAGGAAATGGGGCTGGAAGAGCCAGGTCTCGACCGTCTGATCCGCGCAGGCTACGACCTGCTGAAGCTGGAAACCTATTTCACCGTCGGCCCGAAAGAGGCCCGCGCCTGGACCATCCGCACCGGCACCGCCGCGCCGCAGGCAGCTGGCGTCATCCATGGCGATTTCGAAAAGGGTTTCATCCGTGCTGAAACGATCGCGTATGACGACTATATTACGGCAAACGGAGAGCAAGGCGCCAAAGAAGCGGGCAAGATGCGGGCCGAAGGCAAGGGCTATGTCGTCAAGGATGGCGATGTGATGCACTTCTTGTTTAATACTTAAGCGCCTTGGCATTGCGAACTGCAGAAAAGTCAGATGCCTCCAGTATCGCTGCCATCTCGATTGAGGTTTGGATCGGAACCTACCTCAAACATGGTGTCAGTGGGATTTTTGCAGATTTCGCCTTGTCGGAATTCACGGCAAGCAAAGTATTAGAACAGATTCAAAACCCGGATGAATTCATTCTGGTGTCCGACAATAATCAGGGGATTGACGGGTTCATCCGTGTTTCCCCTGCACGCATCGCCCCTGTTTCCGGGTGGTGGGGCATGGAGATATCGACATTCTACGTCCAGCCGCGCCATCACGGAAAAGGTATCGGAAGTCGTCTTTTGGCAGCCGCGCTGGAACATTGCCGGGATCAGGGGGCAGACGTGGTCTGGCTGATGACCAATGCTGAGAACACCTCGGCCATCAAGTTCTATCTGGCCAAGGGTTTTGAGTTCATTGGAGAGACCCACTTTCAGATCGACGATCAGAAGTATTTGAACAACGTCTATGCGTTGCACTTTTCCTGATCAGGGAAAGAGGCCCCTTTCCAGACCAAATATTCTGTAAGATGGTCTTCTTTCCTTCTGCTTCAAGCGTTCATGCGCTTTGTGGCATCTTCCAGAATGAGGTCCGCGCCGCGCGCGGCCAGCATCATCACAGGCGCATTGGTGTTGCCTGAGGTGATGCTTGGAAACGAGGACGCGTCGACCACCCTAAGGCCTGCCACCCCATGCACCCGCAGTCGAGAATCCAGAACTGAATCCTGTTCCGATGTCCCCATGCGACATGTACAGCTTGGATGAAATATAGTTCCGGCGTTGGTGCGGAAATTCTCTAACATCTGGTCGTCATTCATCCGCGTAACATCTGGTTCTATCCTGGTCCGCGTAACACTGCGGATCGCCTCAGTGTGCGCCAGTTTCTGTAACACCCGACCCGCTTTGATAGCCATGTCGCAGTCATGGTTTGTGGAGAGAGAGTTCGGTTGGATGGCGGGTGAATCCATGGGATCTGCCGAACGGATGTTGATCTCCCCTCTGCTTGTCGGCCTGCAGGGCTGGGCGCACAGAAGAAAGCCTGCTTCGGTATCAACGCCCGGCTGTCCTTTGGTGTCGGTCTTATAGGACATCGGATTGCAATAGATTTGCATATCAGCAAATTCGGCGGTTTCGTCCGAACGCACAAAGCCGCTGACCTGGTTGACGGGGACGCTGAGTGGCCCGCTGCGGGTCAACAGATAACGAATACCGGACAACATCTGTCCCAACCGATTGCCAAGCGTATTATTCAATGTCGGCTCGGTCGCATGAAAGAATTGGGATATGCCAAGATGATCCTGCAATCCCTGTCCAACCTGCGACAGGTTTTGGCGCACTTTGATGCCGTGCCTTTTCAACAGGTTCGCAGGCCCGATCCCCGAAAGCTGCAAGAGCTGTGGCGAATTTACGGCTCCGGCAGACAGGATGACTTCACGGATCGCGAAGGACGTGACCACCTGACCCCCAACGTGATAGCGGACACCGGTGGCTTTGCCCTGATCCAGAATGACGTTCTGCACCAGAGCATTGGATACCACCCGCAGATTGCTGCGTTTCAGGGCAGGGCGCAGGAACGCGGCTGCTGATGACCAGCGGCGGCCGTTTTTGACAGTACTGCGCAGCCTCATCATTCCTTCGGCGTCCTGACCGTTCAGATTGTCAGAAATATGCCAGCCCATCTGCCGTGAGGCCTCCAGAAAGTGGCGCGAAAACGGGTGCATGCCCTCACTGACATCGCTGACCACGAGAGGGCCGCCCTCGGAGGAAGGTGTTTGGCCTCTTTCGACATGGGTCTCGATCGCCTCATAGGTCTGGCGTACTGTTTCCCAGTTCCAACCCTCTGCGCCTGCCTTGGCCCAGTCATCAAAATCATGCGAGAGGCCGCGCAGATAGGCCATGGCGTTGATCGAGCTTGATCCGCCAATAACCCGCCCGCGCGGCCAATAGGCCTGACGGTTGTTCAACCCGGGATCAGCCTGGGCCGAGTAACACCAGTTCACCTTGGGATCGTTGAAGGTTTTGCCGTATCCCAGCGGTACATTGATCCAGAAACGGCGATCGGTTCCACCGGCTTCTATCAGCAACACTTTATGGCTGCCACACGCGCTCAGCTTATTTGCCAGCACGCAGCCGGCAGATCCGGCGCCCACGATGATATAGTCGAAGGTCTGCGTCATCTCGAACCGTTCTGGGTAATTGGCCCCATGATTTGCACGCAATGATTGTCAATACAAACAATGTATATTACCCATTAGACATAATTTTCATTGAAGGTAGGAAATGGCGAAACTGCCCCATGTCACCTGGTTGCGGGCTTTTGAAGTTGCCGCGCGTCACAACAGTTTCTCTGCGGCAGCAGAAGAGCTGGGGCTGACATCAGCCGCCGTCAGTCAACAGATACGGTTGTTAGAGAAGCATCTAAACGTATCCCTGTTCGAACGCTTGCCGCGCGGGGTTGCCCTGACCGAAATCGGGCGGGCCTATGCGATGCCGGTTCAAAAGACGTTCTCCGAGTTGAGAGACGCAACCAGCGGCCTTTTCACCAATTCCCGCAGGCGGGTGGTCAAAATACGGGCCTCCATCTCATGTGCGGGGCTGGTAATCGCACCAAGACTGGCTGAGTTTGAAGACCTGCACCCCGACATCAAAGTGGACCTCTCCACGTTCGTCTGGGCGAACCGGTTTGGAGAGGAAGAAAGCGATATTGATATCCGGTTCGGCTATGGTGACTGGGATGACGGGATCGTCTCGCATCTGGGCCATGAATGTGCGGTGCCGGTCTGCCATCCCGATTATGCGGCATCTTTTGGCGCAGATCTGAGCATTCAAAATCTGGCTCAGGGCCGGGTCGTCACAATCAAAGGGTCCGAGAATGACTGGATGAGATTGTCCGATCAATACACGCTCAATTTGGGCGCGCCCTCCAGAACGCTTCGAATGGATTCGTCACTTTTGGCTCTGCAGGCCGTCACGGCGGGGCAGGGCGCGGCCATGGTATTAGAGAGCTTTGCCCATGAGTACATTAAGCAGGGTTTGCTGGTGGCACCCTTTGATTACCGTCTACCCATTCAGCCTTCGCACTATCTGGTTAAACGCAAAGGCGCTGAAGACCGTATCGAGGTACAGGTTTTCGCAAGTTGGGTGACGTCACTCTATTAGCGGGCTATTCCAGCGATACCCATAGCACACGGGCATCTTCGGTACTGGTTGAAATACAGCCGTGCCCCATTCCACTGTCATAATAGAGCGAGTCCCCGGCTTTCATCGGCAGCGGACGGTAGTGTTCCGACACAAAAGTCAGCTCTCCGCTGAGGACAAACATGAACTCTTCTCCAGAATGGCGAATCCAGTTATCAAATTCGGAAATGTCGCGCGCCTTGATTGTCGCGATATAGGGCAGCATCCGTTTGCTGGTCAGCTCTGAACACAGCAACTCATGGATATATGTGGAGGTGTCCTTGATCTCACCGTCGCCCTTGGGCGTATAATCGCGACGGCCTGATATACCCGATTGACCGGACTGCAGAAACAGCTGCGGTGTACTGAGGTCAAGCGCCTGTGTGAGCCGCCGAACAATATCAAAGCTGGGCTTTGTCTGGTTGTTTTCGATTTTTGACAGGGTTGATCGACCGATCCCGGCAGCACGACCGGCTTCTTCCAATGTCCAGCCTTTTGCACGGCGCGCGTCGCGGATCGAGCGGCCCAGAGCCATACCCTCGTCCTGATCGTCCATTCCGGAAACATCCGTTAAATTCTCTTCTGCCACGTGAAATCCCCCTGTTTTATCGATGCTTGCATAATTTCCAATCAAAATCAAATTTACCATTGTAAGAAAAATGTTGCCTTAAGGATGAAAATTCCACTATAGGAAACAAAGTTTCGCAATTTGGATTCGGAACCGTGGGAGGAGACCATGTTTAAAACGTCGCTGGCTGAGGCCGATCCGGTAATCTCTGCGTCGATTTCCCGTGAGGGTGCCCGTCAGGCGGATCAGATCGAACTGATCGCATCTGAAAACATCGTCTCGCAGGCGGTGATTGATGCGCAGGGGTCTGTGCTGACCAACAAATACGCCGAAGGGTATCCCGGTCGCCGGTATTACGGTGGCTGCGAATATGTCGACGAGGTCGAATCCGAAGCTATCGAGCGGTTGAAGAAACTGTTTGGGTGCGAATACGCAAACGTACAACCTCATTCCGGTGCTCAGGCGAATGGAGCGGTCAAGCTGGCGCTGCTTAGCCCCGGTGACACGATATTGGGAATGTCGCTGGATGCTGGCGGGCACCTGACCCACGGCGCGAAACCCGCGCAATCGGGCAAATGGTTCCGTCCGGTGCAATACGGTCTGAACGATGCCGGGCTGATTGATTATGATCAGGTCGAGGCATTGGCAGAAGCTGAGAAGCCCAAGCTGATCATCGCGGGCGCATCGGCCTATTCGCAGAAAATCGACTTTGCGCGCTTTCGGGCAATCGCTGACAAGGTTGGGGCCTGGCTGCTGGCAGATATGGCGCATATCGCGGGGCTGGTGGCGACTGGGCTGCATCCGTCGCCTGTTGGGCACGCTCATGTGGTGACGTCGACCACTCATAAGACCCTACGTGGACCACGCGGCGGGATCATCCTGACCAATGATGAAACACTGGCCAAAAAGATCAACTCGGCTGTGTTTCCGGGTCTGCAGGGTGGCCCGCTGATGCATGTGATCGCGGGCAAGGCCGTAGCCTTTGGTGAAGCTTTGAAGCCTGAGTTCAAAACCTACATGCAGCGCGTAGTCGACAGCGCGGCGGCTTTGGCGAATGTGATGATGGCGCGAGGCTGTGACATCGTTTCTGGCGGAACCGAGAACCATCTGATGTTGGTCGATCTGCGCCCCATCGGCGTGACCGGCAAAGATGCCGAAGCCGCGCTTGAGCGTGCAGGTTTTACTTGCAACAAAAACAGTGTTCCCGGCGATCCGAAAAAGCCAACGATTACCAGTGGTATTCGTCTGGGCACCGCTGCCGGATGCAGCCGTGGATTTGGCCCCGAAGAGTTTACGACGATCGGTCATCTGATTGGCAACGTGCTGGACGCTTTGGCTCAGTCTTCTGACGGGGATGCGACCGTCGAAAAAGAAACTCGTGAAAAAGTCCGCGCCCTGTGCGCGAGCCATCCGATCTATTGAGGTTAAATCATGAGCACCTATGACCTGATCGTTATTGGCGGTGGCCCCGGCGGATATGTAGCGGCCATTCGTGCCGCTCAGCTGGGCATGAATGTCGCTTGCGTCGAGGGGCGGGGTGCTCTTGGCGGGACCTGTCTGAATGTGGGGTGCATACCCTCCAAAGCGTTGCTGACCTCCTCGGCCAAATATGCCGAGATCAGCCATCTCTCCTCCCATGGCATTGAGGTCGAGGGGGCCAGCATCGACATCGGCGCGATGATGGGGCGCAAGGACAAGATCGTTGGTGACCTGACCAAAGGGATCGGATTCCTGTTCAAAAAGAACGGTATCGACCTGATCGAAGGTTGGGCCAGTATTCCGGCTGCAGGGCAGGTTCAGGTCGGCGACACGATCCATGAGGCAAAGAACATCCTGATCGCCACCGGGTCCGAGCCCACCTCGCTGCCGGGGATTGAGATTGACGAGCAAGATATCCTCAGCTCAACCGGGGCGATTGCGCTGGACACCGTGCCGGATCATCTGGTGGTGATCGGTGCCGGTGTCATCGGATTGGAACTGGGTCAGGTCTGGGCGCGTCTGGGTGCCAAAGTCACGGTGGTTGAATATCTCGACCGTGTTCTGCCCGGCATTGATGGAGAGATCGCCAAGCTGGCACAGCGCGCCCTGTCAAAGCGCGGGCTGAAATTCCAACTGGGCAGGGCGCTGAAATCGGTCGGGAAAACCGACGCGGGCCTGTCCCTGATCGTGGACCGAGTTGGCAAGGACAAGGAAGAAGTGATCGAGGCCGACAAGGTCCTGATCGCTGTAGGCCGCCGCCCTGTGACGCGCGGACTAGGGTTGGACGCGCTTGGCGTTGCCCTGAGCGCGCGCGGCTTCATCGAGGTTGATGGCACATTCCAAACCTCGGTCCCCGGCATCTATGCAATCGGTGACTGTGTGCCCGGACCAATGCTGGCGCATAAGGCCGAAGAAGACGGCGTCGCCTGTGTCGAAATCCTGGCCGGTCAGGCCGGGCATGTGGATTACAACACCGTTCCGGGCGTGGTTTACACCGACCCCGAGGTCGCCTCGGTCGGTTTGACCGAGGAGGCGCTGAAAGAGGCTGGCACTGACTACGCGGTCGGCAAGTTCGCCTTCATGGCAAATTCGCGCGCGCGCTCGACCGGCGAAACCGACGGTGCGGTCAAGGTGCTGGCCGATCCCAGCGGCAAGATCCTCGGTGCGCATATCTGCGGCTCGCATGGCGGCGACCTGATTGCCGAGCTGGTTCTGGCCATGACCAAAGGCGCAACAGTTGCTGAAGTTGCCGCAACCTGTCATGCGCACCCTGCCATGGGCGAGGCGGTCAAAGAGGCCTGCCTTGACGCCCTGGGCCGTGCGATTCACGCTTAACGAGGATCAGCCAGATGACCATCCAGCTTCGCCCTCGTCACCCGGAAAAAGCCAAAAAGGCTGACAGTGTCATTCCGCGTAAACCGAAATGGATTCGGAAGAAACGGGTTGAAAGCGCAGAATATTACGAAACCCGCCGCCTGATGCGTGACCATAATCTGGCTACCGTTTGCGAAGAGGCTGCTTGCCCAAATATCGGCGAATGCTGGTCCAAGCGCCACGCGACCATGATGATCATGGGCGAGGTCTGTACCCGCGGCTGTTCCTTCTGCAACGTTGCCACTGGCCGCCCCGACGCTCTGGACCAGTTCGAACCCGGCCGTGTGGCCGTTGCGGTGAAAAAGTTGGGCCTGCGTCATGTCGTGATCACCTCGGTTGACCGGGATGATCTGGCTGATGGCGGCGCTGAACATATTGCCCAAACCATCCGTGCTGTGCGCCACCAGAATCCCGGCACAACGGTAGAAGTTCTGACCCCCGACTTTCTGGGCAAAGGGGACGCGGCCGATCTGGTATTTGCGGCCGCCCCCGACGTATTCAATCACAATCTCGAAACGGTTCCGCATCTGTATCCTACAGTGCGTCCGGGCGCGCGGTATTACACTTCGCTGCGTCTGTTGGACGATGCCAAGCGCGCCAACCCCGAGATCTTTACCAAATCCGGCCTGATGGTCGGGCTGGGTGAAAGCCTTGGCGATGTGCGGCAGGTGATGGATGACCTGCGCGCCGCGAATGTCGATTTTCTGACAGTGGGGCAATACCTGCAGCCGACCGCAAAACATCACCCGATTGACCGGTTCTGGACACCGGAAGAATTCGCCCAGCTTGAGCAGATCGCACGCTCAAAGGGCTTTCTGCACGTGTCAGCCACGCCGCTGACCCGTTCGTCGTTCCACGCGGACGAAGACTTTGCCGCCCTCAAGCAAGCTCGCCAACGGGCGATTGCTGCCGGGGCATAATCCAAACGCGCTAGGGAGGAATACCATGGAAGCGTTAAATTCAATCGTAGGGGCCATCAATGGCGTCGTGTGGGGGCCGCTGATGCTGGTCCTCATTCTTGGCGTTGGCTTCTTCCTGCAGGTGGGGCTGAAATTCATGCCGATCCTGCGTATCGGCACGGGCTTTAAGCTGCTGTTTGCCGGTCGAGAAAGTCAGGGCGATGGGCAGATCAGCCCGTTCAACGCACTGATGACGTCGCTGTCGGCGACCATTGGTACGGGTAACATCGCCGGTGTTGCTACTGCTGTCTTCCTGGGCGGTCCGGGCGCTTTGTTCTGGATGTGGATGACCGCCCTGGTGGGCATGGCCACCAAATATGCCGAGGCTGTTCTGGCGGTGAAATACCGTGAGAAGGACGAGCTGGGCAACTTTGTCGGTGGTCCGATGTACTACATCAAGAACGGTCTGGGTGCGAAATGGGCCTGGCTGGGTGTTGCATTTGCCCTGTTCGGCGCAGTTGCAGCCTTTGGTATCGGCAACGGTGTGCAAGCCAATGGTGTTGCACAGGTTCTCGAAGCCAATTTCGGCCTGAATACCTCGGTCACCGGTGTGGTGCTGATGGTTCTGACCGCCGCTGTAATCCTGGGTGGTATCACGCGTATCGGTGCCGTTGCCGGTAAACTGGTTCCGTTCATGGCGATTGCCTATATCATCGCGGGTCTGCTGGTTCTGCTGATCAATATCGGTGAAATCGGCAATGCTGTGTCGTTGGTCTTCACCTACGCCTTCACACCCTCGGCCGCCGAAGGTGGCTTTGCGGGCGCCGCCGTTTGGGCCGCCATTCGCTTTGGTGTGGCACGCGGTGTCTTTTCGAACGAAGCCGGTCTGGGTTCCGCCCCGATCGCGCACGCAGCAGCCGAAACCAAAGGTCCGGTAAACCAGGGCCTGATCGCGATGCTGGGAACGTTCATCGACACTATCATCGTCTGCTCGATCACCGGTTTGGCAATCATCGCCTCGGGTGCGTGGACCACGGGTGAATCCGGTGCCGCGTTGACTTCGGCCGCCTTCGAAATGTCGTTGCCGGGCATTGGTGGCTACTTGATCGCCATTGCGCTGTCGATCTTTGCCTTTACCACCATCCTCGGTTGGTCGTTCTATGGCGAAAAATGCGTCGAGTTCCTGTTGGGTGTGAAATCTTTGGTGCCATACCGCGTCTTGTGGATTATCATGATCTACTTTGGTGCAACCGCGGATCTGGGTTTCATCTGGCTGCTGGCTGACACGCTGAACGCCATGATGGCCATCCCGAACCTGATCGCCCTGGCCTTGCTGAGCCCCATCGTCTTCAAACTGACGAAAGAGTTCTTTGCCTCCGGTGGCAAGTCTGAAGAGCCGGGTGGCACGCCTGCCGAATAAACCGGGCACTGAAAACCTACGGGGGGCCATTCCGGCCCCCCGACTTGAAACAGAATTCCTATTTCGAGGAGAGGCGTGATGGCCACGAAAATCCTGCTGCCGATTGATCACTCTGACGACCGTTCCTGGAAACAGGCATTGCCGGTCGCATTGGAACAGGCGAAATTCTACGGTGCCGAACTGCACGCGGTCGCCGTCATCCCCGAGATCATCCAGCTTCCGAACCTGCCTGCCAATTATGGCGCGGGCGCCAGAGAACATGTGCGCAACGCGGTTCAGACCATTTTGGACAATGGTGGCGCCGCGGGCGTAGCTGTCCATGTCCAAGAGGGCAGCGTCTACCGCGAAATTCTGAAGTTCGCTCACAAAGAGAGCTTCGACATGATCGTCATGGCGTCGACCAAGGGCGATTTCCCGAATTATGAAATTGGTCCGAACCTGGCACGCGTGGTGCGCAATGCGCATTGCACCGTCATGGTTGTTCGTGACCAGTCCCGCTGATCGAAAGGTACCTGAAATGACGGATATTAGGCGCACGCCTTTGCATGGTTTGCATGTTGAGTTGGGTGGGAAGTTGGTTGATTTTGCGGGCTG
>NZ_JBXWOE010000017.1:0-53677 GCF_059610725.1 Ruegeria sp. CDSC045
GATACCTTGGTGTCGAACTTGAGGATGCATTGGCCATTGCCGAAGCCATTGAAATCTAGACTAAAGGGCCGTTCGAAAGGACGGCCCATTCCTGCCGTTCACCAACCGGTCAAGATGCTGCGATCGCAGCCCGATTGGCCGCCATTCGCTGCGGCCGCCAAATCCAAACCCAATTGAACTCACACTACGCGGACAGAGGCGCCGTTTGATGCTCAGACTTACTTGTCGGCGTTACCCTGCTTTGCAGTCTTTCGCCTTGGGCTTCATCGCAATGCTCCAATGCGTCAAACGCCCTGAGATGTCTTCAGAGCGTGTTTCGAGCCTGGAAAACCCGATTTGGGACAGCATCATTTCAACCTCACAGACTTGCGGGAAACGGTAGACGGTGTTTGGAAACTCGCTCACCGCCCGGCTGTCTTCCGTCGATCGGTAACACAGAACGAACCGCCCGCCTGCTCGTAGCACACGGAACGCTTCGGCAAGGTGCGCCGCTGGGTCCGACCAGAAGTAAATCGTATGCACGGAAAGGGCTTTGCTAAAATGCTGGTCTGGAAATGGCAGTGCGACCGTGTCCGCACATCGCAACGTCAACCGCATGTCCCGGACCGCTTCCAGGTTCCTGGTGCGCGCGCGGCTTAACATGGCTTCGGAAAAGTCCACGCCGGCACTTCCTGAAAGTTGCACCATCGAATCCGCTTCGAACAGCGTTTCGCCATGACCGCAGCCGACATCGATCAGGCTGTCACCGTCCACAAGATCAAGCAGGCGCAGGGCATGTAGGTTTTCGGGGCGCGTTTCTCTGGCCATGATGCGGGCGACGATTGCACCGAGCAGGCCCGTGGGACGGCGGCTCTGGCGGGCGATGAATTCGGGCTTCTTCATATCAATCACTCCAAAATTGGGTCTCACCGGGCGATTTCCTTGATGCGTCGAGGTTCGCGAACGGGCCGCCGCAGGTCATGTCTGGCAACCCTGCGGAAGGTTTCGTGATAGTCAGGATACTCGGTGCCCATCAGCCGGTCCCACCAGGTGAAATAGAGGCCGAGGTTGTACCCGGCATGGGCATGGTGCAGATCGTGATGTGTCACCGTCGTCATCCAGTCAAAAAGCGGTTTGCCGTCGCGATCGGCCGGAAAGATTTCGTAGCCGGAATGCCCGACCGCGTTTCTGAGCATCATGTGCGTGACGAAAACAAGAATTGCCGCCGGATGCGCCGGCAGGATCAGCAGGATCAGCGGCAGGTAGACCGCATTGGCAACCGCCTCGCCCAGGTCGAAACTATAGGACGTGAAGGGGGTCGGGTTGTGCGACCGGTGATGCAGGCGGTGAAAGCGCCGGAACAATGGCGAATAATGCAACAACCGGTGGGACCAGTAAAACCAGGTGTCGTGGACAACGATCAGAATCGCAATGCTGAAGATCAGGTAGATCCAACCGTAATCGGCGGCATCGGTATAGATCGGGATGATCCCCATCTCCGCGCCAAGGACGATCAGCGTGCCATTCAGCGCAAAGACAAGCACGGTGCGCAGGCTCGCCAGGATTTCGCGACGGATCTGCCCTTGCGGCGGGTCGTCGGCCCGGATTTTCCGCGCGCGGAGACGAACGGCCAACAGTAAGTTCACGATCAGATAGACACCGCCTGCACCGACCGCGTATCGCAGAAAATCCGCGACAAGAACGCCTGAGAATATCTCGGCGAGATGGCTGGTAAAACATTGTTCGGTCATCATGGTCTCCTGGTTGCGAGTGTTCCTGACCACATAAGGCGAAGGCGCATTGCGCGGCGCGCCGGATTTGAAATGTGCCGCGGGATTTGAGGAATCGGCGCCGCTTCTCCGGAATCGGCGCACCTGCCCTGGTTGACCGTTGCTTTGGTTTGGGCTTCGCTCTGTCCATGGAAGACTTGGCTGTCAGAATGGATCTCTTGTTGCGGGGCGGCGCGGTAACCGCATTAGCCGCATGCGCGCTGATCTTTCTGGCCGACCGCGCACCGGGTGCGCGCGGCTTGTCAGTGCCGAGCCTGTGCATTGGTCTTTGCGCCTATTTGCTCGTGTCGTCGCCGAATCTGGGGATTGCCGGAACCTGGGCCGAAGCCGGTCTCGTCCTCCTTGCCGGCATGGCTCCGGTTTTTGCCATATGGGCCGGAGCCGAAATCTTTCTCGACCGCCCGGTCTACCGGCCCCTGCATGGAGTCCTGGCGGGCCTCGTTATCGCGGCGGCATGGCTGGCTCCGTACTTGCCGGTCTTGACGACCCTCCGCGGCATCCTTGTCGTTTTGCTCTATGCCGGGTTGCTCTATATCGTCTTGTCCTCCGCCTCGGGCGATCTGGTCGAAACACGCCGCCGCTTCCGCAGGGGGTTCGTGGCGCTCATGGCCTTGACCGGTCTGGGGATCTCGGTGGTGGAATTGTTGAAGCTCGATGCCGATCTGCCGCGTTTTATCTATCCACTTCATGCTGCGGGCTTTTTGTTCCTGACGCTGCTCTTTCTGATTTGGGGCGCGCGGGTTGCGCCCGATCTCTGGCCCACAGGGGAAAAATCTCGACCGCGCTCCGAACCGGCTCTGTCAGACGCCGATGCTGCCGTGCTGCTCCGGGTCGAGGCGGCGATGGCTGAAGGCATCTGGCGCAAGGAAGGGCTGACGATTGCGCAACTCGCCGATGCCGTGGATGCGCCTGATCACAGGGTTCGCCGCGCGATCAATAACGGGCTCAGGTATCGCAACTTTGCCCAATTCATAAATGAACGCCGGATCGTGGCGGCCTGCGAAGTGCTATCCGATCCCGCGCAAGCCGACACACCGGTCTTGTCCATCGCTTACGACGTCGGGTTCGCCTCCCTCGGACCTTTCAACCGTGCGTTTCGAGAAAGGCACCGACAATCCCCTTCCGAATATCGAAACGCACGCGTTGCATCGAACAGATAGCGCGGATGGCCCTTGATCACGCTCGACCACCGCAATTGCCATATTGCACCCGGAGAGCCTGCATGAACTAGAAAACCGAGGGGCAACCCTGACGAACTCGCACACCTTCTTCAGGATCGCTGCATCCAAAGCTCAGGGCTCACAGCCGACCTCGGAGGCAGCGCAGCATCCCAACCAAAGCGACCCTGAACCCACGCTGCACACGGCCACACAGCTGCCTTTCACCGGTTGGTCGAGACACTGCGACCTCGCCCGCGTTCCGGTCATTCGCTGCAAGTGCAAATTTTGGCGCTGCACAAACTCACAGGTTGCGGACAATGCAGCCGTTTGATCTACCGCTATTGGGCGGCTCGAAACATCGGAAACAGGGGTGGGGCTTGGTCGGCTTTGATTAGACCCATCTCTTGGAAACCATAGCGCTTATACAGCGATAGATTTGTAGGGTTTGTCGACTCTAAGTAAGCAGGTCTTCCATCTTCGTCACAACGTTTGAGGCAGCATTCAAGCAACGCGGACCCCAACCCTTTTCCTTGGCGAATTGGATCGACCGCAATAAAAGCTAAATGCCAGCAGTCCTCATCGGGATGATAATTGTCCATCTGCCCGAAGGTTTCGAACAACGCATCATGCTTTTCTGATGAGACCGTCTGCTCAAAACAGGCGACAAGCCGTTCTTCGTCAGGGTGAATGCTTGGCGGAAGCCAAAGTGCGCCAGCAGTAAAATCATCGTTTCGAAACGCGCTGCCCTGTTCAAATGCACGCCCTCCAAAGAAGTCCATTACTCGCGGGAAGTGGGTAAGGAAATCGGCAGGTTCAGGATACAACCAGCGCATGAATGGGTCGGCAGAAAATCCTAGAGCAAGTCCGCTTAACAAGCTTTCTGCTTCACTTCGGGTTGATGATCTAAACATGAAATTACCTTTGGTCGTTCCACCTCGATTTTCACGTTTCAGCATGTGGGCCGCAAATACTTGTTGTCAAATGCGCAATTTATTGTCGTGCTCAAGCAACGATGGATGACTGAATTGGGCTGAGGCGTGTGGGGGCAATACAACATTCGGAGGTCGGGCGCATTTCACTTGGATGAAGACCGGCCCATACCGGCCGTTGGCCAATGGGTAAATATGCTGCGGTCGCAGCCCGCATTGCCGACCTTCACCGCGAGCGCGAACCCTCGGCTCGCCGAACGCACACATCGCGGACAAAGCTGCCTATCGCGGCAGCGCAGCAAGTGCTCGCTGAGGGAGATCTGCCTGCAAAAAACCTCTGCATTCTGAAAAAAGTTGCATAAGTAGGTGTCATTTCTGTGAAAAGCAATGCGGACGTTTGACCGCCAAAAATCAGCCTGTGGTTACAGCGTTTTCTTGATTAGCGTCCCGTATCTAAGCATGATCCCGTTATGGCGGTTGAAATCGACAAATGGCTGAACGATCTCGAACTGGGTCAATACTCAGACGCTTTTGCACAGCATGATATCGACGCGCGCGTACTGCCACTACTGTCAAACGACGACCTTAAAGAGCTTGGGGTTAGTCTGGGCCATCGAAAAATCATCCTGGCAGCGGTTCAGGAATTGACTGGTCAAAAGCACTCGTCTCAATCGCCGCAGGCCGTAGACGTGGATGCAGACGAAGTCGGCCCGGTCCCCATTTCGGATGAATCGCAAGGCGTGACCTTATCCGCAAGGAAGCCTGCTTCATTAGCGATCGCAGAGAGGCGTCACTTAACAGTTTTGTTTGCTGATCTCGTCGCCTCGACTGAGTTGACTAACCGGTTTGATCCCGAAGACATGCGCGAACTGCTGCAGAGTTACCAGGATGCGGTTGCAGGTGCAGTTAGCAGGTATGGCGGCTACGTCTCGAAGTATTTGGGCGACGGTCTCCTGGTGTTTTTTGGCTGGCCTACAGCCTATGAAGATCATGCAGTTCGCGCTTTAAAGGCTGGTCTTGAGGCCGTTCGGCGGGTCAGAGATCTTAAAGCACCTGACGGTGAGCGTTTGTCGGCCAGGTTAGGTATCGCGAGTGGCGACGTGGTAGTTGGCGATACGATCGGTGAAAACACCTACGAAGAAGGAGCCATGACGGGGCCAATTGTCAATCTGGCAGCGCGGCTTCAGGAACACGCAGCACCGAACTCAGTTGTTTTATCTGCTGAGGAGACCGAAGAAACTTTGCATCGGCTATTTGAGTTTAGGTCTCTTGGACAAACCGAGCTGAAAGGTTTCAAAGAACCACGGACCCTTTTGACTGTCGTATCAGAACACAGCGCGGAAAGCCGGTTTCGAGCATCTTATAGGGACGAAAGTGGCAGCGTCATGATTGGTCGCGACTACGAAAAAGGTATCCTTTTACAATCATGGCTGCGTGCGCAGAACAGTCAGGGAGAGGTTGTTCTGCTTGCCGGTGAAGCAGGGATCGGTAAATCGCGATTGGCGGAAGAGTTTCTCGCTAATGCTGTAGCGACTAGCGAAGCTGATATTATCAGGCTGAACTGCTCTCCTTACCTTATCAGTAGCCCGTTCCACCCTGTCGCCCAGAGGATTTCTCAGGATGCTGGTGTGGGGACAGATTTTGATGACGACCAAATTCTCGACCTTGTCAAAAAAATGTTGGAAAGCCGAGAGGGCTTGGAATGGGAAAAGGTTCTGCCCGTCTTTGCCGCGCTGGTTGCGCCTCACAGTGCTCTTGCCCGAAGCGTTCTCGATATGTCACCGCAGGAGCAACGTGACCTCACGATTCAGACGTTAATCCACACGGTTCAGGTGCGCGCAAGCACGCGTCCTGTTATTCTTTGTGTTGAGGACGCGCATTGGATTGATCCTTCCACCCAAGCTCTTTTGGATCGCTTCAAAGCAATTTGCGCAGATCTGCCTTTGATGATTTTGATTACCCACAGGCCCGGCTGGGAACTTGCCCATGATGACGGGGAAGCGCACGTACATACGCTCCAGCTGCGTCGGTTTGATACGACCCATGTCTCGAACCTAGTTCGCCATGTTACCGGAAAAGCACCCGACGATGCTCTGATTGCCACAATCATTGAGAAGACGGACGGCGTGCCTTTGTTCGTCGAGGAACTGGCCCGGGCGATTGTTGAGGCGGGTGGACACGGGCAAGTCCACATACCCGCGTCTTTGAAGGGCACACTGATGGCACGTCTTGACGCGGTCTCGCCAGAGGCTAAACAAGTCGCGTTAACAGGAGCCGTCATTGGACGGGAGTTCGAGCCTAGCTTGCTGGCTTCCGCAATAGGTCTTGCGAGTGCGGAAATTCAATCTCGTATAGAAGAGCTGTCTCGAACGGGTTTGATCTTTGAAAGCGGGCACAATCGAGGGTATTTCGTTTTCCGTCATGCCCTTATTCGCGATACCGCCTATCAATCCATGCTTGGCTCAACCCGCAGACAACAACATGCAAACGTGGCCCGTGCTTTGATGCAGTTGCGGTCAGCTGAGATTGAACGTCGGCCCGAGTTGGTTGCCCGCCATCTTTCAGAGGCCGAAGAATGGCGTGCTGCGTTCGACAAATGGCAGACGGCAACTGAAATGGCATTGGCGCGATCCGCCAGCCAAGAGGCGATGGTCAACGCCAGGGAAACACTCAAAGCGGCCGAAAATCTTGGATCTGATAACGGTGTCGAAACGATCAAAGCCAAAATCCTTATTGGTCGCAGCCATGACAGCCTGGGTCAGTTGCCGGAGGGGATAGCGGCCTTGAAAGATGCCTCGGACGCCGCCCGTGGAATACACGATGTGGCGCTCGCCGCTGATGCTGCGAACCATTTTGCGGACTCGTGTATGATGTCGAGTAAGAGACACGGCGAGGCCATTGAACTTTGTGATAGAGCTCTGAACGACCTCCCCGACGATGACGAAGTACGGCAGTGCAGATTGATGAGCCAACTTGCACGGGCACATATGTTTGTCGGCCAGTTTTCTGAAGGCGCTCGCTATGGTCAGCAATCAATGGAACTGGCCGCGAAACTAGGGGACTATAAATCCCAATTCTCGGTGATGATGATGCATTTTGGGGCGCCATTCGTCGCGCGCAAAGGAAGAGAGGTACGTCATTGGCGTGAAAATCTTGATGCGATGCATCGAGTGGCCGAAAACCTAGGGAGTATTGATCAGGGTCGGGACCGGACACTCAGTCTTTTTGTCGGGGCCGAAATGGCCGACCGCGACTTGATGGATCATTCACTCGAATTGCTGACGGAGATTTCGGAAAAGGACAATCATCTGCAACTCTACTGGGTGCAAAAGCACGCACGCGCCATGGTTGCAATTATGGATGGCGATTTTGAGCAAGCGGAGATGCATGCCAACGAAGCGGTGAAAATCGGTCGTCAGACACATGGAGAACATGTTGAGGGCGTCTTCGGTGTTCAGATGTTTACCATCCGCCGCGAACAAAACCGGCTGCACGAAGTTGCACCGGTGATCAAGAAGCTGATGACAGATAGCCCGGAAGACATTTCTTGGAAACCAGGATTTGGCCTTATTGCCGCCGAGTTGGGATACAAGGAACCAGCTGAACGCATACTGAATGAAATGGCAGAGAATGGCTTCGATCTTCCGCTTGATGCTATGTTTTCAACTACTTTGTCTTATCTCGCTGACATTTGTGTCGCAGTCGAGCATCTGGGACATGCTGAGACCCTCTATGACATGCTGACCCCATACGAAGAGCTGACGATCACCGCTGGGGCAACAACAGTTTGCGCCGGGGCGGCAGCAAGACGTCTAGGCAATCTGGCAGCGGTGCTAAAAAACTGGGACGCCGCTGAGAGGATGTTCCATAAGGCCATCGAAATAGACACGCGCATGAAGTGCCCACCGTGGATTGCGCACAGCAAGGCAGCGTATGCATCCGCGCTAAGGCAACGGGGCCGCACGAATGATTTGAAACTAGCGTTTCAACTAGAAGGGGAAGCGTTGGCAATTTCACAGCAATTGAGTATGGTTTTCCTTAGGTCAAAGCTCGAGGGAGTAGCTGTTTAAAGTCATTTACATGCTTGGGGGAGCATTATGCCAAGGTACATAATTGAGAGAAATTTTGCCGAGCAGCTGAACGTCAGCGACGACGACAAAATTCACATCAAAGAGATCAATGACGAAGTCGGGGTCGAGTGGATTTTCTCGTTCCTCAGCGCAGACAAGCGCAAAACATACTGCCTGTATGAGGCCCCCGACGAGGAAAGTCTTAGAAAGGCGGCCGAGCGCCTTAACATCCCAGCCGATGTCATTACACCCGTGGATCAGATAGATCCCGGAATTTTCGCCTGAATAATCGCAGTTCAAAAACCTAATCCGAGGCGATTTATCTGCGGGACAACGCATCGGAAGTCACAACTACATGAGGCAGCCGCGCAAGAAGCCTGACCTGAAAACAGGGAGGCCTATGCATGTACGACATAAAAACACTCGACGGAATCACGGCAACTGTGAGTCAAGACGCTTTGGATGTGCTTAATTCCTCGCTTCGCGGCGGCGTCTACTTTCAGGGCACTCCGGAATATGAAGGCGCAAGAACAACATGGAACAGCATGTTCGAACGTCACCCTGGGTTCGTGATCCGCGCGATGGGGGCGAGCGACGTACAGAAAGCTGTAAACTTTGTTAGAGACGCCAGCCTCATAATGTCGGTCCGATCAGGTGGGCATCAAATTGCAGGTCACGCTGTTGCAGACGAGACGGTATTACTCGATCTGTCCCAGATGCAATCGGTACACGTAGACCCTGTCAACAAGACTGCTCGGGTTGCACCGGGTGCATTGCTTGGCGATGTAGATCGCGAAACTCAGGCTCATGGGCTTGCTGTCCCTGTCGGCATCAATTCGACAACTGGTATCGCTGGTCTGACCCTTGGCGGCGGCTTTGGGTGGACGACGCGGAAATTCGGAATGACGATCGACAATCTTCTGTCGGCAGAAGTTGTGACGGCAGATGGGACGATTGTCTGCGCCTCGCCCACAAGCCATCCGGAGCTTTTCTGGGCCATCCGCGGTGGAGGCGGCAATTTCGGCGTCGTGACCTCATTCGAGTTCCAGTTGCATGATCTTGGGCCCGATGTTTTGTCGGGTCTGATCGTTCACCCGATCGAAAAGGCGCCAAAGCTGCTTGCAGAATTCGCAGCCATTGCAGATGACTCACCCGATGAACTGACCGTCTGGAGCGTGATGCGAAAAGCTCCTCCTCTCCCGTTCCTACCAGAAGAGTGGCATGGGAGAGAGGTGCTGATTTTTGCGGCTTGCTACAGTGGTCCTATAGACGATGGTGAAAAAGCCTTGTCGGGTTTGCGCGCGCTAGGAGAACCGATTGCCGATGTCATCTCACCTCACAAGTTTGTAGACTGGCAAGCAGCATTCGACCCTTTGCTTACACCGGGCGCTCGGAATTATTGGAAAAGCCATGATTTCGAAGCGCTTTCCTCGGAAGCAATCACAGGTCTTCTCGAGGCGGTTTCCAGCCTTCCCGACCCTGCTTGCGAAGTATTTATTGCGCATGTAGGTGGCGCAATGGCACGCATTGAACCCCACTCAACAGCTTATCCGCAACGATCAGCACACTTCATAATGAATGTTCACACACGTTGGGAAGACCCGAGCAAGGATGATGAGTGCATTGCGTGGGCGCGGGGACTTTATAATCAGATGCGGCCTCATGCGACCGGTAGCGCGTATGTAAACTTTATGCCCGAAGACGAAGCGGATCATATGGCTGGTGCATACGGCCTAAACAGCGGGAAGCTTTCGAAAATAAAGGGCAGCTATGATCCAAAGAACCTGTTCAGGATTAATCACAACATAGTGCCTGAGTAGGGCCATCCGATTTGGAAAGGCCGATCTATTCGGACGCTTAGAGCTTATGCTTGATATTTGACAACGAGTATTCTGTTACGCGTTAAGACCACCAAATATTTTTCGCGTCAAAAATGTCGACACTGTCTTTTCCACTGTCAGGCGAATTCCGTGTTCCGCTGCGACGGCAGGGATTTGTTGACCAATTAGCCGCTTTGGGCTCGATGCTAACGCCGGAGCTATCGTGGCATCTTTTCGACTGCCTGACCTCGCTCAGGTGTGAGCGGCCCAGACCTGCCGTTGACCTACTGGTCAAGTTGCTGCAATCGCAGCCCGCTTAGCAGTCATTCGCTGCAAGCGCGAAATCCGGGCGTCGTCGAACTCACACATCGCGGGACTTTCCGGCTGTTCGCTGCGGGTGCATTGTGAACCGCCCGGCACGGCTGATACGCGCAGGTTGCGACCTTTGCAAAGTTTCACAAGGGAACTTAGTTGACCTTGACTTGAGTATCGCATGCCACGCTGCAGCTTCTCGGAAGCAGAAATTAGCTGGTCAGCGTAGCATTTAGCATGATGATGGCCAGCGAACATAGCGTGGATGCGACCCTTGGCTGGGTCATTGAAGAGCAGTTTTTCAAAATTAGTCACTTTCACTGACCTGATGATTGGGATAGCTCTTCCAACGTGGTCCGCAAGAAAAATTTTAGGCTAAGCAATCTAGAAAGATACCAAGAAATGACCTCTTCTGAAGATTTCAAGTCAAAACTGAAGCTAGGATCAAAAGGAAAGGCAATACTGTTCGCCGGGTCTGGTTGCTCAATAGATTGCCTGAGCTATGAAAACAAAACCTTACCGACGGTAAATCCTCTTCTCTCCCGTATCAACGAGCGCCTTCCGATCCAAGTGTCCCGCTTAGATGTAGCAGCTTCAATGTTGTTAGAAAAAAGCGGTCCAGAGTATCTCAATCTGCTAAATGACACCTTTTTTGTTAAAACTGTTCCAGATGATCTTGTTGATCTTCTACGTTACGATTGGAACCGTGTTTACACAACAAATTATGACAATTCGTTAGAGATAGCTGCGCACAAAGCAGGAAAACAATGTCGCGCGCTAGTCCCTAAAGACTCGCCAGATGCACAGCCAGAAAAAAACCTGCAAATAGTGCACCTTCACGGCTACATTGAGCGATTTGATGTGGAAAATGTTGGGAAGGATTGCATATTAGATTATAATTCTAATGTAGCCAACCGGGTATACAATGGGCATTGGGCCGAACGCCTTCGCAGCGACATATCGACTGCGGACGTCGTAGTATTTGTTGGGTATTCATTATATGATCCGGAAATTGCCAAACTTATTAGATCAGCAGAGCATACAAAGGGAAAAATATTTTTCATCAACTCTTCACGCCCCAATCCGGAACTTGAGTACATTCAAAAAGGCTTCGGAACACCAAAAAATATTGAACGAGATGGATTTGCAAAATTACTTTCATCTGCTCAAAAACAGGCCGGGAAAAATTTACGCGAGAGTTATGTTTGCTTTGATACCGTTCCTGACGGGAATCCAACCGACTCGCTAGTTACACAAAGCGATCTTACTAACCTGTTTATGTTTGGTGAATTTGATTGGAAAAAATCACAGCGCGATTTAATAGATGGGACGCAAAAATATATCATAAATCGTGACCTAATTAGAACTGTGGCTGATCGGATAAAAGATGGCGCCGACTTTATTTCTGTATTTGCCCCTTTAGGCTATGGAAAAACAATCTTTTCCAAAAATCTAGCATCAACCCTCAAAGCGCGCGGGCTTCCGGTGTTTGTCGCGAAACGCAATCATGATGAATTTCATAGAGAGCTAGCTGATATTGTTCAGGAGTATGAGCACCCCATTGTCGTTTTTGACGACTTTTTCCGCTACTCTAACCGCTGGCAACAACTTGCGAATATTGGCGGAGAAAACATTAGAGTGATTGCCACCGCTCGTGTAAATGTTTTTTCTGCGAGAGAAAATGAGATATACGAGAAATTTGTCGATCATAACCCTGAAGTACTTAGATTGGGTGAATTGAGCGTGGCCGAGGGGAAGTCGCTTGTGCCTTTGGTAACCCAAGCGGGCCTCTGGCAACAGGACGCCGCATTGAGCGACGCGGAAAAGTTGAACAAAATCAGGAATATGTCGAAACATGGATATCAGAACAACTTTGCAGATATTTTAGTAGGGTTAATGAAGTCTACTGACATAGTTGCTCGCCTATTGAAGGAGTTGAGTATACTTAAAGAGATTTCCCGTGAATGTTATGATGGCGTACTGTTGACGATTTATCTTGAGTTTGCAAACAATGAACCGGATACAACCCTTCTGAAGGAGGGGTTCGGGAACGATTTATTGGAATTCTTGAAACGGCCAGATACCAGTGAATTACTTCGAGTTTTTCTTATTCCAGATGGTAGGGGGATACGGTATAGCAGCAGTGTTTTCTCCAAGTTTGCCCTGGAAGAGATTTGCAATCCTGACGATGTAATAACTGTCATCAAAGAAACTGTTGTGCGACTTGCGACGTCCGCAGATATTTCAACAGACTATACCCGGCTTCTGGCTGACCTAATGCGTTTTAATTATTTGAAGAGTCTCTGCAGAGATCAAAACTTCGATCGAACTTTCGACTTTTATGATGAATTATCCGCAATACCTGAGATCAATCATGATGACCTATTTTGGAATGCGTTCGGTATGTGTGAAAGGGCTAGGCTTAGATACCCTCAGGCAAGAAAACACCTCTACAACAGCATCTCCCTCGCCGCCAATCGGGGACCCAATTATGTCCCGTATCATGCTCAAAACCAGCTAATAGTTTGTATTTTGGAGGCCGGGATACAGGAATCTATTGACGCAGTTTCTGCTCTTAATGATTTTATGGAATGTATACCCTTATTGCTGGCTCAGGCTGGCGACGAACGTTCAAATGGCTCTGGACAGGCGTTTTCGTGGCACAATCAGTTAGGAGACTATTGTGACAAGTACTTCCCGCTTTTTGACAACTCACAATTGATGACAGCTGTTGCGCAGTGCAAAAAGTACGGAACATTTATTAGGACTAAAGTCGAACGATGGGAGCGCCGGGACGGTGCCACTAAAACGGTTAACTTGCTTGACCGTCTCGTCAGTAAATATGAGACTTCATGAGCAATTAGGTGTGTGGTGAAAACATATGGAAATGCCTCGATGATACCCAAGGAGAGAACCCGAAGTTGTTGGCCTTGTACAGCCTTTTTGATTCTCTTAACGGCTTGACACTAGGATGCTCTACAAGTCCGGCCACCGTCAGCTTTTCGGGTCGGAGATCGTTGCGCCTGACCCGAATCTCTCATGTCAGCGCAGAACGAAACTTTGTCCCGTCGAACGGGCCTTTGCACACCCTACAACGAAGGTCCATTTCCCGCCCTTGTTTTCGAAAGACCATGTCCGCTTTGGGCTGAGTGCGGTCGAATGCGCTTGCAGCATTAAGGTTGTCTCACTGGGGCTGCAACGGGCTCTTCGCGGCCATTGGTGAGCGCGCGGCATCTCAGTGCTATTCTTAAAGGTAAGGTTTGAAGGACGGCCCAGACCTGCCCTTGGCTTTGATAACTCGCGCTGCACTGCAGCATCACTAGAGCAGACATTGGTTGGGAAGTGATACCCCACGTGCGAATTGGGCAGTAACTCGCAAATCTTAGTTGCCGACCTAGACGCGCTTGGATAAATTAGAACAAAATACAAACATTTCGAGCAGACACATGAGAACTTTCATTTCTTATTCCCATCGAGATGCAGACGCACTTGACCGCCTGCATGTTCATCTTGCGAACCTTCAGCGGGAAGGTCGGATCGAAACATGGTTCGACCGCGAAATCTTTGCGGGTGAGGTATTGGACGATGAAATCAGCGAAGAACTAGAGGCGGCTGAGCTTTTTCTGTTGATGGTTAGCCCCGACTTCATAGCGTCCAACTATTGTGTCGAACGAGAGATGCAACGAGCCTTGGAGCGGCACGAAACGGGCGCGGCACGGGTTGTCCCTATCATCGTCGAACCATGCGACTGGGCTGCAATGCCTCAGCTCCGACGTTTGAAAGCAGTGCCGAAGGACGGTCTGCCGATCTCGGAATGGACGAACGCGAATACTGCGTACCTAGATGTCATACAGGAAATTCGCCGGATAATCGATGCGGGTGTGTCGAATGCACTCGATTCAACTACTGATGAAAAACAGCCAGCGACAACACCACAAGCCGCCCCTCGCTATCGCGTTCAACGCGACTTCGACGAAATCGACCGCAGTGAATATCGCGACGCGGCGTTCACTGCGATCAAGGACTATTTCAAGCTGGCGATTAGTGAGATAGACGCGGTCGAGGGGCTGCGGGGCAGATTTGTAGATCGAGGCGCGAACTCCTTTGGCAGCACCGTTGTCAATCGTGGCCGGCAGCATGGAACGGCGCATATCACAGTGCACTGCCGAAACGCGGGGTTCGCGTTGGGTGACATCTATTTTTCATTCAATGAGAACGCAGCAGACAATACGGCAAACGGCGGTTTCAACGTCTCGTCCGACGAATACGAACAATTCCTAGTTGTGACTATGTCAATGTTCGGAAATGAGCCTAACCGGCTAATTCCTGAGCAAGCTGCAGAGTACTTATGGAACCAGTTTATTGAGCAAGCAGGCATTGGTCATGCCTAAACTTGCTCGCTTTCGCTGCAACAATTGCGGTCACCGTTTCGAAACCGCGGTGCTTAGCAAGGACGAACAACGCGAAGCTCGCCGCGACAATCGCCCGACCAAAGCTGTACATTGTCCCGAGTGCCGCCGAACCGACATTCGAAAGGGTTGGGACTAGCGGAAATGCAAAAATCGAAACTGCAGGGCCATTCATGATCATCCCAGTTGTCGCCCATGGGCCATTATTCTGAGAGAAAGAAATGCTGTCGCCAAGTGAATTCACAGTCGGAAAAGTCGGTACCGCAAAGCCGCTCAGCTTGATTCTGCCGACCTCGAAGTACGAGGAAACGTTACTGGTTGGACAACTCAACGACGTGCCGACGGCGGTTTTTCTTTCAGGGCAGCATAAATCGATGTTCTTCGAGGCCGAAGGCAACGAAAGCTGGGGTGGACTGATTATTCCATCTGTACGAATCGAGATCGATGAGGCTAGCTTCGTTGACGAGTACTCTTCTGAAGCGCCCATGCTTTCAGTGACTAGGACCGACACAAAACTTGTTGTGGCGGCGAAAGCAGAAAGATCGTTCGGCCGTCAAATCCAAATCACCTTGCACGAAGGGCTGGTTTCATCGGGAGAGGCCGAGGCTAAGTTTGCGAATTGGCAGATTGTTCTTGGGGAGGGTCAAGACAAGCGTGTCTTGTGGACTGCGACATGATCCACGTTCCATTTGAACGTCGTTTTGCACTGCCATCAGAAGAGCGACTGCGCGACCCAGACTACATGTCTATCTGGGGCAGTTATGAGCACGGGTCCCTACGTTGGAGCGACCTCTATGCTCACCGCTGTGTCGTCGTCTTGGGTGAGGGGAAGTGCGGTAAGACCCATGAATTCAAAAAGCAAAAACAAGCGCTCCAGGATCAGGGACAAGCTGCGTTCTTCGTCCCACTTGAATTGCTTCAAGACGGAGAGTTTTTGGACTCAATCACCGCGGAAGAAGAGCAAGAATTTCAGCACTGGTTAGAGGCATCTGACGCAGAGGCAGTGTTTTTTTTGGACGCGGTTGACGAGTTGAAGTTGCGTAAGGGCACGCTGCGGCGTGCATTGCGAAAAATTCAGGCTGCTATCGGAGCGCAGACACACCGGGCGCGCTTCTTCATTTCATGTCGACCAAATGATTGGGCTGACGAGCTGGATTTTCAGGTTGTGAGCGCTTTGGTTGCGCCGAGAGAAAGAGCCGCCGAGGTTACTGAAGCTCCAGCAGGTGAAGAAGTCTTCACGGCAGTGATTGCACGAGATGGCGGCCCACCCCCTAGTGATGGGGAGGAGGAGGCCAGCGGCAGGGAGGAACCTGTAAAGGTTTTCGCGCTTTTGCCGTTATCTAGAAATGAGATCGTTGAATTTGCACGTCTTTACGCAGCAGATCACGCTGATGTCTTTGCCCAGCACCTGGAGGAAAAAGAGCTCTGGCATCTCTACCAATTGCCTGCCGACATCATGGCTGCGCTTGACCAGTTGGCGACGGAAGGACAACTCGGCAACCTTCAGGAACAATTGGTCTTTGGCATTGGCCAACGGCTTCGCGAAACCTCTGACAAAAAGCGCAACGATCTGAGCGTAAAAAAAGGCATGGAAGGGGCGGAGCGGATTGCGCTCGCGCTATTTCTAATGAAGCGCAGGTCAATCTACTTTGCAGCGCCTGGCGGTGACGCAGAGGGAGTCAGTGTAGCCGACATCCTGCCGGACTGGTCGCACGATGAGCAGGTCGAGTTGCTTGGCAAGTCCTTGTTTGACCCCACAGGCGTCGGTGCTGTGCGCTTTCATCATCGATCTACGCAGGAGTTCTTGGCCGCACAACGCCTTCAGAAGCTGCGTGAGCAAGGTCTTGCGACAAGCGACCTCCATCACCTGTTGTTCGCGAGCGTCGGACAAGAGCGAGTGATAGTCCCAAGTATGGAACCTGTGGTGGCATGGTTGGCACTGTGGAACCCCGACGTACTGACTGATGTGAAGGAGCGGAACCCTCTCTTACTGTTCCGCCAGGGAATCCCCGCGATTCTGAGCCTCGAACTGCGTGCGGAACTGTTACGCAGGTTCGTTGAGCAATATTCTGGCAGCGACTGGCGCAGGGTCGGCGTTGGGCACACCGAGCTGAAGCGCGTGTCGACACCGGAGCTGGCGCCGCTGGTGCAAGAGTTGTGGGGCCAAGCCTATACAGGTCACGACACGCGAGAGCTGCTTCTCGAAATGGTGTACCTGACGCCAATGGCTGATTGCGCCGATTTGGCGTTTCAAGCGGCCTTCGACGAGAGCTTGGATTTCCACCATCGGACATACGCTGTCTGGGCAGTTCTTAGATGTGGAAGCAGTCAACAGAAACGCGAGATCGGGACTAGCATGGTGGCGGGCAATTGGCCTGAACGGGTTGTGCGCAATGCGCTGCCTGATCTGCTTCCTGAAGCGATTGAACTGGCAGAGTTTCTGGCTCTTGCAAGATCGCTGAACGAAGTACCGCGTTCCGTTCATGGCTTGGGCTATGCACTACTTCAGGCGATCAAGTCGGATGCCATGAGCGCAGAGCAAAGGGTCCAAATCAGGGACGACCTGGTCGACGCAATTTGGGTGAACCGCACCGAAGAAAGTCGCGTCTACCAAGCGCATTCAAGCTATGATCACTTCGTCGATCCCGTGATAGCGGCTTGCGATCAGACTCCACCTCAGTCCACCAAAGAAATCCCACGTTGGGCATGGAGTGTTGCAGTGGCCTTTCACTTTGGAGAGCGCCGCGACAGCATAATCGCCAAAGAGGAAACCAAAAGGTTGCAAGAGGCATTGTCCGAGAGTGTTGCTTTGCGGGAAGGTTACTTTTGGGCGTGCTTCGACTTGGCAGAAGCTCTCGAAAAGCCCGAGAACGATTGGCATCGATTTGTACGATCCGATTATGGGCGGATCCTACGACCTTTTACTGAGTTGGATTTCCCTTGGCTTCTTCGCGCACTTGCGAATGGCGCAATAGAGGACCGTCGCGGCGTAGCGTTCTATACGCTGAGCATGTTCGTCCGAGGCGGCGAAAACGCCCAACTTGCGGTCGAAATAGCAGAGCTAATCTCCGATCGAGAGGACCTCCAAGAAGAACTTGAGCGGATTTTGAATCCTCCACCTCAAGAACCCGACGAGCACGAAATTGAACACCAAAATTGGCAGCGTGAACGTGAGATCGAAGAAGCTGAGCGGCAGGATGGTTGGATACAATGGCGGCAGGAGGTTCTTGCTGCTGAAGATCTAATGCTCGGGGAAGCATACCGGGAAAACACGCTATATAACTTGCACAATGTCATGCAGCATACGGAACGCGACCACAATACGTGGGGGTATTGGGATGCACAGTTTGTTGCGACGGCGTTTTCTCCGGAATTTCTCACCGGTGTAAGAGAAGGTCTCTCTGATTTCTGGCGACGCACCGACGTATCGCTGTTCAGTGAGCGCGCAGAAGAAGATCGGAATAGCTATTCAGCCGCCAGCCTTATGGCACTTGCTGCGCTCAAATGTGAGGCTGAGACCGCGAATTGGGCCGAAGTGCTTTCGCATGATGAAGCAGTAAGGGCGACGCGCATTTCAACATTGGAGCTGAACGGTTTCGGAGCCTTCCTGCCGCAGCTGGAAGCGGCCCACCCGCACGCCATCAAAGAAGTCATCGGTACTGAAATCAACCGACAGCTCGCAAACCTTATGGAGGTAGGACGTGCACCCATTTTGCATGACGCACTCCACCATGGCACACCATTCATGCGCGACATCGCAGCCGCAGCGGCTACAGATAGCCTACCGGCATTTGAGAATGCGCTGGGGCAGAATATCCAGACCGACCTCAAATACGCCTTCGAACTGATTGCTGGCCATGGCACGGATGAGGCCATTTCGAATGCCGCTGGAGCGATCCAAAATCATATCGACACATCCAACCAAATGACTGCTGAAAGCCAGCGTTTCTGGCTGAAAATGTTGACCCAACTGAGCCTAGAGCAAGGGTGCGAAGCGGTGCTGGCAGCGACCGCTGACTTATCAACGCAAGAGTCCCGAGAAGCTGCAATTTCAATACTTGCCGCGATCTTCGGTGATCGCCACTGGGGCGGGCAACCGAGTTTTGATGGGGTGGAGAATGGCCGTCGCCTCGATTTGTTGACCCAGCTGGTCATAAGAGCCTACCAAACGGTGCGCCCGCAAGAGGATCAGCACCATGAAGGCACCTTTACACCGAACACTCGCGACCACGCTGAGGAAGCACGCGGTTACCTTTTGAGCACCCTTACTTACACGAAGTCGCCGAGAACGCTGTTGGTGCTTTACGAATTATCCGCGATGCCCGAATTCGCGCATCTAACTGACCGTTTGAAACAGATGGCTACAGAGTTGGCGGCGAACATATCGGAACCCGAGGCCATGAATGCCTCGGCATTCCGAATATTCGACCAAGAGCGAAACTACCGTGCCTATGATGACCCGTCGCTATTTGCGGTCATGAATCACAGGCTAGCTGACTTTGAACACCACCTGCTTAACGACGAGCAGACAACTGTAGCGACTTTGCGAAAGGTGGAAGGCGAAACAGAGTTACGTCAATTCCTTTCCTACTGGCTGACCCAAAACGCTCGAAGTGCATACAGTGTCACACAAGAAGCCGTCGCAATTGCTGAAAAGCGAACAGACATCCGATTGCACGCAGCCGGTTTGGACCGATACGCTTCTGTAGAAGCGAAGTTGGATGACGCAAGACATCGATGGAGCGGAAGCCAACTGAGAAATGCTTTGATCGACCAACTCGTGGGGCGTTATCTGAACCATGAGCGATGTCGAGTTGGCTGCCTCTTAATCTGTATGCGCGAACCGCGGCAATGGGAGCATCCAGACACCGGCGAAAGAATGGATTTGGAAACGACGGTCGCCTGGTTGCAGAGCATTGCCAACACCATCATGGAAGAACGTTCAGAACTGCTGCTTTCGGTGAAAGGGATCAATTACTCAGTTACTGCGAACGAGTAGATATCTGCGCCGATCGAGGCGCGATTTGATGTATCCACGATTTTGATGATCAAAGTCCGCTTTGGAGCTTCCCGAGTGTCTCCGCTGCAGAGCGGCGAATTCACACTTTCCGCCCTACTTACAAAATCACCTCGGTTTTCGCATAGCTTGAAAGTCAGAAAAAAGTACTATATTTTCTGACGAGGAGAAAGTTATGATTACTTCATCGATCAGACAACGCATCATCGGAAAAGGCCGGGGGGCAATCTTTGCGCCACTGGACTTTCTGGATATCGGTTCCCGCGCAAGCGTGGATCAGGCATTGTCGCGTTTGGCGGATCAAGGGGTGATCCGGCGGTTGACGCGTGGGCTTTACGACTATCCGAGAAAGAGCGCCCATTTAGGGTTGTTGTCTCCGTCTGCCGATGACATTGCCAAAGCGATTGCACGTAAGGATAATCAGGTTCTACAGCCCTCCCCTGCCATGGCAGCTAACCAGTTGGGGCTGTCAACCCAGGTGCCATCCAAGCCTATTTATATGACCGACGGCCCGACCCGCACCAAGACAGTTGGTCGACAAGTCATCCAGTTCCGGAACGCATCATCCAAAACGCTAGTTGGTGCGGGTCAGAAAACCGGCACCGTATTTCAAGCGTTGCGCTATGTCGGCAAAAACCGGGTGGATAGCCGGGTTGTCGACACGCTGGCGCGCAATCTGGATAGCAAGGACCGGGCATTGCTCGTAAAACAAAGCAGGTATGTGCCGGCCTGGATGCACCCTGTAGTGCGGCAAATTGTGGCGCGGAACTGATCGTGGACCAGTTTGCCAACGATACTCCAAAGAACCGAGAAGAAGCGTTTCAGGAAACGGCCGCCCAGCTTGGCCTGTCCAAAGCAATCGTCGAGAAGGATTTCTGGGTCTGCTGGTCACTGAAACATCTATTCGCCCTGCCCTCTTATGGCGCTCACTTGATCTTCAAAGGCGGGACATCGTTATCCAAGGCCTACGACATCATCCATCGGTTCTCGGAAGACGTGGATCTGTCCCTCGACCGGGCGCAACTTGGGTTCGAGGGCGAACGTGACCCCGAGCACCCTGCCCTTTCCGGCAAAAAACAAAAGCAATTGTTGCAGGAGCTTCAGGATACGGCCACCAAAGTAGTCGCTGGTCCGCTTCTGAAAGAAACTAAAATCAAGTTTGGCGCCGCGCTGGACCAGGACTTTTCCCTGTCGGTCGATCCTGATGATCAACAAACCCTGCTCTTCGCCTACCCATCCAAGACAAATGCGACCAGTGGCTACATCCAACCGGCGGTGCGGTTCGAATTTGGCGCCCGTGGAGTTCACCTTCCAGCAGAGTCTCGCAGGATTTCACCTTATGGGATCTGTTGCAAATTTTTGGCTGTTGACGAGGTCAGATGCTGCGGGTGAATGGCTTTCGGTAAAATCAGTCGAAAGTCAGTTCATGATTTCCTTCAAAGGCGCGCAATATCCGAAGGATGTGATCCTGTTCGCGGTGTTTTTCTATGTCCGATACGGTGTTTCATACCGGGATCTGGAAGAAATCATGGCCGAGCGCGGTGTTTCAGTGGACCACACCACGCTAAACCGATGGGTAACACGATATTCTGGTGCAATCGCTGAGGCAGCACGGCGCCGCAAAGGGCCATGTGATCGTTCGTGGAGAATGGACGAAACTTACATCAAAGTTAAAGGCGCTTGGGTCTACCTCTATCGAGCTGTCGACAAACACGGCAACACCCTTGATTTCATGCTTTCACGACGTCGAAACAAACCAGCCGCCACCAAGTTCTTCGCCAGGATGTTGGAGACAAATGGATTGCCCAGAAAGTTGTGATCGACAAGAGCGGCGCCAACACCGCAGACATCAAGGCCATCAACAAAATGCTCAAAGGCTTTGGCTGCCCGATCCCAATTGAGATGGTGAGGCGGAAATACTTGAACAATATTGTGGAACAGGACCACCGTTTCATCAAGCGGAGTACGCGGCCAATGCTGGGGTTCAAGGCCTTCGCTTCAACAGCGGCAACGCTGGCCGGAATCGAAGTCGCGAACATGATCCGCAAGGGGCAACTCACGCCCGGACTCTGCCCATTTCAGCAGTTCGCTGAGCTCGCCACCTGACTTACAAGCGATTTCTGAAACAAATCAACGCGCTCAAATCTTTGCAACAAAACCCCATTCGTCGTCGCTCATCAGGTCTCGGGGCAAGCGGGTCTCCATAGCAGATACCAGCTTGAATCACGGCAGAGCGCCAGTGTGAATCCCTTTTGTCAACACGCCCTAGCGAATTGGATTGGAGCCATATCCTTCTTGATCTTTGAGAATTGCCGCCCGGAAAATTTGGATCGTTGGCGGCGTGCTGAGCGCCATAGAAAATACCAGAATTGGCAGATCCTTATTTGTAAGCTACGATTCTGACATTAGTGGTGGGAGAAGCCATGCAGTTTCGCAATTTTTTTTCGATACTTATTCTGACCGTCACCTTTAGCACGGCAAATGCACTCGAACTCAATGCTGAAGAACGTTCCGATACGCTGGTGATCGAGGCGCCGGCGGCAACACATAACCATTTCAATTGGTTCCGTACGGGGGCCGACTTCAATCGTGGCGCATACCAGGCAATGTTGGAGCCGCTATTCATGTGGCAGGCCGAGAGTCGTACTGTCGCCCCTTGGTTGGCCGATAGTTATGAGTATTCCCCTGCAGGGGATGCCATAACGATTAAGTTGAAACGCGGGGTACGTTGGTCTGACAATCGACGGTTTGATGCTTACGACGTGGTGTTTAGCATCCAAACGGCGATTTCAAACACTGATCTTGACGGGAAGTATGTAAAACGGCTGCGCCATTCGATTAAGGAGGTTGAGTGGGTAAATCTGTATTCCGTCAAATTGATACTGAACAAGCCCGACCCCAACCTGATCCTCGAGGCTTTCGCAGCGTCGGACGGAGGTTCCTTTTCGATTGTGCCTGAACATGTCTGGAGCGCTGTGGACCCTGTTGATTTCGACAACCCGTCTCCAATCGGTACTGGACCATACAAGCTCGTACCCGGGGAAAAGACGGTCTGGATGCGAAACCTGCGTTGGCATCGTGTCAACCTCAGCCGCCCTAAGCGTCTGAGTTGGGTTCCGGTGGGCACGGAAGAAGAGCGCCTGACGCACCTTGCCAGCGGAGCGTTGGATGCGTCCGCGCCGATCAGTCGCGCGGCATTTCACGGTGTCGTTGCTGCCCGCCCAGATCTCTTTTTGTGGTCGATGGCCGAGCCGGTAGAAAGTGCGACAGGAGCATGTCCTCTTACCCTTGAATTCGATCTCGGAGAAGCCTCGCCAGTATCGCTTGCCGCGCGTCTTGCCGTACATCAGGCGACTCATCGGCAGGCGGTGTCACATTCCCTTTTCTCTGATCCTGATCTTGCCTCTGGGCACCTGTTCCGGACGCATCCGAAAAACCAGAGCCTGGCGGCGGCGTTACGTGGGCTGGCTGCACCTTTGGCGGGCGACATAGCTGCGGCTCGCGCGATACTTGAGGATGCCGGGTGTGTCGAAGTCCCGGTAGGCGCGAACCAGTCTTGTGTCAGTGCACTGCAGTGCGCGGTTGAAGATCAGTCATGTGAGAATGTGCCACTTGCCACTTGTCGTGACGCTGAAATGCCGGTGTGTGGCGGACTTTATGGGATGAAACAAATCCCGCTTTATCAGTGCAGTTTCGGCGATACACCGGAAATTCTGGAAATTCCCATTTTGGTGAACGAGATGAACCCGCGCGCGGTTCTGGCAGCACGCACGATCAGTCTGCAGCTTTGCCAGGCTGGTATCTTTTCGAAGGTTGATAGCGAAGCGCCGGAAAAGATTTCGGGTCGAATTATGAAGGGTGAGTTTTCCGCTCATTTGGCGGTGCCCTCTTGCGATCATGTCGTTTCCGTTGTTCCGCATCTTGCGTACCTGCAGAACGGAGCTGGTCAATGGTCGGGGGCTGCTGCCGAAGCATTTGCCGACGAGCTAGAGGCAGCCGCGAGCGAGCCCACGCTTAGCCCGGAGCACGAAGGATTTCTTGTCGAAGCTTATGGTCAGGTTATGGCGGAAATTCCTATGACACCGGTTGCACAAGAGCAGTGGATCGTGCCGATGGGGGCTTTGGAATGGGCTGGTCTTGTCGGTGGATATGCACCCGAATTGCGATCACAGAACATGCAGCGGGTTTGGCCAACAGTGCGATCGGCGCGGCAGTAATTTCTTGACAGAACGCTTTTCGATACTCCAACCTAATGATTACGTTGTACGATTTTTTCGCAGTAAGTGCATTTGAAACGAACTTTATCCGGCCATCCAGGCAGGCAAACGCGCGTTCAGATTGACTGATCTGTGAACCAAGCTTTTGAGGGAGAGCATGGTTCCATTTGATGAAGACGAAGAATTACCCGCGGCTCATAATGACTTTCTTATAAACCGTCGCGAGTTCCTTGGCAGCGCTGCGGCAATTGCAGCGACAGCTTCGGGAGCGCTTGCACAAGGGTCCGACGAGAAAGACGATCTGGCGCTTGAATTTGTCTGGAGCGACGACGAATTTGGGCGTTATCTGACGGTTGTTGCTGTTGTGGGGACGCGGAAAGAGGCGCTGTCGGACCCGGCAGGGGCCGACTCTCGGAGCTTACGTCGCGAGACCAGGCAAGACAGGGTTGAAAGACGCGAGGCAGTTTGGAGGTTACGACCCGAAACCTTTGGTCCGGACACTATTGTCACCTACAAACCGGTGGGGCGGCATAATCACGAATTACGTCTGTCCAATGTCAGTTATGGCAGGGCGCGCGACCGTGAACTGACATTCAAATTCTATCGCCTAACACGCAAGAAACAACGGGTCGAACCGTTCTTTTTTTACGGCATAGCCTTGCAGGACGATGTTTGGAGCACGGCAGCCAGGACAACTGTTACCCACAAGTTCACCCTTGAGGATGAGACACCAAACGGTAATCCGGGTAGTCCCCGGGCGTCGCTCGATTTGCGGCAATTTGGGTCAGGCGCAAGAGCTTTGGCTCGCGATACGACGGCGAGGTCGGTAACGAACACCTACAAGTTGATGTTCAACGGACTATTGGGGCTTGGCCCCGGCCAAAGTCGGCGAAAGGTGTGGGTTCGCTTTGATCGTGACGGCAAGTGGACAGTCGAGCCGGTCAATGACAGTTCGACCGAGCCGTTCACAGTGTTTGGTGGGCGCGACGCGATTACATCGCTGGAAGCGTACTGGCAACCACCTCAGAGCGGCGGCGAAGGCGATGCAGATGGAGAAACCCCGCTGCTCGGCATCTGTCGACCCGAAGAGAATGCACCCGAACGAACATATCGCATCGGCGGGCGGAACGGGCCGGGATTGTCGGTTAGCCGCCTTCCAGGGCCAGAGGGTGAAGATAGAACCGTAAAGCTGCGGATGCAGCGACTGCGAGGCAAGGAGGACCAACCCACAGGACGGGTGCGGGCCGAAGCTGTCTTATCCGGCGCGTTCACCAATCTAAACCTGTCTGGAACAGGCGCGGGCAGTGCGACCGGACCGTTTCCCCGGCTCTATGGCGCAATCTTGGAGCGTGTCGAAGCGCCCGTATCGTTGAACGGTACGAACTACAGTGACCGAGCAGGCACAATCAGTTTTCAGGGCAGCTACGGTTATCGCGACAGCGGCGATTCCGAAACCGCATTTGCTCCAGTTTCAATGGCAACGGTCGTCGGCAAGATCGTGGCAACCGCCGTGACACCGGAGAAACAAAAGGTCCTTGCAGAGCGCCATCCGGATTTCCCCGAGCGTGTGGGCTGGCCGGTCAAAGCGCTTTTCAGTTGGGCGCGCAACAGCGCTGGGACACGTGGGGCCCCTGTGACACGCTGGATTGACGCCCGCGTCGCCATGCTGGAATCAGGTGTTGAGCTAGGCGAAGCTGACTTCAGTCGTCTTTTCTTTGAGCCTTCGGAACTGCGGTTTTTCTATGAAAAAGATGGATTGGCCTCGCCACCTTTGGGAAGCTACATTGATCTTTCTGCACCGGCCGCAGGCGAAATGGCGCGATTTGATCTGTCTCGCGCGACGTTAAAAGCCAGCAGGTCACACGACCTTGTGTCGCTGACTTTCCGGTTTTCCGATCTTGCATTGTCGTTCAGCCGTGGAAAAACCACGATCATAAAGCTGAACGCGCTGTGTGATCTGAGCACACGACCGGATGCGACGGGTCATTTGCTACCTCATGACACTCGGCCCGTCGTCGTGGTCGAATACCCTGGGCAGCACCTGTTCGAAGAAGCGCGTTTTCTGCCAAACCCACCGCCGATGGCGGATGTGAAAATTCCGGTTGGATTGGAGATCAAACGGGTGGAAGGCTCGGTCGTCAGGCAGTTTCTCTACGAGACTGATGCAATTCTGAGTGACTATGACGGGATGGAGGACGGGATCAAGGATCAGCCCGGCTTCACCGTCACCGGGGATAGAATTACGCTGGATGCCAACAACCGTGTGCATGTTGTCGAGGCGTTGGCACTGCTAGATGAGGATGGGCGAACGACGCTTCGCGATGCTCTTTACAAGTTGAAAAGCTGGGTACCAAACCCACCGCCTGAGGATCAGGCATTCGCCCTTCGAAAACGCCGGGAACTGAAAGATTTTGTCGAGGGCCCAGGTCGCAAGAATACCGCGAAGAAGGCTCTCGAAAAGTTGGGCAAAACATCCAAACTGCCCAAGGACCAGCACTCCTACATTGGGCCTTTTGCGCTAGATGCCGATGCGATGCAGGCCGTGCGCCTTGTACACGAGGCGAATTTCGACGACATCCTAAAAGGTCTCGCCGCTGACATGTTCATGGCTGTAGCGCGCCATCGTAGCGCGACACCACCGGACAACATGCAGGACGCCCTTCGCCAAGAACGCCGTCTTGAGAGCGCGATTCCGACTTATCAGCTATTCCGAACATTCTATCGCGAAGTGATGATTGCATCCTACTTCGACCCGAATTCAATCAATGTCCGGGCCGCCGAAAGCCTTGAACCCGAGGAGATTGAATTCTTCGAAGCCAGCCGTCGCGCGGGCCCTGTTTGGGTTGCAACTGGCAGGCGCGATATTCTGAAAAGGCGTGCTGAAGCCGTCGAAGCGCTGTTTCCAAGCGAGCTGCGAGGGCGGGATGAGGGTGTCGGGCCGCTGCGAGGCCGTCTGGCAAAACCGTCTCGGCTTGCGTTCCGGATCAATTGTCCCGACGGGATAGATGAGGCGGAGATCCTGCTCAGGGAAGATCTCGACCTTGATGACGATGTCGGCGCGCGCTTCCCGCGCAAGGTTCTGGAATTCAGCCTTGGGGAATTGACGAATTTCAAGGATTATGAGCTGGCCGTGACCGCACGCGCGGAAACAGTTTACGACGGCGGACGGTTGGGCTTGATCGACACACGCCACCCGAGGGTTCCCGATCGACGGCCCGGCGCAATGCTAGACCATCTGGGGTTCACGTCCGGGCCTGGTGTGACGGCCGCGCGGCGGCTTGCCGAAGTAGCGGTATCTCTGGTTCCTCCGACCCCATTTGAGACCGCAATCGAGATCCCGTCGCGGTTGACTCTCTCCCCGCATCAGGACGCGATTGTTCTGACGCCGGGCCAAATTGAAGCAACAATCTATGACGACCACGTGCCGGGTATCACGGCTCCTGAAAAGCAAGGTGCTTCGCGGCTTTGGGTGACGTCGTTTTTGACAAACAAGAACGATGTCGGCATGGATCCCGGCCTGCGCGCGGTACATTCGCCCGACTTGCGCCCTGAGGCGCTGTTGCAACGGCTTAGTTTGTCAGAAGGTCAGCGAAGTCCCGGCAATGGAGCACCCGTCCGCGGCCCGGTTGCCCCTTGGCTGATGTCGCGGCTTGAAACTCAACGACCATTGATGAGTGGCGAGGACGCAATCAAACAGGCAGATGCGTTGTTGAAATACAAGACAACGACCACCTGCGAAGGTCTGTTGAGCGATCCGATTGTGCAAAAACGCTATCCAAAGATCGTTGCTGATCTGTGTCGGATATTCAAACTTAACACGCCGGGCAGCGGCATGCCCACCGGCTTTAGAAGCGGGTTGGATGCTTATATGCGGCACGAACTGGTGTTGCTGAGCTCAGCCTGGGGATTGCCCGTCGTTGGGGCGACGAACGAAAACGGTGATTATCAGGATCGCGCCAGCCAGTTTGAGCCGGACGAACGCCACAAGTTGACCGATGTCATGCCGGGTACGGCGATGTACCGGCCGCGTACCATGGACGTGAGTGAATTGGGGCTATCGTCACTTGGTGGTATCCTGCACCACGACACCGGCTTTGAGCCGCCGGCTGGCGCGTTGTTCTGGTTGGACAACAAGTCGCTTTTCGATGCGCTTGCGATTGAGCGCTGGCAGCAATGGACAAATCTTGGCCGCGACATCCACACCGAGATCGTTTTCAAGGGCTATCTGTTCCCTCTGGGTATCCGGGCGTCGCTTGTTCAGGTCACAGAACGTACGTTCCTGATCGAGCAGGGCACCGGTGCTATCACGGCCACTTTGCGCCAGCGGATGTTCATCCGCGTTGCCAACCCCGAGCGAAGCTATCCTGGCATCAAACACCCACATGCGGGTCGGCGGTTCCCGGTGGACCGGCTTCGGGTGCTGACGACGACAACGCCGGATATCGTGGACCCTCAGTCACCAGCGCGTGCCACGGTAAAGGAAACGCGTGTTGTCGCAAACGGCCGGATCGATACTGCGACTGCAACCGGGTTGGCCTTTTGGCCGCGGTTCGTGCAGGCACCCGAGGGCAACATTCGTTTCGAGCTGGAAATCGACGGTGTCAAAACGGACCTGCCATTGATTTTCGTCGACAACACGGCTGTGAACGATCAGGACACGCTGCGCGAACTGATTGATTACTACAACCTGGATCCGGAAATGCCCGGTGTTTCAGGCGCAGGCATACCTTCGCCCGACAACGACGCAGAGCAACTGACAGAATGGCATGAGCGGCTCAAGGAGTTGAAACAGCTGAACCCCGTTCGGCATCTGCGGACGATCAATTTCCGGGGTGAGAACCGTCGCTATGCGCCGGAATTGGAAGCGGGCAGTGCGACGTTTCAGACTTATCACTGGACCTTGCGGGCGACTGGTGGGCCGGATGGCTACGGTGACGTGACGCGGGAAGTTGATGGTCCAAGCATGGCTGCCGAAATCAACCTGCGCGAAAAGCTGAGTGTTTTGAACCATGATTTCGTCTTTGGCCCAATACGCACAGGGGCCGACCAGCCACCTTTTTATCCGGCGATTGAAACTGCGCGAATCCGACTGACTCAGGCAGAGCGTTTGGCGGCCAGACCCTTGGGGCCTGTGCGTGTGCACTTTGATGCGCGATATGTTCTTCACGGCTTGGAACCCTCCGAAAACGCGGTGGCCGAACCTCTGGACACGATCAACCCCAATGAGATCTTCCTGGCGGTGCGCGATCAACGTCGGTTGGACATGGGCCAGAAGGGTGATCAGTCGGGCGGGGTTTATCGGCCCTCCGGCCATGTCGTAGCGCTGTCTCGCAAAAAGGGTCTGATGACGCTGACTGAAAACGTCGACATGCAGTTGCCAAGACACGACAACGATGTCCTCTATGGAATGTCGTCACTTTTTGCGTTCGACGAAGAGGCATACAAGACACTTGGTGTGAGCGCCGGTGAGGTTGCAAGTGTTTCCCAAGACAATGATCAAAATACCCAGGAACTGATCGACAAGGTCCGTGCAATCTATCGCAACTTCTTCAGCGGAGATGCCAAAATACTGGGCATTGTGAAAATGCGGGATTTGATCGAACTGATCAAAGATCAAGCGCTGTCTTCACCGGGCGAAGGGTTGCCCGCTTTGTCAGAAGCTCAGGAATTTGGAGCAAATGTTGCGGAGGGCGCAACGGACATTGCAAATACTGTTCGCGAGGAAGTCATCTCGCCTCTGGCTGCGGGTGCGCGCGAGGTGCGCAGTGGGTGGGACCGGATCGAAGAAACCATTCGGGTCGCACAATCTCAGGTCGGTGTCGATTCCTCGATTCAGATCCGCGACGTGTTTCCAGAGCTGGATAAGGCGCTGACCAATCTTTCCCTAGCCCTGACGCGCGCTGAGGCCACCACCGACCCAATAGAATTCGGTTTCGAGTTGAGTGTCTGCTATACGGCCGGTCAACGTTTCCTGACCGAAATACAGCGCGCTGCCGCGAACCCGGGTGAGCGGATCGAAGCGGCCTTTAGTGCGCAATTCGGTCAACTACTGGGCCTGTTCCAAGGTGCCCTGTCTGGACGGGTCGATGTGCTGGCGGCATTGCTGGAAAAACTAGAACTTGAAAACAGTCTGGAAAATGCCCGCAAAAACCTCATTGAGGACTATCTTCTGGCCGAACTTCCAGAGTTAATCGCCGGGACCGGCCTGCATCGTCGTCGCGAGATCATTGCCTTGCCGCGCGGGTCCTATTGGTATGCAAGCGACGGTACTTTCGATCCGGACAAAGATGACACTCTGTTGGAATGCCTTGACTTGCTGTTACCTAGCGAAGAGCTGGTCAAGAAAACGGTTGAGGCTTTTGTCGCCTTCACCGCAACCGAGGTTTTGTCGACAGGTCAGGTGCCGAATCTTGACGCCTTGGTTGGGCAGTTTCTGAGCTTTGAACCCGTTGAACCGCCACAGGATTGCCCTCTGACCCCGGACAATTTAAGTGGCTATTTGTCCTGCATTCGCGACAAACATGTTCAATTGGACGTGGCCTACAAGACTGGAGCAGCCGAAGCACTCACGCAGGACTTGAAGGACCGTTTGGATGAGATCAAAGCTGCATCCTCCGGCTGGGGTTTGGGTGGCGCGCTTGAGGCGGATGTCGAACGCATCATTGATGACGTGTCCAGCGCCTTAGACGAGATATCGGTTGGCGATGCGGGATCTGAGGTTCTGAATCAGGGTACAGTCGGCGAACGGATCCGTAATCATTACATTGTTTGTCTGATCATCGCCTTCCCTGATGCCTCTGACAAGGTTGGCTCTCTGCAGCCGATCGAGTTACGGCAATTCCGGATTGATCTATTGAAGTTTCTTCCGCGGCTTGTGGCCAGTCCGACGGATTTCTGGAGCGATTTCCTACCCGATCTATCACGGCTATTCGACCCTCTTGGACGTTTGCTTGGAGCGATCGGAGAGGTGCAGGCCTCGCTGATCCCGGACATTGATGTCGGTCGGTTCCTCTCGGCGATCAGGGAGTTCCTGAAACAGATCGGATCGCCGATAAATCTGCCGACTGCTAATATCAATCTTGAAGCCTTCAAGGCCTATTTCTGCCCGACATGGGAGGTCGCCCGAACGTTCATGTCCGAGCTGAGCGCGGTGGCTGAGGGAGGCGCCCTTTGCCTGGAAAGCTCAACACTTCCGAGTTGCCCTCTCAGCGATGAGATCTACGAAAATCTTGCCGATGGGACGATCGCCCTTCCTGCCGAGGATGTCAGTCTGTGTACCGAGGCACTGCGCTTTGCAACCAGTGCACATGAGTTGCGCGGGGTTCTCGATCAGGAGGCTAAGCCAAAGCTGATAGATTTGCGCAATGAGTTAAGGGATCTGCCGCCAGCGACGCCTAAACACCAGGAAGCATTGCGGCGCATCAACGCGGCCCTTCGAGACATGGATGAAGCCAGCAGATGCCTGGGTTTGATCCGAGCGCGCAGTGAGGCCGTTTATTGCGATATTCAGGCCGATACAGCGAGATTGAATACGCTGGCTCGGGATCTGAAGGCTGCGTCAAGCATCGACTTCTGCGCTATGGATGACTTTGAAGACGTCCAAGAGGCATTCGATCAGATAAAGGCTCTGTCTAATTTGCCGCGCGACTTTGAAGCGTTCCTGGATGCGCGCGAACGCGTGTTGAAACGGATCAACAGCTTCTTTGTCGAGATTGTCCATATGCTTCAGGACGATAGCGGGTGCTGGCGCGGCATCCCGATTGTGGTTGGTTTGAAACCGTTCATCGAGGATCTCGGGCTGGGAACTGTGGCCCAAGACAACATGATCACGGTCGATGCCGGTTTGTCGGATGTGGCTGACGAGGTCAAAGGGTACTTCGAGGAGATCCGCGATGCGGGTGCTCAGATAACCGAAATGCTGACACAATACGCCAAGACCGTCTGCAGTTACGCGGCAGTTCTTGACGATTTGCAGGTTCACCTCGACCGGTTTCAAGACCTGCTGAGCACTTTGCAGCAATCCGGGAATTACTCAGAACAGATTGCAGATTTCCTTTCCAAGAACGTTGAAACCGAGCAGCTTTTGCGTCAGATCGGCGCGATTGGGGACGACGTCGTGCGGATCATCGAATTACGCGACAAATATTGCCCGCCAACCGACCCGCCCGAGTTCCCGACAATCGGTGCATTGGCCGACATCAAGATCGGCAATGACAGTGGTCTGGATTACATAGGTGCGCCCGATGGTGCGTTCTCGCGCGTGGCCGATGGCGTTCGCGGCGTCACCCAAACTCTCTCACCCGTGACATCCGTTTTACGACCAATTGCCGAGAAGGGACCGCGCGATGGCGTAATTGTAGTGCTTGATCCATATGCGTTGCAGCTTCTTGAGGCGGCAGACGATACGCTGGCGGATTTGTACCAAAGACTTAAGAACGGCCGCGACGCCTTGGGTGAGCAATTGGACGGCATTCCGTTCCTGGATGAGGAGAAAGGCAAGATTTTCATTGCACCGAACGCCGCAAGACCAGGAAATGACCAATCCCGACCGGTTTATGTACCTTTCAAATCAACCGGCAACGATGATCATGCGGGACCTGATGACGACCAACTGGCGGGCGACGTCGCGTGGCTTTCGACGGTTGCGCAGGACACACCCATCAACGAGGCACCTGGCCCGCATGGCCCGCTGACGGACCCACAGCGCTTTGTCTTTCTCAGCGCTTTTGTGACGGAGTGGGTCAACGGAGAGGCTACACCGGTTCGCATTCTGCTCAACCTGCAGGATGTAATCGAAGACGTATTGAAGGGCGAGTTTTTCCGCGCGATCGACTTCAACCGATTGCGTGAAGAGTTCGAAGATTACCTGCTATCGCTTGTTCCGACCAGCATCCGTATGGGCTACGATTTCGATATCGAACTGGGCAGCGAAGTTGCTTCGGCGACGCGCGGGATTTTCACGCCGGGGCCCGGCACCGCATTGAACGTAGCAATGAACATCAATGTCGCGCTGAACCTCGATGATGGGTCCGCCAGCATCGACTATGCGTCGGTCGGGACACTCGGGCCTTTTGATATCAAACTGGTGGGCGACATGTTCGACGCGCTCACGCTTAAATTCGCCTCGGCACGGTTCGAGTCGAAATCAGAGCAGAAGCCACGCTTTGATATCGAGTATCTTGACTATGAAATCGGGCCCGAGCTCGATTTCCTTGAAGACCTGCAATCCTTCCTTTCGCCCAAGGAAGGGTCGGGCGCTTTCGTTCGATTTGACCCGTCACAGCCGGGGGTCGAAGCGGGATACCGGTTGCAACTTGGTGATTTCTCGGTTGGCGCTTTGGCCTTCTCCAACGTCGGGCTAGAGACATCGGCGGTTTTGCCGTTCTCGGACCAAGAAGCTGTGTTCCGTGCAAGCCTTTCAAGCCGCGCCAGCCCGTTCACGCTGACCTATGCTCCCTACGGTGGGTCGGGCTTTTTCGCCATATTAGCCACACCCGGAAGCGGGATCATTGGATTTGAAGCGCTGTTTGAATTCGGTGGCTCTGCCGTCTTCGCATTTGGCCCGCTATCAGGGAAGGGGCGCTTGATGTCGGGCGTGTATGTCCGTCAGTTCAAAATGGGCCAAATGAAGGTCACCGAAATTTCGATGACCTTCTTTGCAGGCGGATCAGCATCAATCTGGATCTTCCATTTCGCGGCCTCGCTTTTGGTCAATCTTGGCATGGTAGATGGCAACATGTCGGGTCAGGCCACATTCAGCTTCTCGTTCTCGATGGGCCTTGCTGATTTTGAGTACAGCGTCGATATCTGGAAGCAGGAAGAAAAAGGATTCAACGGCCAAAGCCAGGCAAACATCATGGGGCCGGAAGGCCTTCGCCGCTTTGCTTTCCTACAGCGTGAGGACAGTCTTTCGCAGCGCACCTTGAAGGATGCGCGGATCAAGGTCGACGCGGTTTGCCAAAGCGAGGACTGCGCAACCTACAATACATATTTCACTGACATCACTTTGCCGGAGGACTACATCTGATGGCGCTGAATTTCGACTTGAACGGGAATGATCCGGAAACGCCGATTGTCCCCTATTTGCGGCTTGTACCGGCAGGGATCCGGCGTCTGAAAAATGGCAAGCTGGAATTGAGGGCCTCACTTTTGTTTTCGCTAATCCCCGATCCATCTGGGACGTCGCAACTGCGTTTGTCGAATTGGCCGGCGAATGTGTCCGGAATTTTCAGCGGTGAAAAGCTGAAGTTTCGACTTGTGGCCCATGGTGATGATAGTGGCGAGTGTGTCGGTCCAGAAAACGGCACCGAAATCACGTTCACATCCGCGCAGCTTGGCGCAGAGAAAGATTTCCCCGACGTTTTTGAGGGTCAGGCAGCTGCCTTGACAGGGTACTGGAAGAAGGCGCTGATCCCTGAATTCTGGCAGGGTACCAAGGTTACGGATACCCAAAAGACGCAGGTCTGGAACGCACTTTTGGTTTGCATCCGCAACAGCCTAGACGGCGACCGCTCGAAGGTTGGTAAGATCGACGGTGACCCGACAGCCACGCCGCTCGAAGACGACAACTTTGGCAAGTCAGGCCAATTTGTGAAAGGCCCGGCAAAAGATACGCGAACCGTCGATTCCATTTTGTCCGTGCCCTATGCAGACACTGCGATCGCACTGGATCAGCGGCGCACGAACGCTCTTATTGGGTCGATCAAGAAGGCGTTGGGTGGAGAGAAAGAGTTGCCTTCTTTGCCGGACTCGCCTTTCGAAGACGTCATAGTGGAGGAAAAGACCGGCGCGGCTATTGGCGCCGAGGCTGAATTTCAGAGCCTTGATACTGTTGAAAAACAGTTTGCCTATATTGGGCAGTTCACCGGGTTTGCAGCGACGCAGGTGACCGTGCCTGAACCGCCCAACATGCAAGGCTCGTTTCCGGTATCTGAAGATTCCGACGGTGAGAGCGAGGAAAACAAACAAACCCGCGCGTTCGACCGGGTCGTTCTGTGGAAATACGGCAATGCGACCCTTGAGGCCGCGTTGGACGAAGAAAAGAAGATCGATTTGGCCGATACGAAGGCGTCTCATTCGCTCAAAAAGTATCGAGATTTGTTTGCCGAAGAGTTGAGTTACGCCCGTAAAGGCAACCTTGGGCAAGTTCGGAGAGCCACGAAGGTCAAGCGACATAAAACGCTATCGACCGTGAAACTCATGGATCAACGAGAGGATGCCGTCGAAACCTTTGAATTGGCCAAGACCTCGCTTGCAAAAGGTGATGCAACGGTCGTGTGTCGGTACCGAGCCTATGAAGAAGGTGAGCTTGAGCGGGACGCAGCGCAGACCGAGCAGATTCAGCGGGCAACTGACGCTTCCGAATACGGGCATTGGCCGCAGCATACCGAAAACGGTATTCGCGAAGAAATCGCTCCGGAACAGGGTCTTTTGGACTGTGCGGCGCAGGCGTATTTCAGCATTGAAGGAAATCCCACACTGGCGCGTGCCTTTGGATTGGCAGCTGACATCTATCTTGAGATTGAAGATCTGCCTGCCAATGCACGTTATGGCATCCTTTCGGCCGAATTGAGCGACTCTGCCAATGGGTTGCCGAGGCCCTGGTCGCTGACCAAGTTAAGGACCGGTGCTGACGGGGACCCGTTCGGCTGGCCTGTGACCCTGGCCGAGTACGTATTGGCGGATAAGGCCCAAGGCGAACTGCCACCGGAGAGCCAACATTGCATCGGTCAATTTGACGGCCTGTACGTTATGGGGGCCGACAATGACGGAGTGTTCAAGGATGGGGACCGCGTCGGTGTTGCTCCGCGTTATGAACTGACGACGATGGATGTCCGCGCGGCGCTTGAGGCTGAAGATCAGCGGTTGCGCGCGATGCAGACCGAGGGCGTGGGAAGCGAGGAGAGTAGGACGACGAAGGCTATTCAACGTGAGAGCGTTGAAACGGGACCGGATTTCCAGTCGTTGGGTCTTGCGCTTTTGTGCCGATCCGCGCAGTCCGATGCTATCCGGCGGCTTGCTGCGGTCGATGCCAAATGCGGCGTCAATGGAAGCTGCGTCAAAGAATGCGGCGGCGACGGGAGCACATATGTGATTCACGACGCCGAAGACCTAAGCCTCGGGTTCCGCCTGATGATCGGAATGCCGAAGGGGGGCAACACCGGGTCGGCCTGGCAAACCAACTGGCGACCGCTGACGGCTCGTTCTGTGAAATACGGCGGCTCAGGCATAGGCGGGCCGACGATTGAGCGGGTGCTGCGCAGCGCGGTGGGAAAGAACGGCAGCGACCCGCGTATCGCTTTGGAAAGTGCATTTCAGGCATTGCCAACACGCGATTTGAAGGCCCCTGATCCGAATGACACAGGCGACAATATTGAAACCATCGTTGACGAAACCGTGGGTATCTGGGACGGGTCGCCTGGCGGTGTGGACTGCACGGCGGTACGCGGCCAAAGTCAGGATATGGAAGACATAATGCCGTTTGGTCGGATCAACCGCGTGCCGACGGGATCCTCGCGCTACAAGGTGTTCCCCCTCAGAAACGGATTGCCCTATCGCATTGCCATGTCGGTAGCTTACGCGGGTGGTCATTCGCTGGCTCCCGGTGCGTTGCCGCCGGACCCTATACCGACAAACAACGCATCCGATAATGTAGGGATTCGCGAAAGGCTCTATTATCCGTCGGCGCGATTAGCGAAGGGCAAAGACAACGAGGAACCGGCCAAGCCCTATTTCCGCGCGCTGCGGCAATCTCGGATCGGCGCTCCCTCGGTGATGCTCCCCGAGGGGCACTCGAAAAGAAAAAATGGCCCGATGGGGTATGAGCATGCTGGCAAGATGGTTGTCAGGTCATGGCGTACTCCCGATCTGAAGAACGGTGAAAGTGAAGACGATCGAGATACATCGCGGGCGCTGCCGACGATTGCTCAACGCATTCTGATGGTGCCAAACCTGCCCCAGGCATTGGCGGCGCGCCACCTTGTTGGGCCCCGAAGCAGCAAGGCGGTCTTCGACGATTGTACGGAGGATGGTCCACCGAAAGGCGCACACCGGCTGCTGGTTTACGACAACGAATTGGGTTTTCCGGCAGTCAAAACGCGAACGAGACCCGGGTTCAACGGCGAGGCGCATCTGGTTTCGAGGAAAATTGTCGCCACTGCGAACGAGCGCGAAACACGGCAGGGCGAGTCGCTTTCTGATCTGGTGTTCAAGCGCATAAGAGGAACGCAGACCAAGATTTACACCTATTATCCCGATCCAGCGGCGGACAAGCTGATTATCCGGGCACGTCGCGCCAGCGATGACAAAACACGGGCGATCTTGCCAGGAAAACCCATCCAAATTGATGTGGGATCCGTTTATCCCAATGCAACAAATGTTCTTTTCACCTTGCGCAATCGTAGTACGCGATCCGGTGGCGTGGCACCCCAACAAGAGCAAATCATCAAAAATGATGGTGTCCGATTTCTGAATACTAGATCCACGCAAGACATCATTGTCGATGAACACAAACGTGTGCAGGCCCATAACGTCGAGCTTCATCTCGAACCGGGGGACCAGTTTGAAATTGAATGCTGGTATGTTCCGTCGGGCTGGCGCCTTGCCCATGATTTTGCAGCGGTGCAGTCACTGGCTGCAAGATTGACGCGTTTCGGGCGTCCGACGACACCGGCTGAGGTTGCTGACGCGGTGGATCGAACCGGTCTACCGGATGCCTTCGCCGCCTATCTGGCCGAAACATTGAATGGCGGGGCAAATACCGGCGTGAAGTATATCGGTCTCCAGGGCGCGCATATACCCGACACTGGGTTCTTGCGCGCGGTAGCCGATGCGCTTCACAAGTTCATGCTGGAGCACCCGGTTGCCGAGATTTCCGGGATGCGTACGCTTGCGGCGACGCACGCGGTCAATGTACCGGCCAGGGCAAACAAACCTAAAATCCGTGCTCTGGACAAAAACCAGGAACCGTTTCCCGATCCGGCTTGCATAGTGCCTGAGGACCTGGCGGTTCTGCGCGCAGCCCGCCCAGCGGAGCTCGGGGAGCCGATATTCAACTATTCAGACCAGAAGGCTATTTCAGAGGGTTCGACGCTATTTGCGATGAAAGGCGCTGTGAGGATAAATCGCGAGCGGATCGACACACTTGAGATCATGGCGCGAACCGTGTCGCCGGATTCGGACCGTTTCGATGATCTCAGACGCGGGCGCAGCCTTGCTCATCGAATTGCTGGTACATGGCCCAAACAGACCGGCAGTGATACAGGCGCCTTCCGGAAGGCGTCCGATATCTTTGGGTTCAAAGTGAATCGCGATGGAACAACGGAACTGCCAAAGGCGACCGTATCGCTGCTTCGAATTGACGGTTTGCCCTATCCGGAAACGTCAGGGGCATCGGACTTTCTGCTGGACGATTACTTCCTGGAAGCTTTCGGGGACAATAGTGTTACCGGCCGGGCACATGATGAAGGCGTGACCTCTCGACGGCACGCGTTCCCCGATGGCAAGGCGCGGCGAATGCAGGTTTGGGTCAACGGCATGGCACGGACAGCGGAAGAGATGAAATCCGCCGCACGCGAGATGAAGAGAGGCGATCCTTGGGCGGGCGGTTCCGGTGTCGTCTATGAAAATGGTGAGCTTATCCCGTCAGAACCCCTTAACCCAGCGGCGATGCGCCGTCTGAGTAACGTGGTCGAGGTCATCCTGCCCGCTACAGTACGGCCAGCGGTGCCGGACGCGCGCGCACCCGTGCCTGTCTTCGAGACTGAGCAGAAGCTGGAAAGACGCGGTGACCATGTCATTCTGACATCAGTGCGACGCGCACGCACGCGCATTCCACTTGGGCGCGGCTGGTATTCAAGCGGCGAGGACGAGCGTCTAGGCGTCGTACTTTGGCCGCCCGACCAGATGCTCGCCGACAAAGCCTGGCTGGCGATCAATCGAGTGCCATTGCGTGACCGCGATGCATGTGGTCCTGTCGTGAATCCAGGTGGCTTTGTGGCAGTGAGCGAGCTCGGCAAGCCCGGGCAGGCGGAATCGCCGACACGCATCGTGGACCTCCCGCAATTTTCGGACGAAGATCTTGGACCGGGGGGCGCATTTGTTACCCGGCGGGGTGGCGACCCTGTGCGTCGGGGTGAGACACCGTTTGCCGATGAAACGCAGGTGTTTCTTTCCAAGGAAACCTTTTCGGACCTTTGGCTGCCAGAAGGGGCTGCAGGTCGGGCGGAATTCGTACCGCATGCCGAGATGCCCCTTGCCAAGACGGAAAACACTTTACCGGGGGAAGTTGATGAGGCGGCAACACCGCCTCTGTCGGTCGCCCTTGTTACTTATCGTCCGCGTTTCGATCCGGAACGCGAAGAATGGTACGCCGACCTCTTGTTGCAGCCCGGAAAATCGTCCGATCCCTTTGTACGGTTCGGGTTGGTTCGCTACCAGCCGCATACACGCCCCGATCTGAGATGCTCACAACCGGTGACGCAATGGGCGCAAACCCTGCCGGAGCGGAAGGTCGAATTGGCCGTTACCCCTGGAGGCGAGACAGCGGTTTTGACGGTTACGGGCCCGGCGTCAAAAGGGCGCGCAATCGAAGGTGAAGGCATTGAAAAATATGCCGAAATTCAACGTGAAGCCAGTCGCATCGCTCCTGTCATGCGGATCACCGCGTTTACAGAGGGTAAAAACCGGGCCGGGGTCGCGACACGTGACACGGTGCCGCTCGGCGCAGATGGATCTTTCAGTATTGAGGTAAACGCTAAAGTCGATCCATTTGGGCAAGGAGTATGGCGCTCCGAGGTTCCAATGTCGCTTGTATCGTCCGATCTGAACCTTCTGGTTGAAGAGGTCGAGTATTTTTTGCCAGCAGAATTTGACGAGGAACCGCTGACGAAGAAGCGGCTCGAGGATTTCAAAAAAGAGTATTGGCAAAAAACGGGGCCGCGGTTCTCGACGCGGCTGGATCTGAAAAAGATGGTTGGATTGTTGACGGAATAGGAGAATTCATCATGGCATTCTGGACGGTTTTATGTACGGCGAAGTCGGGTTCGCCCAAGAACTTTGGGCTCACTTTGGATACTGACAATGATACCTGGACGGTGGGCGGCCCCGCTGCGGCGCGTCTCTTCAAGACCAAACTCGGCAAATACGACCATCACGTCATCCCCACAATCGGCACGACCCTGGTGCCAAAGACGGGAAGCACGGTTGTGGCTGTGTTAGATGGACTAACGGGGACATCGGAAAAGGGTGACACTGGGAATGGCAAACAACATGAAACGGCTGTCGACTTCACCTGGGTGCTGGATAGCAAGTAAATTGCTAGGACCGTTCATATTCGCGTGTGGCGACAAAATCGACGCCTTGAAATAAGCCTTTGAGAGGAACAGAAATTTCTGGTGGAAAAATCGAGTATTTTATTCCCGTAAGGTACCCAGGGCGGCTGCTTATAGTAGCCGCCGTTAACAAAGGCCGCGGTCGAGTTAAATCAGGCCTGACGTTCTTTGTGGCATTTGCTTTGGGCGACTTAGAGTAGCTTCAAAAGTTAACCGACAAAATGGTGATGTTATGACACTAACACGAAGATCTTCAATTTTAGCGATGTTGGCAGGCCTGTTCGGTGCGCGCGCGTTTGCACAGCAAAATGAGTTGATCATCAAGGTGAACTTGCCTTTGGATCGAACGGAAACCGGAACTTTGAGTGTCAGTACCACGTCTGGACAATTGCTGCTATCAGATGTGGACGTGGTGGGAAAATCAGACAACCAAAGGGCCGCTGCAGAAGGTAATCCGACCCGGCAACCCACCTTGCCTTATGGTGACACCCCGGAAGGAGAATATGCTGTCCCGAGAGCGATATCCACTGGGGATGGGACGATTTATTCACAACACAGCTATGGAGGAGCAGGGGCGCTGGTCCTTGATCCAATTGGCGGTGAAGCTCTTACAGCTAAACAAAATGGACGTACGGGTTTGTTGATCCATTCTGGCGCGATGCGCGATGGGAAACTGCGTGTCACGCATGGGTGTCTTCGGGTTTCGGAGGCCAATATGCGAGAAATCTTTGAGGTTATTCGCAGAGCCGGGGACAACCCGGTATTCAACCGATGTGAAGTGGTGAAAACCGCGGTCATTGTCGGGAACCCGATGTCCGAGGGTGCGGGTGATGACGAGAGTGATCCACCTCCAGGGGTTGATGCCATTTTAGATCCTGGAGACGTCTTGTTACCTTGAGATGGCTTTGAAGGTGTTGTCTAATCGCACGGCTCGGATCAAGTTTTTCTTGCACTTTGAAGACCGGTTGCCGGGTGCATGGTTGTCTTCGCGGTCGACATCGGTCGCCGCATGATGGAGCTTCGCGAGGGGAGCCTTCCAAATGTAGACGACGCACTGAGCTGATCCAGCGGTGCAACACCTTCAGCGGAATGGCTCTGCTCACGTCCCGGCGAGGACGTTAAAGTGTACTCAAAGTACTAAACGCGAGCCGTGATACTGTCACGCGGCCGCTTCAGCATTTTGTTCGAAGAGCCTGCCGGTTTTGAGCATGGCATGCATTATGACGGCCAGCTTCCGCGCGACGGCAACAGCCGCGCGCTTGAAACCGATCTTTTCACGGAGTTTGAGACCCCACGCTCGCAGGTCACAATCGGCTGAGCTGCGGGTCAGGATAACGGTGGCAGCCTCATATAGAAGCCCTCGCAAATGACGGTCGCCGCGTCGTGATATGTGACCCTCATAGTCGACTTCTCCGGATTGGTAACGCCTAGGTGTTAACCCAAGCCATGCGCCGACCGAGCGTGACCTTTGAAAGTTACTCGGCTCTTCTATAGCGGCGGTGAAGGAGGTCGCCGTGATGGTGCCGACGCCAGGGATCGACATGAGAATTCGACAGGCCTGGCTTTGGCGCGCTATAGCAGCCAGCCGTCGGGTGAGTTCCGCGACACGGATGCGCACACTGCTCCAGGTCTCCAGCATTGGAACAACAATGGCAGCGAGTTGGTCCTGATCTGAAAGAAGCTCCCTGACATTGTTTTCGAAGCGGCTTCCCTTTCCCGCGCGAACGATCAACCCAAATGTCTTCATGATGCCCCGGATCTGGTTCGAAAGCTCAACAGCAATCCGGACCAACCGGGTGCGCACCGCCACAAGCGTGCGGGTCAGCATGCTACCGAACCCTTTTACTCGCACCTCGCGAAAGAACCCGACTTCTGCTAGATGCGCCAGACCGTCAGCGTCATTCGCGTCAGTCTTGTTGGCTGCCATGTCGAGCGCCGCTTTGGCATGACGGGCATCAATGCAGACCGCTGGAAGCCCCATTTCTGTCAGTGCATGGAAGAACCAAACCGACAGGGGGCCTGTTTCGAACACTACGCGTTCCGCAGCTGGCGCACGCTTCCGGATAAGATCGACAATGGTCTTTGGATCAGAGGCGCATTTCCCGCGCTAGACACGTCTGCCGCCACGTCGGATTGAAACCGCCGTCTCTTTCAGTGACACATCAAGACCGATATACTCTTTCATGGCTGTTCTCCTATGATGCTTGGGCCTGGCGTGCAGTCGTGAGCCCGTACTTTCATCCTATCGGGGAACAGCCACTCTCCAAGGTTAAGGCTGACCTTCGGGGCGACTCGCTCCCGCGATTACCCCATGTAGACGCCAACGGGGGCGTCTACACCTTCAGAACCATCACCGCTTAACTTTGACTTTAAAGACGATCCGCCGCACACTTTGATCGTTGATAAGAAATTTAGTTATGCAGTTAGGATTTGAGATTATGCCACGAATTACGGCGACGGCGGCTGCTTCCGAGCTTCCTTATAGCCTCGAACAGATAGAAGAAACGGTCAGAGATTTTGACATTGACCGGAATGAAGTTGCTGAAACAAACGGGAGCCCGGCGACGGTGACGTTTGACCGAGCAGCGCTTGAAAAGGTTATTGCCGCGCGCGGACTCAATCAGCGCCAGAACCCCCTTGCGGCTGGACTTGCTAGGGTCGAGGAAGCGGTTGGTAAGTTGACAACCGGGCTCGGGGCATCTTTCCTGACCGGCATCACTGCAGTGGCTGCTGCGGCAGCAGCTATTGTGGCCTTTCTGTCGATGGAAGCTTCTGAAGAAGCCATGTCAGCGCGCAGTAATTACGAAGTGCTTTCGACTATCTCAGGGCGGATTGTGGACTCTCGCATCGCGTCGGCAAATGCCGCTAAAACCGAAGACCCGGTCGAGCGTGCGAGACTTAGCGCAATGGCAGAGATTTATGCCGAAGATCTCGACACACAGGTACAGTTGCTTGACCTGCTGAATAGTGCCGGAATCATTGTTGGTAGCGATTGGACTACAACTGTTTCAGCACTTTGTAAGCCGATGGACGCGGCCAATTACCACGACCGGGCAGAAGATTTGTTCAAATCCTTCAAAGCGATGTGCGAACGGGCTTTAGCTGCGGGTGACTGGGCTCGGTAGGAATTCAACCCAAGATTATACCGAAGGGCTTGAAGCCAAAGAACACCAATTGAGGAGGTACAAGATACTATGGCTAAAGAAATCCATCGTGGCACTCTTCGAACGCTCATCTTTGCAGCGCTGCTCGCGCTTGTCGCCGGGTCAAGTCAGGCCGGTTTGGACAGTGTGGGCAAACTTAATCTCGAGCCCTATGATCCGGACAAGCAATTGCCGGAGGTGTCGAAAGAAATTGCTGAGGGTGCTTGCAACGCAAATTTGGTTATTTCCAACGCGCTGGCAAATAATTCCGACGCTGCCAGGGAGCAGTTGGGAGGCGTTATCCAACAGTACGGTGCAGCGGCAGGGCGTTTGCAGAGCTTGCGTGAAAGCTCGGCCTTTGATGGAATGAAATTGGACCCGAGCACCCCTGGCCTCGATACAATGCAACATCTATTCGACAGTCCACCAGAAGAAGTCAAGGACATCTTGCTGGCAATGGAGCAGCGAGCAGTTGCGGCCAAAGACGCTGCGACACGCATTCAAAACCGCGAGGAAAGACCAGATGATCTCATGGGCCTCATGAGAGCGTCGTCTGAACTTTCCATGCTGCTCACTCTGCTTGGTGAAGCTCTAGTGGTTTCGACTTAGGCTAAGGTGTCCGGAACAATTGCTGGGCGAGCCCCTTCATCTTGTGGTTATTCTGTTTGATCTGCGTTGAGGCAATGGACAAAGACACGAAGACAGAAATGACGAACGCCTGCGACTGTGTGCTGCTATCACTGTGTCCTAAATTACTGGATGCTGGCTTAAAAAATTGAGCAAAATCAGTGCTTGATTGTGCCTTTAATTTCTGGACTGTATCCTTAATTGTCGGACTGGGGAGTGGAAAGAGTGTGGGGATCAAGCCGCTTGGAGTTGACCTTCGCCAAGCCTTCCATCCAGGACCGCGGCTCGGACCGTTGCTACCCGATGTGCACCTTTCGGGGACCAGCGCATTCGACGTTTCTTCCCCATGCGAGCGTTAGCAATATCATTTACCAAGCCTTCAGCTCGAGATGTCGAGACTGGTTCCGCGAACGCAGCACCGGCACCTCTGCGGCTTACGTCGGAACCGTCGGCCCTCGCGGGCAGGAGTTGCTGGACGCGCTTCAGGCAGAATTGTCGGGCAACTAATCCCTCACAACCACTCACGGAAAAGCTTCCTCACGCGTCCCGCGCGTGAGGCTTTCAAAAAGGGGGACACCATGGAAAACGGTACAGCCGCTCCATTCCGCTTATTGGGCAAGATCGACGCTGTCATCGGACGGATCGAAGTCTGGATCCTGGGCTGCTCGCCCCTACCCTGCCCTCCTGATGCCACCAATTTAAACGCCTAGTTTTAGTAATCCGCGCCCTGCCGGGTATCCCATAGACGCAGAATTTCTATCTGGGTGGGCATTACACGATAGATCAGCGTGAATGGGGTTCGCGGCACTGAAAGCTCCCGTATGTCTCGGCGTGTGTCACTTGGGTGACCTGCATAAGGGTTGGCTGCAAGAGTAAGCTGAATGGCTTTGAGCTGAGCTCGTGCCCTTTCGCTGCCTTCAGGAAAAACTGACGTGAAGTAGTAACGGAACCACTGAATGTCCCGGGCCATATCTTCGAGAAATACAATCTTCATTGGCTATTGGATTGCCCGCTTGCTGCCGGAGCCGAAAGTTCATTCTCGGTATCCCAGCTGTCTATCCAGGCATTCATTTCGTCTGCCGTGATGAACTTGCCTTGGTCTGCTTTTACAACAGCCGCATCAATGGCTGCACGTTTAGCGGCTTTGGATTCCAACATCATTCTAATTGCCCGTACGGCGAGTTGTGCAGGCGGTCGATCTTCGATCGCAGCTTCCCGTTCCAGGGTCTTTCTCAGGTCTTCGTCGAGACGGATTGAATATGGGCTGGTACTCATCGCAATCACCTGTTTCCGTATTGTAGTACAATGTAATACATCGGCATTCAATTCACAATAGACCGATGGCATGTACTGCACCTATTGCTCTGAGCTCATGAGCGTGCGGAGATATCATAGGCATGGCCTGCACTTCCGCGGATTTTTGAACTATGCGTCAACAATGCGGTTGGTTGCATATCTCCCCGATCGATTTTCGAGATTAGTGAGATCAAATAGGCTTGGTGAGATTTTATGTTCTCAGCTCGTTGAAAAATATATCCGAGCACCATGAACCGGAGAGCTGGGCCATATGTCGATTTCATAGCATACCAGGTCTGACCAAGTCGTAGGTACTCGGCGATATCGTCCATTAGCCGGTCACAATGTGACTGATCCCGGGCAAAGCGAAGTTCTGAACACAAACGTGGAAAGCTGCGCTCCATTTGATCTGGAGAAACTTGGACCTGAGAGTGTTTTTCTTTCTTAACTACTGGATTCAAAGAGTCCTCTTTGTGCCCCTCAAATTCATGGTCATTGGCCCTCATTTTTTCGGTATGAGCCGGTGTTATCTCTGAGATTTCCACAGAGATTTCAGCCAGAAGTTTCCGGAGGACACGCGCATCCGGCTTGCGGCGCAGCGCATTGCGCACAGTGGCCATCAAACCTGTGATAGAGCCATCGTCTGCTACAAGCTCTTTCAGACGAGTCAGAGCGGCCGATACCTTATCGCGGAGTACCGTGAATTCGAGAACGCGGTCAGCATGCTTCTGGGCTTCCTGGAGGAACTCAGCATGCCTTTCAGACAATGGTATCAGGGAAAGACCGGTCGCTGTGACCACCCTGCCCTGTCGGTCTCGGCGTGCCCAACGTTTACCATTTGAGCTCATTACGCGTCGGACAATCCCAAGCTTGGCCAGAGTCGAGATATGACGTTCTACAGTCTGAACGCTGACATGGGCTCGTTTGGCAATCGCGGCATTGGATGCGAAGCAGATATGCTCATCATCCTGATCGACTGAAATCTGATCTCCTCGCAAAAAGGAAATCATTGCTCTTAGGACGTTGAGAGAAGTGGATTTCAGCCCAAGCGGCTCCCTTGCCTCTTCAACGGCTCGAAGAAGAATCCATTTCTTGGGCGTATAAGTCCCCTGCCCGGCCGTTCCCGACAAGGTTGCTCCATTTGGAGCCAATGTTTGTAGTGTTTTCATTAGTTTTTGTCAGCAGACAAAGAAAACCTGTTCACCCAGAGGCGTTTTTTGTTGTTTCGTGATTCGCGGGCTGTTAGGGTTTAGGTGTCAAATCTATAACCACTAGTTGGTTTTCAGCCCTCGGAGCCTTAGGTTTCGGGGGTTTCTTTTTGCTTCCTCCTTTTGCTCGTTGCCTCATGTAGAGTTAACAGTTGTTAACTCGCTTTTTCCCCGGCGCCTTCTTTGAAACGCTCGTAGGATTCCTGAATAAATTGACCAAGGTTTTCCTCAAGCCAACGCGCATAGGCTTCATTCTCCCCTGATCTTTTGATCGTCATGTTCACTGTGGAATTGCTGGTCTTGATGACAACGTCTGGTGCCGGTCGGACTTCTTGTGCTTCTTTCTTAGGGGTCAAGCTACCTAAGAGCCCGTTCAATCGATCGTCGGAATCAGATGCGTTGAGCTTTTCCAGAATTTTCTTTGCACTAACCGTTGTTATTGCCTTCTTTCGCAATGCTTCAGCGAGAGCAGTCCATTTCGGGCGGCCAGACTTTGGCGCCGGCCCAATCATATCCCCGAGATCGTCAGGAATGTCGTTGGTGATCCGTTCCAATTGCGACAGTGTATTCTTGGATATCGCAAGTGCTGTGATCGCTTCCGAACGGTCATATCCCTGGTTGAGAATTTCGCGGGCGAACCGAGCCCTCTCATAATAACTGAGATCAACACGGGAAGAGTTCTCCAGACCTTTCGCCTGAAGCGCCTCTTTGTCATCGAGAGCCCGTACCAGCGCGCGTACAGGCTGGTTTAGATGCTGACAGGCCAGGATGCGACGGCGGCCGTAAATAACCTCGAAGTGACCATCTACCTCTTCGGAAGGGCGCAAGAGGACCGGAACCTGTTGGCCGCCTGCTTCATTGATGCTTTTGGCTAGTTCTAGAACAGCTGCATCGACGTTCGGCTCGGCTTTTGAGTTAACCGGTGTTAACTCCACTCCAAGCCTGTCCTTTGGACCCCAAGGCAATATGAGCGAGGTATCGATTTCTTGGATTCCGCCGGCGCCAACACGGACGGAAGCTATGGTGCCTCGTGGAAGCGCGGCATTGGCACGCTCGGTTTTCGTAGGCGGAATGGGCGGGTTTCCGGCTGCCGCCGCAATCGCTGCAGCCATGCTGGTTTTGTTTTGTTTAAGTGCCATTTCAACGGCCCCACGCGGTTTGAATCATGTTTGAGACTTCGTGCCCAACGGCATCCATGCTTGATCGGGCGCGGTCATAGGTTGACCGTGTCATTTCTGATCGAACAACTTCGTACATTGTCATTTTCAGCATCGCGGCATCGGCAATCGCCGTGCTTCGCAGCGCAGTTGCTCCGATCACCCGATCCTGAAACAGCGCCCGCATCAGACTTACAATTTGCTGTGATGGGGTATCCGAGGGGTCGTCCCGTGTTATGAGGAACCGGAAATTGTCATGGACAATCGGAATCCCGGAGTTCTCAAACTCTTCCAAGTATGCCGAAGTCATTTCAAGAAACTGCTGCGTGGAGGCCACGTCCAACATGCTCGGTGTCAGCGGCACGATCACGGATGTTGCCGCAAACAATCCTGCTAGCGTCAAGAAACCCAATGAAGGAGGGCTATCGATAATGATTACATCATAGTTTGCTTCGACTTCTTCGATTGCGCTGGCAAGTCGATTATAGAAGGGAACGCCTTTTCGGGCGTAGACAGCGGTTTCCGTTTCAAACTCTGACAGGATCAACTGAGCGGGGGAAAGATCCAAGCCAGGGAAGTAAGTGGTCCGGATGCACTCGGACATCGGGACCGGGTCCTCGTAGCGCAGAGCATCATAGATCGAATTCCCCTCAAACTCGATTTCTGGCTGAATTCCGCAGAATCCGGTCAAGCTGCCTTGTGGGTCAAGGTCGATAGCCAGAACGCGATAACCTTGAAGCGCAAGATAGTGGCAAAGGTGAATGGCTGAAGTGGATTTTGCACTGCCACCCTTGAAGTTCATGAGTTGAATAACCTGAAGCTGGTCGGCATCGCGACGGCCGGGAAGGTATTTTCCGGGCTTTCTGGAACTGCCTTCAAGGATCTGGCGCATCGCTTTGATTTCGGCTCCGGAGTAAAAACGACGGCCGTTCTTGTTGACTTCCGGCTCCGGAAGAGAGCCCTCAGCATGGCCCTTTCGCAAGAACTGTCCGGTTGTGCCAAACAGGTCGGCAACCTCTGTCGCGCTGAAGAGTCTGAGGGTCTTTGACAGTTCAGGAGAATACGCCTGAGTTAAGTGGGTCGTCAGTGCAACTTGTAGACGATCAGAGATTTCACGTGTAACGTGAGACTGCGTCGTCGCAGCAATTGGTGTGGTCTGTAGCATAGTTGCAGTTTTCCTGCTCATTTTTGTTTGGTTGCGCAACTTGAGTACATTTAGGCACTCGTATTCCGATTCATGTCAAGAGAAAAATCAATAACTTGTGGGTCGCTACGAAGCCTGCACAAGCGTTCTGAAGTTAACAGCTGTTAACTCACGTCTCCATTGGGTACTTAAGAGGCGCTTGGAGGTTGCATGGTTGCAGTAAAAGTTTGGCTTCGAAGTTCCAGTTCAGAGGGTTTCCTGACGTCGACCACTTTGTCCTTATAGCCAAGCGAAATCCTGTCAGAAATACTGCAATGCGCTCAGTTTGCTCAAGTTGCAGATGACTAAATCAAATGAGTGTTGAGCCTCACGCCGCTCAAAAACCGAATTGGTGGGGATTCTTGATAGGTGCCGGCAAGTTCACTGACTTGCCAGGGCGGGGCGCCGTCCAGCGCGGCTTGGGTCAGGAAACCCTAACGCAGCCAATGCGGTGAGGTATAATCCTTCGTAGTCCTGTCACCTTCAGTCGGTGTTTGACGATCTGGGCGATGGCGTCCAGGTTGAGGCGGCGTTTCCGCATCCAGCCAGATTTCGAGACCGAGTGAGACAGGGGGTTGTCCTCGATCCGACCCACTTTGATCCAATGCACCAACGGCTTCGCTGCGCGGCCCTTGCGCACCAACCGTGGAGTCTTGTCTTTTTGGGTGGTCTCAACTACCAGCAGCGACAATTAAATTATGTAATTCTCGTTGAATTCCTTCAGCGACACATCCCCCAAAAAGATCCCGCCGATCACCGAACGCTGCCATCTACCCGAGGTCAGCCCAGTAACAGGATGATCCGGTCACGGTTGTCCCGGCACGAACCTTGAATGTTGACCATCTGCTGTTCGAGAATATCAAAGGTAATCGGATGGGCGGTGTTCGGGGCAAGGAGGTCGGCCCTGTGTTTGGAATTTGCGAAAGCGTAGGGGCGATGGTTAACCCTGCCACGGCGGTGAGCACTTATTTGCTCTGTCAGGCCGGCAATAAGAACGGCTTGATTAAACTACCGGGTGTGGAAACTTCAATTGTTGAACAAGTACCTTCGTTGGCATATATTGCCAATCAGGAGGCTTAAGCCATGGTAACCCGCAATGTCGTACTTACAGAAACGCAGGATCAACTAGTGCAGGACCTGGTTGCGTCCGGTCGCTATCAGAACGCCAGTGAAGCGTTGCGCGCTGGTCTTCGTCTTCTGGAGCGGGAAGAGGCGGGACTGGTGTCTCTCAGGCAAGGCCTGCAGGAGGGCGTAGCCCAGGCTCAGGCAGGAGATCTGGCAGAAGGCGGCGGTACGGATGCGATCCGTCGTGCCTTTGTAAGGGCACGAACCAAAGCGTGACCAAACCCTTTCGACTGACACGCCGTGCTGAAGCCAGCCTGGTGGAAATTGCCCGATGGACCATCGACAAGTTTGGACGGCATCAAGCCGATCTTTATGAACAAGAACTGATAGCGCGCTGTCTGGCCATCACGGAGGGCAGGGCGGCCAGCCGCAGCTGTTCTATATTGGTAGAGGAGGCAGTTGATCTCAGATATGTACGGGCGGGAGAGCACTTCCTAGTTTACCTGGATCAGCCGGACGCGGTGATCATTGTTGATATCCTGCATTCCCGCTGCGACCTGCCGCGACATGTTTCCGCGCTGGCCACGTTAACGGATGCGACAGGAAACAAGACATAGGCACAGCAGCCGGAGTTTCCCTCAAGCTGGGAATTCTTTAAGTAGTCAGTATGTGCTCACCCCAATAGATCAGTCGCCGGGTTATCCGCGATGTCCACATCGTCGTAATATTTTTGCGCCTGGGCCATCGAGCGGTGCAACGAGAGGCGCATGGCGGCTTGGATTGGGGCACCGTCCAGGGCCGCCTGGGTCAGAAAACCGGATCGCAGCCCATGCGGCGACGCAAAATCCTCTGGCAGGCCCGCCAGTTTCAATCGGTGTCTGATGATCTGGTAGATCGCATCCGGTGACAGGCGGCGCTTCAACGCTCGATCGGCTTTTGAGACCGGTCGAAACAGCGCTCCATCCGTGATCTGCCCGACCTCGATCCAATGCACCAGCGCCTGTGCGGCGCGGCCCTTGAGCACCAGTCGTGGCGTCTCGCCCTTGGCGGTGGTCTTGGTCTCAAGCAGAGAAATCCAAACCACCCCCTTGGTGTCAAACTCTTTCAGCGAGACATCCTCGCGCATCAGCCCGGTGATCTCTGACCGGCGCCGACCACCGCTGGCCCAGCCCAGCATCAGGATGGCGCGGTCGCGGCAATCCCGCCGGGACCCCCGACAGGTGGCCAGCAACTGTTCGAGGACGTCGCGGGTGATTGGATGTTGTGACTTCGGGGCAGGGGCCCGGGCTGCGGCGCGGCGGGCCTTGGCGCGGGCCTGTTTCACCTGTGGCGCGCTAAAGGGGCTGGCGAGGTTCTTCATCCGGTGGAAGGCCAGCCAGGATGCTATGCGTCGATCCAGAGTAGACGGGGCCGGGCAGGCCAGCGACTTGCGCAGCCCTTGCGCGATCAACGCCTCTGCCGTCTCTCGTGCGATATCGTCCTTCCGCGCGTCATTCAGATCGCGCGCGTGATCGAGAATGAAGGCCAGCGCAGTGGCTTCGGATTCCGGCCAGTCCAGCGTCGCTGTGAACCGCGCGGATTTCCAGGCGGTGATATACAACAGATCGCGCTCATAGGCTCGTAAAGTGTTCTCCGGTGTGCCGCGCACATAGAGGTCGGTGAGCGCCTCCTGATCCGTGTCAGAGAGGGCAGGGGCAGCGGCGGGGAGATATGGGGCAGGTTGCTTCATACGGTCCATTCTGAGCCCATTTCTGGGAAAAATCAATCAGCCATGATAAGCGATACTTATCGTATGTGATGGTAGTTTGGACATGCCTCAAATGTAACGAGCAAAAGTCGCCTTTTTTGCGTGTAAAGGGGGTAGGGGGTTACGCCACAATGAAAACAGGAGGGTCCGCTCCAAATGTCACTGGGGAGTGGAAAAACCTTGGGGACGTAAATTGATCTCGGTCTATCCTGTTGGCTTTGTTGCAGGAGGATTTGGTGTGAAAGTTCGGATCAGGATTGAAACAGAGTTTGGGTGGGGCGAGTGCCGGACCCATGAGATTGGCGTCATTGAGCGGTGTTCTATCGATCCGTCGGAAGACGGCCTTGGTATCAGCCTCGCTGAGGGCAAATCGATTTTGAAAGCAGTCCAGCGTGCTGTTCTCCAGGATCAAGTGGAAGAAATCAGCGAAGTCGCGCGGGTATGCCGTCACTGCCATTCGTATTTGCCTGTGCATGATCGTCGTAAGTGACGTGTCGATACTCATTTCGGTCGTGTGACTGTCGAAGCGCTTCGGGTCCGGATGTGTATGTGCGGCTTTCCGGGCTTTCCTGCGTTCAAGGCAGCGTATTCTCCGCTCACGCGGATTTTGAAAGACAATGCCACACCCGAATTTAGGAGACTTCAAGCCGAACTGGGTGCCCGGCATAGTTTTCGGGAAGCCGCGCGTCTGTTGAACGAGCTCACACCTTGCGCCACCCAGAACCACGCAACGATCCGGAACAGGCTTGCGTCGGTTGCCAAGGCCCTGGAAGATCGCTGTTGCGAGGAACCGACGGATACGGCCATTCAAGCAAAACCTACCGAGGTGACGGTCTTTCTGGACAGCGCATATGTTCGTTCACGTCTCGAATATCAAAGGCGAAATTTCGAAGTCATTGTGGGGTCGATTGAAAGCGAAACAGCTAAAAAACGGCGGTTTGGATTGAGCCAGATGGGTGCCGATCACCCGATTGAACACCTGCGCTCCAGCCTGAAAGCAGCTGGTTGGGAGGATGGCGTTGCAGTCACTGTTCTTTCTGATGGGGATCCCGCGCTGCCTCGCTTGGTCAGAAACGCAACAGGTGCCGATGTTCGTCACATACTAGATTGGTGGCATATATCGGCGCGCATCCGACATGTGGAGACAACATTTCAAACGCTGGCATCACACATCGGAACCGAAAGTAGCGCAGAGATTGCTGCCCTTGTTGAGACACTTCGCTGGCGTATGTGGCATGGCCAGACAGACCGAGCACGCGATACGCTTGATGTCTTGTTCCGCTTCGCGATGCGCGTGCGCGAACACACCCATGGTCAGTCAAACGATGCGGCGCTCTCGGTCGCCTCACGCGCAATGGATCTGAGAACATACTTGAGCCACAACCTGTCAGCCATCGCGAACTACGGGCGTCGACGTCGGCAAGGGAAAGCAGTCTCAACGTCAAGGGCAGAAGGCCTCGTAAATGAGATCGCCAATGTGCGCATGGGAAAGAAACAACGCATGAGATGGTCCCCAAGAGGCGCGCACCGTGTTGCGGTTGTCAGGGCTGCCGTCTTGGATGGAAGGCTTTCACTAGGGCTACTTAGGGCGGCATAATCCCCAAAGCTTTTCCACTCCCCAAAAACGATCCAGAACGCCGTGAATCCGCAAATTCTGATTTATTAGGGTACAGTGACAGCGCCCGATCTGTCTGGACGGATTTATCCCACGAGCTCAGCAAACTGACGAAAGCCACACTTCAGCTGGCCAAGCTGCCCCTTGCGGATCATGTTGGCGGCCTCGATCCCGGCAAGTGTCGCTGCAGCGGAGGCGAAACTTTTGAACCCCAACATCGGTCTCGTAAGCCTTTTGATGAAGCGGTGATCCTGTTCTATCATGTTGTTGAGATACTTTGATCTGACGGTGTCGATCTTCACAGGTATCTGCAGCCGCTTGAAGATCTTGTTGACCTCTTTGATCCCTGCTGCATTGCTTCTGCTTTTGTCAATGGTGATCCGTTTCGGGATGCCATTGTTGTACAGAGCATTGGCGAAGAATTTCTTTGCAGCCTTCGTGTCTCGCTTCTCAGAAAGCATGAAATCAAGGGTTTGCCCGTCGCGATCTACCGCACGATACAGATACACCCATTCGCCACGGACTTTGATATACGTTCTTTAATTGAGCAGCAGCTCTCGGTGAGATTAGTCCGGTATCGACCACCTGCAAGGTTCTTTCCG
>NZ_JBXWOE010000018.1:0-35900 GCF_059610725.1 Ruegeria sp. CDSC045
TCTTCACGGCCTGCTCCTGTCATGTTCCAGCACGCGCTACCAGAAATGCACTCGAACTGACAGGTGGGGGCGAAGTTCGCGACAGAACCACGTTCAATGTGTGCTCACTTGGTTCGGCTTATCGTCGTCTACGCATCGGTGTTTTTAAGTTTGTGACGGAGGCAAGAGTGCTTCCAGTATCTGGTTGCGCGGCGACGCGGGCGATGAGAAAGCGGGCGTCAAGGTGCGCGCAGTGTGAACGACTGGACGCTTCTGTTACCGTGATCTGCCAGGCACCGAACGGAAGCGCCCTGCCAGCGTCATGGGCACCCAACATGTGTTTCTCCCGTCACGAAATTTCGTCCAGTCCTGCCGGGACGGACAAGGGGGCAGCACAAGAAATCGCACTTTCAGACAGGCTTGGTAAGAATGATCACGGTTGTGGGCTACTCAATCGCCGTAGCGAAGCACAAGGCCTGTCGCAGGGAAGCACTCATTTCCAATGAGGTTTCCTTTTCGGCGGTCAGTAATCACGAACCCTTCAGATGCATAGAGCGCCTGAGCGGGACTGTTGCCTTCAAGGAGATCAATCTGCATGGTCCCGTTGCTTCGGCTCATGGCATAGCGAAGAAGTGCGCGTCCAACGCCAAGACGTGAAAGCGCAGGATCGACATAGAGCCACGTCAGTTCTGTTTCGTCGAAGGCCGCAAAACCTGCTACGACGCCGTCTCGCACGGCGACCGCCAAATCCGCGTCGAACAACCCTTCATCTTCGGAGGTTTCTTCAAGGGAACGAAAGGCGGCGACGCCGACCGTATAGGCGAGTTCGTCTTTGCGCGCCGCATCATGAATGACGCACAGACGTGGCCAATCATTTGGTTCATATGCACGGATTCGTAGTCTGTTGCCCGATGTCATGGCTTTCTGGCATTCGCAATGGATGTTTTGTGATTGGCAGTCTTCGCCTTGGCTACAGCGTTTTTACAACTGGTGGGCGTCATGCCCGTTTCCCGCTTGAAAGCGGTGTAGAACGAAGAGCGAGAGTTGAAGCCGACCTCATAAGCAATCGCCAATACCGTCGATGCGCCTTCTTCAACCAAAGGGATGGCCTCTTTGACCCGCCAACTGTTTACAAACTCAAAGAAGGATTGGCGAATGTGCTGGTTCAGCGTTTGGGACACATAGTTCAGCGACACGCCGATATGTGCCGACAAAGCGCTGAGTGTTAGATTAGGGTCGCGATACAAATGTTCTTTCTCCATCGCGAGAATAAGCTTACGCGCTATCCGTTCAGACTGGTCCGAACCTAAAGCGCTCTTTACATATTTTTTGCTGTGCGGCTCGTCGAGGCTTTCCAATTCCGCAGTGACGAAATCCAACTCCTTCGATGGCCTAAGCCCCCAGAGCGCAAGGGAGAGAATTACAATCAGAACCCATAGGCCATCGAGCAACGGGCCAATGGGGTCTCGTGACCCAGAAACGGCAAGCAGCTCACCGATGAGGCTTTGCAAGACATAAGTTCCCATGGCACCGGCGAGGACCGCGACCCAGCGCAATTCAAGCCCCTCGGTGCTTGAGAAATGCTGCTTGAGCAACGCAATGTGTTTTGTTTGGGTTCGGATGACCCAGAACACATAGAGCGCCCATTGGACAACAAGCGCGATGGTCAGGGCCGCGAAGCCATATATCAGGAAACCGAGACCTGGCAGGGGCTCCGGTGTGGATACTCCTGCGTACCAGACATCGCGTGATGCTTCCGGTAGCGCCATCGCGATAACTGCAAATAAGAACGCCGAGCAAGGCAATGCAAAATGAAGCGCAACCGAGCGCCTTGTCTCATACTGGCCCTTGCTCAGCGTCAACTCGCGCACATAAAGCAAGAAGACAGGCATCAGGCAAAAATTGGCAACGACACTTAACAGTGCGGTCCCATCGCGAACGGCTTGTGGAATTTCGCTGGTAAGCGTGACGAGAACCGTATCAAGCTCGCTGACAGCGAACATTACGAAAAACACCGCCAGGCTTACCCGTGAGGACGCGCTCCACCGCTGGGACCAGCTGATCATTGCCGCCAAGACAGCGACCGCAAAAGTGGCGGCGACTGTGGCAATCAACAGGGTGTCCGGGTCAAAGGTCATAGTGCGGTCTGGCAAACTGCGTTTGGGCGGGATACCCCCAAACCCTACTTGCCAAAGTGTCTTTGCTCAACGCGTGTGCCCGTATGTCCTGTCCGCGCCGACCGGGTCGGACACATATTTGGGGCCATGCGGACGATACCGCAGCGTAAAAATGCCATGTGGGGGCTGCAGGCCGCATCCTACGGCCCCGAACATGCGAAAGGGCGCCCCAAAATGTCACGCGATCCTGACCCCGTCACCAGCCCCGTTGGTTCGATCGTAGCACCGACCGATCCATTGGCATTTGTCGATAGTGTTTGGCTTCATGGTGCGGGTCTGGCTGGTGACACTTGGCACCCGATCACGAACGGATACACCAAGGCCTTGACACCGGACCTTCCCGGCCACGGGACCAACCCGCTCTCGCAGCCATATAGGGTAGAAGCATATGCTGAACGCTTGTCAGATAACGTGCCACCCGGATCCGTGCTCATAGGGCATTCACTTGGTGGAATGGTTGCGCTTGAACTGGCTGCCCGATTGCAAGATCGCATCAAGGCGTTAGTCTTGATCGAAGCTGTTCCGACGGTGCGTGACCGACTTGTCGGGCGATTGTCTGCGACGGTCGCAGCATCCCTGTACCGCTCGTTCCCGACGTCCTTGCTCGCGAACCTCTCTGGGTTGGGCGAAAGCCGCGATACCAAGGTCGAGCTTCAGCGACAGTTGGCTCAGATGGATCGGCGGCGGATTTCGGCAGCGCTGGAGGCCGCATCCCTTTATGACGGACGCCTACGCCTCGCTGCGATAGCTGTTCCAACCCTCATTATCGTCAGTAAACGAAACTCGGCGACGCATCACGGCGCGGGCCTTTTGGCCCAACGTATCCGCGGGGCTGAATACGTGAAGCTGCCGGGCGGGCACATGTTACATACCGACAATCCCGTCCAACTCAGACGAAGCATCAGCGGTTTCCTGCGTCGCACAGGTGCAGCCGAAAGCTGAATCTTGCCGAACCAGATCAACTGTCGTGTGCGAAGACAAATTGCGGTTCTGCACGATGGAGCGCGAAAGCACAGGGTTAGCAACCATCAGCCCGGTCGGGGTCGCGCCTAACCACAAAGACATGCTTTTGGGCCGGTCGCGGTGTTTGCGCACCAAAATCGCACCCATCCGGACTAGACAGTGCTCCACCTCGGGACCGCGTGCTCCTCGCCAATAGGAAGAGACGACAGACCGAACATTTTGCGCCAACTGCGGCACAGTGCAAACACATGACAAGGCTCAAAATGACCATACCATATCAGTTTCACATGCGCCCCAGCACTGGCATGGCCATGGTAGTTGCCCTCCTGGTGCTCGGCGGGTGTGCAACCTCGACTCCGCATGCCTATGACGCTGAACAAGAGATCGAATTCCTTTATAGCCGCGCCGGGCCTCATGCGGTCACGACAACTGATATCCCGGCAACCTTTGGCCAGCCCGGGGGCCGTGTGTACCTCCCTGCGGGTCACGACGGGTCTGCTCCCCTTGTGGTCTGGCAGAACGGGACCGGTGAGCCCATTGGAACCTACGATGCCATTGCAAAGCACCTCGCCTCTTGGGGAATGGTGGTGATCGGGAGTGATGATCGGCAGATGGCCACTGGTGAACGCGCGGTGGCCATGCTTGCCAATGCCAGGCTTTGGTCGATGACTCGTAACCACCCGCTTTTTGCGCGCATAGACGCGGACACTTTCGCGCTTGTGGGATCGTCCCAGGGCGCGGTGAGCACGATCAACGCCCACACACAATATGAGACCGGACGCGGCGCGACAGCTTTGGCGATCCACGGAACGCCGACCGACGACGCCATCGCGTTCTTTCGGCTCGACATGGACTATGATGCCGGCGCGGTCACGGCTCCAACGCTGATCCTGACCGGCACCGAAGATGAATTCATCTCTCCATTGTGGCTCAACAGAGCGCTTTTTGAGGGGATGCGCGGCCCAGGTTTGCGGGTTCTCGCAGTCGCAGATGGCGCGGACCACATCGAATTGGCAAATGATGCGGGCCGGTTTCGGGGATACCTGACGGCCTGGCTGTTGTTTCAACTCCTCAACGATCCGCATGCGGCACAGGGCTTCATAGGCCGGTCGGAAATCATGTCAAACCCTGGCTGGAGTGTCGCTGATGTCTTACAATGAGTCTCATACCCTGTTCAGGGACCGCCCCCATATGAGCTACGGGCGACATCGCATTGTTCCCATGCGAGTTTACGTGCTGCTGATCGCAGGCATTGGCCTGATTTTACTTGTCCACACCGCCTACAACATGGCGTCAGAAGCGCTTGAAACTGATAAACGGCCCGAACGGGCGTCCCTTTCGACATGTCTTTCGGGGCCTGCGCCCTGTTCGGTCTTGTACCTATATCCTCTTGCGTGTCGTCGCCTACGCGACGCGACGACAAGGCAGAGCCTTCAGGCCATCTTTGTCGTCGACCGACTTCAAAATCGGAGGACATGATGAGGCTTATTATGCTGACAACCTGCTTATATTTGGGATCATTTGCCGGGTTTGACAGCCGGACCCCACCGCTTGATGGGGTCTGGCACTCGGACGGCTACGGCTTTGTTCTGGAGATCCAAAGCCACACGGCGCGCCTGTTCAGCACTGCGGAAGACCTTTGCCTTCCGGAGGTCAGTACACTCGTCCCCCTAGACGAGCTTTTACCGGGTTCCAGCTTCGCGGTGTCGGGAGACGGCCAGAGGCTCAGCATTGGATTTCCCATGGAACCCCACCGGATAAGTGCAATCCGGCTCGGGTCTCTTCCGATGCAGTGTTCAGTCGAGATGTCCACAGATGCCAACGCCGTGTTCGAGGCCTTCGTCAGGTTCTTCGATGCCAGCTATCCCTATTTTGCCCTCTACGATGTGGACTGGGACAATCGCGTCGCTGCAGCAAGACGACGAGTGAACGATGCCACAGACGACCAAGCCCTGTTCGAAGCATTGGCATGGCTGATCGCACCCATTCGAGACGCACATGTCGCGCTGATTGTTGACGTGGACGGGTCGCGTCAGATTTCGGCACCGGGCCGCGCGCGCGTTCTTCAGCATCTGCGCGACACCGCACGGGTCGAAGGTCGCGATCCAGCATCGGCAGCCCGGGAGTTTCGTTTGTCCATTTGGTATGAGAGTATCGCGACGGTCATGCTTCGCGGTACAGGTCAGATGCGCGGTAACGATCGTATTCAATATGGCATGCTAACATCTGAGGTCGGGTACCTCGCTTTCAGCGCACTGGACGGGTTCGGACCCCAAGATGCGACGCTCGAGGAAAACCTGGCAGCAACGCAAGGCATGTTGGACGTTATCCTGGACGACCTGACCTCGCTTGGGGCGCGGTCCATTGTCCTTGACCTTAGCCTGAACTTTGGCGGCAGCGACTACATCGCGCGGGAGGTTGCAAGCCGGTTCTTACGCGAGGGCGTGCATGCCTACAGCAAGTTCGCCGCCGATGCTGCGCTGCCAACCGTGACGGACGTGCGCATTGACCAAAGCCCGCGCGTTCAGTTTGACGGCGACATTTTTCTGCTGACCAGCCACATAACGGTCAGCGCAGCAGAAGTCTTGACGCTATCTCTGCGGACCCAGCCTCACGTCACTCACGTCGGCGAGACCACGCGCGGTGCCTTGTCGGACGCATTGTCACGAACCTTGCCGAATGGATGGCAACTGAATCTATCAAACGAGGTCTATCTCGATAGCGAAGGCCAACACTGGGAAGGTCTGGGTATTCCGCCAGATATCGAGATGCAGGTGCTGTCAAACGCTGACCCAATCGCCAGTCACCAGGCAGCTATCCTAAGGCTCTTGGGAGTAGAGAGTTCTTTTTGAGAAGAGACCTTTAGCCGATGCTGAACCACCTGCGGTAAACCGCACAGTCCAACCTCAATTGAGCTGAGCGCTATCGAGACACGCAGATGAAAAACTCTGAAATTCGATCGGGCACTGCGCGGTCTTCGACCCCCACGAGACGCAGAACGGCCGCGCTTGCCGCGGCTGCATTGATCGGCTTTGGATTGTGGTGGAGTGCCACTGACCCTGCTCAGATCCAGCCGGTGGATGGTTTGCATCCTGACGAGGCAATAGCCTTCGACACTACAGCGTCGAACATGAGAGTCTTCTGGCCACCCAACGCAACAGACACTGAACTGGCGGTAACTGGGGTCGCTGTGGGGCTGGATGGAAGCATCTACATTTTGCACCGCGCAGGTCGTCCCTTCGCCGCTGGCAGAGCGCTGATACCTGACCCGGTCATTCTACGCGTGGATGCGGACACCGGTGAAGAAATCGCACGTTTTGGCGCGGATTTGTTTGCGAGCCCACATGGGATATCGGTTGCCCATGACGGTTCGATATGGGTTGCAGACACCTCACTGAATATCGTTGTGCACCTTGATCCGCGGGGCCAACCAATTCGCAGGTACGGCAATAGCTATCCCTTCTATTTGGAGGCCCTCTTGCGTGTGCGAAACGTTTTGCCGCGACTCCCAATCCCGATGAGCGACGCAACTTTTGCGCGCCCAACCGACGTGGTTCCCCTCTCGGAGGGACGCTTTGCCGTCGTTGATGGGTACCGCAACTCCAGACTCGCCGTTTTTGACACGCAAGGACGGCTTGTCTGGCAGGTGAACAGGCGCGGGTCTGACCCAGGGGAATTCCACCTCCCACACGGTATCGCCGCGGATGCTCAGGGCAACATCTACGTCGCGGACCGCCGCAATGCGCGAGTTCAAGTCTTTTCTGAGCAGGGTCAATTGCAGCGCGTCATTAGTGGTCCATATGTTGGACGGCCCTTCGGGGTCGATGTGGACACACGCGGCTGCATGTTCTTTGCAGACGGTGGCGACACGCTTGATCTGGATCGCCACCATGTCCATTCCCGTTCCGGCAGCGGGGTTTCCATGTTTTCGGCAGACGGTGCCCTGATTGGACGCGATGACGGGCCGGATCAGGGCCAGCCCGGTTTCCAATTGCCACACGACATCGCGGTTGGAGGTGATGGACGGGTCTACGTTGCCGATCTTAATGCAGACCGTGTGTTTGCTGTGGATATGGCCGCCCCGTGCCAGAGCTAAGTGGTTCATTGAATTCGGCTCACTGCTTGGGCTGACCTCTTTTCATTTCCATGCTCTGCAATTTGTTCCGCTGGTTCCCAGAAAATGCCCACTTAAATAGGGCCAGACACCCCTTGGACAATATCCTGTCCGCGCCGAACGACACGGACGCATTGAACTTCGCAGTCTGACACGCAGAGCGCGACAGGCAGGTTGGCCTGTTATTTTTCCAATTTCGAAAAGGACACTTGATATGGCCCATTTGGACCCCAACGCCTTGAACAAGGCTCCAACAGACGCATTGACGCCATTCGCGGATAGCGGACCAGCGCCTGCCGTGTTGATGGAAATCGCGCGCGACGGGCTGTCCGTGCGAAACGCCGTAGGTACGGTTGAACTTGACGGCGATCAACCGGCCACCGCTGAAAACCGGTTCGAGATCGGTTCGCAAACGAAAATGATGACGTCGGTCATCGTACAGCAGTTGGTCGGTGAAGGACTGATCGACTTTGACGCGCCGCTGGCAGATCAGATGGATTTGGCAGGCCTCGAAGACATAGCCAACATCAACAGCGTCACGGTGCGAGAATTGCTTGCCAATCGCTCCGGCATACCTGACTTTGATTCCGTGCCGGGTCAGGCCGGTCTTCCCGCCTATATCGAGCAACTGCTCTTTTCTCCCGATCAACCTCTTGGTCCGGACGGGTTGCTGGCGTTTGCATCCAAACAACCTGCTTCTTTTGCGCCCGGCGAAGCCTATGAGTATTCGAACACGAACTATCTGCTTTTGCAGAAACTGATCGAACAGGCGACAGGCGACAGCTTTGGCGAATTGCTGTCGGATCGCATTTTCTCCGTTGCCGGTATGGACGATAGTATCCTGGGGTCTGAGGGTGGCAATGAAGGGCTGCTGCGCTCCTACACCGAAGTCGTACCGGGGCAGCCCTTGGACGTGACAGACGCATTGCTGGACTTTGGGGCTGCGGGCGGTGTTGTATCCACCACCGCTGATATGATCAGCTTTCTTGACGCGTTGCTGGTGTCGCGGACACTGCTATCGCCCGATCAGTTGGCAGAGATGCAGGATTTCCGCGCGCCAGATGGAACACCCGGCATCAATGGGGAGAGCCTCGGCCTCTCATCTGGCACCATCTTCGGTCAGCAGATCATCGGGTTTCAGGGCGGAACGCTGGGGACCAACACAGCGACGTTCCTTCATGTAGAATCTGGTACAATCATTTCTATCGCAGCGACGCACTCCGGAGAAGAGCCGACGGAACTGCTGGTCTCTGCATTTGCCGCTATTTTTGGTGACGACGCCTGGGCAGCGTTCGACCCATCAGATGAAAGCTTCAGCATAGAGGCCACAGCGGCTGATATCACTTTGACAGAAGACAGCGACGCCCCGGGCGGCCCAGAGACAGTCCTGGAATTGGATGGTGTTAGTCTCACCTTCGAGGGTGCGTTGGATGATCTTGATACCGGCCGGTTTACCTTCACAGACAACTCGACCCTTTGGATCGGAAATGCAAGTGGGGATCGGTTTGATGTCATGAAGGATGCCGCCGAAGCCGCGCAAAACAACAACCAGATTATCGGGCTCGACGGCAATGACCACTTGCGCGGCGGACACGGCGACGACAACATTGATGGTGGTGCCGGGCGCGATCACCTGCGCGGCCGGGATGGTGACGACATCCTGAACGGCGGTGCGGGAAACGACATCCTGAATGGCGGGCACGGCGATGATCAGCTGAATGGTGGCGATGGGCGCGACTATCTACGTGGCGGCACTGGCAATGATGTGTTGGCTGGCGGCAATGGCGGCGACGTGCTGCGCGGCGGTGCCGGTGACGATGTTCTTGAGGGAGGCGCAGGCCGGGACCACATGTGGGGTGGCGCGGGCAACGACGTATTCGTGTTTCAACTCGATTCAGGTCAAGATCGGATCTTTGGGTTCAATCCTGAAGAGGACCTTTTGGATTTTTCGCAAACCGGATTGTCTTTCGAAGACTTGGAGATCACGTTTCGCGGTTCGTTCACAAAGATTAGCTATGGCGACGCGGAGGTTTCGATCTTAGGCACCTCCTGCGCGCTTTTGGCGGAAGACTGCTTCATTTTTTAGCCACCACAAATAACTAGCTGGCGCGCGTGGTTTCCGCGCGCGCCTAACCAATGTGTTCAGCGTTTGGACATTCGGGTTTCCGTGACGGTTTGACCAGCTATTGGCCCATGCCCGAACATCGGGTTCTCAGCTTTCTACCCGGTGGGATTTAACGCCACGGTCCGTTGTGCGCTGTGCCCCTGTTGCGAGGCCCCGGCTGGAGCATATGAACGCTGTCCGACTTCAGTCAAAGCGTTGACCCACTCAGCACGACAAAAGCACGGGCGCGCGACCTGCCGCGCAATCGTTTGTTGTCAGCCGCATATAGTAGCACGGACAGTCGTCGTGACCTGGCGATAAGCTACTCAATCACTTCCGTGTAGCGCGTGATCCGCATCCAATACATTTTGCATCTGGCCATTTTGGTTTGTGACCCCTGCGCGGACCCTGCCGGATACGAGATCGGCTATCATCGCAGATTCGAACCCCTCGTTCCGACCATCGTGTCCGATCGTTTTGCCCGGTTCCACAAATACCCCATGCGCAACACCGGGGCTTACAGGTTTGATCATCTGCCTGGCCAAACCGGACGGCAACAGGGCATCGCTGTCCCCGTTCAGAGAGACAAGGATTGCGCGCATGATTTTAGTCAAATCCGTGGCGCTCGCCCAAAGGCCCGCGGCAGCGCTTTCAGGATGGCGCACAAAACCGCCAGGTATCGGCAGCCCATCCTCAAGGTAGCCATTCGCATGCGCCCTACGGGGTTCAAGATCAAAGGTCGCTCCTGCGGCTCCGATTGGACGCAGAACATTTGTCGTCACATACTTGCGAAAACTTTCATCCGAGACGTCCTCAATAAGGCACTGCAAAATAGTTGTCCCTCCACCACTGTAGTCGTAACGCTTGAACAACCGCCGCTCTGTGCGGACTGCGGGGGACGTCGCTGGATGTTGTCCGTTTAAGATATCTATCACGTCTGGAATGTCGTCACCGGCGCTATACCCCATAAAGCCGTGAATGTTCGTACCAGCAGTATGGGAAAGGAGGTCCGAAATCGTTGTCCTGTCACTGCGCGGACCGGTCAATTGCCAGCGCTCAAGGTACGCGTTGACCGGGTCGTGTAGGTCAAAATACCCGTCACGAACCAGCGTGAAGACCGCCAGGGCGGTCACCGTCTTGGAGCATGAAGCCACCTGAAACAGCGTCCGGTCATTGACCGGCGTACCGGGTGCGGCCATGCCGCCATGTGCCAGCCGAAGCCCATCGCTCGATAGGTCGGCAATCTGCCACCCTGTCTGATCTGCATGCCCTGCGAAGGACGCCGGTGCCAGGGCTGATGTCAGCGATGCCAGCCCGATCAGGGAAAAAACTCGTCGGTTCATTGGATTTCTCGTCATTATTTGCTTGTGGGAAGTCCGTCCAATTGGAAAGACCATCCAGCAACAATAGCATCTCGCTGCGGGTGCATCGCCCGACCCTATAGGCACGTATAGTCCGGTGCCGCGTGGTGGGGTAGAACCGCCGCTTTGATGTCTGGTTTCGACCTCTTGATCCTCGATGAGCTGCCTATGTCCCTGTTGCCCAAACCGATTGCCAGATCCTCTCCTACCTAATCAGCGAGCTCTACGAACGAACTTCAATCATTGTCACCGCTAATCTGGCATTCAGCGAAAGGCCAAGGTTGTCTTCGCGTGTCCGATTATGCTGCGCGAAATTACAGTTTCAGTCCGCACCAGCTCCGCCATGCTGAACGGCTGCTTCTGGGACTTACGCTGCACTGCGACAACGAATCTGCTGCATCTGCAAACGAATGCTGCGTCAGCTAAGTGCCAAAGTCCAAGGTCTGCTCCGTCCCGCAACTTCCCCGTTCGTAGCTCTCGGGATCTCGCTATCGCAGCGAATGGTCGCTAAGTGGGCTGCGACTGCAGCATCCCGAACGTGCTTCCAAGGTCGGCTTTGGGCCGCGAGCGCCTGTTACCTATGCCAGCCAAGTTTGACTGCGGCTGCATTTGTCTCAAATATCTTTGGCGAAATAGTGCAGATGTGGGCGTAACGAGGGTTGATCCTTGTACGTTGTCGTTTCTATCGGACCGTCCAACTCTACAAACCCAAGCTTGGGATACAAGTTTCTCATTTCTATATTGGGTGTGAGCGTGTCCGCAATCAGCCTTTTGAGACCCATATTGCGCGCAGCATTCTCACGCGCCTCAATCAATGCACGGCCAGTGCCCGTTCCTCTGGCTTGTTCGGTAACAAAAACTCTTTTGAGCTCGCCGGTATCTGGCCCGAGACACTTCATCATTCCGCAGCCGACAATCTCACCGGCTTCAGACCGTGCAACAACCAGACATCCCTTCGGAGGCAGATAGTCATCCGAGTTTTCCCAGAATTCAGCGAGCGCACTTTGGGGTGCCGCAGGATCAATATCGAAGCCTATGGCCCGCATCCTTTGGACGATGAGTTCATAATACTGCGATAGGATTTTATTGAGCTCGCCCTTAGCTGGCAGCTCCGCACAGGTCTCAATTCTTACATCTTGCATGGGTCAACCACCTGTCCCGAAAGAACTCAATGCAAATAGGATAGGCCAGAAAAGCGGCGACGTCATCTTCGTCCGCAGTGCGGCTTTCTTTCCAGATCAGTTTCTGCATTCGGTAGCCGATGCCCGCTTCGGGGAAGCTGTATCGCGGCGTCCAGCGGGTCGGCCGATGTCTCCTACGGGCCGCCCGCGAAGACGGCCCCTCCATTCTATATCTCAATGGCTTCTGCGATGGCCAAAGCGTCTTCCAGCTCAACGCCCAAATATCGAACGGTACTGTCCATCTTGGTATGTCCCTACAGGAGCTGAACGGCCCGCAGATTGCCAGTCTTTTTGTAGATCTGTGTGACCTTGGTGCGCCGCATTGAATGCGTACCATAGGCTGTTGCCTCAAGACCTATAGATGTAACCCAATCGCGAACGATCCGTACATATTGGCGCGTTGAAATGTGTAACCGCTCGTGGAAGCGGCCTGGCCACAGAAATTCAGAGCCAACCATAAGAGGGTCCTCCATCCATTTCGCAACTGATGCTAGAGTGCTTTCCGAGATTTCAAATCGCACTGGCTTCTGCGTCTTGCTTTGCAGAACAGACGCACGTTCCTTAATCTGACCCGACGCCATCACATCCACAACTTGCATGCGAACGAGGTCACAGCCTCGAAGCTTGCTATCAATTGCCATGTTGAAAAGAGCGAGGTCTCTGTGGTTTTCGGCGAGTTCAAGGCGAACTCTTATTGCCCAGACATGTTTCGGTTTCAGTGGGCGCTTCTGTCCGACGATCCGGCCCTTGTTCCAAGCAGAGCGAAGTGCGCGAATGGCAGGTAAATTTGGTGTTTCCATGACTGATCCTCCGATCCGCCATGCCCTCCCAGAACGACAACCCGGCGTTGACGGCCAATCATATCACAGGATGCCGCATTGCATTCGAGGTCGGCTCGGAACCCGAATTGGCAAATGCTGCACTTACCATTCAATGTCAGGTGTCGGATTGAGGCGCCCAGTCATTTCTCTTCCAATTTCGGTAGAGCTTTCGCACCTTTACAAGCGATTTAGCCGGATTGACTAGGAAACTTCCGATCATTTACAGGGATAATTTGCCAGTCATTTTGTTGTCTTCGACTTTGCGAAACCGCCGTACGAGATAATCCACGAACGCGCGGGTTTTCGGCGCCAGATTGCGCCTGTCGGCAAACATTACGACGATATCTGTACTAGGTGGTGCGTATTCCGGCATAACACGGACGAGTTCCCCGGATTTGAACTTCCGGTTTGCAATGTAGCAAGGTAGTCGCGCGATCCCGATGCCAGCCAGTGCCGCTCGAAATACAACATCGGTGCTGTTCCCTTCAAAACTGCCAGTTGCTTCAAATCTTTCGCCTGACTTTGGTTCGTTACTGTTCCAAGCGTTCCGTTGGCTTCTCCCAGCAACTCTCAGGCAATTATGTTCAGCCAACTCGGCGAAATTCGTCGGCGTTCCAGAAAGCTCAAGGTATTCAGGTGAAGCACAAAGCACCCTGCGACTCCGCATAATGCGCCTGATGACCATATCTGGGTTCTGACGTTGTTCAGCAAAGCAGATCGCAGCATCAAACCCTTCACTGCGAAGATCAATCTCACGGTCGGTTAAATCTAACGATACTTGAACTTCAAGATTCTCTTCCATGAATTTAGGCAGAGCAGGTATCAGCTGTGACTTACCAAAGGCAACCGTGGATGCGACTCTGAGCACTCCGCGGGGGATACCATCAAAGTTATGGATCATCGCCTCGGCCTCTTTGAACTTGTCAGCCATCGCTTTGCACTTTTCGTAGAACGCTCGGCCTTCCAGCGTTGGGGAGATACCCGTTCTGGTGCGGTTCAGAAGCCGGTAGTGCACCTGATCTTCAAGCAATCCGATCTGCTTGCTCACAGCCGATGGGGTTTGCCCCATTGATCGCGCTGCCGCAGAGATGCTTCCCTGCTCGACAACCGTCGCAAAGATCAACATTTGCGCAGAAATATCCATCTCATGAACCTTGCTGTTCCAATCTGGCATGGGGCCCTTGCCAAATTGCCAAATTGTGAGCGCTACCAAATCCACTTATCTCTGCAGTGCAGCATAAATACTGCATCGCAGCAAGACACGAGGCAATATCATGGCAATTACACGATCAAACAGCGCGCTGGATGTCGTTTTCGAAGCTGGCCGCACGTTCTTTCATCAAAAGATAGACACGATGCGAAGGGCACAGGCCAATCGCAGGGTCTACCGCGCGACGTATTATGAGCTATCGGTGCTATCTGACCGCGACTTAACAGATCTGGGTATTCGGCGCAGTAGCATCAAAAAACTTGCTATAGAGGCTGCGTATGGCTGTTAACACCCAAACGGCTAGCTCAGATCGTGATCAGGCCATTACCGTATCAATCGCCTTCCTGGCTTGGATCAGAGCCACGGCAAATGCTGGCCTAAAGACTTTTCAAATGGCCAGAATGCTCTCCACTCTTTCGAGTATGAGCGACTACCAGCTCGCTCAGATCGGAATTTCGCGATCCGATATCCCGGAATATGCCGCAAAATTAATGGCTGACGATTAGAGAAGTAGACCCTCAGGACAGAAGATTGCACGAAATTTGCTGGTCCTCGCTCCTCCCAGAGTAAGCCAGCAAAAGCGGCGGCGAAAAAGCCAACAGGGAGCGCCAACGCAAAGGGCCAGCATTTTCACCTCCTCCCGAAAATGCTGGCCCAAACCAAACTGCCAAGCAGGAGCTCCGAAAAATGACTGGTGAAAGAACTTTACACGATCCGGTCGTCCGTCGTCTCCGTTTCGGCGATCAAAATGACATCTGTTAACATTTTCTTCAGTTAGATAATCAAACCCGGCGGGCGCGTTTTTGTGGAGCCATCAGCAACAAAGGAGTCTTGAGTTACGCACAGAATGTCCTTCGTTACGACGGTATCGCTTGTGGGGCGTTTGTCTGTGGGCAATTGGGGACCTTGTGGAACTGCGCGGTCTCTTTCATTCATGGCCAGCAACAACCGAGGCTGCGTTTTCTGTCGAGACCGAGTGCCAAAGTATCGGGATTGGGGCGACAACCGGCATGATCCGCCGGAACGGGTCTGGGAGCAGCTGGGGAGCATAGACATACTTCTGCTGCCGCTTGATGATTCAGAGCATGTCATGGGGTACCCAATGGCTGAAAGGGTTATCCGGCGGACAGCGGCGCGGGTCATCATCCCGCACCACTACTTCATCTGGAATGTTGTTCTGCGCCAAAGTACACTCTTTTCCGTAGACAACTAGCTTGCGGAGCAGCCGAACGTCCAGCATCTGAAAAGTGCGAAAGCAAGCTATTGCGCGGCCAGCCTTCCATCAGTTCCCCGGATTGACAACTTTGGTTATCACGTTGCCTTTGATGTCGACGCTTGGCACCGGGACAATGGGAAGAACGTTCAGTCAACCTGGTAACCGCCCAAATACTGCCGTCTACACCTTCAGAGCCCTGAAACAATTACTCCATTATGGCGCGAATGGGAGTCAGTCTAAAATATGCGGGATTACTTCAATAGATGCGTGTCGGGGTTACGAAAACCCCGCTCATGACTTGACCGAATGGTTTCCGTCGGCTCCGCGATGCTGTGATCTTTTTGTGGCGTCAGCGGTAATCTCATCTAAGAAACGAGGTCAGTCGTCGAAGCGACCTAGCTCTGTATTTTTCCTCAGCACACCCGCCGGGAAGACGCGACCATTCATAACACCCCAAACGCCCGATTCCAGAAGCTGAGCTGCGATAACCGCGCCGCCGAGATTGAAGTCTCCATCTGACGCCGAAAGTGAAAACGGTCGCATTGCGCCTGTCAAGACAACGGTTTTGTCTGGAATCTGACCATCCAGAAACTGGGCTGTCACATCCATAGTCCCTGTTCCGTGCGTGATAACCAAAGCGTTTTCAGTGCTGTTGGAAGCGGCCCGAAGGATCGCCTCCCGGTCTGCATCGTCAAAATCAAGGCTGTCCTTCAACATGAGAACTTCAACGACTGGGAAGTAGCAGCGACCAATCTTCAGCATTTGAGAGAGGTGACTTTCGCCGTTGCTCCTAAAGCTCAGAGCCTCGGTTCGCGTGTCATGAACCTTGTCGATTGTGCCACCTGTGGCAATGATCCGAACTTCCTTCATCTAAGCGTCCAGCAGATCAAGGATGGTTTGCGCTACATAAAGGTCCTGGACAGATAGGCCGGAGCTGTCGAATACAGTGATGTCATCGTCGCCGGATCGGCCTGCCTTCAAACCTAACAGAACTTCACCAATCGCCGTCAGCTCTGCCGCATCCTTGGCATGTTGAAACTCACCGATTTGTCTCGATTGTGCGGGCAGATCGCAGAATAATCTGGCACGGTCAAAGAGTTGGGGCGGTAATTCTTGTTTCCCTGCGGAATCTGATCCCATGGAAGCGACATGTGTACCTGGTTGTACCCATGCAGCGTCGAACAATGGCGCAATTGCTGGCGTCACGGTGACAATGATATCCGCCATGCGGCACGCCTCTTCAGCCTCCATCAATTCAGCGGAAATGCCTTCTTCATTGAGCGAAGAGACGAACTGCGCGCCTTTCTCGGAATTTCTGGTAACTACCAAAACTCGTTGCAGGTCACGGATACGAGCGAGAGCTCTCACCTCGTACTCAGCCTGATGACCTGCTCCAAACACGGCAAGCGTCTGGGCATCAGAGCGGGCAAGAGCATTGGCGGCGACTGCATTGGACGCTGCTGTTCGGTAAGCATTGAGCTTTCCGGCCTCGACCGCAGCTCCTATGCGTCCACAGCTTTGATCGAACAACAGAATGATCGAGTTGTGACGCGGCATGCCAAGCGCATCATTGCCAGGCCAATAAGAACCGACTTTAAGGCCTGCTAACTCCGCGACAGCAGAAGACTTGATAGCATAGCTATTGGTGGGTTCGCTCCCATGCGCCAGAACTACGGGAAAAATCGTGGCACGTTCGCTCGCAGCTATCAGAGCTGATTTAACGGCATCATAAGCCATTTCATGGGACGCAAGCTTAGCCGAAACCTCTTCGGGGATGTAACGCATGGGTGTTTCTCCTACCAACCGCCGAACCTTGGCCAGACATGCAAGTCAGCCTCGTGATTTGCGGGAATGACGTTGTATTCAGTGAATTGCGCGGCCATGGCACAGGCATGGTTTGGCAAAATGCGAAGGCGGGTGCCCAAAGGGAGGTCGGGCAACTCACGTTCGCTGCCTGGCCTGCGCGCGATGATTCCATGTTCCTGATTTGCTTTAATGACAATTAGGTCGGGGATCACGTGTCCGGCTTCATCACATACGACGCCATAGCCCTGATCGATACGTTGGTTTGCCGTGCCACGATCTTGCGACAATGCCATCCATCCCGCATCTACGATGGTCCAACCTTTTTGGTGTTGGTGACCGAGAACAGTTGTGAGGACAGAAAGTGCGATGTCATCAAGATCGCAAACACCGATTCCCGCCTGAACCAGATCGAAAAACGCATAAACGCCTGCGCGGACTTCGGTGACACCATCCAGTTTGCTGGCAGAATGTGCAGTTGGCGTAGATCCGATACTCACGACGGGGCAAGGCATGCCAGCATCTTGCAATGCATTGGCAGACTGAACGGCAGCGTCACGTTCTTGTTTGGCAAAAATCTCATGACCATGGCGGCCTTGGATTTCATAGCTTTCACCCGCATGGGTGAGCACACCGCGAAGCTCAGCTGCCCCATCATGCAACACGCGACCGATCTCAAGCAAAACTGGGTCTCCGGGAACAACCCCGCTACGGTGACCGTCGCAATCCAGCTCGATAAGCGCAGGAATGGCCAATCCCAGACGGGCAGAAGCATCTGCGACGGCCTGGGCTTGCGCGACACTGTCGAGAACGACGGCGAGATCACAACCCTTAGAGCGAATGGCCGCTACTCGGTCGAGCTTCTGAGGCGTGATCCCCACGGCATAGATGATGTCTTTGACCCCTGCCTCGGCAAAAACTTCGGCTTCAATGAGAGTCGAAACTGTGGCCGGACCAGACCCGTCTGTCAGTATACGGCGCGAGATTTCTGTAGATTTCACGGTTTTTAAATGTGGGCGCAAAGAAACACCCAAGCCGTCTACCTGTTTGGCAAGACGTTGGATGTTCCGCATCATCTTGGTTTCATCAAGAACGAGTGCAGGGGTCTGCAAATTCTTGAGTTGGGTTTCTTCGAATGACATTGCGACTCCTTTGCGTAATGTCAGACTTTTAGCGGAAATTTTCGTCAGCCTCTATTAACATGAACTGCATCTTGCATTAAGCTGAACTTAATGCTTGAAACACCTGATCTAAAGTTCTTCACAACTTTGGCCGCGGCACCATCACTGGCAGCGGCTGCACGTGAATTAGAAGTGACGCCGTCTGCGGTTTCGCAACGCTTAGCACAGATCGAGGCTCGGCTTGGTCTGCGTTTGGTCGAAAGGGGTCGCGGCCCAGTCGTATTGACTGCAGAAGGGGACAGGCTTGCACGCCGTGCCAAGACGGTTCTTACCGATCTGTCACGCCTAAACGATGAACTTGTGGGTTTACGCGGGGACGTAGCTGGCCCCCTTCGTATCATCGCACCCTTTGGTTTTGGCCGTATCCACATCGCCCCAATCATCGGAAAACTTGTCCTGGAGTTTCCTAGCATAACACCAGACCTCGTGTTGAGCGATGACCCCTACGGCGCTGCTGCCTCCGACAATTGGGATATAATCATCCACATCGGCCAACTCGCTGATTCCACATTGATTCAGCGAAAACTCGTATCAAATAGAAGGTTCCTTTGTGCAACACCGGATTACCTCAAAGTGCATGGAGAACCACGTCACCCTCAAGAGCTTCTTAAGCATGCTTGTGGTGTAATACGCGAGGATCATGCTGATGTTACAATGTGGGGTTTTAAGGACCCAAAAGGCTCTCGCCACTCGGTCCGAATTCGCCCGGCCTTTGCCAGCAACGATGGTGAGGTGGTCAAGGCTTGGGCCTGTCAGGGGCTGGGAATTGTAATGCGCTCGGAATGGAGCATTGCAAGGGAACTAAGAGAAAATAAGCTGAGGCTTGTCATGGAAGACTACACGCTTTCAAGCGCTGACGTTATTGCGCTTGTTAGTCCCAAATCACTTAGAACGAAACGTGTTGAGCGCCTCATAGACAAACTCATTGAGGAAGGATGTGTCGCAAACTCTGGGGTCTAGTTGACGAGCATGCATGATCTGAGGTTTTTACTGGTCGAATAATTTTCGAACAAGTTACCTGAGCATGATCTTGTTAAAGGGCTGTCATTTCCCCAAGGATGCAGTTTTGTACGCTGTTTTCTTCTATCTGCGGTACACGGTGTCCTTTCGTGACTTGGAAGAGATCATGGCTGAGCGCGGTGTCCGAGTTGACCATGCCACGTTGAAAAGGTGGGTGGTGAAATACTCGAAGAGTAACACGCTAAAACGAGGCTTCCCGATCGCAAATTAGCGAAGATTGAGACCCAATGACAATGAACTCGGGCCGGAACGGACCTACCCTATGTTCACCAGGTTGTTCTTTGTATCACGGGAGTTCGTAGTCCAGTTCAAACCACTCAAATAATCAACGCGTGGAATTGGAGCTATCCTGTTGCAGTCGACTAATCTGACAAAAGCAGCAAAGAAATTGACCAGGATTCCAGAGAATTCACGATAGCACTACACTACATGTTTCTTGTCTCCGGGTGAAAAGCTTGATGGTCAGTGCGTTTGTTAATCAGTGAAAAAAGAAGCTTAGAGAATCCCGGAGACACCGCACAACTGTAGCCGCAGCCGCTTGTGCATAAGTAGGAGAACCATGCATGCCTGAAACAACCTATTGGTTGCGGCAACACGCGGTTGAGTTGCACAACTTAGGCATCCTGGATTTAACTGATCCTAAGGCCTATCCAATTTGGCTGGCAGCTGATCTGATAGATCAATTAGAGGCGCAGCTTGCCCAGTACATATCAGGTACTTTGATTGTAGAGCCAAAGAGTGCCGAGCACGCGCAAGCGATGATTAACGAGGCCGTTGCTTATATCAATTCCGAAAAAAACTGTTTTGAGTTGCCAGAGACTACGTCTTGACTGCAGTTCAACATCACATTCGAGCCTTTTAATAGCCCAAAATACTACACTTGCCGCGATGATGTCTTTGCGCCGAGCGCTATGAAGGGAACCAAGATGCAGGGGATGAGGGTGACCAGCCCTGCAATTCCCAAGAATGCCGAGGCTAGATTGATGCTGTCAGATGTGAAGCCAATGAGTATTGGACCAACAACATAAGCTATGTTCCCTATTGCAGAAGCTCGGGTAATCGCGAAGACACGGTGATTGTCGGACACGTATTGCCCGAGGATGGTAAGTGCAAAGGGTGAAATCAATGCAAGAGAAAGTGACGCCATCGTAAAACCAACATAGGCTTGAGTGGGTACAGAGGCGGTTGCTGCGATCGCGAGGCTTATTGCCGCTGCAGTAGCCGCGGTAGCAAGTACGACAATCGACTTTATTCGTTGCGCTAGCCAATTCCCGGTAAGCAGTACAATACCGTTGGCCAAAGCTGCCAGTGCTGGAGCATAAGATCCTTCACCTGGATCGCCGCCCAGATCCCGCTCAATAAACAATGCTGACCAGTCGCTAGTGGGTTGTCCGGCAAGGTATTCAATAAAGATGATCGCTGACACCATTGCGAATACAAGTCCCAACCTTGAACGGCCAATCACACTATCCGTGATCTTTTTCGCAGGTTCTGCGCGCATCCAAAAGGACAAAGCTAACATGAGAACGCAAATCCCGAACAAGATGGAAAAAGTCGAATACCCTGCTTCGCGAGCCAGACCAGCCATGAAGGCGGCGACTGCGTACGAAAAGGAATAGAATGACCAGGTCATCGCCATAAGTGGTTGCTCGCGACGTGCTTCAACTTCGGAAACACGCGCGTTCGACAGCACATCACTTTGGCCAATCCAAAATGATATGAAGAAAAACGTTGCAGCCAGCCACCATATCGAAGTCACCAGACCGGGAATAAGCAGGAGCAGTGCCGCCAAGCATGTTGTGATGGACATGGAATAGGCTCTGAGCCTCTGATCGACCAAGGGTGCCGCCAGCATCCCAACCACACCGCCAATGGCTGATATCAAAAACGCGATCCCAAGTTCGGTGTCCGTAGGATCCGTCAGTTCGACAAATCCGGGTACCATCGCCGCAATTGCTCCCCACAACATACCTTGGGCTACGAATGCAACAATTGCAGGGCGCGTCTCTGCGAGCTGAATCAATCCGACCATAAGCAGCAAAACTCTTTGGAAAATGCGAAAACCACCGCCCTCAACCTTCAACTCTAGGCATAACTGGTTCAAGTGCTTTCGTTGTAAGCATGTGCTTTTCGTAGCACTCCTTCATGGCCGAGACGATCGAAGATCGCCTTATACCTTTCCAATCCACCCAGACGGAAAAAGGCGCAATACTCTATCAGCAAGTCAGAACAGGTATGAAAGCCTCAAGTCACCACCAAATGATTGTTCATTCTCACCCAATAGTGCGCCAACCGAGAGTTTCAGAGTTGTCTGCTTGCCAATCCGGCCTGCAATGCGTGCCTTTAGCTCAAAGAACTGATCGTCATAATTCGATGTCGACCTGAAGGTCCCCGCAGTTGCGGCGTGATCAACTGCCGAGACGTCGCTTTCAAAGTCATCGCCAAAAATGCCCAGGTAGCCAACGCCAAAGCGCATATCCATCGGGCCGTTTTTGGTTTCAAGATCCCATCCGAATTCGACACCTGGGTTTATCGAGTACTTGGTTGTCGATGAAGAACCAATATCAAGACTGAACGGCAGCGATCCACCGATTTCGCTCCCATCTTGTCCTACCCACGTCACGCCAAGGTCGAAGTAAGGTTCGATGAATGAGCCACCAGACCGTTCAAAGAGCTGCGAAACACGCCCATGTAGCGCCAGCCAGCTATTGGAGATATCGTTTTCAGTCGGCGACACACTGAAGCTGTCTAGACCATTTCGGGTCAGGCTATAGTCACCCCGTCCACCTGACAGCGAAAGTGCATAGGTACGATTTTTGTTTTCGCGTTTGAGGACCGCACCGACGTTGTATCGGTCGCCATCGCCAGAAGAAATTGATGTGCTGTAGTTCACGCCTTCGTAGGACAACGCACCGCCCAAGAACCATCCATCCGAGACCTCAATCTGAGCACCCCCTGCGATACTCCAAGTGTTTTCATCAAATGAAAGATCGCCATTGTTTGCGTCCGCATTTCGCGTCAGGCCACCAAAGGAAAACCATGAACAAGTTCCCTCATGCGAATAGGAAATCTGCCCGTCTTCATTTGCTTCTGGGCAAGACATCAGACGCTCTGAAAACCGGTATGAGCTTCGCAATGACGCGTCCGACAAACGTAAGACATCTGCACTGGCGACATGCTCGTAAATCTCGACCACTTCCTCAACTGTTTCGACGGCAAGTAACGGGAAAACAAATGCATCCACATTTGCGAACTCATCGCTGCCCGACGCGACAGCGGTGTTTCGTGCGTCTGCCAGTCTACCCAGGTATCCTGCAACCGAATTTAGGTTTGGATTGGAGGCATAAACGCTGGGCTGAGAACGCGTAGTATCTCGGGTGTCATTCACCCCAGAACTTATCGGCTCAGATTCCCAGGCCGCATAGTTAACATCATAATTTAGCGAAAGAATATCTTCCCCATTGCTGGTAGTCTTTGCCAGACTATAGGTGACAATAGCGGTGTCACTAACAGTCAGATCGGTGGTTTCCACAGTAGTTGCTCCATGGACAATCTCAATGCTTCCTGTCGCGCTATTGATAGGCAAATGATCAACCGGGTTGGCCACGACAGTCCCTGCAAGGGTCGCAGGGCCATCCTGAATAGAGATCAAATCGCCAGAGTTGCTGTCAAAGTCGAAATCAACCCAAAGAGATCCCGTATCAGATTGTGTGATTGAACCGGTTAGCTGAGTGGTGGCCACATCGCCCAGGGTTCCTCCCACGCTACCGATTGACCCGGCTGACATAGTGCCGTCGTTGGTCAATTGTGACGTGCTTGTCCCTAGATCGAAAACAATTCCAAGACCAAGCGATGCGTCCTCATAGTTGTTAAACGCATTCTCGGTGGCAGAACCATTTCCCTTTGTCGCAACCAGCGATACTGAGCCCTCCCAGATGCCGTAGTTGTCCACAGCCATTTCGCCATCGTGGTTCTTCAACGCATAGCCATATGTAACACCCTCCGAGGAAAATGTTTCTGACCGCTTTATGGTGCCGTGGTTGACAAGACTGCTGTCACTATTCCCCATTCCCCAAAGAATGGCTTCTGTCGTGTCTTGGCTGGCGGTGATCGATCCCCCCTCGTTGACCGTTAACGAGATCGCGCCATCGCCATCATAGCCATCGCTTTGCAGAAATACGCCACGGCCATCCACTCCGGTCGCGGTGATATCGCTATTCACGATCAAGGTCACATCACCTGCATCCTGACCACCAGCGGAGCCGGCATCAACATCCGCTCCGCTGGCACTTTGAGCAAAAACACCCACAGCACCGGCACCCGAGACCGATATAGGTGCATTCACCGTGACATTCACATCACCGCCTGCACCATTGTCTGCTCCACCACCGGCCCAAGATATGGCTTCGCTTTCAGCATCGGTAATCAAGCCGCCCCAGCTTGACGCACCGCCACCACCGCCAATCGATTGAGCCCAAACGCCATGTCCGCGAATGCCGGTCGTGGATATTCCCCCAGACCCGATGCTTGCATTTCCAATTGTAACGTCGACTTCACCGCCGTCGCCACCGTCGCCCGCGACCAAAGCTGTCCCCACGGCAATACCAACGTTCAGATCAACGCCAAATTCACCAGTCAACGCACGCGCAACAGCGCCTGCGCGACCGCCTCCGCCACCTACAGACTGAGCGAAGACGCCCATTGCATCAATTCCTGTGGTAGCGATGTAACCTGTCGACTCAACCTTGACCGTATGGCCATTTCCGCCATTTCCACCGGTTCCACCAACGGCGAACTCACCAATACTACCCGCACCCGTCGACGCGGTGCCGCCATTGCCGCCGCCTCCGCCGATGGATTGCGCAAGGATTGCATCTGCTGCAAATCCTGCGGTCGAGATCGAACCGGAATTGGTCACAGTAACGGCGTCACCATCACCACCACTTTCCCCTTGGCCACCAACTATCGCGGAAACGGATCTGAAAGAACGGACGTTGCTAAAGCCTTGACCTGCTGCAGCCGAGATATACCCGAGAACTTCGTCTGCCGTGGCATCCGGTAGAACGTACTCAAGGCCGAGCGAACCACCGCCGCCATTGCCGCCGCCGCCGCCAATCGATTGTGCAAAGATGCCGTAGCTTTCAGTGCCCTCTGTCTCGATCGTTGCAGCGTTGTCTACGACAACCGCGCCACCATCGCCGCCGTTTGATCCGTTGCCACCGATCTCGACACTGGCTGATGCCGAATAGGTTGTTTTGGGTGAATCCTCATCGGTTGAGGAGGCACACGTGACCGAGCTTGGCAGCACCGCCTTGTCGAAGGTGCAGGCCCCTACAACACTTTGATTGTAACCCGAAACGGAGCCTCCGTCACCGCCCCCACCTCCAACGGATTGCGCGAAAATACCGTAAGAAATGCGGTCCGCCACCTTGTTACCGTCATCGTCATATTCTTCGTAACCCACTTTGATGCTGCCGGTATTGTTGACCGTGACATCACCGCCATGGTTACCACTTCCTCCTTTGCCGCCAACCGAGATCCCAACATTGACGCTACCCGTCTTGTCGGTGGTGCCTTGTTGGCTTGAGGTATAATCGAAAATAGCAGTCCCTGCGTTTCCAGCGCGGCCGCCTCCGCCACCGACGGATTGGGCATAGAGGCCGTGCGACTCTACACCATTTGTTGTCACGGCGGCCGAATTCGTTACGGAAACGTCACCTGCAGTTCCGCCCCCTGCACCCGACCCGCCTACGGCAGCTTCAAAGTTTGCGCTACTGCTCTCGGCCATTTGGATCGCAGCAGCAACAGCATTCCCACCATAACCGCCGTCACCACCAATTGAAGTTGCCATGATCCCGTCAGAATAAGCGCCAGCGGTGACAATCGAGATCGTGTTTTCAACGTTCACATCATCGCCAACGCCGCCTGATCCTCCGTCCCCACCGACTGTGACATCGGCTTGCATTCCAGCGTCAGAGCTGAGCGTGAGTGCGCCCGAATAGGACGAGCCACCGAATCCACCATTTCCACCAACGCTCGAGGCAAGAATACCCCGTGAGGCATAGCCGTAGGTCGTAATCAGGTTCGACGAGTTTACCGTAGATGTTGAAGTTGCGACCGTAACGGTACCTGAAGAACCGCCACCACCACCGGCGCCGCCAATAGTAACACCGGTTTGCGCTGAGTATTCTCCCGCGCTCAGGCTACCTGCCGCGGAGAACGCACCATGACCACCGCTGCCACCTAGGCTCATAGCCATGATTGCATCCGCATAGTCACCTGAAGTTAGCACTTGGCCCGACTGTTCAACCGAGACATCTCCGCCGGTTCCACCGCCGCCACCTTCACCACCAACTGTGACCTGAGCCTGCCCCATCGAGGATGTCGTGCCCGAGATCGCGGCAGTAGCGCTACCACCGCCGCCTCCAACGCTCATAGCCTTGACAGCAGTTGCATGATCTCCTGCAGTCTGCACGAGGTTGTCCGTGGAGACAGAGACATTCCCAGCCTTGTGCCCTCCGCCACCGTTTCCTGAGACTGATACTGTGGCTGCTCCGGTCGATGTACCGTCTCCTGCGATCGAGATACCGCCGCTACCCCCGCTGCCGCCAACCGACTTGGCCAGGATCCCAATGGAATTATCTCCAGCTGTAGAGACCGTGCTGGCTATTCCCAAAGTCACATCCGCAGCATCGCCACCGCCGCCACCTGTTCCTCCAACCGCAAGGTTCACTGCACCCGAACTCGTTAAGGATCCCGCAATTGTCATCGAACCGTGGCCGCCACCGCCACCGATTGATTGCGCGTTGATCCCGATTGCAGAACTTCCTTCTGTGCTAACCGCAGTGGTATCATCCATGGAAACCGAAACACTGCCAGCATCGCCACCTGCGCCACCGGCTCCGCCGATAGACAAGTCCGCATCAGCTGTCGACGAACCAGTTGCTGCGACAACGAGCGCCGCATTGCCGCCATTGCCGCCAACACTTTGTGCGAAAACACCATCCGAGGCGTCACCCGTGGATGAAATTGCAGCTGTTCCAGTGATATTCACGGAAACCGTGTCAGCAGATCCACCACTACCTGCGGCACGTCCAACTGCTGCCGAGAGGCTGATGTCCGAAACGGCATTGGCATCAATCGAGATGCCGGACGCCCCACCACCGCCGCCTACAGACTGTGCCTTTACGCCGGTGGAATTGTCTCCGGACGTGGCCACATTACCGGCACTGCTCACCGTCACAGCGCTGGCGTCACCGCCGGTTCCGCCCTCACCGCCAATAGACGTACTGGCCGCAATATTTGAAGAATTTGCAGAAGAAATGGACATTCCACCAGTGCCGCCGCCACCGCCGACCGATTGGGCATGGATACCTGCAGAATGATCTCCTGCAGTTGTCACGCTTGTCATGGCCGAGGCACCATTCGCTCCGGTAAAGGACACCGCAGCGCCGTCACCGCCAGCTGAGGCATCGCCACCGGCACCTACGGACATATCAATCACTGCACCTGCGCTGGCCGAAATGCCGTATCCGCCATCTCCGCCGCCACCGCCAATCGATTGCATGTAAATGCCGGTGGAGTGGTCACCCTGGGTTTCAACAGCACCGGTTCCCGTACCGACCACGGCGATGGCCCCGCCATCGCCACCAGCTCCGCCATTGCCACCAATCGCAGAGGAGAACTCTGCGCCGACCGAGATCGAATTCGACCCTGATCCGCCGCCACCGCCGGCACTCTGCAAAAAGATTCCGTCGGAATCCTCGCCTTCGGTAGAAATGGTCGCTCCACCGGATGACCCCACGGCCATGTTTAGGGTGGCATTAATGGTGCCACCATTACCACCGTCGCCGCCAGTACCGCCAATTGAGGTCATTCCGCTGGTAGAATGGCCTCGACCACCGCCGCCGCCGATTGTCTGGGCGTGCAAAGCATCAGAATATGCACCTATGGTCCCGATCGTTCCGTTAAGATCTATAGTGACCGCGCCGCCATCACCGGCGGAACCCGCATCGCCGCCAATGGCAACAAGTCCGGTCGAAGATCCCGATGCCCCACCGGAGCCGCCCTGACTTTGCAGGACAATGGCATCCGAGTAGTCTTTGTTGGTATTGACGGCACCACGACCCGTGAAGGATACCGCTCCACCGTCACCACCAGCTGATCCATCGCCACCTAGCGCGACAATCCCGTCGGCCGAGCCGCCGATGCCACCTCCGCCGCCAACCGATTGAACATAAGCAGCAACGCCATAGTCGGAATTCGTGACAATGGTGGTCTCATCATAGAGTGTCAAACTCGCTCCGGCGGATGCTCCTCCTGCCTGCCCGCTAGCTCCATAAGTGTCTAGGCCAGAGCTTGAGCCGCCTACCCCACCAAGCCCGCCGACCGATTGCAAGACCAAACCATAGACCCCGCTGTCCGAGGATCCAGCGTCCAGATGTCCGTTGAAATCCAAACTTACATTGCCGGCACCACCACCGCCGCCACCGCCACCGGATTTCCCACTCGACAATCCGCCGCTGCCATCGCCCCCATCGCCGCCGCTACCACCAAGTGATTGCAACACAATGACTGGCCGATGGTAGTTTTCAATTATGTTGCCGCTATTGCTTAGGTCAACGATAACGTCTCCGCCGATACCACCCTCGGCTCCGTCGCCTCCGCTAGCTTTGTAACCATTGCTTCCATCGCCACCAGACCCACCGTGCCCGGCCTGCGACTTAAATGTAAAAGTCGGCTCAACGGAATCGTGATCATACCATATGATATACCCTTGGCTTGCATCGAAATTAATGTCACCGCCATCGCCACCGGTTCCACCATTTCCAGCCTTGCTATCATCCAGATCACCACTTGCGTTGCCACCATGGCCACCCTCGCCGCCGATGGATGAAACGTTCAGATAGGTTTGCGTACCAGTTTGTTCGTTGTTCAGGTAATTGTAGAGCGTGAAATCGATGTCGGCACCGGCCCCACCGACGCCGCCTTTACCTCCGGTTGCGGTCTTTAACACGCTAAAGCCTTCACCGCCATGGCCGCCTTCACCACCTTGGCCAGTCACCGACAAAAGTTGAATATCGGTATCAACGCCTTGTGTTTTTCCAATGCTGAGCGTGATCGATTCACCACTTCCCCCGGCTCCACCCTCACCGCCATGGCCGTTACCTAGATCAGACTTTCCCGAACCGCCTTCTCCACCATCTCCGCCATAGGTCCCGAGGGTAACGTCGGTGCCCGACATGAGACCAGAATCCCAATACAACAAAACCGGGCCACCGGCTCCACCGTCGCGTCCATCGCCACCTTCATGAGTTGAGGTCGAGGTGTCGCTGCCATTGTCGTTTCCGCTGTGCCCTTTTCCACCTGTGCTGGTCGAGTAAACGACGCTCCCGGTCACTTGTATGCCATAAGTCTCGTCACCGTTTTGACCGTCAACGACGATCTCAAGTTCGCGACCGCTCGTACTGTCGTCAGTGTGGTTCTCACCTTCTTTGCCTGTGGACGTAAACCAGAGGCCATAGTTCACACTGTCTGATTCATTGGTCAGGAAATCCGTCTGCTGATCCATATGGATACCATAGTAGTCACCGCCTGCCGTATCGGACCCGTCCGTATCTTCTTCTTTGAACGAAGTGAGATCGCCCTGACACCGCCAGGTGGTCACGTCGGATTCGAAGTAGCATTCATCTGCCAGCGCCTGCGACCAACCAAAAACCGTGAACATCACAACCAGGGATGAGGGTGTTCCGGACATGACAAAAGCATGCGAAATCGTTGAAATCGGTTTCATGTAACGTACCCGTTTTTTTGTTCTTCAGAGCAAACCTCGGCTCACTCATTTTGATCCAAGACGTAACAATTCAATCCGGGTCGTTCATTGTCACAGCGTCTCAGTCTGCAACTGAGGAAATGACCTCGATCTTTACCTCAAAAGTGTCTGTAGTTTCTGGACCTTATTGGGTGGGCGGCCCTTGATCTGCCATCAGGCAGGTCGTCGAGATGGACTACATCAGAACCGCTTTAGTTCAACTTAGCCCGCGGAATGTGAGACAACTCCTAGTTCAGAAATCGGAGTTGAACGGATCGACCTGCAATTGGTCGGTCATGTTCCCGAGAAACATACACGTCAAACCCGTTTGTATTTTCGCCATAATTGAAACAAACTCTGAAAATACTCATTTAGGTGTATGTTAAGTTTAGAAGCTGACCTATGGTTGTGTCCTGATGTTGAGGAATGGCACGGGAGTATTGATCCATACGATGCCACCAGCGCCGGGACACTAAACAACGACACACTGGCTTATGTCACATTCGGCACCGAGCGGAGTGAGTTTTGTTACATCGGTTAGCCATGATGGAGCATTTGTGAGCAAGTGAGCAGCACAGGAAAACCTGCCCAAGAGGGTCATGACCCAGTGCCGATGTTAACGATGACTTCTTCGTGCTCACTGGAAGAACAAATGGATTTCGCGTTGGACACCAATCGCGAGGGATTTGATGTTGATTTGGCAACAGATCTCGAGCGAGTGAGTATCGACCAAAAGATGTGGTTCGCAGACAGTTTTGCCCTTTCCGCCGGAACGTGGAATGGCCTTGCCTTTTCTCGCATTCCCAACAAGCATTCACTGAATGACGTTTTCGCGATTGAGATCCTGTATTCGGGGGTCGAGCACTGCCATACTTCAGGCGACCGATCAGAATTCAAAGTTTCGACGACCCATATGCATTCGGGTAGCGAGTATCGAGATACCTTGGAAGATGCGACTACAGCGGGCCTCTACGTCCCAATTGAAGCTCTCGGGTTTGATCCTTCTAAACACACAGAGCACCTGTCTCATTCATTGGATACATCAATAGGCGCGCTTGTTGGCACTGCCCTACAGAATGTAGTCCAGCGTATGCCCTACATGCCCGCAAATAATGTGCCTGACGCTATTGAAGAAGTAACAGATCTGGTTCGCGACCTTATTCTGACCAATCGAAAAGACGTCAATCGGGGCAATGTTTCACGCGCCCGTAGGCTGGCGATTGACGCTTATATCGACGAACACATCTTTGACACGACGCTGAACGCCAACAAGCTTTCAAGCGAATTCGCGGTATCCCGCGCAAGCCTGTACCGTCTATTCGAAGCTGACGGCGGTGTAGAAGCCTATATCATAAAACGAAGATTGCACCGCACCTTGTTGACACTCAAGCGCACGACATCGAAACGCGGAGCCGTACGCCGGGTATCGGAGAGTTTCGGCTTTTATGATGCCGGGAACTTTACGCGTGCTTTCAAAAACGAATTTGGCTTTAAGCCATCTGAGGTTCTTGGCACGGGTGAAATCCAAGTCACAAATCTGGTATAGTTGATACTGGTTAGAAACGAACCCGGGTACGAAACGGTACAACGCGTTAGCTGTCTGAGAAACTTGAGTTCTGCGACCTTGGGAATTTCAATCGTAAATTTTGGTCCCGTTTCGATTGAAACCATCAGCTTATTCTAGGCTCAAGACCCATCGCCAGTATATGACCAAATACTAGATGCGATCCCTGAATCGCCAGTTCCAATCAGAGTTGATTGACCCACTTTCTGACCACATTGCCTTTGCCGTGCGGACTTGAGCCATAGATGCGCTCCCAAACCGAGCAGAAACTTGGCTTCACTGTTTCTTCAACAGTGATCCGGCATTTGATTTAGCCGATTTACGAAGAATCAGATTGAGACGTGGAGACAGTGATCTGCCGCATTCGAGCCATATTATTTTTACACGCTAAAGGTGTAAATAGGTGCGCACTTTATTTTCGTTAACGATTTCAGCGGCTTAAGAACCGCAAACTTGTCAGTCGAATACTGAATTGTCAATTGTTTTGGCAGGTGAAGGCGTTTGCGTTGGTTCAGCATTCAACGCAGTGCGAATTCGCAGCTGGAATTGAAAGAATGGCTGCCCGTATCACCTGAAACTACCGGAAATCAATTCGGGGTAATCCCGGAGTGCATTTCTAACGACATGGCAATTCCTGGTTGCAAATTAAGTAGTTAGGGATCGGAACTTTGAAGAATATCATCACAAATATCACACCCGCATATCAGTCATCATATCTGCTGCGGGGCGGGCGTATGACAAAACACAAGGGTCAGGTGGCCAGTTTTGCACCGACCCTTGGGCGATTGGGCAGACATGTCGCATCAGGTGTGCTTGGCTTGGCTCTGCTAGTTAGCGGTGGAACTGCTCATGCAGGTGTTTGCTCGGGGACCGCCACCCCTGGTAGTTTTCTCTGTAACGGAGGGGCAAACCCCGCCTCTGATATCCCTGTCTACATCAATCGAAACGGACCAGTCATCGTTACAACCGAGGGGGGTTTCGATCTGAACATCAACAGTTATCCCAGCAACAATGCTTTTGATTTAACTGGTAGCGCGATCAACTTCACCGATGGAGTCGCTTCAACAATCACTGCCTTGGGCTCGAACTCCAATGGAATAGATGCGGATGTTCAACTTGGTTTTTCGGGCGATATTCAGATTACTTCAAATGGCATTATCAGGGCTGGACGCGCAGGGATCTTTGTAAGGCAAGGAGGGTCCGGAGGAGTTCGGATAAACACCAGAGATGTGACCGGTCAAAACACCCACGGAATCTTCACGAGGACAGACACCGGAGGAACCGGTGACGTGGAAATAAGTGCAGGAGAAGTCAACAGCCGACTGGCCGGTATTCGCTTGGTTCATTTCGGAGGTGGTGATGTCCGGATTGATGCCGGGATCATTAACAGCACAAACGGAGAAGGCATAAGCGCGATTTCTCTTGCAACCACCGACTATGACATGACGGTTACCGCACTTGGCTTGATAACCAGCGGAGGACCGGGAATTGCCGCACGACACAATGGTACCGGGACCTTGGCGATCACGGTTCTGGGTTCGATCGATAGCCAAGGTGGGGCTGCAATCGCTGCTGATACCTTAGCCGGACAATTGTCTACGATCGACATTCTAAGTGGTGCGACGGTTGTTTCGCGCTCCGGTCAGGCGATCACGAACAATGAAGGCGACAGCCGGGTGACGGTTGAGAACGGATCTATCGTTCTTGGTGATGTTGTGCTGGGCGGCGGCCGGGATGAGCTGATAGTTGAAGGGGCTGCGGATATCAGTGTACCGTCGCGCATTGACGGCGGCGACGGTACCGAAGATCACCTGACGCTATCGGGGGTATCGGGCCGATTTGACTTCGATCCGTTTATGAACTGGGAACACCTGACGCTAAGCAATGATTCCGATTTGGGAATAACCTCATTCTTCGCCAATCAGTTTGACACGATTGAGATTGACAGTGGTGCGATCATGAATGTGTTGCCCGGATCAGTCATTGAGAGTGATCTGACTGTTCAAGCAACTGGCAACCTACGGGCACAAGCAGGATATGTGACCCGATATCTTTTGGACGGCAGTGTTTTAAATGACGGGTTGATCTCGGTTTCTGACACCGTTGCCGGTGACGAGTTGTTCTTTGGCCGGAATCTGTCAGGCAGCGGTACAATTGAACTGGATGTGAATTTCACCAACGGAGCAAACGATTTCGTGCAGGTGGACGGTGACAGCGCAGGGGCCAGTCAAGGCTTAGGGGTGCAAAAGATAGGCAGCGGCAATGGTCGTTTACAGGAGTTCACACTTGTCAGAGTGTCGGGCTCCAGCACTGAAACCGATTTTCGCCTTGTTGATGCGGATTTCGTTACAAATAGCGGCGCACAGGCGATCAGCGATGGCACCATTTCCTACGTACTGGAATACGATGCCGCCGCCGGAACATTCGTTCTGACGCCATTTACCCGCCCGGGAACACCTGGAGGTGTGAATGGCAATCCTGGTGGAGATTTCCTGGCTGCAAGTGCCCAGCAAGCAAGCGATCACATGGCCTTTTCAAGTGCATTGCAGCGTGTTCGGATTGCAACGCGAAGCAGCGGCACTGAAGCCAATACGGTCAGTCGCTCGCTTAACAAACTGACATCGACCACGCGACCCTTGGTCTGGGTTCAGGCCGAGGGACAGCGTGACCACTACGAATCCGGTGGCCGGGATGTAACAACCAACAGCGGCGGCTTGCGATTTGGCGCCGGTCTGCCCCTGGGTGAAGTCGCGGGTGGGCAAGTGTTTGGTGGGCTCGAGTTTGGTGTAAGCAGCCTATCAACCGACATAAGCACTTCTTTGACCAGTGCCGATGTCTCGACCGACGCCTATGACGCGACACTCAGCGCGCTTTGGGTTGCGGATAGTCTGCTCTATGTCGACGGTCAGCTTCGCTATGGGTATTTTGATAGCACCACTCGCCCTAACGGGGGCGAGTCTGTGGACACCGACAGCAGCGGGTACGGGATATCTGTCGAGATCGGTAAACCATTTGCGATGCAAAACGGGCTGACGCTCATTCCGCAATTACAGCTGATGTACAGCGATATTGACATGGACGATGTTGCGGATCTGGCAGGCGGTGGTCAAACCGGCTCATTGGTAGATGGTGATACTCTAACAGCGCGGTTCGGGATGCGTGCAGAGCGCGCTTTTTCAGACTACTCAGTTCTCTATGGTCAGATCGACTATTATCACGCATTCGACGATGAAACCTCGGTGGCCTTCGGCCAGAACACGGTGTTGACGGAGCGTGGCCAGAACGCCGTCGCGCTGGCCCTTGGCGGCAATATCGAACTGTCAAGCCGAACGCGCGTGTTTGGCGAACTTATCGCCGAAACCGGACTGGGCGGCAGTTCTGGCGACTACGCCTTTGGCGGAAACATTGGCTTTGAGTTCAGGTTTTGAAAACTAGCTAATGCAACCTCACCCAACACAGCAAACCTTAACAGGAACTAAATGGGGGCGATCACTACGCAAATGAGGTTCTTCATGACGTGGGTCTATCGTTTCAATCTATGCCTCCCCCCTCCTGCATTGATGTGAAACGTCAAACCGCGACGCGCTTGGAACCCGCAGTTTTCGACGCGCCCTTAGCGGGCCTCCACTCCGATCCCTGGCTCGCTAAACTGCCGTCGCAGCTCGCAACAGCTGCGGCGGCTTTTTTTCGGTAGAGTTTGAGGAAAGCGAACGGGTTGTGTCGCAAACTTTGGCGTTGATCAGAGCTACCACTCTGATTGGGTGGATTTATCCGGCGAGCTCTGCAAATTGACGGAATCCGCTTGTCGAAGGCCCAAGCTGGCCCTTGCGGATCATGTGGGCGGTCTCGATCCCTGCAAGTGTCGCTTCAGCTGAGACGAAGCTTTTGAAGCCGAGCATCGGCCTCATGAGTCGCTTGATGAACCGGTGATCCTGCTCGATATTGTTGTTAAGGTATTTCGACCTGACGGTGTCGATCTTAACCGGCATCTGCAACCGCTTGAAGATCTTGTTCACGTCCTTGATCCCGGCCGCGTTGCTCCTGCTTTTGTCAATGGTGATCTGCTTCGGTATTCCTTTGATGCACAAAGCACTGGCGAAGAATCTCAATGCAGACTTGGCGTCTCGCTTCTCGGAAAGCATGAAATCAAGGGTTTGCCCGTCGCGATCGACGGCACGGTACAGGTACACCCATTCACCGCGAACTTTGATATAGGTCTCATCCATGCGCCTAGATTCCGCCGTGTTGGCCTTCCGTTTCTGAGCCGCGCAAGCTGTCACTGTACCCTAATAAATCAGAACTTACGGATTCACGGCGTTCTGGGGCGTTTTTGTACCCTTAATTGCAATTTATCCGCAGGTTCCTTGGCTTATGACTTGACCCCACTTGAGTGCTTCCAGATTGCATCGGCGCGTGTCAGAAGCGCTTGACGATTTGCCTCTGCTCCGAGCTCTGAGATGGCCTGACGAGCGGCCTGCAAAGCGCTCTCCGACACTCTTGGGCGGCACAATCCAAGTGTTTCATGCCCGGTTGGATGCCCTGTTTCACCCAGTTCAGGAAGCGGTCGACCGAGGTCCTGCGACAATCCACGGATCCGCTCGATCATCTGACGATGTTCAGGAAAGACGCGGCTCAACTCCCGGGCCGCCAGGTCGTTTCCTCGCAGTATGATGGCGGCACCCAACAAGGGACGGGTCGTGCCGATACCGACCGCAGCAAGCGCCAGTAGCCTATCGCGCTTGTTCCCAGAGGTGAGCGACCAAAGACGCCCGATCTTCAGCACCGACATGACTTGCAGGGTCAGACTGATCCGGCGCAACCGCGCGAGATCGGTCGTGGTAGCAGCCGTCTTCAGAACTTCCGCGCCACGCAAAGCGCGGGCATGAAGTCTGCCTGATACATCTTTGGCTGGATACTTGGCTGCCAGGACCTGGCCGCAGATTTCACAGGTCATCGACCATGCCAAGCGCCAATGGCGAAGTACAAGATCGGGTGATTTAGCAACACACCCCGGGCAATATTGGAAGTCATGCCGGGACACGTATTTCACGTCATGCTGCATTGTATCCGGAAGAGCCATGCTGACGATTTCATCCGGGGACCGCTGAACCGCCCCGCATAGCATGGCCCAGTTCGCCGTCCGCAGATCGCTTGCACATTCCGGCACCCTGCCCTGCCCAATACCCAGATAGCCACAAAGCTCTTCAACCGAACAATGATTGGCCTTCGCCAAGCGACCCATCCAGGTTCTGTCGCAAACTTTTTGGATGGCAGAACATCAGTGGAATTGATTAGCAGTTTACCCTGCCAGTTGGGCAAACTGCTGAAACGGACGGAGTTTGGGTGTGAATTGACCTTTGCGGATCATGTTGACCAGTTCTATGCCTGCCAGGAC
>NZ_JBXWOE010000019.1:0-2500 GCF_059610725.1 Ruegeria sp. CDSC045
AGTAGGGTTTGAACCTTTGGCCTTCAGGTTATGAGCCTGACGAGGTGAAGACGTTAAGCAATTGATCCAGTGGATCAAATGTAGTCTGAACGGGCTGTGTTGATATTATTCGACCTGGTTGCGGGAGTAGGATTTGAACCTACGACCTTCAGGTTATGAGCCTGACGAGCTACCGGGCTGCTCCATCCCGCGACACTAGGTTGGCCTATCGCTTTCGCTACTTGAGGCCGGGGTCGAATAAGTAATTGTATCATTTAGAGAGAATTGGGATTTTTCTAGGTTTGGCGGTGACCTACTCTCCCGGGGCTTAAGCCCAAGTACCATTGGCGCGGCAGTGCTTAACTTCCGGGTTCGGGATGGGACCGGGTGTTTCACTTGCGCTATGACCACCAAACCGAGGAAAATCCCACGTTGCGACTTGCGTAGCAAGCGCGACGGGTGGCAGGCAGCGTCTTTTGCGTGCAAAAGGCGCGTTGCCACTCGGTAGTGTAATCAATCAACAGTGCCGCTTGGCGCGACACAGCCATCGTTAGTCTAAGGTGTGTATGTTTTTGATTTGTCTTTCCATTACTGGATCAAATCAAGCCTATCGGGCGATTAGTACCGGTCAACTGAACGCATTACTGCGCTTACATCTCCGGCCTATTGACGTGGTGGTCTTCCACGGCCCTCAGGGAGACCTTGTTTTGAGGGGGGCTTCCCGCTTAGATGCCTTCAGCGGTTATCCTGTCCGATCATAGCTACCCTGCACTGCTGCTGGCGCAACAACAGGTCCACCAGTGGATCGTTCACCCCGGTCCTCTCGTACTAGGGGCAACTCCTCTCAAGTCTCCTACACCCACGGCAGATAGGGACCGAACTGTCTCACGACGTTCTAAACCCAGCTCACGTACCTCTTTAAACGGCGAACAGCCGTACCCTTGGGACCTGCTCCAGCCCCAGGATGAGATGAGCCGACATCGAGGTGCCAAACACTGCCGTCGATATGGACTCTTGGGCAGTATCAGCCTGTTATCCCCGGCGTACCTTTTATCCGTTGAGCGATGGCCCTTCCACTCGGGACCACCGGATCACTATGGCCGTCTTTCGACTCTGCTCGACTTGTCAGTCTCGCAGTCAGGCTGGCTTCTGCCATTGCACTCAACGAGCGATTTCCGACCGCTCTGAGCCAACCTTCGCGCGCCTCCGTTACGCTTTAGGAGGCGACCGCCCCAGTCAAACTACCCGCCACGCAGGGTCCCGGATCCGGATAACGGACCGCGGTTAGACATCAAGAGTGCGAAGGGTGGTATCTCAAGGGAGGCTCCACAGAGACTTGCGTCTCTGCTTCAAAGCCCACCACCTATCCTGCACATCACAATCCTGATGCCAGTGCGAAGCTGTAGTAAAGGTGCACGGGGTCTTTCCGTCTAACCGCGGGAAGCCTGCATCTTGACAGGCAATTCAATTTCGCTGAGTCGATGTTGGAGACAGCGGGGAAGTCGTTACGCCATTCGTGCAGGTCGGAACTTACCCGACAAGGAATTTCGCTACCTTAGGACCGTTATAGTTACGGCCGCCGTTTACCTGGGCTTCAATTCAAGGCTCTCACCTCTCCTTTTAACCTTCAGGCACCGGGCAGGCGTCAGACCCTATACGTCGTCTTGCGACTTCGCAGAGCCCTGTGTTTTTAATAAACAGTCGCCACCCCCTGGTTTGTGCCCCCAGCCCCTAGTTGCCTAGGAACCGGGCCTCCTTCTCGCGAACTTACGGAGGTATTTTGCCGAGTTCCTTCAACATCGTTCTCTCAAGCGCCTTGGTATTCTCTACCAGTCCACCTGTGTCGGTTTAGGGTACGGTCTTATAGGAGGGCTATTTCCAGGAACCTCTCAGCAGCCCATTCAATCCGATAAGGATGAACTACCTCTGAGATCCGTCACCACTCCACGGCCTAGGAATATTAACCTAGTTCCCATCGCCTACGCCTTTCGGCCTCGGCTTAGGGGCCGGCTTACCCTGCTCAGATTAGCTTTAAGCAGGAACCCTTGGACTTTCGGCGAGAGTGTCTCTCACACTCTTTGTCGCTACTCATGTCATCATTCTCACTAGTGATCTCTCCACCGGATCGCTCACGCGCCGGCTTCATCGAAAGCCTCTCTCCTCCAATACGCCCGAAGACGTGAAGGAGGAATGAGACTATGTCACACTACGCTCTGCTACCATGCCTTACGGCATCCTAAGCTTCGGCTCATGGCTTGAGCCCCGTTACATCTTCGCCGCAGGACAACTTATTTAGACCAGTGAGCTGTTACGCTATCTTTAAAGGATGGCTGCTTCTAAGCCAACCTCCTGGTTGTTTTGGTCGTCCCACCTGCTTTCCCACTTAGCCATGAATTGGGGGCCTTAGCTGTAGGTCAGGGTTGTTTCCCTCTCCACTACGGACGTTAGCATCCGCAGTGTGTCTGCCATCTAGTACTCCCGGGTATTCGGAGTTTGGTTAGGATCAGTAAGCCTGTGGGGC
>NZ_JBXWOE010000020.1:0-4820 GCF_059610725.1 Ruegeria sp. CDSC045
AAGTCCAAACCCCACTCTCCTGAAAGGATAAGAGCTAAGACATTTTTCACCAATTTGGCGATTTCCGCTTGGAAGGGGCAGGTGATCTATCCTACAGATGTCGGGCGCTTCTTCCGATGCTACAAATCCGGCTGAGTGGGAAGTTTGCTCAAAGAGACAATTAGCGAATAGTAGAATTTGTGCAGTTATCATATTCAGTAAATAATCTGCGAAGCCTCACGGGCTTGCCGCTCATAAACATCCGACCAATAACCATTTTGGTAGGGCGCAACAGCGCCGGTAAAAGTACGTTCCTCAGGTCTTTCCCGCTGATTAAGCAATCGATCGAAGCACGAGCAAGTGCCCCAATATTATGGTTCGACAGAAACAGTGTTGACTATGGGGACTTTCAAACTGCGGTTCGCAACAACAACCCGGAAGACAGCATCTTGTTTTCGTTTGAGGCGCAGGATGTCGAGGTGCGAAATGAACGTTGGCAGCGGCACTACTATTTTATGGACGAGCCCTATGGTCGAAGAACAAGAACAAGAATATTGAGTGCTAAGCTCGACTTCGAAATTGGTCTGCAAGTCCAACGAACATCTAAGTTAAGAGTGAACTTCGATCTGCCAGAGCACGAAATCTTCACAAATATTGTTGTGGCAAAGGATGGGCGCCGTTGTGAGGATGTCATCGTAAACGGCATCTCTGCAGCAAGCATGTTGCCAAAGACTAATTTCAGCTTCCTAAGCAGCGCACTCTTCGCACCATTGCGAATGACACAAGAGGTGAAGAGCGAAAAAACGCGCCAACTTCCCTATTGGACTGAAGAACCTCTAATTTCCGATATTTTTTCGCTACTTAAGCCGCATGTGGACAAGCGAATTGCTGATCACAATTTGATGCTCGAGGCACTAAAAATCCTCCAAAGCCCACGACTGTCAGATGACGTAGTTCGAAATCTGATAGAACGAACGGAACTTAGATCCGTACAAAAACTATATCGAAAGTGGCTGGAATCGGACGACCAAAGAGAAAGAAAGGAGATAGATTGGATATGTGCTCTGAGTTATGCGGTATCCAACTATACAAATGTCTGTCACGCACTGCAGGGAGCATACGGTTCTACGCTTTATATCGGTCCAGCGCGAGCAAGCGGCGAGCGATTCTATCGGAATCAAGAGCTCGAAGTCTCTGAAATTGCACCTGATGGCGAAAACCTACCAATGTTTCTCGCGTCTCTTAGCCATTCTGAACTTTCCGAGTTCTCGGATTGGGTCGAAGGGATTTTTGGCTATGGCATTTCAGTTACCAGAAACGTTGGGCACGTAAGCATTACGCTCAAGCGTGACGGCTTCCATGCGAACGTTGCCGACACTGGCTACGGTGTTTCTCAAGTCTTGCCTATTTTGGCTCAGACTTGGTGGGCCAATAGGGTCAGAGGGCGTGGTCCATCCGGTCGTTTGCCAAGCAATCAATCAACATTCCGAATTTTCGCTATGGAGCAACCCGAGTTACATTTGCACCCCGCCCACCAAGCTAAACTCGCAGACGTTTTTGTTGAAGCATATGCTCAGTCAAAGAGACCGATTCACTACGTGATTGAAACGCACAGTGAGTCCCTGATTAATCGGCTTGGTGAATTAATTGAGGATGGCAAAATACCTTCCTCAGCTGTGCAAATCGTTATCTTCTCAGACGACGGTAACGGCACCGACCCAAATGGAGCTGGGATCAGCATTTCGAATTTTGACGAGCAAGGTCACCTTAAGTCTTGGCCCTACGGATTCTTTTCATACTAAAATGATAATATTGTTTGCTATTACCTCGGATGAACTCGAGCAGCTTCCGAGATTCGAAATGGAAGAGTTACTCACTGAAGTTGCCAGATCCAGTCGGTGCGGAAATCACATTTTTGTCTTGCAGCGTAAGCTTGCTAAATTTGCCTCAGAACAAGAGTGTCTGGCTGACCTCCACCGAGCAGAGTTTAGGAAATTGTCGCAAGCGGCTGCGCAGAATTTTTCACTTCTTTCTAAGGCAGCAGGCTATGTCGAGATAAAAATTGGGGATCAATTCGAGACTAACACAAGGGAAAATAGCTGGACCGTGGGACACAGAAAGTTGCTGCACGGCAGACTGCTCGAAAAACCACGGTTGATCCTCGAAGACGCTCACTCAGATGGTGAGGTATACGCGTTAGTACTCGGTAAGGGTACTGTAGTCGGTCGTGAGATGCAGATTGAGTTTGATGCTTGTCACGGTGGCGGAAATCAAACTTTCCGAAGACTTAGAGAGCAGGTGCAAGCCGGCGCAGTAAGCATTTGTATTTGCGACAACGACATGCTTGCTCCAGGAAGTGCTCGCTCAGAAACCTTCAATAAGGCAGAGACTGAAGCAAACAAATGTGAATTTGTTGGAGGTTTCTTTAATCCACCATATCGAGAAATTGAAAACCTTATTCCAATTGAAATTCTTCGCGAGTGTTATCCGCGTGTTTCACCGAAGCGTCTCGACAAACTGCAGAAGTTGATTGCGGATCAAGATGAAGTTGAACAGGGTGATTGTCTATGGCTTTACTTTGACGTTAAAGAAGGTGTCGAGGGAGAAAAACTCATAGAGAAGTGTCCCAACAGTGCAAGCCAAAACTGGCTGGCATCAAAATATACAAACGGCGACACAGGTTGTTTGACAGATGTAAGTTTTCCTGGATTTGGAGACAGTGTTGTCAGCACTCTCCTTGACAGCGGACCAGCACTTAAAGAGTTTCACAAATTTCTACGATCCGATTATTGGGCTCAGCATCTCCAACCATTCTTCGAGCAGATTGCGTGGTATCTTGTTGGTGAGAAAAAAGCCCGGATTTAGGTATTCGCGGTTTCCTAAAGATAACTAAACCAATGGGAACTTGAATGAGTATTCGGGAAATAATTCAATCAGTGGGCTCGAATTGGAGCGACTATAAGGCAACGAAGACAACGGATAGCGACAACTCGACTCATCAACTCGTTGAGACCCAGTTTCCAACTTGCCTGGAGAAGATAGCGGGAGACTCAACTCACCTTATTTTTTCTGGATCTTGCGGGCTTGGAAATGTTTCCGCTGCTCCCTGGGTCGCTACTTTCGACAGCCGAATAACTAAGTCCCCACAAGACGGTTACTATCCCGTTTACTTGTTCTCCGCAGATCTCAAGCGGGTATACCTGTGTTTTGAAATCGGCCTGACCCAGTTTGATCGTATGCATGGTGAGAACAAGACGAGCTTGCGTAAATTGCAGGAAAGCGTCGAGCGTTTCAGATCATTGCTGATGCCTTTGGGTATACCAGAAGGTATGTCCACCGATGCAATAGATTTATCTTCTTCTCGTGTTGGGAGACGGTATCGGGGTTATGAAGTAGGCTCAATCTTGGCGTTTCGTCCTTATCAGATAGGATCTCTTCCAGATGAAACGCGACTTCAAACGGAATACACTTCTTTACTTGAGTTCTACAAGCGGGTTGCCGAAGACCCTACGATGCCCACGGTTGAAGAGTTCGTTGAAGCTACCGCTGACGTTTCTCGGCCCGTCCATGCACCCAAACTTTTACCCTTTGTACCAAGACCTCCCAAAAAGCATAACAAGGGCAAAGGAACTGGTAGCAGCGAAACACGACGAAGCCAGACCTCTCTTAAAGTAGGAAATGCTGGAGAGTTGGTCGCCCTCCAAGCAGAGCAAGAGAAGTTAAGGGCAGCAGGTCGCGCTGATCTAATTGAGAGGATCGATCACCACGCATCAAGGGGAGAGACTCCTGGCTGGGATATCACGTCCTTCGAAGCAGACGGAACTCCAATCTACATCGAGGTGAAAGCTTCTAAAGGCAAGGTAGTGACAAGTGTTGAGCTTACGCGAAACGAATGGATAGCTGCACAAAATCCAACAGTTGGCGACCGTTATAGAGTATATATCGTTACAGAAGCTCTTAGCGAAACGCCAAAGATTGAAGTGCTTAAAGACCCTTTCAAACACACCGAGTCAGGCAGACTTAGCGTGTCGCCCTCTGTCTACGAGCTGTCCCTGCGACAAGAAAACAAGGTGTGAGTTTCAATCTTACTCTGATTAAGGCCCACCATTGCACTATCAAGCGGTAGCTGTCTCCTGAGCCCAGCATATAGTTGGTCTGGGAGCTTGGTTGGAATTGAAGCGGTTTAGCAATTTCACATCACTACGAACAGCTTCAGATTTGATTCTTGGTGGGGTCTACCAAGCAAACCGAAACTTTAGGCCGCCCTGCAGCTATAGTCTCAAGAGTATCTTTAGCTACTTACCCTATAGGTACTGACGACGCTTTTGTGGCGTCACCCACTCTTCCCCTCAAAGCCCCAACGGGTATTCTGACACTTCGGGTTAGGACCTCGTGTACAATCATTGGGTGTACAATTTGCAGTTGAGGGGAAGCCCTCAAAGAAAGCAATCTATGTCCACTACCCTTGCCCTCAGAAAATGCGCCCAATGCAACGAAAGCTTCCCGTACCGAAGTAACAAAAAGTTTTGTTCTTCAAACTGCCGCAAAGCTAATTCGCAACACAAAAAAAGACTAATCAGTCCTGCCAACGCCTCGAACAGTGTTTCAGTAAGAAGAGATCAACACGAGATCTTCGAACTGGCTGCAAGGATGGCGGAAACACTCTACACTATGCCTCCGGATCAACGTCTCGGATACATCGAAGGGGTTGTTCAGCTTGCCCGAAGCGGGAATTGCCCTCAGGTCCGAAAAATACTGACCATGCCTGACCTCATCTATCCGAGCCCAGAATCAACCCATCTCTTCTTCCGGAGAGACCGGAACTACTGCACGATTTCTCA
>NZ_JBXWOE010000021.1:0-4448 GCF_059610725.1 Ruegeria sp. CDSC045
ATGACGGATATTAGGCGCACGCCTTTGCATGGTTTGCATGTTGAGTTGGGTGGGAAGTTGGTTGATTTTGCGGGCTGGGAGATGCCTGTTCAGTATCCCTTGGGGATTATGGGTGAGCATGCGCAGTGTCGTGAGAAGGCGGCGGTGTTTGATGTGTCTCATATGGGTCAGGTGATCCTGCGGGGTGAGGATGTTGGTGCCAAGCTTGAGGCTCTGTGCCCGCAGGCCTATGCGACACTGAAGCCTGGCAAGGCGCGGTATGGATTTTTCACCAATTCGGATGGCGGGATCATGGATGATCTGATCGTGTCGAATGCGGGGGATCACTTCTTTGTGGTGGTGAACGCGGCGCTGCGTCATCAGGATATTCCACATATGCGCGACAATCTGGACGGGGTTGAGGTGATCGAGATCTTTGACCGCGCGCTTGTTGCGGTGCAGGGACCGAAGGCCGAGGATGTGGTGGGTGCGCTTTGCCCTGCGGCGCGGGATCTGAAGTTCATGGAAACCGTTGTTGCCGACATCCTGGGGGCCGAATGCCGGATCTCGCGTCTGGGCTATACCGGCGAGGACGGGTACGAGATCTCGATCCCCGAGGACCGTGCGATAGAAATCACCAAGGCCTTCCTGGCGCATGAGGATTGCGAGGCGGCGGGCCTGGGCGCGCGCGACAGCCTGCGGCTGGAGGCGGGGCTGTGCCTGTATGGCAATGACATCGACCAGGGCACCTCGCCGATCGAGGCCAGCCTGGGTTGGGCGATCCAGAAACGCCGCAAGGAAGAGGGTGGGTTCCCGGGGGCCGATCGCATTCAAAAAGAACTGGCCGAGGGTCCCGCGCGCAAGCTGGTGGGCATCAAGCCGGAAGGCCGGGCACCGGCGCGTCAGGGCGTGGACATTCAGTGCGCGCAGGGCAATACAATCGGTCAGATCACCTCGGGCGGGTTTGGCCCGACGGTCGGTGGACCTGTGGCGATGGGCTATGTGGCGGCGGATCATGCCGAACCGGGCACGGCGGTGAATCTGATCATCCGGGGCAAGCCGCAACCGGCACAGATTGTGGCCACCCCCTTTGTCACCCAGAATTACAAGCGTTGAAGTCAGGAGAGAGACAACATGGCAACCTATTATTCCGAAGAGCACGAATGGCTGACCGTCGAGGGTGATACCGCGACGCTGGGCATCACCAAACACGCGGCTGAACAGCTGGGCGACGTGGTGTTCGTGGAACAGCAGGAAGCAGGCGACGAGTTCGAGAAGGGTGGCGAGATTGGCGTGATCGAATCCGTCAAGGCGGCGTCCGAGCTTTATGCGCCGGTTGATGGCGAGATCGTCGAGGTCAACGAGGCGCTGGCCGACAATCCGGGCGCGCTGAACGACGACCCCGAGGGCGAGGCCTGGATCTACAAGATCAAGATCACGGATGCGTCGCAGCTGGAAGATCTGATGGACGAAGCCGGCTACAAGGCCTTCATCGGGTAACTTCAATTCCGGGGCCCTGAAACCGGGCCCCGGGCTTCATCTTTTTCCAAATACTCCCGCCGGAGGCATCTGCCAGAGCGGCTGGGCGAGACATTCCTTGAGGAGCGCTACACATGGCCTTCAAACTCACCGATTACGAAGCCTATGACTTTGCCAACCGTCGCCATATCGGGCCCAGCCCGACCGAGATGCGCGACATGCTCAAGGTGATCGGCTTCACGACGCTGGATCAGCTGATTGACGCCACCGTCCCCCCTGCGATCCGACAGAAGGAAGCGCTGGACTGGGGTCCGGCGATGACCGAGCGCGATGCGCTGTTCCACATGAAAGAGGTGGCGAGCAAGAACAAGGTTCTGACCTCGCTGATTGGTCAGGGCTATTACGGCACCACCACGCCTGCGCCGATCCTGCGCAATATCCTGGAAAACCCGGCCTGGTACACGGCCTATACGCCTTATCAGCCCGAGATCAGCCAGGGCCGGCTTGAGGCGCTGCTGAACTTCCAGACCATGGTCAGCGATCTGACCGGGCTGGACGTGGCCAACGCCTCGCTGCTGGACGAAGCAACCGCTGCTGCCGAGGCGATGGCGATGGCCAAGCGCGGTGGCCGGTCCAAGGCCAATAACGCGGCTTTCTTCGTCGATAAAAACTGCCACCCGCAGACCATTGCGGTGATCAAAACCCGCGCCGAGCCTCTGGGCATCGACGTACAGGTGGCTGATCCGGATACGATGGACGCGGGCGCGGTGTTTGGCGCGATCTTCCAGTATCCCGGCACGCATGGACATGTGCGCGACTTCACCGCCGAGATCGCGGCGCTGCATGAACATAAAGCCATTGCCATCGTTGCCGCCGACATCCTGTCGCTGGCACTGCTGAAATCCCCCGGCGAGATGGGCGCGGATATCGCCATCGGTTCGACCCAGCGCTTTGGCGTGCCGATGGGCTATGGCGGCCCGCACGCGGCCTATATGGCGACCACCGACAAGCTGAAGCGGTCGATGCCCGGCCGGATCATCGGCGTCAGCATCGACAGCCGGGGCAACAAGGCCTATCGCCTGGCGCTGCAGACCCGCGAACAGCATATCCGCCGCGAGAAGGCCAACTCGAATGTCTGCACCGCGCAGGCGCTGCTGGCCGTCATTGCGTCGATGTATGCGGTTTATCACGGCCCTGATGGCATCAAGGCCATCGCGCAATCGGTGCATCGCAAGACCTCGCGCCTGGCGGCTGGTCTGGAAGAGGCGGGCTTTGCCGTGGAACCGGAAGTGTTCTTTGACACCATCACGGTCGAGGTCGGCCATCTGCAGAATGTCGTGATGGAGGCCGCCGTGGCCCGCGGCGTCAACCTGCGCAAGGTCGGCGACAGCAAGGTCGGCATCAGCCTGGACGAACAGACCCGGCCCGAGACCATCGAGGCCGTCTGGGGTGCTTTCGGCATCGATCGGGCGGATGACAGCTCGAACAAGCAATACCGCCTGCCGGATTACGCGCTGCGTGAAAGCGAATATCTGACCCACGAGATCTTCCACAAGAACCGGGCCGAGGCCGAGATCACGCGCTATATGCGCCGTCTGGCCGACCGCGACCTGGCGTTGGACCGGGCGATGATCCCGCTGGGGTCGTGCACGATGAAGCTGAACGCCACGATCGAGATGATCCCGGTCACCTGGCCCGAGTTCGGCAATCTGCACCCGTTCTGCCCCGAAGATCAGGCACAGGGCTATCACGAGATGATTGCCGATCTGAACGACAAGCTGTGCCAGATCACCGGCTATGACGCGATCTCGCAGCAGCCCAACTCGGGCGCGCAGGGCGAGTACGCAGGCCTGCTGACCATCCGCAACTATCACTTCGCCCGCGGCGAAGGGCACCGCAATGTCTGCCTGATCCCCACTTCGGCCCATGGCACCAACCCGGCCTCGGCCCAGATGGTGGGCTATCAGGTGGTGCCGGTGCAAGCGGATGAGAAGGGCAACATTGATGTCGCCGATTTCCGCGCCAAGGCGGAAAAGCATTCCGACCATCTGGCCGCCTGCATGATTACCTACCCGTCGACCCATGGCGTGTTCGAGACCACCGTCCAGGAGGTCTGCCAGATCACCCATGATCACGGCGGTCAGGTCTATATCGACGGCGCCAACATGAACGCCATGGTCGGCCTGTCGCGCCCCGGTGATATCGGCGGCGATGTCAGCCACCTGAACCTGCACAAGACCTTCTGCATCCCGCATGGCGGTGGCGGCCCCGGCATGGGTCCGATCGGCGTCAAGGCGCATCTGGAGGAACACCTGCCCGGCCACCCGGAATACGGCACCGCCGTCGGTCCGGTCTCGGCGGCACCGTTTGGGTCTCCGTCGATCCTGCCGGTCAGTTGGGCCTATGTGCTGCTGATGGGCGGTGCGGGTCTGACCCAGGCCACGAAAGTGGCGATCCTGAACGCCAACTATATCGCGGCTCGGCTGCAGGACGCCTATCCGATCCTGTACACCTCGGAAACAGGCCGGGTGGCGCATGAATGTATCCTTGACACCCGTCCTCTGGATGAGGCGGCCCATGTCAGCGTCGACGATGTGGCCAAACGACTGGTCGATTCCGGCTTCCACGCGCCGACCATGTCCTGGCCGGTGGCCGGAACCCTGATGGTCGAACCCACCGAGTCGGAACCCAAGGACGAGCTGGATCGCTTCTGCGACGCCATGCTGTCCATCCGGGCCGAGGCGCAGGACATCATCGACGGCAAGATCGATGCGGAGAACAACCCGTTGAAAAACGCCCCCCATACGGTGCGCGATCTGGTCGGCGACTGGGACCGCCCATACACCCGCGAACAGGCCTGCTTCCCCCCGGGCTCCATGGGCGTCGACAAATACTGGTCCCCCGTCAACCGCGTCGACAACGCATACGGAGACCGAAACCTCATCTGCACATGCCCACCAATGGACGCTTACGAAGAAGCCGCAGAGTAA
>NZ_JBXWOE010000022.1:0-2990 GCF_059610725.1 Ruegeria sp. CDSC045
GTCAGGCCTTCTGGTTCTGGGAGTTTGTTTGCGCGGCATGCGGCGGTCAGGGTGTTGGCCAGCAGGCATGCGATTGTCATGGGGCCGACGCCACCGGGGACGGGGGTGATTGCTCCGGCGCGTTCGGCGGCGCTGGCGTAATCCACGTCTCCAACCAGCTTGTTCTTGCCGTCGCGTTCAATGCGGTTGATGCCCACGTCGATGACCGTGGCGCCTTCCTTGATCCAGTCGCCGGGCACCATCTCGGGGCGGCCCACAGCGGCGACAACGATATCCGCGCGACGGACAACATCGGGCAGATCCTTGGTGCGGCTATGCGCGATGGTCACGGTGCAGCTGTCGCCCAGCAGCAGTTGCGCCATCGGCTTGCCAACGATGTTCGAGCGGCCGATCACAACCGCGTCCATTCCGGACAATGAGCCGTGGTGATCTCGCAGCATCATCAGGCAGCCCAGTGGGGTACAGGGCACCATCGATTTCTGACCGGTGCCCAGCAGGCCCACATTCGAGATGTGGAACCCGTCGACATCCTTGGCCGGGTCGATCGAATTGATCACCAGATCTTCGTTCAGATGCTTGGGCAGCGGCAGCTGCACCAGAATGCCGTGGACTGCGGGATCGGTATTCAGCTTGTCGATCAGTGCCAGCAGGTCTGCCTCGGAGGTGTCCACATCCAGCTTGTGCTCATACGAGTTCATGCCGACCTCGACGGTCATCTTGCCCTTCGAGCGGACATAGACCTGGCTGGCCGGGTCTTCGCCCACCAGAACCACGGCCAGACCGGGGGTGATGCCATTTTCGTCCTTCAGCTTTGCAACCTGATCGGCAACCTGTGCCCGCACCGTTGCTGCAAAGGCCTTACCGTCGATAACCTGCGCTACCATTCTTCGATCCCTTCTTCCCAAAAACGGATCGGGCGCTTGGGGCGCCCGGTCAGTCAGTCGTTGCCGAGCACACGTTCCTCACGCGCAATCGACCAGTCAATCAGAATGCGCCACAGCGTCTCGGCCAGATCGGGGTCCATCCCCGCCGCCTGAGAGCTGGCACGCACCTTTTGCACCACCTCTTCAACACGATCCGGAATACGGGCCGGCAGGCCCTCGCCCGGCTTCAACTCAGACGCGCGATCAATGTAGCTGGCGCGCCTCACCAGCATCTCGATCAGGTGCCGGTCCAGTTGGTCGATCTGAATCCGCAGATCCTGCATCGTTGCGCAGTCTTGCGGCGGTGTCAGAGTGGGCATCGTGATCTCCTCGTGGCCCGGAGCATTCTCCGGATCACGAGATGTCTTATCTGGCGACTTAGAACAAGCCCTCGATCTCACCTGCGTCATTGAGGCAGATGCTTTCGGCCGCCGGTTTGCGCGGCAGGCCCGGCATAGTCATGATCTCACCACAGACCGCCACGATAAATCCGGCACCCGCGCTCAGGCGCACCTCGCGCACCGGAACCGAATGGCCGGTGGGCGCGCCGCGCAACGAGGGATCGGTCGAGAAGGAATATTGCGTCTTGGCCATGCAGACCGGCAGGTTGCCGTAACCGGCTTCTTCCCATTCACGCAGCTGGTTGCGGATCTTGTTGTCGGCCAGAACCTCGTCCGCGCGATAGATGCGCTTGGCGATGGTTTCGATCTTCTCGAACAGCGGCATATCGTCGGGGTAGATCGGCGCAAAGTTCGCTGTGCCCCCTTCGACGATTTCGACCACCTTCTCGGCCAGCGGCGCCGAACCTTCCGACCCCAACTCCCAGTGACGCGACAGAACCGCTTCGACCCCGTGGTCAGAGCAATAGTCTTTCACGGCTTGCACTTCTGCGTCGGTATCGGTGACGAAGTGGTTGATGCCAACCACAACCGGCACGCCAAAGGATTTGACGTTTTCGATGTGACGACCCAGGTTGGCGCAGCCCGATTTGACCGCGTCGACGTTTTCCGCACCCAGATCAGCCTTGGCCACACCGCCATTCATCTTCATCGCACGCACGGTGGCGACCAGCACCACAGCCGACGGCGCGATACCCGCTTTGCGGCACTTGATGTTCATGAATTTCTCGGCGCCCAGATCGGCCCCAAAACCCGCTTCGGTCACCACATAGTCAGCAACCTTCAGCGCGGTCTTGGTCGCAATGACCGAGTTACAGCCATGTGCAATGTTGGCAAACGGGCCGCCATGCACAAAGGCCGGGTTGTTTTCCAGCGTCTGCACCAGGTTCGGCTGCATCGCGTCCTTCAGCAGCACCGTCATCGCACCTTCGGCCTTGATGTCGCGGCAATACACGGCTGTCTTGTCGCGGCGATACGCGACGATGATGTCACCCAACCGCTTTTCCAGATCTTTCAGATCATTGGCCAGGCACAGGATCGCCATAACCTCAGAGGCCACGGTGATATCAAAGCCGGTCTCGCGCGGGAAACCGTTCGATACGCCACCCAAGCTGGCCGTGATCTGACGCAGCGCGCGGTCGTTCATGTCGACCACACGACGCCACGCTACACGGCGAATGTCGATCTCGCACTCATTGCCCCAGTAGATGTGGTTGTCGATCATCGCCGACAGCAGTGAATGGGCGCTGGTGATGGCGTGAAAGTCACCGGTGAAGTGCAGGTTCATCTCTTCCATCGGAACAACCTGCGCGTAACCACCACCCGCAGCGCCGCCCTTCATGCCAAAGTTCGGGCCCAGCGAAGCCTCACGGATACAGATCATCGCGTTCTTGCCGATCCGGTTCAAACCGTCACCCAGACCCACAGTCGTCGTCGTCTTACCCTCACCCGCAGGCGTCGGGTTGATCGCCGTCACCAGAATCAGCTTGCCGTCCTCACGGCCCTGAACCGAATTGATGAAGTCCTGGCTCACCTTTGCCTTGTCATGGCCATAGGGCAGAAGATCAGCAGATTCGATGCCGATCTTCGCACCAATCTCCTGAATCGGCTTCTTCTTCGCCTCACGCGCAATTTCGATGTCAGATTTATAGCTCATTGGGTTTCGGTC
>NZ_JBXWOE010000023.1:0-2778 GCF_059610725.1 Ruegeria sp. CDSC045
TGATCCACTGGATCAATTGCTTAACGTCTTCACCTCGTCAGGCTCATAACCTGAAGGCCAAAGGTTCAAACCCTACTCCAAAAAAGCAACTTTAGAACGAAAATTACAATTACTTACACGCCGATCAACGCCAAACATCCCGCAAAAATAATGCCTATATCCTTCCGTCAGAGCCTAAAACATCGCCTGTGACATTGGAACAAACGCCTCTTTTATGGCTTTGAAATCAGACTATCGCATGAATCGGACCTTTCTCGACGGATTCAGGCATTACTTTCCAATTCGACATCTCTGACGCTATATCAACCTGATGCCCGCCAAGTTTAGCGCGCGCTCAAGCTTCAGGCCCAAGCAGCAATACTTGGATATCTGCAACATTGGTTCCGGTCGCACCAGTCATCAGAAGATCACCCGATAGTCCCAATGCACGGTGACTGTCGTTGTTTGCTAACAGCGTGGACGGATTTTGCCCCGCATTGCGGATACGGTCGAATGTTCCCACATCCACAATCGCACCCGCTGCGGGGGTCGGACCATCACGGCCATCTGTTCCACCGCTGAGGAAAATCCAGTTGCCGGGAATAGCTTCCCCTTGCGCCAGTTGGGCGACGCGCAGCGCTAGTTCCTGATTGCGCCCACCAAGACCCGAACCCTGCAGCCGGACGGTTGTCTCCCCTCCGAAAAGTAGAGCGACCGGGCGGTCGGAAGCCACAGAACGGGCCGCTTGCAGAATCTGACGTGCAGCGTCGGACACGTCTCCTGTCAGTGCTTTGGATGCAATTTCAGCCCGACAAAACTGCGCCGCACAGCGATGCGCAGCCTCAAGGCTTATCGTGTTCGACCCGATCAGATGATTTGTCGCTTCAACTGCTATCGTCTGTTCAGGAACGCTGTGTTCAAGATGGTCCCGCACGGATTGGGGCAGACGCTTCCAGATGCCAGCCCCAATGCAGATCCTGCGGGCATCGGCTTGGGTTCCGATGGGTGGAGAAGTGGGGCCGCTGGCAACGGCACGCAGGTCATCTCCGATCACATCCGACAGAATATAGGCTGTGACCGGTGCAGGTGAACCGTGTCGCAGAAACCCTCCGCCCTTGAGCTGGCTCAGATGCTGGCGCACCAGGTTCATGTGCACGATGTCCAATCCGGAAGACAACAAGAGCTCGTTGACCACAATCTTATCCGATAGGGACAATCCGTCCACAGGTGCCGGAACAAGGGCCGATCCCCCGCCAGAGATCAGCGCTATGATCTGATCTTGCTCGCGTGCTGCGCTGAGCAGATCAATGATCTGGCGACCGGCTTTGAGGCCCCGTTCGTCCGGAACGGGGTGTGCACTGTTCAACACAGTTGCACCGGGTACGACCGCTTGGTTTTCGGAATGGGTCACGGCCAGAGCGACATGATCACCCTGAACGTTTTGCAAGGCTTCCGCCATCATGGCTGGGGCCGCTTTGCCAATCGCGATTAGGATGCTGCGCCCACCCTGTTTGGGCGCAGGCAATGGGGCTGATTGCAGCCGTCTGCTCAGGGATACCGCCGGATCTGCCGCGGCTATGGCTTCGGCAAATATGTTGGCGGCACAATCGCGTTGAGACATGGACGATTGTAAAGTCATGAGGCGATCATGCTGCTGCGATTTGACGGGCCTTTTCAACCATAACTTCAGCTTGACGGATCGAAGCATAGTCGATCAGGCGGCCATCCAACGAAACCGCTCCCTTTCCCGCTGCTTCGGCTTCGGCCATTGCTTCGAGAATGCGTTGTGCCTTGGTGACTTCGGCGTCGCCCGGCGACATAACATCGTTTGCCAGTGAAATCTGGCTGGGATGGATGGCCCATTTGCCCTCGCAGCCTAATACTGCCGCGCGCTTTGCGGCGGCTTTGTAGCCGTCCGGGTCTTGGAAGTCTCCAAATGGGCCGTCGATTGGGCGCAAACCATTGGCGCGGGCAGCCACAACCATGCGGGCAAGCGCATAGTGCCACATATCTCCCCAATGGGTCAGGCGTCCTCCGTCCGTATCGGCGTCAGTCAGAACGGAATAATCCGGATTAACACCGCCGATAATAGTCGTCCGCGCGCGGGTCGAGGCGGCATAGTCGGCTACGCCGAAATGCAGGCTTTCGTTACGTTTCGACGCCGCCGCGATCTCACTGACGTTCTGCATCCCTAACGCAGTTTCGATAATATGCTCGAATCCGATGCGTTTTTTGTACCCCTTTGCATCCTCGATTTGCGTGACCATCATGTCGACGGCATAGACATCTGCCGCGGTGCCGACTTTGGGGATCATGATCAGATCAAGTCGCTCGCCAGCCTGTTCAACCACATCCACCACGTCGCGGTACATGTAATGCGTGTCGAGCCCGTTGATGCGTACCGACATGGTCTTGCTGCCCCAGTCGATGTCGTTCAGAGCCTCAATGATGTTTTTGCGGGCCTGTTCTTTCTCGTCCGGCGCGACGGCGTCCTCCAGATCAAGGAAGATGACATCCACGTCCGATTGTGCGGCCTTTTCGAACATTCCGGGTTGGCTGCCAGGCACGGCGAGTTCGCTGCGGTTTAGGCGGGCAGGAGCCTGTTCGATGGAATGAAAGCTCATGGGTTGGTGTCCTTCAGTTTACAAGTTTGGATAGATAGGGAATCTGGCGCAGAGGTTTGCGACTTCGGTTTTGACTTTGGCCTCGACCTCACCGTTATCGTCCTCGCCATTTGCGGCCAGACCGTCGACCACTTCGATGATCCAGTCGGCGATCTGGCGGAACTCGGCCTCGCCG
>NZ_JBXWOE010000024.1:0-1924 GCF_059610725.1 Ruegeria sp. CDSC045
CGATTCAGCAGTGTTGGCCTTCCGTTTCTTTGCCACGCGAGCGGCCGCAGGCGAGTATTTTACCACCCACCGGTTCAAAGTAGCATGATCAACCGACACACCACGTTCCGCCATGATCTCTTCCAGGTCGCGGTACGAGACGCCGTAGCGAACGTAGAAATAGACTGCGAACAGGATCACAGATTGTGGGTAGTGCGCACCTTTGAAGTCGATCATTGGGCAGTCCTAAAAGTTGTCGCATTCAATCCACCAGTTGGATCAAGCCGCACGAAGGTGCAAGATACCGGCCAAAGTTTGCGACAGAGCCTGCCGAACTCATCCGCCTTGGAAATGGTGGGATCCAGTTGGTTGCCGCAGCCAGGTTTGTCACTCTGCCTTCGGCAGCCGACGTGATGACTGCCTTGCGAGAAATCCACAATCGCCACCCGATGATGCGAGCCAGGCTCCAGGTGAGCAAGACGCTTGATTGGGCAACAGATGTGGATTTCGACGGAATCGAAATTGTCGTGATGGAAGTTGCCGACTCGTTTGATCTGGAAGAGGCCTATGCGGCTCAAGCGGCCCGAGTTCTGGATGTGACGGCTGCCTCTTGGCGGGCGCTTTTGCTGACTGACACCAGTGGCAGAGTGACCTGGATCATGCTAGTCACCAATCACGGAGGCATAGATGGGCGGTCTGCGCTGGTTATTCTGAATGACCTGGACTGCCTGTTGCGCAGTCCGCAAGATTGGACGCCCGACCAAAAACAAATAACCGCACCCGTAGAACAGGGGTTGGCGGCAAAAGGGCATGTGGGCGACCGATCAATACTGACGGCCTGGCCAGAAGAAACCAATTGGCCGGTTGCCGCTGCTGCAGATAGCGACAAACGCAGACCGCATGCGTTCCTGAGAATGCTGCTACCCAAAACTCTGGAAGCGATCCATACGAACCTGAAACGGAATGGTCTGCATCTCGCTTCAGCATTTGGCGCTGCGGCTGTAAAGGCCGCCGACGTCCTGCCCAGAGGGACGGGTTGGACTGGGATTGTTGCTCCCACAGATGTTCGAGATGACTGCTTCCCACCTATTCCAGCAGATGCGGTCGGCGAATACGTGGCCGGGATTAGCCTGTTGCTGGAACCCAAGTTTCGTAGCTTTGAGATGATCGACATTGCGCGCGCATTGCAATCACAATTCGAAGAAAACAGGGGGCCATCGCTTTTGATGGACGCAAACCTGCCCTTGCAATCAACCCGCGCTCAGGTCGCACAAATGACGGCAGCTAGCCCGGTTTTTAGTGGGGGAATCTGTGTCACCGATGTAGGCGATTTTGAAACACTCGCAGGGCGCCCTGTCGGCTTTTCTGAGCTCCTGATGATGCCGTCCCAGAATCACGGAATCCATCCGATACTGGTCGCTGTGGTAACAACACCTGCGGGCGTGTGCCTGTCATTCGGCTATTGTTCTCCGCTTCAGACCCGGGATGTAGCTGTGCAGTTTGCAGACCGATACATCGCCGCATTGCTGGAGCTGACGGTCTGACACAGTTGCCTCATGCAACACTGTCCATTCTCCTCGCACCTGCGGCACTGCGATCAGTGAGATCCTGTTGTTCACTCATGAAGCAGTCGACCGGAATGAAGGTTCTGTTGCAAACTTTTTACCCTTGGAGCTGGGCAGGTTAGGCGGTGGCCAGCCAACCGTATTCACCAGTTGAATGCCAGCTCATGATCTCCTTCAAAGGCGCACAATATCCGAAGGATGTTATCCTCTTTGCGATGTTCTTCTACGTTCGATACGGCGTCTCGTATCGTGATCTGGAAGAAATCATGGCCGAGCGTGGCGTTTCGGTTGACCACACCACGCTGAACCGTTGGGTGACACGACACTCCGGTGCCATTGCTGATGCAGCTCGTAGACGGAAGGGATTGTGTGACCGGTCC
>NZ_JBXWOE010000025.1:0-1533 GCF_059610725.1 Ruegeria sp. CDSC045
AAACGATTTCTTGGCATGGCTTTTGGACCCTGCTTATTGTTACCTAAACCACAAAACGCCCTGATTTGCAGGGTACTTCAGACTCGGGCGGCATATGAGCATGAAAGAGGACAAAGTGAGTTCTGACGGCCAATCTTGGAATGTTCCAGGTTTTGGTGTGCATCACATAGCCAGGCTTCTGGAAAACCGTGGTTCAGATATTGTTGCGCTTCTGAGATCGACCAACTTACCCGTTGATTGTCACAAAACTCCGCCGGATTTTGTTGATGTTCGCAATGAGCTCCGACTCTTGGAGCTTGCAGTGCAAGAGACCCGAGACCCCCTGTTTGCGATCACTGCGGGAAAAACCTTCAACCCCAGAAAGACTACACTCCTCAGCTATGTCGTTTTGAACTCTCCGACCGTTGGCGAGGCAATCGAGAAGGCAGTGAACTATGCTCGCTTGGCTCGGGGCTTTGCCAAACTGTCCTTCTATGAAGAAGAACGTGGCATGTTTCTGGAGATAGACTCCATCGCTGAACTGATGCGCTCTGATGGAGCTCACAATGAGTTTCGAATGTCTGCTTTTTTGACCAGCCTTCAAATTGCGGCTGAGACGCCTTTGCCAGTCCTTGAGATACGTTTTCCGCATGAATTGACCGAAGAAAAGCGGACCCAAATCTCTAGTGCATTGTCAGTCAATATCAAGCAGAAACAAAGAGTTCCCGGCATCTTGTTCGATAAAGCAGTGATGGATATCCCGATCAAGGATACGGACCCCGCATTGCTTCTGCACCTTGAAAAACATGTGCAAACGTTGATGAACGATTTACCGCCAGTAATAGGTGAAACAAGTTCTTTGGTGCAGAGCGAGATAACGTCGCGACTGTCTTTTAGCGCTCCAACACAAGATGATATCGCGAAGACACTGGGGATGAGCATCAGCACACTTGGGCGCAAACTTGCCAAGGAAGGCACAACTTACAAACAACTGCTAAAGGACATCCGTGCAAGGCTGGCAGAGCAGTATCTTGATGACCCCAAGCTAAGTCTGCCTGAGATTGCTTTTGCGCTTGGTTATTCTGATCAAGCGGCGTTTAGCAATGCCTACAAGACTTGGACGGGCCAATCTCCGGGCAGTGCTCGAACCGCTTAGGTCGACCTCAGGATGTGCAAATCGGTTAACATTGCAGGCTGGGGCAAGAAAGCGGATGCTCATCGTCTCAAACGCAGTCCAAAGCATCCGCTGTTAAAGTTTATCCCCATGCATCAGTGCATGAATCACAAGGGTCGGAACTCGATAGTTCTGAGTTCAAATGGAAGCCAGGGCCAGCCGCTTTGGAAGTTTGGTGGTCGTAGCCATCCAACGGGTGCGCCATGGACATTCCAGCACTCAGAACAATGGCGAACGCGGTGACGAAGGAAATCAGTGCCTTTTTCATTTCTTGGTTCCTTTCGGTTGAGCGTGTTTGAAACGCTGTGTGTGCATTCAATTTGGCGATCTGTCGGTCAGATTTATTGCGATGACACGTCAAGGCTTTGAGAAAAAACATC
>NZ_JBXWOE010000026.1:0-1356 GCF_059610725.1 Ruegeria sp. CDSC045
TGGCGAATGGATGAGACTCTGAGTAATTGAGCGACAGCTCTCTTGGCCGGTGCATGATGGCACCGGAACAATGACAGGAGAGCAAAATGGAACAGTGTTTTGTCGGGTTGGACGTATCGAAGGCCGAGACTTCGATGTGCGTATGTGATGAGAACGGAGCCACCGTGTTTGTGGTTAAGACAGTGACGGACCCTGATGTAATCTGTCAGGCGCTGCACAAATATGGTGGCTCCATCCAATGCGTCGTCCTGGAAACCGGCCGAATGGCGAACTGGCTTTATACCGAGCTGTCGGATCGGGGCCTGCCGATGGTGTGCATTGACGCGCGCCAGGCGCATGCGGTTCTCAGCCAGATGCATAACAAGACCGATGCCAATGATGCTGCCATGTTGGCCGAGCTGGCGCGGACAGGATTTTATAGGAAGGTCGAGGTCAAGAGCCGGATCGCCCAAGAGCGGCGAGCCTTGTTGAAAGCCCGGGAGGTGGCTTTGAAATCACGTGTGAATGTTGAAAACACCATCCGTGGTTTGCTGGCCAGTTTCGGGCTTCGGCTGCCCAAGCATCTTCAAACCTACGAAGAACGGGTCCACGCGATCCTGAAAGATCGGCCGGTCTTGTCCAGTGTCATCCTGCCTTTGCTCGACTTGCGGACAGCAGCCCTGCGGCAAGCGGCAGCCCTGAGCAAAGAAATGGTGCGCCACGCGAAAACCGATGAGGCCTGCCAACGACTGATGACGATCCCAGGCGTTGGTCCCGTGAGTGCCGTGACCTATGTTGCAACGATTGATGACCCGCGCCGATTTGCAAAATCAAGATCGGTCGGTGCTTATCTCGGCCTAACATCCCGGCGATATCAGTCAGGGGATATCGACTATGGTGGCAGAATATCGAAACGCGGCGATCCCATGCTGCGCTCAACACTTTACGAGGCCGCCAGCAGCTTGTTGAACCGCGTGAAACCGGGCAAGGGGCTGGAACTCCAGAGATGGGCTCGATCTCTTAAAGCCCGTACCAGCCACAAGAAAGCAATTGTTGCCCTGGCGCGAAAACTCGCTGTCCTGATGCACGCCATCTGGACAAACGGTTCAACCTTTCAAATGAAGGAGGCATAGCCGAGAGAACAAGCATACTTCCCGTTCACGAGTTGCCGTACCGACCAACACGGCAGGCTGTCGACCGAACCCGTTCGATCTACATGCGGCTCACAATCCAGACCGCGCATGAAACCTTAGGGGGTTGATGCCTTGAACGCCGAGATGAAGCTCCAATAGGATGACTTCGGAAAGAACCTTGCAGGTGGTCGATACCGGACTAATCTCACCGAGAGCTGCTGCTCAATTAAAGAACGTATATCAA
>NZ_JBXWOE010000027.1:0-1226 GCF_059610725.1 Ruegeria sp. CDSC045
ATGGCAAAGGAAAAGTTTGAGCGTAATAAGCCGCACGTCAACATTGGCACGATTGGGCACGTTGACCACGGCAAGACGACGCTGACCGCAGCGATCACCAAGTATTTTGGTGACTTCAAAGCGTATGACCAGATTGACGGCGCGCCGGAAGAGAAGGCCCGCGGCATCACCATCTCGACGGCCCACGTGGAATACGAGACCGACGCGCGTCACTACGCCCACGTTGACTGCCCCGGCCACGCCGACTACGTCAAGAACATGATCACTGGTGCGGCGCAAATGGACGGCGCGATCCTGGTTGTGAACGCGGCTGACGGCCCGATGCCTCAGACCCGCGAGCACATTCTGCTGGGCCGCCAGGTTGGCATCCCGACCATGGTCGTGTTCATGAACAAAGTTGACCAGGTTGACGACGAAGAGCTGCTGGAGCTGGTTGAAATGGAAATCCGCGAGCTGCTGAGCTCGTATGATTACCCTGGCGACGACATTCCGATCATTGCCGGTTCGGCACTGGCCGCGATGGAAGGCAACAACCCGGAAATCGGCGAAGAATCGATCCGCAAGCTGATGGCTGCCGTGGACGAGTACATCCCGACGCCTGAGCGCGCTGTTGACCAGCCGTTCCTGATGCCGGTCGAAGACGTGTTCTCGATCTCGGGCCGTGGTACAGTTGTGACCGGTCGTGTTGAGCGTGGCGTGATCAATGTTGGCGACGAGATCGAAATCGTCGGCATCCGCGACACCAAGAAAACCACCTGTACCGGTGTTGAAATGTTCCGCAAGCTGCTGGATCGTGGAGAAGCGGGCGACAACATCGGCGCGCTGCTGCGCGGCATCGACCGTGAAGGCGTTGAGCGTGGCCAGGTTCTGTGTAAGCCGGGTTCGGTTACACCGCACACCAAGTTCGAAGCCGAAGCCTATATCCTGACCAAGGAAGAGGGTGGCCGTCACACGCCGTTCTTCGCAAACTACCGTCCGCAGTTCTACTTCCGTACAACTGACGTGACCGGCACCGTGACCCTGGCAGCTGGCACCGAGATGGTTATGCCCGGCGACAACGTGTCGTTCGAAGTTGAGCTGATCGCACCGATCGCGATGGAAAACGGCCTGCGTTTCGCCATCCGCGAAGGCGGCCGCACCGTCGGCGCCGGCGTTGTGTCGAAAATCGTCGAGTAATTCGCGCAAGCGAATGATCAAATGGAAAGGGCGCCCATCCGGCGCCCTTT
>NZ_JBXWOE010000028.1:0-1192 GCF_059610725.1 Ruegeria sp. CDSC045
GGTTTTTTCACCCAGTCTCTCTCAGCGCGCGACCCAGAGCTGTTCGGCTCGATCACGTCCGAGCTGGGCCGTCAGCGCGACGAGATCGAATTGATCGCGTCCGAGAACATCGTCTCTGCTGCCGTGATGGAAGCGCAGGGCTCGGTGATGACCAACAAATACGCCGAAGGATACCCCGGCAGGCGTTACTATGGCGGGTGTCAATTTGTTGATATCGCTGAAAATATGGCCATCGACCGCGCCAAGCAGCTGTTCGGTTGCGGCTTTGCAAACGTCCAGCCGAACTCTGGCTCTCAGGCAAACCAGGGCGTGTTCCAGGCACTGATCAAACCCGGCGACACCATCCTGGGCATGAGCCTGGATGCGGGGGGCCACCTGACCCATGGCGCCGCACCCAACCAGTCGGGCAAGTGGTTCAACGCCGTCCATTACGGTGTGCGCAAACAGGACAACCAGATCGACTATGACCAGATCGAAGCGCTGGCGAAAGAGCATCAGCCCAAGCTGATCATCGCAGGCGGGTCGGCCATTCCGCGCATCATTGATTTTGCCCGCATGCGCGAGATCGCGGATATGGTCGACGCCTATCTGCATGTCGACATGGCCCATATCGCCGGTCTGGTCGCGACAGGCGCACACCCATCGCCCTTCCCGCATGCGCATGTGGCTACTACCACCACGCATAAAACCCTGCGCGGTCCGCGGGGCGGCATGATCCTGACCAATGACGAGGCGATCGCCAAGAAAGTGAACTCGGCCATCTTTCCTGGCATTCAGGGCGGCCCGCTGATGCATGTCATCGCGGCCAAGGCCGTGGCCTTTGGCGAAGCACTGCGACCCGAGTTCAAGGACTACATCGCCCAGGTGGTCACCAACGCACAGGCCCTGTCGGACCAGTTGATCAAAGGTGGGCTGGACACAGTCACCCACGGCACCGACACCCATGTGGTTCTGGTGGACCTGCGCCCTAAAGGCGTCAAAGGCAACGCGACCGAAAAGGCACTGGGCCGGGCGCATATCACCTGCAACAAGAACGGTGTCCCGTTCGATCCCGAAAAACCGATGGTGACCAGCGGCATCCGCCTTGGCAGCCCCGCAGGCACCACCCGAGGCTTCGGCGAGGCCGAGTTCCGCCAGATCGCCGACTGGATCATCGAAGTGGTCGACGGTCTGGCCGCAAATGGCGAGGACG
>NZ_JBXWOE010000029.1:0-1170 GCF_059610725.1 Ruegeria sp. CDSC045
AACAAAACCGTTCCCTTCTCATTTGTGAAAGCAGGGGTCTTCTACTTCACACGACGGGTTCCGAAGGACCTCGATCACCACTATACCACCGGAAAAATATCCTTCTCGCTGCGGACAAGATCAGCAGCGGTCGCAAAGTCCCGAGCGCAAAGAGCAGCTCAGCAACTTGATGAACACTGGTATCACCTACGTATCCAAGACGTAGACCTGCCGGGCAAGCATCTTCTGAGGATGGGAGCTGCGGTCGACTTTGGGTCTTCGATGTCATGCACCGATCGCGCCAGCGTCGACGCTGTAAAGCTCTCAGAAGCCGTGTCAGTCTATCTGCAGCTGAAGGGGCAAGGACGTCCAATCACCTTCCACAGGGCTGCTGAGCGATCGTGTGGCTATGTCTTGGATGTCTGCGGGGACAAAGACATCAGAAGCTATACCAAGGCGGATGCCAATGCGTTTCGCGACGAGCTGGTGAAGCGAGAATTAGCGGGTAGCAGTATCACCCGCATCTTTGGGACCGTCAGATCAGTCATCAACTTCGCTGCTTCTGAAGCCGGTATCACACTGACCAACCCATTCGCTGGTGTGTACTACGACAGAAGTGCCGGTGTCGAAGATCGTGAACCTATGCCAATCGAAGCGATCCGCTCTCTGCAGTCCAAATGCCGGTCCCTTGATGACGACTTGCGATGGCTGGTTGCTCTGGTCTCGGACACAGGGATGCGGCTTGCAGAAGCTGCGGGTTTGCTCAAAGAGGATTTCGAGCTGAATGACCCAGTGCCTCACGTAGTTGTTCAAGAGCATCCTTGGCGTCGGCTGAAGACATCAGGTAGCAACCGAAAGGTGCCTCTGGTCGGAGCGTCACTATGGGCCGCCAAGCGCTTGCTCTCTGAGAACACTGACAGCCAGTTCGCTTTTCCCCGGTACAACAAATCGAAAACCACGAACGCTAATTCTGCCAGTGCCGCGTTGAACAAATGGATGAAGCCATATGTACCGAGCCGTTGCACCATGCACAGCTTTCGTCATTCGATGCGTGACAGGCTTCGCGCTGTCGAGTGTCCGTCCGACATCGTCGACCAGATAGGTGGCTGGCAAACCGAAGGCGTAGGGCATGGATATGGCAAGGGCTATCCGCTTCAAGTGCTGAGCAAATGGCTGGAAGCAACGGCATAG